>JAVEYY010000045.1:0-42282 GCA_034003245.1 Tenuifilaceae bacterium
AATGAATTTTGTTACAAAACAAATAGACGATATTTTGGAGCGAATCTATTTGATAGACTACTAGTTGCAGCTGTCGAAGATACTTGGTATGGAAAACTTAGGTACAATTACGGATAATCATAAAAGAAAATTTACAGTATAGACAGAAACGACTCACTAACAGATAATACTACAGCTAAGGTAAGGAGATAGCTGCCAAACCTCCAAATATTTTCCTGATTATTTTAGGGGGGATAGCTAAAAAAACTCTGGATCGCCTATACTGATACGAACCCCTTACCCCTGTCAGGGTTTAGAACCCTGACAGGGGTGAGGCTATGGGGGTTCGGAGGGTAGTTAGAACTTCTTACTTCCCCTGCGGGGATAGATTGCCAAGGCAGTCGATATAGTGGTTTCTGGTTTTTAAACCGTTCTTATTAATTAAAAATAACACCGCAACGATAAAGTGGAATATTGTAAAGGTCTTAGATTATTAATCTACAATATTGCCAATACGATCCACTCTAATCTTCCAGCATACATCCTTGATCATTTCCCCCTCCACTGATCTTTCCATCTTATTCAAGGGTGAAAACTCTACCTTATTCACAATAGGGCTCGCAATGTCGTTTCGCAAGAACATACACTGCGTGCCTGTACAGCTAACCATCTTGTATATTCTCCTAACCTGATCCGCATTAACCTTTGGAGGCACAGTGCCAACCTGAGACTCTACCTCATCAGCCGGGGGAACATAAACCAGGTCGTTGGGCGAGAGGTGGAATAACAATTGATCCCCTTTCTCGTTAACCTCAGGAACTGAGCCTAGCCCTTGCTTTTGTCGTTCAATTACGATATTTAGAGGGATAGTTTCGTAGGTTCGTTTTCCATCTTTACCTTGATAGATGGCAAAAAATAGGTTTGTACCTTTTGCAGCCTCTACATACTTAATTTTTTTATTTCCAGTTTGACCTAACGGAAATTTACTGCCTATTTCAAAGACTCTCACTTTAAATATTGGTTTATGCTTTCCCCCATCATTGAAACTCTCAATGTTTCGGTTCATCTCTTCAATCCCTTCAGGGGTAAAAGCGAACTCGGGGTTATTATCTTTACTAGCAAGGTAGTTCTTCAGAATCTTCTGTATCCCAGTATCAGTAATTGATTCTATATTTTTTAAGTCAAAAGAAGTATCAATGTTTTTTCGCGTTGCAGTTAGTATTTTACCATTCGGAATCTTTACCCAAGGCAATTTCACTTCGCCCGAGACAGTATCCTTGTGCAAAGGTTTTCGAATTGCCCAGCTATCACCTTTTGTTTGGGATGTTAACTCTTTTAATTTTTTACCGTTCTTGGCAATAACTCTCTCATACTTATTAGTTGTTTTGTTAATAACCCGTAAGTTCTGCTTGAAGCTAACCACAACCCCCTCGAGATTGTCCTTGGCGTCTTTAGTAAAGTTATCCCAAGGCTTGAAGAATTCTTTGGGTACTTCCCTCTCTACCCTTTGACCTGTTTTGGGGTGGATATAAGCAGCCTTTTCGTACCGCCTGAGCTTACGGTTCAGATCAACCCGTTCCTTTGAGTTTGCGTGTTTATTGTTAAGCAGATTAATATGATTCCTGGTGGTACAAGCAATAGTCAGCGCATCGAGGGCATGGTGGCGATGGTCCACTCGTTTTTTTTGAAAACCTTTTGAGTGCTCAATTGGTACTGTTGGAATTACCTTGTTGTTCGTATTAACGGAGGTGTAGCTATGGCTATTTGATAGCTGATTCATCCTTACAAAACGTGGTAGAATTAGATCGTTCCATATACCTTCTAAACCCCAGTCCTTTCGTAGAGTGGCAGTAATCATCCCATTTACTGGAAGAATGTTTTTCGAGTTCATCCCATCATCTTTATCATCGGAACGCACAATATTGGAAAGAACTGATGTTACAAACTTGCTTATGTAGCGAGTATCGTTTAGCTGTCGTTCAATCATTTTCTCGGGGATCTCGTCAAGCATAAGCTTATTACGCTTTGTTCGGTTTTGCGCATAGTTCTTCTTCACAAAATCCGTATATTCTTCCTCAGTAAACACTTTAACCTTTTTGCCAAATCCGGTCTCTACAATTTCGCCATAATGGTTCTTAATAAACTCCAAACCCAGCTGATTATCCTTTAGCTTATTAATTGCCGACTCGCATATGACTTTATTGCTTAGCCCATCATCGAAGTACCTACTTTGCGGAATCACATGCTCTATCTCGTACTCGGCAGTAAAGAGCTTGCTTAAGGGAATCATCTCACCGGTGTATGGGGAGCGGTATCGCTGTTCAAGCCATAATTTGTAACGGTGTAATTCCGATTTAGAAGGTTGAGCTGTTTTGCTAATCTTAAGGATATCCTCGGGAATATCTTCGCTTGCACACAAAACCCCATCTTCGAAAATCTTTAACGCTTCCTGCTGAATAGGAGAATACGGACGTACATTTTCCACCAATAGCTGCCCATCTGAATTGTCCTTAAGCTCAGCTATCAAGGCTTTGATGCGCAGATTAGTGTTCTCGTTACTCGTTATCTGGTTGCTTAAACGCAGGCGTTCTTCGGCTGTGTTTTTCATTTCGCGACCCAGCTCAACATGAATTTCATGGAAGAAATCTTTACTCCCATTACCATAATAGGCCCAAATATCTTTTACTACACGAAGGGTTTCAGTAACGATCTGCTCAACTATTGGATTGCGAAGGGAGTGCTGCTTAAAGTCATCCAAGTACTTTTCCAAATCCTTAAGGGTATCCCATTTTACAGTAATACCAGCTTCAGAATGACGGTCGTAAACTATGTATTGCGCCAACCATAGCTGCAAACCCTGGAAGTCATCTTCTTGCTGTAAGTTAATGGCCTTGTCGCGGACACGATTCTTTATATCCTCATCATACTCGCCGGTGATAATCTTTTTGATACGGCTTTGGGTCTTTGGGTCGATTAAGCTCCAGGCCCAATGCCTACCCAAGCGCATCAAAGGCAGTAGCTTTTTGATTGCTTTCTCGGAGTAAGCACCATACTCGCTTTTGAACGGGGGGAACTTCTTGAAATTCTCTACAAAAGAGGGTTCGTCTAAATGGAACTTTCTGGCAAATGCGGTTAAAGCCTTCTCAAACTCCGTTTTGTCGGTAACCGAGTAGATAATGTGCCATAGTTCATGCTCAATTTGGTTAGTTAAAAAATCTGTTGGAATATGGTCAACCCTACTCAGCCTTCGTTTAATCTCATAGCCTGTTTCATTACAGGGATATTTTTTCGACTCCTCTTTTACGCTATCATAGACATAGTTCCAGCGGTATTTCCTGATCTCAGCATTTAAAGCCTTTCCCTTTAAACCTGTTGGTTCAATCAAATGCTTAAGGATCGCTTTATGGTCAACCTCTTTTTGGAGCATCAAATACTCAAAGAGTCGCTCCAGATCGTTAATGCTTGAGATAAACTGCGGGGTTACGTCCTTATCATCTTCCTTATTTAAAATACGCAAATTATATAGCCATTGCCAAACTCTGAATTCCTGATACAGTGGGTTTGATTTAGGTATGGCTTTTAGGTATTCTGTTACTGCATTCCACTTTTCATCTTTATAGGTTCGATACTCAAGGGGGCAACGTCCAATTGATGACTTCTGACTTCTTAATGGGCGTTGATAAAAAATTATATCCTCTACAAATAAGTGTACAAAATCCTTTTTGCTTAGCTGTATCTGCTGCGATTCGTTGCTGCGATACAGCTCCCTAACACAGCGATTATATAAACCTTCATCATACAACTCGGGATGAAATTGCTTCTGAACGTTTAGAATTGTCCGTAATTCCTCTTTATAGAACTTCCTCTCGATAGTTCGTACCAGTCTACCCCTAATTTTCTGATTGGGATTTTGAAGTAATGTGTCATATATATACGCTCCGACCGTTTTATCTTGCTTCTCAATTTCTTGTTCGGTTTTCTTTTTAATTAAGGTCCAATCATCTTCTCCTGGTGCCCTAAAACTTCTTTTTTCATTACCTTCTTTATCCTTTTTAATTGTTCCATCATCGTTAAGGTCGGTTGTAACAATAAAATCTCTTACCTTATCCTTCCAATCATTCAAAGGAATTCTGCTTGATCTACGGTAGACCCATCCATTCTCCAGATGTAAAGAGTACCATATATCCCCTTTTTTGTTTGGCTCTTCATCGGCTATAACATCAACTACCCTTAGCGAATGGAATTCAACTTGTTTGTTGTTGGGTATTTCCTCCTCCTCTTCTCCCCTTAGCTGATAGTAACCCCTTTTTTGGTTAAAATTGAGGATCAACCAAGCCAACTCTTCCTTATCTATTCGCTGTGAAAGGGCCTTTTTGCGTAAATAGTAAATTGTCCAATCGTAGGGTAACTTTCTATCGTTATCTAAAAGTTGAGGCTGATGCTGTTTAAAATCTGCCAACATCTCATTGAACGATTCTTGGAAAATGAATTGCCTGTTGAAGTATGCTAGTTTTGGCTCTTTCTCCTCAATAAATTTCCCCAAACGTTTTTCAAAATCTATTTCATCGGCATAATGCTTAGGTAAGAATCCCAGTATATTCAGAACGCGATGCAATCTTTCTCTTCTAAGGAGATGACGCTCTCGTAGTCTTCGAACACCTCTAAATCCTGTTCTTTCTGCGGTTTGGGAAACAGAGTTGCCCTTATCAAATTCGCCTATTCTATCCTGACTCATAGGAATAATCCTACTACCCAAACCTTCTATCTTGCAGGGTTGACCATTGTCATCGGTTGATACTAATGCCCATCCAATAGAATTGGTTCCCAAGTCTAATCCCAATATTTTTTTCATAGCCTATTGCATTTTAGGTTAAAAGGGTTTATTTTTGACGTACAATCTGAAGCAATTCACAATAAGGATTATTCCGTTGTGAAAACATTTAAGCCGCCCTCGTCTTTCAATACGGGGGCATTTTTTTGCCTAAATGTTTCGCCAACTCCTTTAACAAAAGTATAAACAATACATTTAACGCCGCGCAAGTCGGCTTTCTCTTTTTAACGCGTTTCCATCTTACGCTTGAGTAAAACAGAACTGCTAGGGAACAAAAGAGAGCCATAACTTTAATTACCGCCTAAACCTAACCAAAGCTTAACGATATTCCCTTACAATAGGCAACACAATGGTTGGCTGCAGGATTCACCCAATAAATGTATGGAAAATGAACTAAAAAAACAAACCTATCACTTACCCCTGACAGGGTTTTAGACCCTGTCAGGGGTAAACCCACCACCGAAACTATCATACAGCCAAAGCGGTGTGGTGTATACGAGATGATGCCAATGGTTATTTTTTAAAAATTGGTATCCACCTCGCAGAGAACAATGGCCTGCTTGGGTTTTAAAACCCTGTCAAGGATAACACTTTTTATTCTACTGAAATCGGACTAATTTCCTATCAGCCCCCTCACCACCACCGAGGCCATCATGCAGCCAAAGAGGGGTGGCATATAGGAGATGGTGCCAATGGTGGTTTTTTTATTGGGCTCGCCCTCGCAGGGAATCATGGCGTGCTCGGGAACCTCCTCGGTGGAGTACACCACCTGAAAGCCGCTGCGCACCCCAAAGCGGCCTAGCCGCTTGCGCAGCACCCGGGCCAGCGGACAAATACGCGACTGGGAGAAATCGGCAATCTCCACCTTGGTGGGGTCGAGCTTGCCCCCGCTGCCCATGGAGCTAACCAGCTTATGCCCCTTCTGCAGGGTGTGGTATATCAGAAAGATCTTTGGCGATAGCGTATCGATGGCATCCACCACGAAGTCGAACTGGGTCTCCAGAATCTCAATCATCCTGTCGTCGCGGATATACTCCTGAATCACATGCAGCTTAAGCTCGGGGTTGATATCCAATAACCTTTCGCCAACAACTTGGGCCTTTGGTTTTCCGGTTGTGCTTACCAGGGCGGGGAGCTGCCGGTTGCGGTTGCTGGGGTTAACGCTATCGCCATCCACAATGGTCATCTCGCCTACGCCAGCCCGGCAAATCTGCTCGGCAGCATAAGCGCCCACGCCTCCCAGTCCCACTACCAGAACATGACTATTCCTTAGCGTTTCCAACGCTTTATCGCCCACCAGTAGATTGGTACGTTCGAGCCAACTCATACAATTCAGCATTTAAAATATTTGGCAAAAATACCATATAGTTCGATATTTTGGCATAACTTACCCATTGAACGTACTTTCAAAATATGTTGCACAACAAGTGGTTATATGCTCAAAAACTAATTTAATCAGCCCGACTAATCGTTCAATACCTTGTACTTTTGCACACAAATTTAAATCCCTTACAAAGCCATGAAGATAACACACATTGAACACATTGGAATAGCCGTAAAGAGTTTAAACGAAGCCATTCCCTACTACGAGAACGTACTTGGACTAAAGTGCTACAATATTGAGGAGGTGAAGGAGCAAAAGGTAAAAACTGCCTTCTTTATGGTGGGTCAAACCAAGATAGAGCTGCTGGAATCGACCGATCCCGAAGGCCCAATCGGCAAGTTTATCGAGAAGAAAGGGGAGGGCGTGCATCATATTGCCTATGCCGTGGAGAAGATAGAGGAGCAGCTACAGGAGGCCGAAGGCAAAGGGATTAACCTAATTGACAAGGCTCCCCGCAAGGGTGCCGAGGGGCTCGATATCGCCTTCCTGCATCCCAAGTCAACCTTTGGGGTGCTCACCGAGCTGTGCGAGAACAAGAACAAGTAACCTATTCGAAAATATTTCCAAAAAATTAGATCAATGACTAAGACCCAGGAGCAAAAGATTCAGGAGCTTATTGAGCTTCGCGAAAAGGCCAAACTTGGAGGCGGTGAGAAGCGAATTGCAGCACAGCACAAGAAAGGCAAGTTCACTGCCCGCGAGCGCATCGACATGCTACTCGACGAGGGCAGCTTCGAGGAGTTCGACATGTTCGTGTCGCACCGCTGTATCGACTTTGGTTTGGAGAAGGAGACTTACCTTTCCGATGGCGTAGTAACCGGTTACGGTACAATCGACGGTAGGTTGGTGTACGTCTTCTCACAGGATTTCACCGTGTTTGGCGGATCACTATCGGAGATGTTCGCCGCCAAGATCTGCAAGATCATGGACATGGCCATGAAGGTTGGTGCTCCTGTTATTGGGATCAACGATAGCGGAGGCGCCCGCATTCAGGAGGGAGTGAAGAGTTTGGGTGGATATGCCGAGATCTTCCAGCGCAACATTCTGGCGTCGGGCGTTATTCCTCAAATCTCAGCCATTTTTGGCCCCTGTGCCGGGGGTGCCGTGTATTCGCCTGCGCTTACCGACTTTATCATTATGACCCGCAGCACCAGCTACATGTTTGTAACCGGCCCCAAGGTGGTTAAAACCGTAACGGGCGAAACCGTAACCTCCGAGCAGCTGGGCGGTGCCGATGTGCACGCCTCAAAATCGGGTGTGGCCCATTTCGTGTCCGAGGGCGAAGAGGAGGGAATTCTCCTTATCCGAAAACTATTAAGCTACTTACCCCAAAATAACCTTGAGGATCCCCCCATTGCTCCCTGCGACGACCCCATCAACAGGCTTGAGGATAAGCTCAACGAGATAATCCCCGAGGTGGCCAACAAGCCCTACGACGTGGTTGAGGTGATTGAGGCCATTGCCGACTACGGCGAGTACCTCGAGGTGCAGCGTCACTACGCGCCTAACATCGTTACCGGATTTGCCCGCTTCAACGGCATGTCGGTGGGAATTGTGGCCAACCAGCCCAAGTATATGGCTGGCGTTCTAGATATAAATGCCTCGCGCAAAGCGGCCCGTTTTGTTCGCTTCTGCGACGCGTTCAATATCCCCATTGTTACTCTTGTTGATGTTCCCGGTTTCCTTCCCGGTACAGGTCAGGAGTACAACGGTATAATTCTTCACGGGGCCAAGCTGCTGTTCGCCTACGGCGAGGCAACTGTACCCAAGGTTACCGTTATCCTTCGCAAAGCTTACGGTGGAGCTTACGATGTGATGAGCTCTAAGCATTTACGTGGTGACATTAACTATGCTTGGCCAGGCGCCGAGATTGCCGTAATGGGCCCCAAGGGGGCCATTGAGGTGCTACTTAGCCGCGAGCTCGAAACCATAGAGGACGAGAAGGCTAAAGCCGAATTCCTGCTCAAGAAGGAGAACGAGTATAAGGATAAGTTTGCCAACCCATACGTGGCCGCCAAGTTTGGTTACCTCGACGATGTAATTGAACCCAGGAATACCCGATTCCGTATTATCAGGGCACTGCAGTCGCTGCAAACCAAAAAGGATTTGAATCCACCCAGGAAGCACTCCAACTTACCACTTTAAAAAACCAGCAGAATGATGAATATACAGCCAATACTTTTAACTGCTGCGCACACATCTGCTGCCGATGAGTTCGTTAAACTCGATCCATATGGTATAGGAATGTCAGTAATGGCCATGATTGTGGTGATGTTAGTGCTTGCCATATCGGCCATCACGTTCCAAAACATCGACAATCTTATCCATTTCTTCACAAAATTGATTGAGAAACGGACCAAGAAGAACCCGGAGCAACCCACACTGGAAAAAATGCAGGCAAGCGGCAATGAGATTGCCGCCATTGCCATGGCACTTCACCTATACCGAAACGACCTGCACGACAACGAGAGCCTTACGCTTACCATCAACAAGATATCGCGGACCTACTCTCCCTGGAGCAGCAAAATTTACGGTATTATGAATAAAGCAGTTAAACGTAACCCCTACTCGAAATAATCAATAGTAATGAAGAACTACAAATTTACCATACACGGCAACCAGTACGAAGTGAATATCCTTTCGGTAGAGGATAACATTGCCGAACTAGAGGTTAATGGAACACCCTACAAGGTTGAGGTCGATAAAACGCTTCAGCAAACTAAAACGCCCAAGCTGGTGCGTCCTGCTGCTATCCCATCAACCGATAGCCATCCATCGGTAGCAAAAACCAGTGCCCCCAGTGCTCCTAAAGGAGCAGGTCACGTAAAATCGCCGCTACCCGGGGTTATTCTCGATATCTTTGTTAAGGAAGGCGAAACCGTAAAGAAAGGGCAGAAGCTGGTTTGCCTCGAGGCCATGAAGATGGAGAACAATATCGACTCCGACAAGGACGGGAAAATTGTGAAAATTAATGTGAACAAGGGTGACTCGGTAATGGAAGGCGACATCCTGGTAACCATAGGAGACTAAACCATGGAAGGAAACAATTTCTTAAGCTTCGTATCAGATCACCTTCTCCAATTTTACAACAACACCGGCTTCGCCAATTTCACATGGGGACACGGAATAATGATTGTAATTGGGCTGGTGTTTATATACCTGGCCATTACCAAGGAGTGGGAACCATTACTGCTAATTCCCATTGGCTTTGGAATTATAGTAGGGAATATCCCCTTTACCGAGGGTTTTGCCATTGGAATTTACGAGGAGGGCTCGGTGCTAAACTACCTATACTTTGGGGTTAGGTATGGGGTTTACCCTCCGCTAATCTTCCTGGGCATTGGGGCAATGACCGATTTCTCGGCGCTTATCTCCAACCCCAAGCTAATCCTGATTGGTGCTGCAGCGCAGTTTGGTATCTTTGGCGCATACGCCATTGCATTGGCCATGGGCTTTACAGGTGCCGAAGCGGGTGCTATCGGAATTATCGGTGGTGCCGACGGCCCAACGGCTATCTTTATCAGCTCGAAGCTAGCTCCCCACTTAATGGGTGCAATTGCCATCTCAGCATACTCATACATGGCTCTGGTTCCAGTAATTCAGCCCCCTATCATGAAGCTACTAACCACGAAAAAGGAGCGTGTGATCCGCATGAAACCTCCACGTACCGTTAGCAAGCTGGAGAAGGTTCTTTTCCCAATTATTGGAATGCTACTCACCACATTTGTGGTACCCAGCGGCTTGCCGCTTCTTGGTATGCTTTTCTTTGGAAACCTACTAAAGGAGAGCGGTGTAACCAAGCGTTTGGCTGAGGCCGCTCGCGGTCCTATTATTGATATTGTAACCATACTTCTTGGATTAACCGTAGGAGCATCAACACAGGCAACTATTTTCCTGAATGCTGACTCGGTTCTAATCTTTGGTTTAGGTGCTATTTCCTTTGTTATTGCCACCACTGCGGGTATCCTTTTCGTAAAGTTTATGAATATCTTCCTGAAGGATGAGAATAAGATTAACCCGCTTATTGGTAACTCAGGCGTTTCCGCTGTGCCCGATAGCGCCAGGGTATCGCATCATATTGGATTGCATTACGACAAAACTAACTATTTGCTTATGCACGCCATGGCGCCAAACGTGGCCGGTGTTATTGGTAGTGCTGTGGCAGCGGGTATCCTACTCAGCTTCCTATACTAAAGAGATATTTACTTTCATTTGAAAAACCGACAGAATTCCTGTCGGTTTTCTTATTTTTACCCAATCATATTGAATTTTAAGCGATGACTCGAAAAGAACGTTTTGAAAAGGTGATAGAGTACTTTAAGGCGAATATGCCTGTTGCCGAAACAGAGCTTAACCACAACAACCCCTACGAGCTAATTGTGGCCACCATACTCTCGGCACAATGCACCGATAAAAGAGTAAACATCATTACCCCCGCATTCTTTAAGCGCTTTCCCACACCCGAAGCCCTAGCAGTTGCCCAACAGGAGGTTGTTTTTGAGGTGATAAAATCGTGCTCGTATCCCAACAACAAGGCCAAAAACCTAATTGGAATGGCCAAGGATGTGGTTGACCGATTTGCTGGAGAGATACCCACCGACTTGAAAGATCTGCAAACCCTTCCTGGTGTTGGGCGGAAAACGGCCAATGTGGTAGCCTCAGTGGCTTTTAATACGGCAGCCATAGCTGTGGATACACATGTTTTTAGGGTGGCTCGCCGCATAGGATTAAGCCATAATGCCAAAACACCTTTGGAAACCGAGAAGCAATTAATGCAGCATATCCCCAAGGAGCTGTGGGCGGTGGCCCATCATTGGCTAATTCTTCATGGCCGATATACCTGTACCGCTCGAAGTCCAAAATGCTTGAGTTGCGGGATTAATAATTACTGCAAAGACTTTAGTAAACAATCGAAATAAAAAAGGGCGGCCACTGGCCGCCTAAATATTTACTGTATACCCTTAAACTTAGAACTTCTCGTACCCATCATCATCCTTTGGCGATGGTGTGTTTCCAAGGTTCAGAATAATACCACCACTTTTTGTTTTTGGTTGTGGCTGAACGGGTGCTACTTTCTTTAGCTTGGGTTTAGCTTCATCTGCTTGAATTTTAGCTTGCCCTTTAGCCTGTGCCTTTGCCTTTGGAGCAAGTACTGTGGCCTGCTTAAATGCTGCTTTCCGATCTGTCTTGAAGAACCCAATAAGATCCTTCAACTTTTCGGCCTCGCTATTCATCCTATCTGAGCTGGTTACAAGCACATCGGCATTGGCGGCATTCTGCTGGGTAACGTTATTCAGCTGCTGAATGGCGTTATTAATCTGCTCGGCTCCATTATTCTGCTCCACGCTTCCGGCTGTTATCTCCTGAATAAGCACCGATGTTCGCTTTATCTCAGGGATAATCTCGCGGATAAGCTCAACCGACGATTCGGTATTCAAAACACTCTCCTTCGATAGCTTAAGTATCTCGTCGGCGGCAGTTTTGCTGTGCTCAGCTAATTTTCTTACTTCTGCGGCCACAACTGCAAATCCCTTTCCATGCTCGCCTGCACGCGCTGCCTCAACAGCAGCATTTAGCGCAAGCAAGTTTGTTTGGAACGCAATGTCGTTTACAACGTTAATCCTATCGGAAATCTTCTTAATTGAGATCATACTCTTCTCCGATTCGCCTCCAATTCGCTCAATATCATCGGCGAGCTTATCGGAAATTTTACGGGTGTTGTTGGAGTTTTCGGTGTTCTGCTGAATATTGGCTACCATCTCCTCCATCGACGAGGAAACCTCCTCGGCACTACTGGCCTGCGTTGATGCCCCCCCCAGGATTCCCTGGGCAATATTGTTAAGTTCCAAACTTGCTGTGGAAATCTCCTCTGCTCCTTCAACAATAGAGCTTACGATGCCCTTTAGGCGATTAATCATCTCCCTTAAGTCGTAAAGCAACTTGGCAATCTCGTCGCTCCCAGAAATCTCGAAATCGGCCTTAAGATCGCCATCGGCAAGCTTGGCAATGGCGTCGGATGCTGTACCAATAGATCGCTTAATTGATGTGGTGATGTAGAACGAGATAACAATCCCAAATACAACTACCAATATTCCGCCAATGATGATGAATATTCTAAAAAACGAGGTTGACGACTCAATGTCGGCATAGGCAACGGCAGCCTCTTCCTGTTGACTTGTAATGAGGGCGTTCAGCTGTCCCAAAACCTCATTGGTGGTAATCATAATAGAACCTGTTGCGTCAACCATTCCCTCAACATCCATCAGGATAAGGAAATCGTTGTAGCTGTCGAAATTGCTCAGCTGCGACATCACATGCTTGTGGTCGTTAAACAAGCTCTCGGTGATTTTTACATTCAGATCATTGAAGGTCTGTTTATCTTCATTGCTCCAATTCTCAGCTAGAGGCTTTATCTCTTCTACCAAATTTGGATATAGAGAATTATGAAACTCTATGAGCCTCTTTTTATCTGGGGTATCGGGTAATTTGTCGATGTACACCCAGTTTTTAATCAGTAGCTTCGACTCAGCTATTAGGTTCTGAAGTTCTATCAATCCATTTACCGAGGGGGTGTTTTGCTCCGAAAGTCTCCGGTTGATGGTGTCGTTTTGTGTTAAAATGGTAAATGTAACAATCGACGATATGATGAACAACCCAATAACAAGCCCAAACCCGATTAAAAGTTTTTTTGAAAGGGAAAATTTTACTTCCATGCTTTAAGGTGTGTTTTTAGGTGTATGTTTAGTATACGTTGGTGGCCAGGTTGTAGAGTTGATCGTTTACGTTAAAAGATTTATCTCTCATATAACCCCTGTTAATCTCAAACTCTAACTTACCTACCCTGCTGTTATAAAAAAGGCTAACCCCAGCGCCAGCGCCCCGCTTGGCCGAACCATACTTGTCGCTCACAATAAGAGTGCAAGACCCAGTGTTCACTGCGGCAATCTGCTCTATGTTATCGAATTGGGCTTCGGTTACAAAGAGTATATTGGCTTTAGAGATATCAGCAATTGTGGGAAACGACTTCACCTCAATTTGCTGAGCACCTACCCTCCTAACCTGAAGGGCAAGCAATTCAGCTAAAATAGCGGGTTCATTTCCAACCACCCCAATTACAAAATTACCATTTTTCCCATCGGGGCACCACTCAACTAGGCGGGTTAGCTGATAAATGAAAGCCGTTTGCAACTTCTCCTTTTGAGCATTCACATTAATGCTCACTAACAGCACAAAAACTAAAGCCAATGGCTTTATAAATTTGGTTATGGTTCTCATGTTGAACTATTTTTAAATTTAAATTGATTGCCTCTTAAATTAAAACTTGCTAATTCAACTGCTACAAAATAAATCAATTTGTTAATTAATACGCAATTACTTAGCAAAGGTTCATATACATAACTTAAAAAATGCCAAAAGGGTTTCGTTCTAAATGGTGATTTGCCTCACCATGTTCAGTGTAATAAGCAATTAGGGTTAGTTATTGGATTAAAATTTATACCGTTTTTTTTTCACACCTATTACCATTATATAGAGTTTGTCCGAGTAAAACATTAAAACTGCTTAAAATGAAAAGGTGATACCTCCAAAAACTTTAATAAGCGATTGGGGTGCTCGGGGCTGTATCCATATGGATTCTGCATATGGAGCCGATCCCCAGTGTTTAGTGTTTAAAATATTATCTATGTTAAGATGGATTATGACTTTCTCACTGATATTATAACCTGCATTGATATAAACTACAAACGCTCCTGGAATGTTCTCGTTAATCCCATAATAGCTATTGAAGGGGCTTGTCCAAATGCTGCTGTAATAACGCCCCGATACTCCACCAAAGAACTTGCTGCTGGTGTAGGTAATATTTGCATTTAGCTTGTGCTGCGACACCTTTGCCAGCTTCGATGTGGTTTCTTTGTCTTCGCCGTCGGTTATGCTATATCCCAGCGATGTAAGTATGCTCCCAATCCTATAGTTTACATCAACCTCAATGCCCTGACTAACAATCTCACCCAAATTGTCATTAATCTCTACAAATCCACTTCCTGTGGTTTCGCCAATGGTTAGCCTCATTGGGTTAAAGAATGGGTATCCACCCTCTTGTGCTGGCGCTTCCACGGGGCGAATAATATCCTTCATATTATTTCTATAAATACTTGCTCTAATTGAGAGTTGGCGAGTTGCGTAGAATATTCCGCTTACTTCGGCCGACTGCAGTCTCTCTGGTTTAATGCTTAAATTTGGGATATGCATTGCGTATGGATTAGCCCAGTTCTCCCACCGATAGTAATTTGATGGGGCAATATATGCTGTCCCCGCGAGTGCTTTTAAGGTTAATCGACTTGTTGCCTTATAAACTATTCCTAAACGGGGATTAAATGTTTCCTTGTAAATACTATTGTAATCGAATCGTCCTCCAAGTGTAACCGTTAGTTTTTCAATAGGTTTGTACTCTGCTTGAACAAATGAACCCAAATTATTGTAATTTCTCTCCCCAAAAATGGCGTCAGTTAACCCTAGCATACCAAAGGTAAATCCATTCCCGTCAACAAAATAAGTTAAATCATCCTGTAAACCAGCATCAAGCCTATAGGGGTTTTCTAAATTCTGGGTCTTAGGAAACGAGATCACATGATCGAATGAAACTCCTGCGATCATATTAAGTTTTTTACTAATTGTCCAATCGAGCTTGATATTTCCTTGTACATAACCGGAATAACCATACTTATATCCTGGAACTCCCTGGTCGAGTATTCCATCATCATCGGAATCGATGGAGATGAAAAAGTTAGAGGCTGGATTTATGGTATAGTCGCCAAATGTTACTGTCGCATCTAAATTAATCTTCTCGGACTGATATGCATGGTAATTTAAGTAAATATGTCTAATGTCCTGTCCCCAAACATTATTGCGCACGTAAGCATAGTTGGTTGGAATACACGAAGGGGCATTAGATTCGAGTTGGTGTTGCCAATCGAAGCCCAAAGTAAATTTATGGTATCGGATTTTCCCAAGAATATTCCAGTTCTTTATGGGGTAAACCTTATCCAGTGCGCCCAATTCCCCACCATAATCATTTACAGGCCCATAATCTATATCATCGGTATAATACTCGTGTAGCTTAAAATCCTGACCATTATATAATCTTCCGGATAATAACACGTCGATATTGTCGCCCATTCGCTTGCCAAATGTAAGATTCGAAACAACTGCATTTGTTGATACATATCCAAATGACCCGGCTACTCCATCAACATCGGCACCATCCTTAGTGATAAGGTTTATAACGCCAGCATAGGCATCGGCTCCATATAATGCTGAGGCTGGTCCATAAACAATTTCTACCCGTTTGTAGATGTGTAACGGCAAATTATGCCCAAAGATGAAGCGTTCACCGTAATTGGATTTTGTCTCTGGCCATCTTGTAATATTAGAATTTTCTGATTCCCCTCAACACCGCGCATCGACACCAAGGTTTTTACTTCACCCTGCACATCGTACGAAACATCAACGCCAGTAAGGGCTCTAAACATATCTTTCAAATCGCGCCAGCCAAACTGCTCTATTTGCTCCGATGAGTAGCTTATTACTGTAGCTGGGGCATCGGATATTCTCTGCGCGCGCTTTGAGGCTGTTGTTACTTCAATGTTTAACAGATCCTCCAAACTGAGATCTAACAAATCAACCCCCTCAGAAACTTGAGCCGAAACCTGCAATGTGGTTAGAAATAGCACTGCTACCGCCAACGCTTTTAACCCTTTTAGTGTTTTCATAGCCTCTTGGTTTATTATTGTTAAAGTGAATAATAGCCTTTATATTAAGTAGTAAGAGTTTTACGTTCAATCAAATTTCATTGTTTGAACAAACCCAATGATACATATCATCATATCTACATATTTCTTCTCCTTGTGTAGAGCAAATGGTTTTCTTATCAATTTAACCTTTTTTTGGTTATGTTTTTCCAAACCCAACCATCGCACAATCACAGTATTACTTGTATCGAAAATACTCTATGCTGGATGAAAACCTTAGTTTTCAATAAGGAATCGCTATCTTTGCACCAGACAAAACGAATACAAAAAAAATAAAATCATCTACCATTATAGAATGAATCTATCTATATACAATACCCTCACGCGAAAAAAAGAGGTTTTTGAACCCGTTAACGCGCCTAATGTTGGCCTTTACGTTTGTGGCCCCACCGTATACGGTGATCCTCACCTGGGTCATGCGCGCCCTGCCATAACCTTCGATCTACTATTCCGATTCCTAAAGCATCTAGACTTTAAAGTAAGGTATGTTCGCAATATCACCGACGTAGGGCATTTGGAGAACGATGCCGATGAGGGTGAGGATAAAATTGCCAAAAAGGCCAGGCTCGACCAGCTTGAGCCCATGGAGATTGTGCAGCACTACACCCTTCGCTACCACGATGCCATGAAAATGCTTAACGTGTTGCCCCCTAGTATCGAGCCTCGGGCAAGCGGGCATATAATTGAGCAAATTGAGCTGGTAAAGAAAATCTTAGACAATGGATTTGCTTACGAGAGCAATGGATCTATCTACTTCGATGTTGAAACTTACCATAAGAAGCATAACTACGGCAAGCTGTCGGGTCGTGTTCTTGAGGATATGATATCGAATACCCGCGACCTCGACGGTCAGGACGAGAAACGCAACAGCGTTGACTTTGCCCTGTGGAAAAAAGCCGCCCCTGAGCATATCATGCGATGGCCTTCGCCCTGGAGCGTTGGTTTTCCCGGGTGGCACCTTGAGTGCTCAGCCATGAGCACCAAGTACCTTGGCGAACCCTTCGATATACATGGCGGTGGAATGGATTTGCTGTTCCCTCATCACGAGTGCGAAATTGCCCAAAGCGTTGCCGCCAATGGAAAGGAGGCCGTTCGATACTGGATGCACAATAATATGATCACCATCAATGGACAAAAGATGGGCAAATCACTGGGCAATTTTATCACCCTTGAGGAGCTTTTTACGGGTAGCCATAAAATGCTTGAGCAGGTATATAGCCCAATGACCATAAGGTTCTTTATCCTTCAGGCACACTACCGTTCAACTCTCGATTTCTCCAACGAGGCGCTGCAGGCGGCCGAGAAAGGACTTAGCCGTTTGATGGCTGCTGGAAGAATGCTTGGGAAAATTAAACCCTCGGCCAACTCATCGGTTGATGTAAGCGACTTGTCGAGCCGTGCATTCAACGCGCTATGCGACGACCTAAACAGCCCCATCGCTGTGGCTAGTCTATTCGATTGGGTTCGCATTATCAACTCACTTGCCGAAGGCAAGGGGCAGATTTCGCAAGCAGACCTGGATGTGTTAAAATCAACCTTTAATACGCTTGTTTTCGATGTTTTAGGGTTGATAGACGAGCAGAACGAAGGATCGAGGCACGCTGAACTTACGGGTAAACTAATTGAGATGCTGCTTAATATGCGCCTACAGGCTAAAGCCAATAAGGACTTTGCAACATCTGATAGGATTAGAGACGGGCTGGCTAAACTTGGTGTAACGGTTCGCGACAGGAAAGATGGTTTCGACTGGGAGATATAATTGCAAGGAACCCTTTAAAGTTTACAAGCTGCTGGCTCAAAGGCAAGGCTGCATCCGTTGTCCTGCACGTTTAGGGTAGCTGATCGCCCCATAATCAGGGCCAAATTCTCTTCCTGATGACCTGCTGGAAACCCAAAGCAAACGGGAAAATGATAATCGGCAACGGCAAGGCGAATAATCTCGAATGCGTTACGTCCAAAGGGTATGGTATTGTCGTTCATGCTCGTCATGCCCCCAACAACCAACCCAGCAAGGCCGCTTAGCTTTCCACTTCGCCTCAGGTTCATCATCATCCGGTCGATGTGGTATAGGTACTCATCCAAATCCTCAATAAACAGGATCTTGTTATTGGTGTTAACATCGGCATCGGTAGCAGCAATGCTATAGAGAACGGAAAGATTTCCACCGCAAAGTTCGCCCTTGGCAATGCCTGTACGGTTTAGCTGATGAGTTTGAAAATTGTATGTGGGGCTTTCGCCAAAGAGAACCCTGCGTAAACTCTCGGTAGATTCATTACTCACACCCGAACTGGGAAAGTTGATGGGCATTGTACCGTGAATTGTTTCCATTTTAAACCAGGAGTTTAAAATACTATGAAGCACGGTTATATCGCTGTAACCCACAAGCCATTTAGGTTCACGCTGTAGATCTCGAAGGTTAATATAATCTAAAAGTTTGATGGTCCCGTATCCACCGCGGGCGCAAATTATGGCTTTAATCTCAGGGTTTTCAATCATTTGCTGAAAATCGTGCCCACGTTGTTTATCAGTACCCGAAAACTGGTGGTAGTCGCCAAACAGATGATCGCCCATAACAACTCGTAACCCCCAACTCTGAAGCAGGGTAAGGGCAGGTTGAACCTCCTCCCATGTAATCTTACGCGCGGGAGCTACTATTCCCACAGCATCACCAGCTTTAAGAATTGGAGGAGAGATAAGTTCCATTGTCGATTTTGTAAATTGTTAGTACATTTGCGCAAAGGATAAAAAGCAAATCCAATACTAAATATAGCAACTTTTGGCAAAAAGCCCACTACAGGGCTTGTTTTTTTGAATAATTTAAAAATATTTCAGCAATGAGCGCTTACAAACGTTACCTAATCACATCGGCCTTGCCTTACGCCAACGGCCCCATTCACATTGGACACCTCGCAGGTGTTTACATCCCGTCCGACATTTACACTCGTTACCTGCGAATGAAGGGGATGGATGTGGTATCGGTTTGTGGCTCCGACGAGCATGGCGTTCCTATTACCATAAAGGCTCGTCAAGAGGGGATTTCTCCTCAGGATGTAGTGGATAAGTACCACGCAATCATCAAAAAATCCTTTGAGGATTTTGGGATTGCCTTCGATATCTACTCGCGCACTTCCTCAAAAACACATCATCAACACTCGGCAGAGTTTTTCAAAACTCTACACCAGAAGGGTGAATTTGTTGAGAAAACCACTGAGCAGTACTACGACCCTGAGGTTAATCAATTCCTTGCCGATAGGTACATAACCGGAACATGTCCTCATTGCTCCAACGAGAACGCTTATGGCGATCAGTGTGAGAAGTGTGGCACCAGCCTAAATGCCACCGATTTGATAAACCCAAAATCGACGCTAAGCGGCGTGGCTCCTGTGCTAAAACCCACCAAACACTGGTTTCTACCTTTGGATAAGTATCAAGGTTTTCTGGAAAAGTGGATACTTGAGGAGCACAAGGAGTGGAAGGTAAACGTTTACGGCCAGTGCAAAAGTTGGCTCGATCATGGGCTACAGCCCCGCGCTGTTAGCCGCGACCTCGACTGGGGTGTTCCCGTTCCCGTTGAGGGTGGCGAGGGCAAGGTGCTGTACGTATGGTTCGATGCCCCCATTGGCTATATCTCGGCAACCAAGGAGCTAACTCCCGACTGGGAAAAGTACTGGAAAGACCCAGAAACACGCATGATCCATTTTATTGGGAAGGACAATATTGTATTCCACTGCATTGTATTCCCCGCCATGCTTAAAGCCGAGGGTAGCTACATCCTCCCCGAAAATGTACCCGCCAACGAGTTTCTAAACCTTGAGGGCGATAAGATATCCACCTCGCGTAACTGGGCTGTTTGGCTACACGAGTATCTCCAAGAGTTTCCCGACAAGCAGGATGTTCTTCGCTACACACTAACTGCAAATATGCCCGAAACCAAGGACAACGACTTTACCTGGAAAGATTTTCAGGCACGCAACAATAGCGAGTTAGTGGCAATACTTGGAAACTTCGTTAACCGCGCTCTTGTACTTACACAAAAGTACTATGGTGGTAAAATTCCTGCTCTAGGGGAGTTAACTGATTACGATAGGGATACCATTGCCGAGCTTCCCAAACTAAAGGATGGCATTGAAAAGAGCCTTGAGGTTTTCCGTTTTCGCGATGCACTACGCGAAGCCATGAATGTAGCCCGACTTGGCAATAAATATCTTGCAGATACTGAGCCTTGGAAATTGATTAAAACCGACCCCAACAGGGTTGCTACAATTATGAATATTTCGCTTCAGATTTGTGCCAATATTGCCATTCTGGCCGAACCGTTCCTACCCTTCACCACCGATAAGCTAACCCAGATGCTCAACGTTAAGGCGCTGGGTTGGGCAAATGGAGGTAAAACCGATTTGCTGGCTGCTGGTCATCAAATTGGTGAGCCCTCGCTGCTTTTCGAGAAGATTGAAGACGATGTAATTGAAAAGCAGTTGGCCAAACTGCAGGCAACCAAAAAGGCAAATGAGGCCAAGGCAAAGCCAGTTACCCCTCAAAAGGAGATAATTACCTATGAGGATTTTATGCGGATGGATATCCGTACCGCAACTGTACTGGCTGCCGAGGTGGTTCCAAAAACTCAAAAACTGCTAAAGCTTGATATAGATACGGGTATTGATAAGAGAACCATCGTTTCGGGAATTGCGGAGTACTTTACGCCCGAGGAGGTAGTTGGCCGCCAGGTTTGCGTTCTGGTAAACCTTGAACCAAGGAAGATTCGCGGTATCGAATCGCACGGGATGATACTAATGGCGCAAAATGCCGACGGAAGTCTCCGCTTTGTTCAGCCTAACGAAACGGTAAACAACGGTTCGGAGGTGAAATAACAATTGAAAGTTCCCAAAAAACGGAGAGCCCCTTGCTGCGCAAGGGGCTCTCCGTTTTATTACCAACTATATCTATCCGCACTTTGAGTTTCCACAGCTGGTGCAGATTAAGCATCCCTCCTGATAGATCAGCGACTCGGCGCCGCATTCCGTGCACTTCTTGCCTGTTTTGGCCTTGGTGCCATTGGGAATGTACTTGCGCAAAGCGCGTTCAACCCCAGCGTTCCACGTGTTAATGGTCTCGTTATCGAGCCGCAATGAGCTAATTAGGTTCACCACATCGGGAATGGGCATACCGTTCCTAAGAACACCTGAAATAAGCTTGGCGTAATTCCAGAACTCCTTGTTAAACATATGCGACAGGCCACCGATGGTATTGGTGTAGCCAAACTTATCGACATACTGGAAGTCGTAACGGCTGCCATTCTCATCCTTAATCTTGAGGATTCGGCCTTTGGTAACTGCTTTGGGAATGGGCAGTACATCGTCCTCCGAAAGACCTGTGAAGATCTCGTAAGGCTTATCGTTACAAACACCCACAAAGGCAATCCAATTCTCCGAATTATTCTTAAACCGAATCACATCGCAATCAAGCACTGGTGGTCGTTTGGAGGGTGTTTCAACCTCGCTTTCGGCCTCTTTCTTTTTTGAAGAGATTAAAACGCCATCGCGCGATCCCTCGCGGTAAACGGTACAACCCTTACAGCCACTCTCCCATGCTGTTTGGTAAACTTGAGCTACCATATCCTCCGATACATCGGCGGGTAGGTTAACGGTAACGCTAATGGAATGGTCCACCCATTTCTGGATCATCCCCTGCATCTTCACCTTGCTTACCCAATCCACATCGTTGGATGTTGCCTTGTAGTATGGCGATTTATCGATCAGCTGCTGAACCTGCTCCTCGTTATACTTCTTAACCTCTTCGGGGTTGTAGCCATTAACCTCGAGCCATGTTAGAAACTTATGGTGAAAAACGTTAAACTCTTCCCACGAATCGCCAACCTCATCGGTAAAGGAGATGGTCACATTCTTGTCGTTTGGATTAACCTTGCGTCGGCGCTTGTAGTAGGGCATAAACACGGGCTCGATACCCGATGTGGTTTGGGTCATTAAGCTGGTTGTGCCTGTTGGCGCAATGGTGAGGAGGGCGATATTTCTGCGGCCATAATTCACCATATCGTTGTACAGCTCTTGATCTTCCTCGCGTAACCTACTAATAAAGGGATTATTCTTCTCGCGCTGGGCATCGAAAATGGGGAATGGCCCGCGCTCCTTTGCTAAGTATACCGACGAACGGTATGCCTCAACGGCAAGAGTTTTCTGCACCTCAACGGCAAAATCAATTCCTATATCAGAGCCATACTGCAGGTTTAGCGCAGCTAGCATATCGCCTTCGGCGGTGATACCAATACCAGTTCTACGGCCCTGAATGGCTTTCTGGCGAATTTTACTCCAAAGGTTACGCTCTACGGCCTTTATCTCCTCGTCCTCGGGATCGCGCTCAATCTTTAGCTGTATGGCATCTATCTTCTCCAACTCCAGGTCGATAATATCGTCCATTATCCTTTGCGCAGCATGTACATGCTTTTTAAAAAGTGCAAAGTTAAACTTGGCATCCTCGGAGAAGGGATTCTCAACGTAGCTGTAAAGATTTAACGCCAGCAAACGGCAGCTATCGTATGGACAAAGAGGTATCTCGCCGCAAGGATTTGTCGAAACGGTTCTGAAACCAAGATCTGCGTAACTGTCAGGCACCGACTCCCGCAAAACGGTGTCCCAGAATAGCACTCCCGGCTCAGCCGATTTCCATGCATTGTGGATAATCTTTTTCCACATCGCCTGAGCGTCAATCTCTTTTCTGTAAGCTGGATTTGCCGAGTTTACAGGGTACTGCTGAACGTATGGCTTGCCATCGATCACAGCGCGCATAAACTCATCGTCGATCTTAACCGATACGTTAGCCCCGGTTATTTTGCCCGCTTCCATCTTAGCATCGATAAACTTCTCTGCATCGGGATGCTTGCTCGATATGGAAAGCATTAGCGCACCCCGGCGGCCATCCTGCGCAACCTCGCGGGTGGAGTTGGAGTAACGCTCCATAAAGGGCACCACGCCGGTGGATGTGAGCGCGCTATTAAGTACAGGGCTTCCCTTTGGACGAATGTGCGATAGGTCGTGCCCAACGCCGCCACGGCGTTTCATAAGCTGCACCTGCTCCTCGTCTATCTTCATAATGCCGCCGTACGAATCGGCATCGCCCTTTGAGCCAATTACAAAGCAGTTCGATAGGCTTGCAATCTGGTATGGGTTGCCAATTCCCGTCATGGGGCCACCCTGAGGGACAATATACCTGAACTCTTTTAGCAGTTCAAATATATCCTCCTCGCTCATGGGGTTGGCGTACTTACGCTCCACGCGGGCAATCTCTTTTGCTAACCTACGGTGCATGTCCTCGGGCGATTGCTCGAAGATATTGCCATAGGAGTCCTTAAGGGCATACTTGCTCACCCACACCTTGGCGGCCATCTCATCGCCCTTAAAATACACTACCGATGCGGCCATGGCCTCCTCAAAGGAATAGATCTTTTGCTTTTCCTTGGTCTCGTTCATTGCTGAAATTTCCCCTTTACTCATTTTGGTATGTTGGTTTACTATTTCTGATTAAGCATAAAACTTTACACCGCTGAAAAAAAGAGCAGTACTATTTTTTGCGGCATGTTAAAAAGTGATTGCAAGTTATAAAACCAAAACCACATGTTCCAAGCTTTACTTGTTGAAGAAATAAACATTTCGGCAAAGTTATTAACATTGTAATCACCTGTTTTTCTGTTATTTAAACCAATAAGCTGATTCTAAGCTGAAAGTGTGCAAACGCCCGATAAGTATAGTATTTCAACAAAAAAGCCTGCCGAGCAGGATGCTCGGCAGGCTTTTTAAAATTGAAATTGGGCGAAAAACTATTCCGTCTTTTCGTAAACATATACATTTTTCACCTCCCAAGTACCCGCTGCATTGTCGGCAGCACTGCTTAGGTACTTGAATGCAATACGAACGTTGCTGTTTCCAATAAAGTCAACTAAGCTAAGTTCGCCAGATGGGATAAAAGTCCAGTTAGCTCCGCTTGGATAGAACGACTCGGGTAACTCCAGCTTTGTCCACTCAGCCTCATCAACCGAAGTGCCATCGCTAGTTGTGGAAACCCAAACGGTAATGGCAATTTTCATCTTCTCGTTGCTACCACCCGAATCGCCAAAATATCTTCCCACATGATCGAAAGTAATAACTGGATTTTGTCTCTCGGATAGGTTCATGGCAGGAGAGATAAGCCAATCTTCGTTATCGAAATATGAGCCCGAAACGTATCCCGTCATTTTCATGTAACCGTAGCTATCCCAAGCCCATACCTGATCGCCAACCACACTTACAGCAGTGAAATCGCCCAGGTTAGAACCTACTCCATCATTTAGTCCAATTAGAATATCAGTATCAATAAATTCCCACCCGGTTGACTTAAGGCTAAACTGTGCAACCTCGTTAATAATAAAGTCGTTTGCCTCCCATACACCATTAGTTAGGGTATACTGGGCAGCAGCGGAATAGGCGGGGTTAGATCCTGATTTGTAAACAAGGTTTTTCACATCTCCTTCAAGCGCATAGGGGAACTTGGAGCGAAGGAAGTTGGGAAGGTAAATGGGCGCATTGGCCGATGAAATATACGACAGTCCAATAGAAGCGTAATCGGCAGGTTGTAGGGCAACAAAAGAATTATCGGCTGTAACCCAAGTCGATCCATTATATTTATAGGCAACATACTGCTTCTCGGTGCTGGGTACGGTTAGGGCAACCTTTTCCTCCGAAACCTTGATGTTGTCGATCTGGTAGGTTGTGGTTTTCTTGGGATCAGTACCCCTATCAGCATCTGATCGGCCATCGGCATCGTATTTAAAGGCGATGTATACCTTTTTCCCAACGTAAGAAGATAAGTCGGCAGTACCCGCTGGGGCAAAAACGCCATATCCAGTGGTTGGTGTTACAGGGATGGTGAAATTTGATGATAAATCAGTCCAAGTAGCTGTAGTAACATCACCCTCAGTTCCATCGAAATCTTCCGAAATCAGAACACTTAAACAGTTGGCATTCCAATAACCAACATTAATATCGAAAGAAAACAAAGGGGCAATTGCGTTTGAAAGGTCTATCTGGGTAGTAACTAAATATACCTGGTTTAATGACCCAGAGTTATTGGCAGAAACCTGGGCATACAAGTTCCCGCTATACGATCTTCCTGCCCAAGCCAAGGTGCCAACAAAATCCTTATTAATCCAACCTTCAATGGTAATGTTCTGATAAGCAGTTTGTGTCTCAAAATCCTCAGCTTTATACTCAACCTCAGTGCTCTGCGAAGTTGCATCTTCTGCAGAATAGTTATACTCCACAAACTTGTACTGATCGGCAGTAGCGGTAGGGAATTTAGCCTTTAGAATGGCCGACATGTTTGCGCTAGCAGTAACGGTTGGAGTAAATGCACTCACATAGGCTGTTTCACTTTCCCAAGCCAGCTGGTAATCGGCAGCATTTAGAATATTCACTGTTCTTAAGTCAGTAAGAAATGCTGGTTTATCCTCTCCCAACCTATGAGTAATAAAGGCTTTTGAGCCGAGATCGTTGTACAAAAACATCTCAGGAAGCAGAAGCTTAACGTAATCAGCAGCAGGAACAGTTTCAGTAAAATACATGTTTGTTTTAATGCTTTCTGCCTTGGCAGTATCCTCAGCATTTGTGGCTACTTTTTTAGCCAAATCTGAGATCTTTGTATAATCAGCTGCTGTTAGCTCGTAGTTATGCGTTAAGACATTGGATGGCTTAACCTCATCATACAGTCCTTCAAACTGGTCGTTGTACTCTGTACATCCACCAACCAGAAGGGCCATTGATAATCCTAGTGATAATATATGTCTGTTTTTCATTGTATTGTCCTATTTAAAATTTAAGTTTTAGTGTAGCAGAGTAGGTTCTTCCGAAGCCATAGAAAACGGTAGCTGCAGACCATTCAGGCTGGCCTGGAAGTGGAGTTCCATCAGTTGCATCGGCAATGTACTCGGCATCCAGCAGGTTATTAACATTACCAATAAGTGTGGCATCAAATCCACCCAGCTTAAAGCGGTAACTTAAGTGACCATCGAAAACTATTGCATCGGGAATTTGCCAAGGTTGCTCAAATGTAATATTATTAAAGTTTGTGCCCACTGAGGAGATATTATAGTAAGAGTAGTTGCGGCCATAGTAGTTACCATCCACACCAATTCTAAATCCTTTTAGTAGTTCGTACTTTGCTCCAAGAGCAGCAGTTGTTTGGGCAGAATTACCAACCCTGATACCCCCAATTTTAATTTCCATCTTGTTGTGATCAGGAGCACCAATTCCGCTGGCTATAGTTCCCTCGGCAGTCATTGGATTACCCTCACGATCATACACATATCCCTCAACATCGTTTTGCCATGTCCAGTCGCCAATTGAAACCATACCGGTAATTTCCAACCCTTTAAATGGCTTAGATATAAAATCAATCTCAACTCCCTGGTGAAGAGCATTAACACCCTCCATATTGGCCACCTGGCTTTCGGGACTGTTTGCATCAACAGCACGTACTAACGTTTTATCGCGCCATTCGGTGCGGTAGATATTAACATTAGCCGAAAGGTACTGCGAAACAAAACCATAACCCAACTCTGCCGAGAAAGCCTTCTCGTTTACTGCATTGGGGTTGGTTATGTGGCTAGTTGTGCTTTGCAAAAATCCACCCCCCGAGAAGAAAGGAGCGCGTGAAATAACGCCGATATTGGCAAACACGTTGTGCTGATCGGTAAGGTTGTAGTTAGCTCCTCCCTTTACGCTATACCCCAGGAAGCTAATCTTTTCCGACATGGCCTCATCCTCGTCGTAGTAGAAACGATCGAGACGCCAGTAAGTAGTGTTTGATCCAGACAATGAAATAAATGCAGCCAGCTTATCGCGATTATACTCTGCATTCATAAATACCCCCTCATTACGAACAAATCCATCGTAATCGCGATATACGATATCACCAACACCCAACTTGTTATTTACAACAGATTGATCTGTTAACATGGGGCGACGAGTTTGGTCAATAAAGAAGTTTCCTCCATAAAGGTCAACAATCTCATTGGTATGTATACCCTTATAGTAACGGAAATCAACTCCAGCATAGAAATCAATATCCTCAGTTAGCTTGGTGGTATAGGTGGAAAGGAGACCGTACCAGCGGTGCTGGTTAACGCTTTTCGACATGGACATTAGTGAACCAACCTCACTAGCCTGATTTAGCTCATATATAGCGCCATAATCGTAGGTTCCATCAGCACTTCTAAACGCGTTATTTGGCAAACCACTTGAAGCGCCATACCATGAGTTACGATATGAAACACCTCCAAGGGTGTAACCCTGACCACTATAACCATAACCATTACCTATGGAAACATAGGCAGCAGTTGATAGGTTAGATTTCTCATTGATTTTCCAGAAGTGGTTTAACGAAATTTGGGGCTTATGGTACACGTTGTAGGACGATACCTTGCGCTGTCCGTTCATATCGAAACCGTAAGAAGGATTATAGCGATATTTCAAGGGTTGCTTTTGCCACTCGGAGATAAGCAGCTTATCGTTCCTATTCCTTTGGTTGTGGGCCTGTGGAGCACCAAATGCGGTAAACGAGAGGTGATGATCCTCGTTTAGGCGCTTGGAAACGTTCACAAAGTAAGAATAGGCTTCAAATTCAGTTCCCTGAATATAACCATTACCTGTTGTTTTGGCCCCAAGTAACGAAATGGCCCAGTTGTTCTCTGTTAACCCTGTTGAAACGGAGAAACTAACCTTATTATAACCATCGTTTCCTAAGCTATAGGAAACCGATCCACCCTTTTTAGCATCGGTTGAGTTGGTTACAATATTAATAGATCCACCTAACGATGGGGCAGCAACCTTTGAGGCACCCAAACCACGTTGTACCTGCATTAGACGGGTAACATCGCCCAAACCAGCCCAGTTGGACCAGTAAACGCCACCCCACTCCATATCGTTCATGGGTACACCGTTGATCATAACCGCAACGTTGGCCGACTCGAAACCACGCAGGTTAATCCTTGAGTCTCCATATCCACCACCCTCTTTGGTAGCATAAACACCAGGGGTCGATTTAAGGATTTCGGGAAACTCCTGAGTTCCCAACTTCTCCTCAATCTGAATGGGGTCGATTTTCGATTGGGCAACTGGAGTTTTCCGTGAAACGGCCACAGAGGCGAATACGGTAACCTCGGCAATACCAATCTGGTCGGGTTCAATTTTAATGGTTCCAAGGTCTAGGGTTTCGCCATCCTTAATGTTAATGTCAATATCCTTGTTTGTGAAGCCCACAAACTGGATCATAACAGTATTCTTTCCAGCAGGTACGGTTAATGTGAAATTACCAAATGCATTGGTAATTACCCCTACTGTTGTGCCTTTCAGAATAACTGAAGCACCAATCAGACGCTCGTTATTACTTGCGTCAACCACAACCCCCTTAACTGTGCCCTGCGAGAAGGCCATGCCAGTTACACTGGCAATAGTTAGGGTTAGCAGGATTCTTTTCAATGTTCTGATCATAATAAATGTTTAGGTTTAAGTGAAATGAATAGTGATTAGTTAAGTGATTAGAATTTAATAATTAGACTGGATAATATAGTGTTTAAGCTAATTTCGGATAGGAAAATGCAAGGTATATTTATGTTGCGCATAGAATTTGAGATTACAACACATGCTTTCTTCCCCAAATGTAAGTTTAGAGTGCCGCTTAATCTCCTAGAATTGTGTATGTTGTAACAATTAAACAACATTAATTTTTTTTGGAAAATGGAGTCCAATTTAGCACTCAATTTTTATTAAAACAAGGACTATTAACTATTCAATTGTTAAATCAACCCTATAACAACCATCTTAATATTATCTTAATATCGTAACATACTTATTTTTTGATCTTTAATCTTTATCGAAGACGTTTAAATAATTAAAAAATGTTAATAAATATTTAATATGGCAATTTGGTATGTAAAACAGGTGAGCAAAAGTTGCGTCAAAAAAATGGTTGATTCCGCAACCATTTTTGTTGAAAATACTTAGGGATCAATCAATTTCTCGGTTGGCTTATTCAAGATTATCTCGCAAAAGCTCATGGTCGAGACATGCTAGTATAAAAATATCCTGTTCGGGTTAAGCTTGGGGTAGAAATATGCATAAAAAGTAGTGAAGAACACAAACATGCTTTGCCCCATCTGCCCCTCAATGGGGTCGTTTACCATTCCATTAAGCGCAAAGGCGATTAGGAATACATTAAAAATAAAAATCTTATACAGTTTGGCTTTAGCAATTATGTGAGCAAACAGCGAAATAAACAGGATAAACCCAACCACCCCCGAAAGCAGAAAAATTGAAATCAGCTGGTTGTGCGAACGGATGTTGCTACCAATTAGCTCCGAGTTATTCTTAATCAGACCATACTCCACAGCCAACTCAATGTGCCCTGTCCCCCAACCAGTGAATGGCCTAACTTTAAAGGCTTGCCACGAGGCTTTCCATAGTTCAAACCTTTCTGTTAGCGTGCTCCAAGTAGGGTTGTTGTCGTGGCTGTTATTATACATGTAGATGCCCATCATTAAAACATGGACCCGGCTGTAAATCCCAGGCCAACTAAGATAATAATAGTTGGTATAACCATCCTCAACCGCCTCAATCTCTATGTCGCTCAGTGCAGCAAGACCATCCCTATCTTTTGTTAATCCCTTTGAGGCCATGTACCTGTACAAAGTGTGCTTAAGGGGCTCGTTATTCCGATCCAAGCTATCGAAGCAAATCGAGCTTCGTTTATTCCACGCCTCTCTAAGTTCATCCTGGGCAATAAACATGTACACCAGATTTCCGTTTTCACGAAGTACTTCACTAGGCTCATGCTGGTAATAGGCTCCATAGGTTGTTTTATATGGAAGATTAGCAAAATCTGGATTAATCTCCTTATGAGTAATGTTATACATGTATATAGTCAACCACACTCCAAACCCTAAAGCCAGAAGACTTACTGCAAGGAACGATAATTTCAAAACTTTGCTCCTATGACGCAACAATGTTATCATCAGGATATATGAAATAACCCCACCCAGTGAGGCTAGCCCTGTAAAAGATCGTAAGTAAAGTATAAAGAAGATAAACCATCCCGAAATCACCAATGCCAAAAGCAGGTGAACCCTTTTGGTAGTTATCTGCTTAACCAGCAGCGGTAGCTGGAAAGCCGATAGTATTAGCATGATGCTAAAATTTGTTGCCGGAACAAATGGGGAGGCTTCTCGAAAATTAATGGGATCGTCAATAAGTCGAATACCCAAACCAATTAGAGATGCGACCAGAACTGATGATATAAAGAGGAGTATTAGCCTCCTGATCTGACGCTCGTTGAGCGCAGGAGATGTTACCAACACTAAAGGGATAAGTAGTGTTGGTAGCTTGTGTGGCAATGCCTCAAGGGCAAATATTGGATCCTTTGCCCAAATAACCCCTAATATGCTTAGGCCAAAGATTAACGCAAACCCTACTGCAACCCTATTGCTGGCAAACACACTAAACTTTTCCCGAAAATTCCCTTCGATAATCCAATTTAGTGATAGCAGCACAAGGCTGGCAGTTAATCCAAACCGCGATGTTGCAAAGGAAACCACAAATAGACACAGGCTAATATAGTATATCCAAAAATGAATTGCTTTTCGTGAAGCTGATTGGGATAATAACATGGTTATTTGGCTTGTTGAAAATCTTTAATAAACTACTCCATTAGCATTATTCGACTATTTAAGGTAGGGATTCCTATCAAAAAAAAGACGGGATAAAAAAATTGTAGCCTAATTATTTAAAAGCATTATAGGATGTCCCTGAATCGATCGGGAATTCTAATAATAGGTTTCTCGCGAAGCGTTCCGGGCTTGTTGATGGCATAAATGGGCCTAAAAAGGCTTTGCCTAAATCGTGCTTTTCTAAAAAAGGAATCACCATCCAAAACTGGATTGCTGCGGATTAGCTCAAAGAGCTTAAGCCTGCGATCGAGATGGCCGGTCCAGCCCACCTGGTGCAACGACTGATCACCGATTTTTGCCCGGGAGATATCGAAATCGACCATGCCGAAGTGAAAGAGGAACAGGTTGGGATCGATACGAAAATTTTTGCCCTTAACCCGATGAAAACCCGATCCCCACCTAAGTGGCCTATTGGCCACAACGGGCTTGGTGTACCTAGCCGATACATGCGCATAGGAGCGTTGCTGGAGGAATGGTTTCTGTGGGTCGATTGGCTGCTCGAGGTCGATATGCTGACCCACATCGAGGCCTAAAGCCGACAGCGACGTTTTACTGTGCCTGCTGCTCAGATAATCGGGCAATGATATGTTTAACCTTGGATCAACGACAAGAAACTCGTCGATATCGTGGGCAATAACAATATCGTAGCGCTGGAACAGGGCTTTGGCCAAATTCGATACTAGCTTCGATCGGTTCTTATCACCCTTAGCCCTATTAAGGGCGATATGGGGAATTCGTAGCACATTAATACTCTCATGACCTTGCGGGAGTGGCTGATCGTGACCATCGAGTATCAAAAAAAGGTTCTCGGCACCAAACTGCGCCCCGTAGTAACTGATCCACTTCGAAACAAAAAAGTTATCGTTGCGCATCATCGAGATTACGGCAACCCTCATACTTGTGCTACTGGTCATAAATCCCCTTTAAATTATCTGCAAAAATGCGAAAAAAAGCAAAAAAGCCATACTTTTGCCAAAAAAATTGGCAATGCAAGATACTGCCTTTGCAGCAGAAAACAACCCCATCGACGTTGTAATTACCTGGGTTGACGGCAACGACCCAAAGTTTCTCGAAAAGTTTAACCCTTGCCTCCAAGGGTTGCCTAGGAGTGCTATCCCCGGGGCTCATCATACGCGTTTTAGCTCCTCGCACGAGATAAGGTACTGCGTTCTATCAATACTCCAGTTCGCACCCTTTGTAAGAAATATTTTCATAGTAACCGACGGTCAGGAACCTCAATTAACTGATCATATAAAATTGCATTTTCCAAATCGTACCGATACCATTCGGGTTGTCGATCATAAGGAGATTTTCTTCGGATATGAGCAGTACCTACCCACCTTCAGCAGCCGTACCATAGAGAGCATGATCTGGAGAATTCCGGGGTTGTCAAACAATTTTGTATACTTTAACGACGATTTCTTTCTGGTAAGGGATATTAAACCCGAGGACTGGTTTGTTAACGGCAAACCTGTTTTACAGGGGAAATGGGTTCCTGCTCCTTACCCGCGAATAATGTGGGACTTTGTAAAGCTCTTTATCAACAAGTATCTGCTGCAAAAATCGAGTTACCAGGTTCGCCCCTCCTTTCATATCGGGCAATGGAATTCGGCTCATATACTAGGCTATAAGCTTAGGTACTTTGCCAATAGCCATACACCTAGTACCATAGAGACCAAAACTATTGAAAAGTTCTTTACCCAGAATTCAGCAATACTTGAGAAGAATATCAGCTATCAGTTCCGCAATCGGAAACAGCTTAACCCCATATCCCTCTCAAACCACTTGCAGCTACAAAAAGGGAATAGCAACATATCAAGGCCTAGGTTGGTGTACATCAACGCGCATAAGAAAAAAAAGGGCTATATTGATGCCAAAATTCGACAGTGCCAGGCGAATCCAAAAATTAAATACCTTTGTATTCAAAGCCTTGAACTCTGCAATCAGCACGACCAGGAAAAACTCTTTGCTTGGCTCGATCAGCAGCTTGGTTTTACTCCAAGGGCTGCTGGTAATGCCAAATAATCGTACTTTGTTACAATGATGCAAACCGATACCAAAATAAATAGTGCTCCAAATCCCATTGATGTTGTAATTACTTGGGTAGATGGTAACGATCCTGTTCTTGCCGAAAAAAGGAATCAATACATGGCTCTTGAGCAAAGGAGTGCCAGCAATTCGGGCGCATTGGCAACGCGATTTGCCTCAAACAACGAAATACGCTACTGCATCCTCTCTATCCTTAAATTTGCGCCCTTTGTGCGCAATATCTTTATTGTTACCGATGGCCAAACCCCTGACATCTTTGATGAGGTAAAAAAGTATTACCCCGAACGGGTAAGTTCCATCCGAATTATCGATCATAAGGAAATCTTCAGTGGCTACGAGGAATTCTTGCCAACCTTCAACAGTACTACCATTGAATCGATGATTTGGCGAATAGAGGGGCTTGCCGACAACTTCGTGTACTTTAACGATGACGTTTTTCTTGTTCGCGATATTGAGCCTAATGAGTGGTTTGTCAACAACAGGCCAGTTCTCCGGGGTAAATGGTTACTGCCACCATTCCGAAAACTTTTTGACTACCACGCGAGGAACTGGATAAACAGGACTATCCTGGGGAATAAGGGATACCAGCCCAAGCTCTCATTCTACATACGCCAGTGGCATGCGGCCAGGCTGCTGGGGGTAAAACCCCGGTACTTTTTCCATTGCCATACACCCCACCCGTTAAGCAAATCGTTATTGGAGTCGTACTTTACCAAAAACCCTGATGTTTTATCGGGGAATATCTCGAGCCGGTTTAGGAGTCACAAGCAGTTTATCGTTATCTCCCTGGCCAACCATCTCGAAATCCTGTCGAGTAACGCTAACTTTGCGCCCTTAAATCTGGGATACTTACACCCATACTACTCGAGAAGAAGGTTGAAGAAAAGAATTGTACAGTGCAGCATCGACACAACCATTAAATCGGTATGTGCCCAGAGCATAGATTTACTTGACCAAGAGGTGCAAAGCATGATATTCGACTGGATGGATAGGGTGCTTGACCTAAAAACAAAGGATTTGTAACTAAGTAATTAGCATATTTGTTAAATCGTTTTGTGACAACTTAAGCCATTCAACACCATATGACAAACCACCCCATCGATGTCATTATCCCCTGGGTCGACGGCAGCGATCAGCGGCTTACCGAAAAAAGAAATCTTTACCTGGAAAAGGAACGCAGAAGTGATAAGGATTCGGGCGCACTAGCTACTCGCTTTGCATCAAACAACGAAATCAAGTACTGTGTGCTTTCCATCCTAAAGTTCGCACCCTTTGTACGAAACATATTTATTGTTACCGACGAACAGGATCCCAAAGTACACGATGAGGTAAGGAAGTATTTCCCCGATAGAGTTGATACTGTCAAATTAGTAGATCATAAAGAGATATTCAAGGGCTTCGAGGATTTCCTGCCCACCTTCAACAGCTCATCGATCAGCACCATGTTTTGGCGATTGGATGGCCTCGCCGAGAATTTTGTTTACATAAACGACGATTTCTTCCTTATCAGAGACATTAACCCTGAGGAGTGGTTCGATGGCAACCGCCCTGTTATAAGGGGGAAATGGCTGTTCCCCCCCCTAAAAAAGGTACTAGCAAACCCTATTAAGGTTTTCATGAGTAAGCATATTTCCCGTAGGGGTGATTACAAGCCCAAAATTTCGTTCTACTATCGGCAGTGGCACACTGCAACATCCCTCTCGGCTAGGTTTGGGCATAGATATTTCTTCCATTGCCATACACCATACCCTATGAACCGAACAGTATTAGCAAACTACTTCGATGACAATGCTGAGGTTTTAAAGGAAACTATCAAACCCCGGTTTAGGCAAGCCAACCAGCTACTTATCACAGCCCTGTCGAATCACTTGGAGATTCTCCTCGGGAATAGGCGATTCGCAAAGCTTAATTTAGGGTATTTTCACCCTATATACTCCCGAAATAGGATTCAGTCGAAAGTGAAGCAGTGCCAGACTGATTCATCCATAAAATCAATCTGTGTCCAAAGTGTGGACATGTTTCCGGCCGACCTGAGAGAATTCTTTTTTGAATGGATAACTAGCATTTTAGATTTACCCCAAAAGTAGCTTTCCCTACTTCGCCCCATTCCAATAAACGATACCTAACACATTAGCTAACCAATACCTAACCAATACCATATGTATATCCTTAACAGCTTTAGCCGAAAACGATCGACCAGAACTATTATCTACGAAAATTTCCTTTACTTTATTAAGTGGGGGCTGCGAATTATTCAAACAGGTGGCAGGGTGAGGGTAGTTCTTTTTTACCCCCAGTACCCCGGTCGAAAATCGGTTATCTACAAAGTATTGAGGGAGCTTAAGTGTAACATCACCAATAACCCCACCAAAAAGCACCACCTTGTGGTTTACTGGGACAACACTACCTACCGCAACGCCAACCAAACCATTAGCAAGTTAGCCCAGGAACGTATTGTGGTTAACCTTAAATGCACCGATATATCAAAAAGCCGAGTCGACAAGGTTTTTAGCGAAGTCTTTGGCTACTCCAGCGTGGTTGATCCAAAGTCGTTCAAGGGCAAAATGGTGAAAAAAAGTGAGATCAACGCTTCGCACGATGGAATCATTGTTGAAGGGCCCATTGAGCCCGAGGAGGGTTTTATCTACCAAAAACTAATCGACAACACCTACGACGAGAAGGTGGTAGTCGACATGAGAATTCCCGTGATAAAGGGCATTCTACCCTTTGCCTATCTCAAGTTTAAACCCATTACCACCCGCTTTGCTCACTACAGGATGGATATGATGCAGAACAAAAAACCCGAGCTGCGCCCAATAAAAGAGTTGCTATCGGACGATGAGGTTGAAAGAATTGTTGTATTTTGCAATCGGATAGGGCTCGACTATGGCGAAATAGATGTTCTTCGCGACATGGGCGATAAGAGGATTTACATTATCGACGTAAATAATACGCCCAACGGGCCAAGCGTTGAGAAAAGCATGAAGAGGGAAAGCATTCGCAAGCTTGCCGAAATATTTAACGACAGGTTCCTGGCGTAACACTTAACAGCTAAATTTTGGCTGAATGCCAACACACATAACAATAACAACAGCTAAGTTTCGGGTTAGCCGATTCATCCTGTTAGACTAAGTGCCTTAAACCCCATAATCAAAAAAAGCAGTAATGGAAAATAGACACTCAGAAGAAGCACAGCCCATCGATGCCGTAATTGCCTGGGTCGATGGTAGCGATCCTAAACTGGCTGAAAAAAGAAACCGCTTTCTTAACCCCAAAGCGGTAACTGCTCACCCCGGTGCCCTTCCCACCCGGTTTGCCTCCGTGAACGAGATCCGGTACTGCGTGCTCTCCATTATGCGCTTCGCCCCTTTCATTCGCAATATCTACATAATAACCGATGGGCAAGATCCAAACCTCTACGACGATATTAAGACCTACTTCCCCGAAAGGCAAAACTCCCTCAGGATAGTCGACCATAGGGAGATATTTGAGGGCTTTGAACAGTTTCTGCCCACCTTCAACAGCATATCCATTGGCAACATGATTTGGCGCATAAAGGGCATCGCCAACAACTTTATCTACTTTAACGACGACCTATTCCTAATTAGGCCCGTAACCCCCTCCGACTTTTTTGTAAATAACCGACCGGTTCTTCGAGGCAAATGGGTTCCTGCCCCCACTTTTCGGGTACTCTGGGACTCTATCCTTATCGGGATTCATCGCCATCTCCTGCGTAAACCCAGCTACCAGCCCCGGGCATCGTTCCATCTAGGACAATGGAACTCGGCATCGCTTGTTGGATTCAAGTTCAGGTATTTTGCCAATAGCCATACCCCACACACCGTTGGACGCGATGTAGTTGAGCGGTTCTTCGATCGTAATCCTATGATACTCGAAAAAAACATTGCATATCGCTTTAGGGAGTCGTCGCAGTTCACGTTTATTGCCCTGTCGAACCACCTTCAGCTGCTGGCTGGGAACAGGAATACCGACAAGCCCCGGCTAGCCTACCTAATGCCCCACAACCGCTCCGCCAACTACGTGGACAAAAAGATTCAGATGTGCGAACGTAATAAAAACATCATATTCCTGTGCGCACAAAGCCTTGAGATGTGCCGTGAGGCCGATAGGCTAACGATTTTCGCCTGGTTGGATAGGATTATGCAGCTGAAACAACCCATCCCAAAGGTTAATTAACGGGTATATTGATTTCACATTAATTTTTCCCTATTTTTGCTGAGAACTAAACCTAAAGCCACTTGGAACTCAATCAGGTAATTCAGCAGCTGCTCAACAGCAACGATTATGTTAGCCTGCCCACCCTGGGCAGCTTTGTTCAGCATTACGAACCCGCACGTCTCTCGGCCGATGGCGCCACCTTCCTGCCTCCCCGGCAGCTGGTCACCTTCGACATATCCCGAACATTTAACGATGGCCTGCTCGAGAGCTACCTTACCGATAGCAAGGGGATAACTTCACTGGAGGCTGGTCAACAGGTAGCAAACTATGTTGATAAGGTTAAGAAAGCGTTAAACTCGGGCGCGCTAGTAGCCTTCGAACACGTTGGTGTGCTCAAGAAGGATCACAAGGGCACTATCGCCTTTGAGCCCGAAGCTGACGCAAAACGGGTCTCATCAACCTATGGCTTGGAGGCCGTTAAGGTTGAGAGTAAACCCACTACTCCAATCACCCCTAAACCCACTACCCCGCCCTACCAACCCAAGGCAACGCCAACCCATTCGGTTGGCTCCGTAGGGTTACCCCTAATACTTGCCGCATCGGCAATGACAATTTTAATGCTAATCTCGGGACTTATGTTCTTTATCCCCGAGCTACGATTCTGGCATAACGATACAATAGTGGTGGAGAGCGATAGTAAACCCGATTACATAATCGACAACTCGACAAGCCTTTCCCAACCCTCGTTGTTACCCATTGATACCGCCGAACTAGAAGTTTCTGTGGACAACATCGATACCGAACCCACCCCTGTGAAGGAAAAGGTGGCCATAACTACCGATAAGAAACGAGCGCTTTACTACGAGGAACCCGTTAAGCCCGACGACAAAACATACTACATAATAGCTGGCAGCTTCGAGAGCGCCGATAATGCCCGAGTGCTTGCCGCCTCGCTGGCCAAAAGTGGTTTTACCCCCGAGATACTCCAATCCGATGGCCGCTACCGGGTTGCCCTCAGCAAGTTTACCGACCGCAACCGCGCCCTGCGCGAGCTGGCTCGCCTGCGCGGCCAAAAAGCCACCGAGTCGGTTTGGCTGCTGGGGCTGTAGTTAGTAATCCAAGATCGGTTACCAATAGTACCCCCGACAGGGTTTAAAACCCTGTCGGGGGTATATTCATTAAATGCACCAACTTTCCCTGAAGGAAAGCCCGCTTTACCCGAAGGTAAGCGAACTTAGCTTTTAAGTAAGTTGACTTACCTTTTACCTAAGCTAGCTTTACTTCAATGTAAGTTTACTTACCTTGGACATAGGTTAACTTAGCTTTGACCTAAGTTGACTTAGCTTTTGAGTAAGCTGACTTAACATGAACATAAGTTAGCTTAACTTTTACCTAAGTTGACTTACCCTGGAGGTAAGTCAACTTAGCTTCGAAGTAGGGGGGGGTACTTCCCAAGTACCCCCCCTCACTTTAAAAGTACCCCTTCAGCAATAGTTTAGGACTTAGACTCCTATTGATGGGGAGCCATGTTCTCGAATTGTTTTTTTAGATCGTCCACAATGGCCCTAGTGCCGGGCACGTTCATTTTGGCCGCCTGCTTGGCGGCGTTGTAGATGGTGAGCGCGGCCACGTAGGCATCGGAACCCGCAGCAATGCGCGTGTCGTTAATCATATCGGCCATTCGGTTAAGCTCCTTGGCCAAATTCTGCAAGTTGTTGAATAGGGCCAAATCGCGCTCCAGCTCGTCGATATTGGTGTAGGGTGGTAAGATCTTGGGCTCGTTCCGTGCGTAGTAAAGGCACTTCTCCACAAACGAGCTACGGCCATCCTCGAGCTTGGGCATGGTTTGCTTCACTGCCTTCGACAGCTTGAGGGTAAAGGGTAACTTGGCCTGAACGCTGGTTAGGTCGGCCATAATCTGGTTGACCTCCTCCTGGGAGATCGATGCTGAGATGTATTCACTCATAGCCTAGCTGATTTAAGTTAGTTAAATAAGGTTATCTACAGAAAGAAAAAATGCAATTAGCAACACTAAAAAGCATGTAAAGGCAAGTAAAACTAAGACATAGCAAGGAAAAGAAAATTTACAAAGACTGCACAAACAGCCTGCTGACAGGGGATATCAGGAGCTAATTTAGAGCAAAAAGATCCATAAAACCAAATATTTTCCTTGTTTTTTGATGGAGGTAAATAAAAAAACCGAGGGGTAAATCCCTCGGTTTTCTATATTATATTTAAATGATTATCCGTTATGATACCAAACCAACCTACCGTCATTGCGAAAGCCTTGTCCTTTAAGGATTGAAGCAATCTATAGTATACTTACATGTATTTACATATCAACAGATTGCTTCGCAAAGTACGCTCGCAATGACGCAAAAATTTTTATAATAAACTTGTTGTTGGAACAAAAGCGGATAATCATATATATTTATATTACATTTTACTTATCGGCAATTTTTGCCCAGCTATCCTTTAGGGTGGCGGTGCGGTTGAATACCAGGTGACCGGGTTTGCTGTCGTAATCGACGCTGAAGTAACCCAGACGCTCAAACTGAAAATGATCGAGAGGCTTCACCTCCTGCAGCGCAGGCTCAACTAGCCCCTCCACAACCCTAAGCGAGTCGGGATTAAGACCGGTTTTCCAGTCGGTGCCCTCGGGCACATCATCGGGATCCTCGTTCTGGAACAGGCGGTCGAAAAGCCTCACCTCGGCCTTTACGGCATGGCTGGCAGCCAGCCAGTGGATAACCCCCTTCACCTTACGGCCATCGGAAGAGCCTCCGTTAGCCGACTGGGGATCGTAGGTGCAGCGCAGCTCGGTGATATTGCCCTCGGCATCCTTTATCACCTCCTCGCACTTTATAAGATAAGCATATCGGAGCCGAACCTCAGTACCGGGTGCTAAGCGGAAAAATTTCTTGGGAGGGTTCTCCATAAAGTCGTCGCGCTCGATGTAGAGCTCGCGGCTAAAATAAATGGGACGTTTGCCAGCGGCCTCATCCTCGGGATTATTAATGGCCTGGATCTCCTCCTGCTTGCCCTCGGGGAAGTTGGTTATAACCACCTTTAGCGGGTTTAGCACCGCCATGCGGCGCTGGGCGCTCTTGTTCAAATCCTCGCGGATGCAGAACTCGAGCAGCGACAGGTCAATCACGTTATCGCGCTTGGCAATACCCACACGGTCGGCAAAGGCGCGGATGGACTCGGGGGTGTAGCCCCTGCGGCGCAGGCCGCAGATGGTGGGCATGCGGGGATCGTCCCAGCCGCTCACAAAGCCCTCCTGCACCAGCTGCAGCAGCTTACGCTTGCTCATCACGGTGAAGGTTAGGTTTAGGCGCGCAAACTCGTGCTGTTTCGACGGGAATATCTCGAGCTTCTCGATAAACCAGTCGTATAGCGGGCGGTGCACATCGAACTCCAGGGTACAGATAGAATGGGTTATCTGCTCAAGGGAATCGCTCTGCCCGTGGGCGTAGTCGTACATGGGGTAAATGCACCAGCTATCGCCCGTGCGATGGTGATGTGCATGGATAATACGGTAAAGTATTGGGTCGCGCATCAGCATGTTGGGGTGCGCCATATCGATTTTTGCTCTTAAAACCCTGCTACCATCGGGAAATTCACCGGCCCGCATACGACGGAACAGGTCGAGGTTTTCCTCGGCGGAGCGATTGCGGAAGGGGCTATTTTTACCCGGCTGAGTTACGGTTCCCCTATTCAGTCGGATATCCTCCTGCGACTGATCGTCGACATAGGCCAAGTCCATTTCGATAAGCTTCTCGGCCCACTGGTACAGCTGCTCAAAGTAATCGGAAGCGTAAAACTCGTTGGCCCATTGAAAGCCCAGCCATTGAATATCCTCCTTAATGGAGTCGACGTACTCCACATCCTCCTTGGTGGGGTTAGTGTCGTCGAAACGGAGATTGGTTTTTCCGCCGTACTTTTGGGCTAGCCCAAAGTTTAAGCAGATAGACTTGGCATGGCCAATATGCAGATATCCGTTGGGTTCGGGAGGGAATCGGGTGAGCACACGTCCACCGTGTTTGCCGTTCTTAATATCCTCCTCGATGATTTCCTCCAGAAAATTGCGAGCCTTCTCGCCATTGGGGTTAACGTTCAAATTCTCACTTTCCATTTGCTGTACAATTAATTCAGGTTGGCAAAATTAGAAAAATGTGAGCAATAATATGATTTGTAGCATATTTTTTTGGATACAGTTTTCATATTGAATCACTACTGTCCGATTAATTTTTTGATAAACATCGGTAATCCCTATCAATTGTTGTGTCCCTACGGGACACTGACTTGTGGTGTCTAAATTTCTTCTACCGGTATTCTGTGCCTAACGGCACAGTCCCGTAGGCCTGCCTGCTGCAGGCAGGGACTAAATATCGGTAGAACAAATAGTAGAGATTTTTTTATTGTCCCGTAGGGACAAAACGAATATTAGTCGAACATTAATGATATTGAATGTAATCCCGAAAACTTTTCGGGTTTGTGCCGAACAACAATACCGTATAGGGGTTAACTTTGAATAAAATTGAGTTTTTTTGTCGCCTTCAATCCTAACAATCTATAAAATGACAATAATTGAGCTGGAAAATATGGAGTTCTTTGGCTACCACGGATGCTACAAGGAGGAGCAGGTGGTGGGCAACCAGTTTGTGGTAAACCTAAAGCTGGAAACCTCGTCGATGGTGGCCTCGGAAACCGACCAGATTAAGGATGCCCTGAACTACCAGCAAGCCTACAACCTGGTTAAGCAGGAGGTGGGCAAGCCCTCGCATCTGCTGGAACACGTGGGCGCCCGCATACTCGATGCGCTGTTTGCCGAGTTTACGCTGCTGGAGGTGGCCACGGTTAAGGTGTCGAAGCTAAATCCGCCCATGGGGGGCAAAATGAACCGGGTAAGCGTTACCCTGTCGCGGCAACGGTAATGGGCGTTGTGCGGTTCCGGTTCTGTCCTCGCTGCAATGCGCTATTCGATTGCTACTGTGAGTCGGACAGGGAGTGCTGGTGCACTTCGGTTAAGCTATCCGCAAATCAGCTTAGAACCCTAGCCGAGAAATATTGTGGCTGCCTTTGCCCCAGCTGCCTAACGGCAAAATCAGATTACAGAGCCGAGGGTGAAACCAAAATTGCCATGATTATGGCCGATAATCGTTTTGGAGAATAAGATTTTTTTATACCTTTGCAGTCCATTATAACTAATGGTCTCGTGGCCGAGTGGCTAGGCAGAGGTCTGCAAAACCTCGTACAGCGGTTCGAATCCGCTCGAGACCTCAAA
>JAVEYY010000046.1:0-41208 GCA_034003245.1 Tenuifilaceae bacterium
CTCGTTTTCGCTATCGGTCCAGTTCACAAACTCGTAGCCAGTATTAGGCGTTGCAACAAGATTTACCGTTGAGTTGTGGTTGTAGTTCCCTGTACCTGAGATGTAGCCACCCTCAACCGGGTTTGCCATTGCTGTGATGGTGTATGATTGAACTACGAAGTTGGCAACAAGATTTCTATCGGTTGTAGCAGTAAAGCTAAAGGCTTCATTTGTTGACACCTCGTTTTCGCTATCGGTCCAGTTCACAAACTCGTAGCCAGTATTAGGCGTTGCAACAAGATTTACCGTTGAGTTGTGGTTGTAGTTCCCTGTACCTGAGATGTAGCCACCCTCAACCGGGTTTGCCATTGCTGTGATGGTGTATGATTGAACTACGAAGTTGGCAACAAGATTTCTGTCAGCTGTTGCAGTAAAGTCGTAGGTAGAGCTAGTTGAGACCTCAGTTCCTCCCTCGGTCCAGTTCACAAACTCGTAGCCGGCATTTGGGGTCGCTACTAATTCAACATTATCCCCAAACTCATAAACACCATCACCTGAAATTGTACCTGCCTCGTAGTTGTTGGGATATGCATAAATGGTGTAAGTTCTTTTTACAAAATTTGCGGTTAGATTTCTGTCCTTTTCAACATAGATTGATAAAGTTCGGCCCCCGTGAACCCAATCAGGATTGTTGTCATCGGTGTAATTTACAAAACGATAACCCTCGGATGGCGTTGCAGTAATTGTTGTGTAAGTACCTGCATAATAGACACCCGACCCGCTCACAACGCCGCCCTCTTTGGGATTAGTAGTAACAGTAAGGGTGTACTCTTTGGCAAAGTTTGCAATTAAATAGATGTTGTTTTCTAACACAAAAGAGTACTCAGGATTTGTTGAAAGGGTGTCAGTCCTCTCCGGGGTCCATTTTACCCAATTGATAAAAACCCAATCATCTGCAGGTGTGGCCGTAACTGTTACCTGTGTGCCAAAAGGATACCACCCCCCCTCTGATACAGTGCCACCGTACGAAGGATTTGAAGTAACACTTACAAGATGCCAATTAATAGCAAACTCAGCAATAAAGGAAGTATCCTGTTCGGCCACAAAGCTAATAGTTGGCTCGAAAGAAATGTAATAGTAATTATCATAAATCCATTTCTTCCATCCCACAAATTGGTAACCGTCTGCTGGGATAGCTGTTAGATCGACTGTGTTGCCGTGCTTATAGATTCCAACACCATCAACAGTTCCTCCTGCATCAGGTTCAATGGTTGCTGCAATAGTATACTCTAGCGTATCAAAATGCGCAACAAAACTCCTGTCGTTTTCTGGAGTAAAGGTGTAAGATGAATTCAGAGAAACCAGAGTATCTGCCTCGGTCCATTTCACAAAACGCAACCCCTTTGCAGAGGCAGCCATAATTGTAACAATGGTTCCCTGTAAATAAAAACCATCGCCCGCACATACTCCTGCTCCTTCAGGTGTCGGGGTTAATGTTACAGAATATCTAGGCAACGTATTTTTTATAATAGAATAAGTTACCATCAGAATTGAATCTTCTGCTGCAATTGTTACCTGGTTTGTATTATTTAAATTGATAATCGAGTCGGCCTGAATATTGATAAAAGAATCGGCATTTCTAATAAAAACAGGATTAATCTCTGTTGTTGTCTCATCAACAAAAACATGTACTTTATCATTAATAACTCTAGCGTAACCAATATCATTTGTGATGAGTACGGTATCTAAATATGCATGTTGATTAAGCCCATACACAGTTTTGTACCAAAGGGAATCACTCCCTTTTAGGTTACTTATTTCGAGGTAGCGATCAACATCAACAGCAGAATAGCGGGTTCTGGCCTGATCCATTATCTGATAATACTGTTGGGTGGTGTCGGATCGGGTATAATACAGTAATGCATTGCTAAATCTAGTATAGGTTATGTTGGTGTCGGTAGGATGATAATAATTGAGCGGAAAGTGTTTTGCCACCACTTTATGCGAGCCATAACTAACAATATCGTTGCCCTCGAAACCAAGGGCTTTTATTGAATCAATTTCAGCATAAGGGACAAAAATTTCTTTGGCATGTATTTCGACATCGTTAATTTCATCCATTATGCCATAGGGGTCATCGCCATGAGTCATTAATAATCTTTCTGAGGGGAAATCCATCCCAACATGAGTACCAATACTTATCGGTTTAACGGGAATATTAATCACTCTAAGCACGTTAGCAAAGAACATTGTTGCGCCAACACAACCTCTCGACCAGTGGCTGAACTCACCATTATCGGTTAGGGTTGTACCAGTAATAACTCGCTCCACAGGTGGGCCATCGTTATGCTGCCAATGTGCCACAAAGTTTTCTGGAGATGGACTCCCCAAAAAATGCTGTAATTTATACCTGCTCCATTGAAAGAGCCTTTCCATGGTTTCTTTTCTTGTTTTTCCTATAAGATTATTCTCAATTAAGAAAGAGTACGTAAAAATCGGATTTGTTGGAGTGCTCTCTGTACCAAAATTTTTAAAATAGGAATTGAATAAATACTCAGTGTAAAAGAAATCCTTTAACTGTTCTCTTTTTAATTCAGAGAGTTTCCATGGTACTCTATTGCTATAATCAATGTAAATTGAGAATGCAGCATAGGCATAATACACGTTCCACAAAACCGAGTCGGGGTAAGATGCCCATTCATTAGGGTATGGAGTAAGGTTTGAACCATAAATGTCGGGGAAATTAAAGTTGCCAGTTTGAATAAGGCTTTTAACATTGTTCTCAACCCTTACCATGTCGCTAGGATGCTTAAATTCTATTGCTGCACCAACCATTGGATTGGCCACAAAGTATTTCGACAAAGAAAAATCCTGTTGTGCAAATAAGTTGATATTCAGTAGCAGAATAACTAATAAATTGAAAACTCTTTTTCCCATAATTATTGTTTTTTATTATAATATATAATGTAATGTCTTTATAATGTGATACATATCGGAGTTCAAGTATTGTGCACAACGGTTGCGTGTATGAAACGTTTGGCATTTCGAAGCGATTTACTATCAAACCGTTGCGATGTTTATTAAATGTACCGCCCTTAAAATCAGCACTATCTGCCAAATGTTTTATATACCGTGTTACCAACTGGCCTTTATTCATTTTCAATTTATTATCTATCAATTTTGCAGTGTCTCGTGCGTTTGGACAGACACACTCTTTGACAAGTTTTGGTCGTGCGGTTGGCTTTTTGAGCGACTTGGCAATGTGTGTGGCTGTGAAGCGTTGGCATTACTTAATTGCATATTTTCTTTCTCTTTGTTTAAAAGCATCCTCTCCACCTTCCAGAATCTCGCAGACGTGTTCACGAATTCCTTTTGATTTAAGTACAAAACTTATTTTCTCATCGACTGGTTTTGAAAATTCCAAAGCCCCAGAAACATACTGAAATTTCATTGATGCTTCATTTGGAGAATCTTTACCGTCTTGATTTGCAACAATTATCTGTTCTGCATCAGCACTTACAACGACATTAGGATTATGAGTTACTATAATCACCTGTCTTTCTTTTTTCTTGTCCTTAAGATATTTTACTAATTCATTATAAATAGCTCTATTATCCAAACTGTCCTCAGGTTGGTCAATTAAAATTGGGCAACTTTTTTCGCTGAATTCTAATAACAATTTAAGTATTACAAAAGCTTGTTTACCTTGGGACATATCATAAAAAGTATCGTTCTGATAAGTTAAATTGTAACTAATTTCAAACCAATTTGTTGATAATAATTCAGAGGTTACATTGCTATTAATATAGCTTCCTTTGTATTCAATCTGGTTAGTTAAAGCACGAGTTATAAAATCACCAATTAATGATTTTATGCTTGTAGCATAATTAGCTATGAAATCTTTGACATATCGTTGTCTTTCACCGCTTCGCTGATTTAATCTTCCTTCAAAGAATTCTCTCAAACTATCGTCATTACAACTGAATTTTGATTCTATCTCTATTCCATTGTAACTCAATTTCAACTTTGCTGTCAGGTCTTTAACTTTAGAATAATATTGGAAATGTAATTCAACAATTGCTGTTTTTAAAAGGTCTTTCTGCTCTGTTACTTTTGCAATACTTTTCTCTATTTCCGTAATAACATTTAGCTTTTTACGCTCTTCTTCCAGTTTGTCTTTAAATACTTGATATTGTTTGTTACTATCAAGGTTTTGCTGACCTTTTTTATAAATTTCAGTTTCTTTCAGTTTTGAAATTTCCAAAGTCAAATCCTGAATATTCTTATTTAATTCAACTTCTTTAATGCCAATCTGTTCTTGCCATTTCTTATTAACTTCTTGAGATAAAGTTGTAAATACAGTAGATATGTTTTCTCGGGATTTATCTGAGAGTGAATTGAATTCGTATTCCAATGAAGTATTTACAATACTTTTTGTTTTTAATATTTTGAATGTTTCAAGGTCATTTTTCAATGTTTGGATAGCCTGTTCTTTTAAAGAAATTGATTTTACAGCCTCCTCAAAAACAGCTAAGTCTTCCTTTGAAATTGCACTGCCGGAATTAATACCTTTTATTTTTTCTTCAAGAGTTTTAATTTCTTTTTCGATACCTTCTTTATCTCCTTTTTCTTTAAGGTTTTTTTTGAGGTTATCAATTTCAGTCTGTAATTGAAATAAGCTACCTGTTTTATTAATTATTTCAGTACGATTTGAACTACAAAAATTTTCGTAAGCTGTAAAATTATTGTCTGTATCTTTTTGTCTGATTATATCCTGAATGAGACTGTCTGTGCGCCTAGGGTCATTTGCAATCTCATACATATGGCTTTGTGGGAAAAATTCGATATCCCTATTTTCTCCAGATTCACCATCTTGCCATTTAATAGTCATGCTTCCAAGATGATTATTAATAAAATCCTTTTCTTTTGGAGAGAGTTCAGTATTTGAGGCAATTTTCTTTGCAATACATTTCAACAAAGTCGATTTTCCTGTTGAACGTCCGCCAATAATCGTATTAAGGTTCGGATTAAGAAATATTTCGTTGCTCCAAAACTCGCTTTCATTAATTGCAACCGAATCAATTACATGATATCCTGCTTTTTCTTCTGGTTTCGAAGCCTGTAATTTAACACGTTCAACTGGCTCAAAGGTAATTTGCTTTAATCCTTCAAAAGTTGGGTTAGCTTTTATCCAAAGATTTTCTTTTAGTAAATAAGAATTAATATTGTGGTTATCGCTACAAATAATCATTGGTAATGAAAAACCGATACTTTTAAATACAATCTTTTTGTAATCTTCTTCATCTGCAACTTTACCTAATTCAAGAATATCTATACTGTCTGATAATATTCTTCTTTTTTGTTGCATTTTATTAAGGATATTGTTCTTGATGCTTTCAACAGTATTTGTTTTAGAACCTGCATGCACAGAAGTTAACCCACCAAGTTTATGAATCAAATCACATGTGTCAATTAAATCACATTGAACATTTTCATAACCTCCTTTAGCTTCAATATCTTTTTTTGTTAATCCGACAGAACCTTGAATTGTAGTCCAAATACTTTCTATATCTGAATTCTCAGGAAAAATGCCAATAAAATGAATCGACTCACTACCGCCAAGTTCTGAGCAAAACTCTATTCCTGGCAAAACTGTAATATCATCACCAGCAATAGATTGTAAGTCTTTTATTCTCGCAACATCAATAATATGATGGTCAGTAATTGCTACTACAGAGATATTCTTGGACTTTAATTCATCTACAATCTCTTTGTTGGAAATACTCTTATTTTCGTAATCGTGAGATGAAGGTGTATGAAAGTGCAAATCCCATTTACGCCATTCTGAACCTCGTTTATATTTTGAATAATCACTCATAACATTTAATGCTTATTTTACACTTTCTTCAATAGTTTCAATTTCCTTATCGGTTAGATTATATAATTGATAAACCAATTGGTTAATTTCCTTCTCAGTTTCTTCAATAGGTTCATTAGCATTTATTTTATCTATAATCTCTTTTGTTTTAGTTTCAACCAACATTACTATTTCATTATTGAATTCATTGCTTACTGGTAGATTTTGCAATACACTTGGTTTAATTTGTGCAAGTGTTCTGTTTTCTTCCATTGAAACCAGACGATAGAAATAGGTAAGCAACTTTGAATTAAGCAGACCAACTAAAAAATAGTTAGAATAAATCCCATTAGATGAAAACAAGTACATTCCATCGGTTGGATAAAGTTTATTAGTATCAATTGAAACGGAAATTTTATCACCAGTAATTACTCCAAGTATTTTCTCCTTTTTATCAAAAATTGATTTTTCTCTCGCTCTGTGCAATGACCAAAATGGGTGTTTACCTTGTTTAACTTCTGTGCAGGTAATTCGATTTTTAAAATTTGAGATAAATCGAATAATATTTACTATATCCTTTTCATTATCAGTCTTTTTTGTGTAAATAACTCTCTTTCCAATATCCTCTGCTAAATATTTATTTACATCTCTACCGCCAGTTACAGTTGGAAAAATATAATCAGTTTCAAGCGAATACTCATTTATTGACTTTTCTTCAATGATAAAAGCTTCTTTTAAATCAGGGCTTATACCTCTTTGAATGCCATCATTATCAATTAAATCAGATAAAGCAGATTGATTGAAACGGTTTAATAAATTATATCCTTCCAAATTACGTGTAGCAAATAAAGTGTTAGGTAAACCACTAAAAAGACTTGTTGGAATTATTGAAGGAACTATATCATCAATATTTATTTTGTCTTTGGCAGAGTATTCCAGAATATAAGTTTCAGGCTTATATGATTTATTACCGATTTGAATAATGCATGAAGGTCTTGCTACATCTTCAAAAATATTATCACCAAGATTTGCTACAATCAACAATTGATAATTGTTTAGTATTTTCTCTCTTAATTTGATATTATCTAATTGATATAATAAGACATCGGGAATAATTTGGCAAACTAAGCCTTCCTTTGATTTTATAATAAAACTAAGATTGATAAAGAACATGAAGGTATCAATCATCCTTACAACAATGTCATTATTCCAACTTTTAATAAACTTCAATTCTTGTTCATGCAACTCAGATCCCCAAGGCGGATTTCCAATCACAACGTCAAACCCAACAAAATCACCGTTATCGTCCAACACTTCAGGAAATTCAAACCGCCACTCGAAAGCATTTTCGTAAATCTTATTGCTTTTTATTGCTTCAATCTCCGATTCAAGATTTCGGGTATCTTCAGTAAGTTTTAAAACTTTTTTGTTCCATTCAGTCTTTTCCTTTTTGCTCATTTCAAAGAGTTGACCTTGATTGGTCATTTGGAACAGTTCGCCGTTAAGCTTGTAAAGCTTTTTAACTTTCGGGTCGTTTGCTGAAATCTCACTTCGGAAATTTGTTTTGATTTCATTTATTAAACGCTCCATTTCTCGCTTTTGCTCCTTGCTTTGAGCATTACGGTAAGTATCAACGGCAATTCTATAACCGTCAATAGTCCATTTACTGGCACTTTTTCTTAATGCTTGTTTTAAATCGGCATCAAGGGCAAAGCGGCTTATTAATGAATTACCACATTTTATATTGATATCAATATTTGGAAGAGTTTCAAGTTCTGTTTCATTTTTGTAGTAAGCATTTTTCAGAAGTTCAATCCACAAACGCAAACGGCAAATCTTTACAGAGTTTGGGTTTATGTCAACGCCAAATAAACAGTTTTCAATTATTGTCTGTTTTTCATGGAATAAGGTTTCCTGTATTCGTTGGCTTTCTTTATTTGTCGGGTTATATTCAAAAAGTTCTCCGTCTTCATCGGTTACAATCAACTCATCATTTACAACTTCAAAATGATATTCTTTCAATCGTCTTCCATCACGGTCTTGCAATATTTTAAGGTCGCTTTTTATTGCAATCATTTCATTGAGTGCCGAAACCAAAAAGTGACCAGAGCCAACCGCAGGGTCACAAATTTTAATGTCGTTTACAATTTTATTTGCTTCGCTGCGGTCTTCAATTTTATCATATAATGAATTAATATCGTTGCAATTCCAGCCTTTAGTTTCATTGAATTTCTGAATTACTGATTTTCTAATCGTTTCACGGCTCATGTACATGGTAATAAATCCAGGTGTAAAGAAAGAACCATCTTTGTAACCGTTAATTTTCTCGAAAATCAATCCAAGAACCGATGCGTTGATAAGGGTTTTGTTATCCTCTTGTATTTCCTCGCTTCCTTCACTTGTAAAATCGTAAGCACCTAAAAATGCAAATAGGTATTCCAGCGGATTTAGTTCGCCAGTGCGTTTTTTACCTTTGTCATCTTTCAATACTGTTTGTGAATAAAGCGGTATTGCCTTATCATTTCGCAATTGACTTATGAATAGGGTAGAATGTTCAATTTCTGTCGGTTCAAAAAGTGAACTGTTTAAATATGGAACTTTTGAAAATGCAGTTTTAACATCTTCATTTCGTTCAATTTGTTTTCGGGCTAATACTTGAAAAAACAAACTATTTAAATCATCATAATCCTTTATTTTTTCAGTGTTTAAAAATTCAAATGATTTGTCGCCTTTGTGATAGGTAATTAACTGAGCCTCTAATAACTTCAAAAATAAAATTCGGTTAACCCAAGTAATACTCAATTCCAAACCAACATTGAATAGTCGTTCTTGTAGTGTTGACCCAAATTGGCTTGGATTTTCAAGCCTTGAAATTTTGTCGAGGCTGTCTAATTGGATAATTGCATTTTCTAAGAACGAACCAGTATTTCTTTCTCCCTCTTTGTTTCTCTCAATTATTTTTTTGCTTCCGTCTTTTGTTTCAGTCAGTCCAATTATGTGGAGTAATTCACCATAAAACCGCTTGTCAAGACTATTGCTGTCGTTGGTAAAAGATAATTTTAATAAATGTTCGGGAGAAAGTAATTTGAATAAAGCAATAAGTTTATTATCGTCTTTTTTATCATCGTTTCTGAGTGGTTTTTCATACTCCCGAATATCAAAGTAAGTGAATTCAATATTTTGCTTTATATCTGAAATAAATGGTTCTGCAACTTGTTTGTAGAAAAAATCAGTTTTTGTGTCTGCTAATCTCCCGCCTTCAAAGTCGTTGAATTGTTTTACAAGGTTTTTATTTTGCGCAAACAAACGGTCAAAAATTGTAGCGTCAAATATGAACCATTCGTTTATATTGGTTGCAATCAAGTATTTAATTTCAATGTTTTTAAGTGTAATACGTTCCCGTAAGTAATACAAAACCAATTCCTGAAATGCTTTTACATTGATTTTATCTTTGGTCAGCATTTCCGATTTGTTTGTCGGTTTTTTGGCTTCGATAATGACTCCGACTGAGGAGGCTGCTTTGTTTCCGTTATGAATTACAAGGTCATTCCGCCCTTTAGTGTTTACAAAATGGTTTGGGTCGTAATAGGTTTTCTTTAAGAAGTCAATGACAAGATTTTTATGAAACTCTTCCGATTCTGTATCATTTGTGCTGTCAAGTAACTGGGTGAGATTGGTCTTGAAACTTTCAATTTCAGTCCTGTTTGGCTTCACTTTTAAAAAGGCTTTATTGAGTGCCTTTCTCGGTTTCAAGATATGTAATTCCATTTACTAAAAATCAGTCTATAAGTTTGTTAATATACACAAATATACAATTATCCTCGGGTGCGTCGGCAAGAAAACAGCTCTTTTGCAAGCTGAAGCTTTTGCATGTGTGTCGGGGCTTGCAAATGTGCTGTTTTGTGCGTTGGCTGTTCATTTTATCTCTTTTTTCTCACTGCCAAATTACCACTGTTGCTTCTTTCTTAGGCTTGTTGGTAACGGCTGGGGGTTGGTAAAGTGCAGGAGTTTGAAACGTTTTCTTGTCCCACGCCACGAAGCTACGAAAAAGCGAGAACGTTTCCTAATCCGCTGGATACCTGCATTTTATTAACCCCTTGTTAGGCAATGTTTTTATTTTATCTGTTCAATATAATACTTCATTCTTGAAATAATATTTTCCAAATCCTCTGAATTGTCAATGTGATAAGATGTCCATTTTTTTTCTTCATTATATGTTGAAATTAGAAAATTCTTTCTTCTAGGTTCAAAATATGCAAATACCTTTCCTGAATATTTCATTGATAGGCAATATTTTGTTGGTTCAATATTAATTTTCAATTTATCCCATTCTTTTATATTTTTAATAAGTTCTGTTGCAAGAATTTTTAATTTTTCATCGGTTATATAATTAATTCTATCTTCAAATTTATATTCTTCAATTTTTTGGGTTTGCGATGGAAAAGATACTTCATTGAATGTTAAAATTTTTTCTTTTGATTCTTCAAATTGAATACAGCTATATGTAAAAAGTGAAATATTAATATCTAACCATTTACACCGATTTAAAAGATTCACGGAAAAACTAGGAGCAATCAACATTAATCTAATGTTTTGTTTTGTATCTATTTTAAATTCTTTGTAAGCTCTACAAATTCCTTCAAAATTTTTTGAGATGTAGTCGTAATAATCTAAACCTTGTACTAACATACCATCTTCTTCTACTACTTTCAGTTCAGCAATAACTAATGATTTTCCACTATCTACAAAAAGCATATCTAATGGACCTCTGTCAGTGAATCTTTGATGATCAATATACGTTAACCCTTCTTCTAATGCCTCTGTATATTGTCTAATTAAGTCTTCTAGTTCTCGCTCGCTAATGTCAATCTTTTTGTATTTCATAATAGTATTATTGTTTGTGTTTATTCATAAAATATTGCCTAACGGCTGGGGGTGTGGCTTGTGTGGGAGAGCGTGTTACGTTTTCGTCCCCCGACGAAAACGCCCGAGCGGGCGAAACCGCTTCGAAGTTCCAATGTCAACCCACATTAGCTACACCCCTTGTTAGCGTTTCGTGCATTAAAATTCTCTAACCTAATTAAATGTTGTCTAATTACTTCTCCCATTTTTTCCAGCATACTATTATTCACATCAGCACTTAATTGTCTTGTGTGAATTACAAGTTTCGAATTCTCAAAATTATGATGTGTAAAAAACCAATTACCCTTATTAAACCAATATTTTCCTTTTTCATCTCCATCATAAGTTACATTAAAAATCTCGTCAATTTCACGCAACTCATTATTGTTCTTGATGTAATTAGAGCAAGCTAAAACAATTACTGGAAACTCTTGAATGAATGCGGAGTTTTTGAACAATAATTTTCTTTCGTCTATTCCACTTTTATTGGCTAAGGATGTTTTTTTTGCAGGTGAATCATTAATTTCAGTTGTGAAAATTGATTCTAAAAAGTCAATACTGTATTTCTCAGTTTCTTTATTCCAAATTGAATTTGAGAGTAATTGGTATTTACTCCATGTATTCTTACCCCAATTTTTTCTAAGACAGTTTTTTTCATCAACATAATAGGAAAAACATTCTGTGGTACTTTTTTCAATATGCGTTTCCCATTCCTTAGCGTTTTTAAAATACCAATTTTGACAATCATTGTTTGATTTGTCTATAGCTGATTCTTTGCCTATAAGAAGAATTTTTGAGTTAGGATTTCCTGTGCCAATAAAAAAACCTTTTTCTACGCCCTCCTTAACAAAGGTTTTAAATGATGTTTTATATTCCATATTAGCCTCCAATAAAACCTAAAACAAGAATTGTTGTTATGATAATTAGAATAATAAAAAACCATTTAAATATGAAAAGAATTTTTTTAATACGGAACCATTTAAGTCGTTTTTCAAAGGATTCAAAATCCTTATTCTCTGGGTATTTAGATTTTAAATTATTTAGAACTTCAATATATTTGTTTAGATATGCTGATGGAATGTGATTCGTAATAGACTTTTCCTTTACATTGTTTCCGATAATAATATTTTGCCATTTGTTTATTTCTATTCTCGTAGAAAGTTCCCTAAGTGTACTAATTAACTCGTCTTTTGTTGTTCCAGTCTCAATAGCATTTATTTCAAGTACATCATTTTCTACTGTTTTCTTTAAGTTATACAAGTAGTTTTGTCTTTTTTGTTTTAATTCCATCTTAAATAACTGCCTTTGATGGGCGGATGCTTGAGACTGGATTTCCTTCTGATGTGCGATTTCCGCATCAAACTTTTCTTTTGCCCTTACATGTCTTATTGGTGTTGCATGTTTATCTCCAAATAAAAAGTTGGAAACAACTTTACCTGCATCTCTTCCAACTTGTCTTTTAAAAGAGTCTGTTACTTTTCCCATAATTTTAAAGTTTAGTTATTATGCTAATCATCACGTTGTATTGTCTTTGCATGAACGCTAACTTGCTTGTAAATCTACCAAAGGTATTCTCTGATAATACCCGTTTGTAGAATATATTTAATAAAGGTGTATGTTATTTTCTGCATAATTGTATTAGTAATTAGGCATAAATATAGAAAAAAAAATTGGAATAGGGGATTTTTGTTTAGAGATTTTTTAGGGATGGCTGTTGGCTATTTAGGGTTTAGGGTTTAGGGTTTAGGGTTTAGGGTTCAGGGTTCAGGGTTTAGGGTTTAGGGTTTAGGGTTTAGGGTTCAGGGTTCAGGGTTTAGGGTTTAGGGTTTAGGGTTCAGGGTTTAGGGTTTAGGGTTTAGGGTTGGGTTAGAGCTCAATTCGGGTGCCGAGGGAGACCTGAAAGGGCATAACGCCTTCCTGCATGTAGCGCTGGAGCTCCACATCGAGGTATCGCTCGCCAATATCGAAGGTGTTGTTGGCGGGGATGCTAATGCTAATGAGCGGGGAAACGCTTAATACTCCTAGCTTAAAGGTTTTTAGGACGTAGTAGCTGAAGGAGACCACATTTTTGGAATCCTTTATCAGCAAGGGGTTGGACTCGTTGCCAGAGAACTCGAAGCTGCCATCGGCAGCAAACACGCTGTAGCTGGATCGGTAGCGATCGTAAACCGAAAAGGAGACGCCGAACCCGGTGGAGAACCCCTCGAAGCTGAACTCGAGCTTGGGACTTAGCGTAATGTACCCAAAGGAGGCATCCTCCTTTACTCGTTGGTTGATTTCGGATGAGGGCTGGTAGCCGTAATCGAGATACATGGAGGTGGTGTAGTAACTCGCATCGAAGTAGACCCTGGCCTTTGCCGAGAGACTGTAGTAAAATCCTAGGCCAACGCTAAACCCAAAATGACCTCGGGAGGCATTGAACATCTCGTCCTTTGCCTTTTGCGTAACGTACACCAGCGGGTAGCTTGCGGCTATGGGGATATAAAACCCTAATCGGCTTATCTCATCGGTTTCAATTTTAATTAAGGGAATGGGTTGTCCGCCGGGCAAAAAATCGGCATACCGATGGTTATACTCTCGGGCAAATGCAGGAAGGGAATCGATAAGCTGGGTGTACTTTAAGCCCATAAGCCTATCGGCCATATCGGGATCCTCGGTAAAAGCCTCATCGATCAGCTTGCGGATGGTTGCGCTACGGATTTGGTGAACCCGACCCTCGAACCGGATGTAGCGTTCAATTCTATCAACAAAATACCCGCTCTGAAAACTTCCACCCCCGACAAAGGAGGAGCCGGAACGGAAATCGGTGTAGATACACACAAGGCCCTCGGCCTCGACACGAGCCAGGAAACTCTCGCCCTGATAGGCTATTCGGGTAAACTCCATACCTCTAAAGCGGAGGTTCTGAATGGAATCGACACCAATACGGTTGGAACTCTTGTCGCGCAGGTTGCGCTTCAACTCGATGAAACGCTCGAGATTAATATCACGATTTATAAAGCCCTGCAAAGTATCGGATAAGGTTATTACCCTGACTCTCACGAAAAGGGAGTCGGGCTGAGCGATTGAGGTTAGGCTCAGGGCTACAAGGGCGAAAAGGATTGTAATGCTATATCGCATTGGGTAATAGTAGATAAAATTTGCCTTGGTTTGGTGCCGATTATCTTTACTCTGTAAATGTATAAAGGGTTGATCAATTTTGCAAATGGGGTTCGAAGTTGGAGGGCTGCGGGTTGGCGGGTTTAGAGTTTAGGGTTTAGGGTTTAGGGTTTAGGGTTTAGGGTTTAGGGTTTAGGGTTTAGGGTTTTGCGCTGTGTCTCGGGAGATTGGCGTTCTTTGTCAAGCTAATCTCGTCATTTCGTCTGATAACGCCGAAGTTCCCTCGTTAACCGCCTAAAAACTGCGGTTTACGAGGCAGGCGAGATGTGGTGAGATTGCGGGTTGGTGGGAAGATACCAAGTTTTGGTGGAACGCGGCAAACAAAGAACCACCCAGAAGGGTAATGAACCCTTTCGGGTGGATTGTTAACTACCTTTCGGCAATAACCAACATCTCAAAGTCGTTGGTTTTTAGCTTATCGTCACGGGAAAAGGCGCCTAGGGTTGCGCCAAAGATCTCAATCTTAGTAAACCCAAGGGTTTTCAGCAGCCAGGTTATCTCGCTGGGAACGTAGTACCGCTCGTTGCATTCGAGCTCCTTTTCCACTCCGTTGTCGTCCACCACTTTGGTAATATTGTAGTCGCGGAATGTCATTAGGTCGAAGCTTTTGCTGTTGTACGTGGCATTGCCCTCCACAACGCCCTGGGCGTGAAAATCGTTGATGGAATGAAACAAGGGGAATAACCCGTTGAGGGTTGTGAAGATAAATTTTGCCTTGGGCCTTAGCGATTTTGATACATTTCGAAGAATCTCGTAATTCATTTCGTCGGTCTCCATCAAGGGGAAACCACCCTCGCATAGCATAATGGCAAGGTCGAACTGGTTCTGAAAGGGTAAGCATCGGGCATCGTGATGCTGAAAATCGACATTAACACCATTGTGCTTTGCCTTTTCCCTTGCCTTCTGGAGTAACGACTGGGACAAATCGATGCCAGTTACGGAATAACCCCGTTTAGCCAGCTCAATGGCATGGCGACCTGTGCCACATCCAATATCGATTATTGCCAATGCTTTAGTGTGATTAATCTCCTGCTCAATAAAATCACACTCGCCAAGAGTTCCCTGGGCAAAGCACTCGTTGTCGTACTTCTCGCCGTAATTCTCGAAAAGTTCCTCGTACCACTGTTTTTTACTCATTTGATTTATTTATATAATTTAGACTAACATTGGAACACAGAGATCTCGTCAACCTCCAAAAAGCGTCGGTTTCCGAGACACAGCACAGAGACACAGAGACACAGAGACACGACTTGCCCCACCGGAGGCGGGGGGCACAGAGAACTCGTCATCGCAAAACATAACGCTGCTCATACGATACACAGCACTGAGGCAAAGACCTGCCTTGTCGGCAGGCAGAGACACGACTTGCCCGATAATGCATTTACCTGGCAAGTTGAAAATTCACGGGAATTGTAATAGTTGATTCAACTGCCTTCCCGTTGCGTATCGCCGGCAACCAAGTGTTCACCAACCCTACCACTCGTTTCGCTTCGTTGTCGAGTTCTTTGTGTACTCCTTTAACCAATGTTATATCCTTGGTGTGTCCCAGTGAGTCGATTACAACACCCACATACACTTTGCCTGTGATCTTTCGTTCAATAGCATAGATAGGATAACGCAGATTTCGTGCGATAAACTCCAATAAGCTATAATCACCGGAAATATACCCTGCATCTCTATTCTGGATATTAAACTCTTTACCCGTTACAGTACTAAAAATTGTTTCCACATCTGACAATAATAGTGCTTTGGGGAACACGGTAGTATCGAGCTCGAATTTTTCGGTGCTCGCAAGTTTTGCATTATTCTCGTCGGTGATTTTTTGTAATACTTCGCTCGATGTAGTGCCATAATGCTTGCCTTGCGCATCAAAAATCTCTGCACCTACTAGCTTTCCTTTTTTAAAACGCTCGCGATGCATTACCTTACCATCAGAGACTCTTACTAGCTCCCACTTACCATGTTTTAAGCTATCCTTAACCTGTCCTGTAAGTGTTGATAAGCTCTTAATATCGAACATGCCCGCTTGGATAGAATCATTGGTCCAGGTACCTGTGCCATTGGCAACAAGCTGTTTGCCCTCCCTATCGAAATACTCTAGCACAATAAATGGTTCAAACATTTTAAAGTTGTTGGGATCCCTGCCCGGGAATAAAATAACCTGCTTTAGCTGACCATTGTTATAGTAATACTCCCAGTTCCCAATTCTCCGGCCATTTTCATAATTACCTCTGCTTTTAGGAACCCCATTGCTGTAGTAGAAGGTGAAGTGACCATTTCTCTTGCCCTTAAGGTAAGTCCCCTCCATCAAAAGGTTGCCCGAAATGGAGTAGTCGAGGACTCTCCCGTCCAGCTTAAAGCTATTAAAATCATATTCCGCTTCGCGGAAATAGGTTGCTTTATCCTCCTGAGTTATTTTCCAATCGGAATTATAAAAAAGTTTTACTTTCTCCTGACTTCTGAGGTATGGAGAAAAAAATAGTAGGCCAAAAAGAAGAATCGAATATTTACTCATAAGACAAATTTAAGTTTATGTTAACGGGCGAGGGTGTGCCCAGTGGGAGAACGGCGCCTGCAGCGTTATCCCCCGACAAGAAAACCCCTGCGAGAGGGCATGGCACAATTGTCTAGCAATGCCCACATTGGGTAAACCTTTTGTTAGGCGCAGGCATATTGGTTTTTTATCAATCTTCAAAAATGCTATATCCAATTTTTTAATCAATTATAATATTTTAATGATAAACTACCTGTATATGTTCCGGTAATCTTTTTACTATTTGAACATGTACAATCGAAGGTTATGGTGTATTCATCTGCATTTCTTTCAACACTAACGGTGCCTCCAATAATATCTACCTTACTATCATAACTCTCAGTTACTGAATTATAATTAAACATACAATCAGCTTGGTAAAAAGTTCCAAGAGTTTCTTCTACACTAGACCACTGATAAACACTATTATCAAGTGCATTTTCAGTTGTTGAGAATAAAGCAAAATAAATCAAATTTCCCTGTCCAACGAAATCTAATTCAGGGTCTGGTGATAACCCATCTGAAAATAAGTATAAAGCCGTATTGTAACAGCCAGAGGGTTCTAATCCATAGTTACCTATTTGACCTTTGTATAATGGATAGGTGGTTCCATTATATATAAAATAACCAGCATCAGGTGTTGATTCATTACTTTCATCACATGCGGGTAAAAACCCAACTACAATTGCAGTTACTAAAACCAATAATCTTTTATTCATACCTTGAAAACTTAATTAATACTCATATTAATTCATCATAAACTATTATCTATTTGGTACTAGTGTATTTTCTTGCTTGTGCCTAATTTACTTGTAAATCTACCAAAAGAATACTCTAAAAATACCCATTTGCTGGATACAGGTTAAATGGTGGATATTATTTTCTGTATAAATATGCTAGTAATTAGGCTTAAATATAAAACAAAAAATGGTACTATGCATATTTAGCATGCAATTTTTATGTTTGGAAAAGCGAAGGGCGAAAAGCAAAGGGCGAAGGGCTGAGGGCTGAGGGCTAAGGGCTAAGGGCTAAGGGCTAAGGGCTCTCGTCATCCTGCCAAAAGACGGCAGTCTTACGAGACAGGCAAGAGCCAAGGGCAATTGATATTAACTCTTAACTTTAAACTCTAAATTTACTTTATTAGCTTATGGAGTGGCGCCAGGTGTACTCGGCCTTGCGGAGACGATCCATTATGGCTTTGCCAATCCCGGTTTCGGCCACGGGCTCGGCCACCATTACCTCTACCTCACTATCGTCCTCGAAGGTGTGCATGGCCTCGAACATGTTTACGGCATAATCCTTTAGGTCGTTCCCCTGCGAAACGCGAATTACTTTAAGATACCCCTCTTCCAGCCGCCCTGAGAACGAGATAAGACCCGCCTTGGACTTATCGATACTCGGGATGGCGCTGTCGGCTATAAGCAGCCTTTTTCTGGGGCTGTAGTGCGACTTCATCATCCCGGGAGCAGATAGTTTCTCGATTGCCGTGCTGGCATCAAAGGGAATCACAGTTTCAAGTTCTTCCTGTGTGATTATCCCATTGCGGAGAATTTGAAAGCCAAAATCGGTTAACCTGATAATTGTGGACTCGATGCCAACGGAGGTTTTACCGCCATCGAGAATATAATCGACCGTGGGCAGCTGCTTTCTAACATGAGCAGCCGTAGTGGGACTAATGCGCCCAAATTTATTGGCGCTGGGCGCAGCAATGGGGCAATCGGATGTACGAATAAGCTCCAGTGCAATGGCGTTGCCCGGCATACGAATGCCAACAGTTGGTAATCCCGAGGTAACAAGGTCGGGGACAATGCTGCTTTTGGGCAATACCATGGTTAGCGGGCCAGGCCAGAACTTTTCGGCTAACTTGTAAACCCTTTTATCGGGATTTAGAACAAGTTTTTCGAGCTGACTAAGGCTAGCAATATGAATAATTAGCGGATCGAACGAGGGGCGCTCCTTAAGCTCGAATATCTTAGCAACTGCCAAGGGATCGAGGGCGTTTGCGCCTAGACCATAAACTGTTTCGGTTGGGAATGCAACCAATTTTCCTGCCCTAATTAGGCCAGCGGCCATCTCCACGTTACTTGTAATGCTCATTTTTTGATGTTGTGATACATAGTTTTAAAAACAGTAAACTCCCCGCAAGGCTCAAAAGGCTAGCCAGGGTAATAGCCTGAGAGAAACTTCCGGTTGCATCGTACAGAAAACCACCACTTAGTGGGCCAGCAATACCCGCAATTGCATATCCTAAAAACACAAATGGGTAAATAGTGCCAAGATTACTGATACCGAAAACCTGAGCGGTTTCTCTGGCAAAAAGGACAAAGTTAGCCCCAAAGCCAAAACCTATAAGAGAAGCCAGAACCAGGTACGAAACATCGGATAGGGTAACAATATTCAAGGCATAAATTGATACCGATTGCAGCAGAAGGGCAACGAATATAACTAAACGTGCGCCCAAATGGTCGCTAATAAGCCCCCAGATTAGTCGACCAAGAAAGTTTGCCAGGGCAAAAAGGGCAACACCATGAGCCACGGTGTGGGGTGAGATGTAATACCGCTCACCAATAATCCCCAAACTTCCGATTATTAATAAGCCCGCAAAAGTACCAAGGAAGATGCCAAGGAATAGCAAGCGGAAAATTTTGGAGCGTATAAACAATGGTGGCTTAAAAGGAATTTCGCTATTACCCGATGGGGTATGCGGTTGAAAGAATAGGCTGGATGCTATGAAAATAGTAAGGCCATACGACACTCCAATAATCCTAAGCAGCTGGAGAATTGAGAAACCGGCTGTAAGAAGGATATCGGAGAGTTCCGACATAAAAACAGCTCCTAACCCAAATCCTGCGGCTGCAATGCCGGTGATAAGCCCCTTATGCTGTGGAAACCATTTTACGGGTAAAGTTAGGGCAACCCAGTAGCCAAACCCTGTGGCAAGTCCTGCTATTACTCCAATTCCAAGCAAAATTAGCCAGAAACTGCCCTGCGAGTAGCCCGCCAAGGAATACCCAGCCAGGAAAAGAAAGCCCGAGATGTAACCAAAGTACTGATGCCTTACCCTAGTTGCCAACTGTCCCACAACGATCATCGTAACGGGGAAAATAGCGATAAGGGTACCAAAAACCAGCTGCGATTGCGAGGCAGAGAAGCCATACCCCCCCATAAGCTCCGATGCAATAATACTCCATGCATACACGCTGCCTATGCAGAGCATTACGATAAATGAAGCGACTATGGTTAGGTGTTTTCTCACGGTAAAAAAATGAAAGGCTAGGATTTTAGCTTTTCCGATTTAACGTTAACCTGCTCCTTCAACTCCTGTTTATACTGAATTATCTTGTTGAGAACAGCGCTATCTCTAGCCGATACAATTTGTGCTGCCAGAATTCCAGCATTCTTAGCGCCGTTAAGCGCAACAGTGGCAACAGGAACGCCGCCCGGCATCTGCAGGATGGAAAGGATAGAATCCCACCCATCGATGGAGTTGCTCGACTTAATTGGCACCCCAATAACCGGCAGGGGCGATATTGCCGCCACCATACCCGGCAAGTGGGCTGCCCCCCCTGCCCCAGCAATTATTGCCAAAATTCCACGTTTATGAGCGTTGGAAGCATAATCGAAGAGTTTTTCGGGGGTTCGATGTGCCGAAACAATATCCATCTCATAGGGAATGCCAAAAGTCTCAAGCATTTGGGCGGCCTGCTGCATAATGGACAGGTCGGAATCGGAGCCCATAACAATACTTACCTGTGTTCGTTCCATGACTCAACTCGAATTAGCTGTTTTACCCTCTCTGCCTTTTGCAAAGCACACTCAAGTGATGATGAAAGGACCGTTACATGTCCCATTTTGCGGTAGGGTTTAGTAATCATTTTCCCGTATAGGTGAATCTTAACCCCCTCTATTGCCATACTCTCGGTTAGACCCTGGTAAACCACTGGCCCCTCATGCCCCTCAGCACCCAGAATATTTATCATTACCGAGGGCAGCTTAAGCCGCGTACTGCCCAGGGGCAGGTTTAGAATAGCGCGCAGATGTTGCTCGAACTGCGATGTGATCATACTCTCAATGGTATGGTGACCACTGTTGTGAGGACGTGGGGCAACCTCGTTGACCACTACATCGCCCTTGCTATCAATAAAGAACTCCACCGCCAGTAGCCCCTCAACACCCAATAGTTCAACAATCTCGCTAGCAAAATTAATTGCTTTTTCGGATTGTTCAACGGTAATGGATGAGGGACAGATAAGCTTATCGACCAGGTTAGCCTTTGGGTCGAAAAGCATTTCCACAACCGGGAAACACTTCACCTCACCCCGATGGTTTCGGGCTGCGATTACGGCTATCTCCTTCGATATGGAAACCTTTTCCTCAATAATCGATGGGCCTGGTAACAATGAGGCTAAATCATCAGCGTTGTTAATAACCGCTACGCCGCGTCCATCGTAACCACCCTTGCGCAGTTTCTGCACAAATGGAAAACTCACCTCCCCTTTGGCAATGGCCTCAGTTATCGCCTCCACAGAGGGGAATATTTTAAAGGGGGATGTAGGAAATCCGTTGGTTCTATAAAACTCCTTCTGCAACCCCTTATCCTGAATTAGTTCCAGGATCTCGGGATCGGGAACAACCCTAATACCCTCGGATTTAAGTTCTTTAAGAGCATCAATATTGATGTTTTCGATCTCGAAGGTGAGCACATCAACCAGCTTACCGAAGCGGTATACCGATTCAAAATCGAGGTTGCTCCCTTTGATCAAGTGCGAGGCAATCTTTCCGGCGGGGCAGTTCTCGTCGCTATCCAAAACGTAAGTAACTATATCCCATTTACTGGCTTCCTGGATAAGCATTTTGCCAAGCTGTCCTCCCGCAATAATTCCAAGTTTCAGGCTTGAGGTTACAAGTCGTTCCATGGGGTTAATATGTTAGTAATTGAGGTTTTGGTAACCCGTGACGAGTGACTTATACATTGAATTATATAAGGTTGTAGAATATAATGGTTATACAATATTTTGCTGCAAAATGGCATGCAAAGGTAACGCTTTACAGATAGAAATCCACAATAAAGCCCCCCTTAAAGGATATTTTAAGAGTTAACTTAATGCACTTACGTAAAGAGAAATATATAGAAGGTAAGATAGGCTTTACGCCCATCCTTCTTCTACCTCATTTTTGCTTAGTAATTCCTTCAAAAGCAAAACGCAAGTTTACCGTGCCATTGTGGTGAAAATAATTCGCTTTTCGGCCTTATCCATAGGTTTATCCTCGAGCTTACGAATGCCCCGAGTTCCGAGGATAATATCATTAAAGGATTCGTCGATAAACTGGTAGCCATACTGGCTACGGGTTCTAAGCGGGGCAAATGGCTGGGTTTGGGCATTCACCTGCAGGGTTTCCACGCCAAAGGGCTCGGCACACTCAAACTCATCGGGGAGCTCAATCACCTTATTGGCCATGTGCGCGGGTATGTAGTAGCTATCCATAAGCAGCACCGACTGGTTATCGGCCAAGTGATAAATCATGCGGATATAACACTCCTTATTTGCCCGCACAAAAAACTTAAGTCGCTCACCCTCGGTGAATACAAGGCCGTCGTCGCCCTTGTTGGTCCACACCTCAACGTTGAGATCGCCCTTAATCACCTCGTCCCGGTTGAAAACACGCATGCGCGAGAAGGCCTCCTCAAAGTTTTCGGGCAGATACTTCACCTTACTTCCCTCAACCCAGCTAATGGGCAAAAACGCTTCAGCCGATGCCACCAGAGTGCCATCGGTTTTCTTGAGCGTGGCTATTAGCTTTATATCCGATGGCTCTTTCCAGTATGTTCCGGTGAGCACTAGGCCTTCGGCCTTTACACCTGAAGAAATTACCTGGTAACCATTCTCAACTAGTTTGGATGTAAGGGTCTGGTTTAACCTGTTGGATAGTTTACTCCCAATCTTAGTATCCTGATAGGTGAAGTTTGATAGGGAAACTGGGATTGAAAGCTTTCCGGTTTGAAGCATTAGCCCTCGGGCAAGGAAATAGCTGATATCGTCGATGGTGTTGCCACTGCTGCGCTGCACTTGGCGCATAATCTCCTCAATATCGGACTTAACCTTATTTAGACGAGTCATCTGGGTTTGGTCGTCGGTAGCCGAACCCCGGCGTAGGGCAAAAATTACACTTTGAGCTTGCTCAACAGGATTTACCATCGAAATGGCCTCGAGCGATAGCTTGAGAGCCTGCTCACCATTGCCCGATTTCATGGCCTGCTGCGCCGATTTTATCTTAACCTCAGCATTCTGAAGGCTATTTACTACAATCGACTGGTAGTAGCTAAGGAGTTCGCTCCGCTTGGCATAGGCTATGGCATAACCGATTTTCGCTTTCTGATCGTATGCAGTTTCAACTTTAAGTCCTGTGAGACTAAGGTTTGATGAGCTGGAGTTCATGCTCTTATAGTTCTGTTGAAACTTATTATTGGTTTCGGTAACGCGTAGTTCGGTCTCACTACGTACGGTTACCTGGATGTATTCAACCAGTTGCCCCTTGGCGTAGCTCTCGAGTCGGGCTAGCAAATCAGCCGGGTTCTCCTTCTGCGAGTTGGACTCGGAGGCAAATCCAACGATGTACTCAATATCGCTAAACCTTAACTTACGGGTTTTGGCATCGGACCAGTCGGGAGATTGAGCTGCAGCTACTAAAGAAAGTGTAGTGATAAATAGAGCTGCAAGGATTTTGTACGCTATGGCCATATGGGTATGATTGGTTGATTGGTTGACCTGCCTGCTCTACCTGTCGGTAGACAGGCTGCAGGCAGGTTGGTTGATTGGAGGTTGATTGTTCCAAAAATTATTCCAAAAAAATTAAATCTGTTTTGCCATCGACTGTAAGTTGCTATCGGTAAGACGAAACACAGTCCATTCGTCCATTGGTTTAGCTCCAATGCTTTTGTAAACATCTATAGCGGGTTGATTCCAGTTTAGCACCGACCACTCCACCCTACCAAAGCCATTGTCAACGGCCAGCTTGGCCAAAAAGGCCAGAAGCGTTTTGCCAAACCCTTTGCCCCTTTGCTCGGGTAGCACAAACAGATCTTCAAGATAAATTCCCGGTCGCCCTAAAAAGGTCGAGAAGTTGGTGAAGAATAATGCAAAACCAACAGGTTCGCCCTTGTACTCACCAATTACCACATGGGCAAAGGGTCGATTGTTAAAAAGATATTCAGCCAGGGTATGCTCTGTGGCCACCACCTCATCGATCATCATTTCGTAAATAGCCAGCTGCTTTATAAAATCCATAACCAAAGCACTGTCGCCAGGGGTTGCCCTGCGTATGGTGTAATCACCAATTGAGGTAGAAGTAGTTTCAGGTATCTGGAGTGCCATAACTTTAAGGTTATCAAACTTGGTTGTTTACAAAGATAGCGTGATGAATAATTCTTGCAAGAAAATTGAAGCACTTTGATCCAACTAATGAAAAACGCCGTTTTGTATCAACTTAAAAACCAGCTAAGTTTGCTTGTTTAACTGAACAAAACATCGCGTAAATAAACAAATTCAGCAACAGTTGATAAACCTGCCTACTGGTTGGGAACTAGATTCTTGTCATCTAATAAGAGGATGATTTCTTTTTAACTTATTCCTCAACATAAAGTCCCAACGAAACTGCTCCGCAAGGACTTTATCAATAATTTAATACTGAATTAAATTTTTATCAGATGCTAAAGATTGCAAACGGGATTACGATATGCCCATTATGGCGCAAAACTGTTTTACCTGCTCTTAAAACGCATTCCTTAGCGTTTCGTCAATCTGACTGCATATCCTTTCAAAAACCTCATCCTCGGAGCCATCACCATCCACAACCTGCAGGAGATGCCGTTTTTCGTAGAAATTACGAGCTAGCATGGTTTTCTGCTCGTACTCCTCAAGACGCGACACGATGGTTTGGGTGTCCATATCGTAAAGGCGGCTTCGGTCGGTTTTGCTTCGCTGGCCCAGGCGTTTCATCGCCTCGAGCTGCGACACCTTAATCTCGATGGCTTGGGTAACATTACTGTTCATCTTTTTAAGCAATCCATCAACAATGTAGGCCTGTACAATGGTTCGAGGGAAACCCTTAAAAATAAATCCCCGAGAGCCCGGGCTTGCCTGAATTTTCTGCTCAATAAGTTTAATAGCAATTTCATCGGGCACAATTGCTCCCTTGTCCATGTAAGGCTTAGCAATTCTTCCAATTTCAGTATCGTTCTTAATTTCCTGCCGTAGCATTTTTCCGGTTGATATATACACCAGGTTGTACCTCTCGGCCATTTTCTTGGCCTGTGTTCCCTTACCTGATCCAGGATAACCGAAAAGGATAAGGTTTACCCATCGGTTCTCGAGCGATTTTTTTACTGCGGTGTCGAGCCGGGCCTGAACATCCTCAATCGCTCCAGTTCCATCAATGGGAAAGCAAATACCCTTGTCCTCATAGTATTTGGCAACTGGTACAGTTTTGGAGTAGTACTCTGCAAGCCGATACTGAATAACCTCGTCGTTATCGTCCTTGCGGTTACCTATTTTGGCCCTAGATTGCAGGCGACGCACCAGCTCCTCGTCGGGCACCTCGAGGCTAAGCATGCAGGTGAGCGAGGTGTTCATGTTCATCAAAAGCCCATCGAGGATATAGCACTGCACGGTGGTACGGGGAAACCCGTCGAACAGGAAGCCGTTGGTATTGGTTTTTTTGGTGATACGATTCTCGATAATCTGCACAATAAGCTCATCGGAAGCCAGTCCACCCTTCTCAATTATATTTTTTGCCTGAATACCCAGCGGGGTTCCCTCGGCAATCTCTTCGCGAAGAATTTCCCCCGTTGAGATGTAGGTAAGATTATATTTTTCTATTAACCAATCACTTTGGGTGCCTTTCCCTGCACCTGGAGGGCCAAATAGGGCAATGTTAAGCATGAGAAATTAGGTTTGAGTTTTTGTTTACTAAAATATGGAAAAATTGGGAATGTAAAGCATTTGGGGGAAAATAGTGAGGAAATTAGTTCTTTTATATTGATTGGTTGACCTGCCTGTCGGCCAGGCAGGTTGACTGATTGGTTGATAGACTGATTGATTGAGGATCCAACTGCGAACCGTCCTCCAATCAAGCAAAAGATTTCGGGGTGCAGATTTATGCATCAATCTGAGATAATATTGACTGAATGCCCAAGAGCTATCCAATTATATGAATTAACTTGATGTAATATGCACAGCTTTTTGCAGAAAGCCACAGCACAGGTAAGGTGTTTTTTAACAAAAACCTCTCGTAAGTCGGCCTATTCGAAGCTGACCTACGAGAGATTAGAATTACGGTTTGGAGAGATAAACTGATTATTTTATCACTTTAAGTTAACCCTTAAACTCCGCTTACCTGCCTTTATCGAGTGGTAGGTTAGCTCAATGGAACCAGAACCCTCAACCAGAAATCGGTATTCGCAGATATCGTAGCCGGGCACTTGTACTAGCTGCACCTGGGGTTTATGGGTTTTGTAGTTTACCTTGTTGGTATACCTGTCGGTGATTTGACCGCCAGCAATTACCTTACCGCCGCTAAGGCGCAGAATATCCTTGGGGTGCACATTTTTTTGGGCAGCATGGTAGCTAATGCTGGGTATTGCATTGCGATTTTTGAGCCGAACATCTACCTCGTAGAGTTTACCCTCGACCCTGCGCACGGCAATAAGTTCCAACTCAATATCGGGTGTTTGCGAGGCAGCATAAATCACCGCCGAGGCGTTGCGATGCACCAGCTCGGGCAGCATAAATGGATGAGGCATGCGAGTGCTGTACTTAATCCATCCACCTATTTCAATATCGCCATAAACGGGATGTTTAAAGGAAGTCCACTCCTTAAAAAGTGTACCATGCGCCAGGTTATCGTTAAACTTTAGGCGTTCAATCTCACGGTCGTTATTGGTGGGTCCACGCCACGAGAATTCCTCCTCTTCATCCTGCTTTATGCCCTTTGTGTAGGTTTCCTGCGAGGTCATGTACAGCTCGCCCACAAAGCTATAGGCACCAAACACGTTATGAGTAAAATCGGTAAAATCGCCCTGGGTGGCGTATAAATCCTTCCAGGAGATTAGGTAGCGGTAGCCAGGAACCATCTTCTCGGCGTGCTGACCCAGAATATCGTACACCTCAACATCCATTTGATTGTATGGTGGCTGCAACTTATTGCCTGGGCCACGCAGAAACATACCACCGTAGTTATGAAAAGCGTAAACAACAATAATATTTGGTCGAGCCTGCATATAATCGGCAATGGATTTTAGCCCAACACCCTCAAAGGGGAAGTTTCCTGAACCCTGCTGAACATAGTTTGGTTGCCACGTGGAGCCCCAGTTACGGTTGGGATCAACATAGCCCTCGGCATCCTCGTTCAGCTGTCCATCACCATCGTTATCGATACCCTCGTTACCCAGAAGTGTCCACTCGCCCTGTTCGCCATCCTTAACCCTAATCATAAGCCTTGGCTCACGGGGATCGGTTCTAAATTTACCATTGGGGTCGCAAATTCGCATCTGGCTAATATTTCCATCTCCATCCAAATCGTCGGGGGCATCCTCATCGAAAAGGCCATCGCGGTCATCGTCGCGAGCAATTCGCAACCCGCGGTTGTTGTTCATGCTATTCCCATCGGCCATAAAGTGGTATCGCCCATCCACATTCACAATGGGGATAAGGTAAAAAACGTTTCTATCCACAATTTTGGTAATATCAGCAACTTTGCCATAGTTCTTTAGCAGATAATCTGCAAGATAAAGAACTACCTCAGATGCTTGAATCTCGTTGCCGTGGATATTGCCATCGGAGTAAACGCCTGGTTTATCACTTGAATTCCCGGTTTTTGGGTTGTTAATTTCCAGCGCCCAAATCTCGCGATTCTCCTCACTTTTACCCACAAGCACAGCCTTGGCCAAGTTGGGGTAAGTTTTTTCGAGGGCTTTAATCGCCTCAACCGTTTCGGCATATGTATGATATTTGTCGAAGCGAAGTGGAACTGAGATTTGTGCCACGGCGCTAACCGATAGCCATATTGTGATAAGAACTGATATATATCTTTTCATCGTTTTCCAAATTAAGGGTTAAGAGTGATTAAAGCTTAATCTGCTTACTATCACGACCAGCAATTTTCGATTCAAGCGTAGCTTGGATGGTTTTCCCTTTACCCACACGAACAATGTAGTTGAGTTTAACCGATTGCAAACCATCCACCGCATGAATGGGCGTGCGCTTAAGTCCTTGCAGAATCTCAAGGCCATCAGCCTCAATCAGCAGAATTGCCGGAGCTGGCTGATTGTTGCGCTTACCCATTGCGGTTGGAAAATGTAAATACTGGGCATTCTCAATCCAGATTTCGAGTTTGTTTACATTTGCCCCAAGAGTGGTAATCTTATAATCAGCAATTTTAAGTTTAGGGAGCTTTTCAACCAGCTTAAAAACCCAGGGAAGCTGAGCCGCAATAAGCGAATCGGCCATAGATGCTGGTGGCGTTGAAAAAGTGTAGGGAACAACTCCACCAATCTCCACATCACCTAAAGTTGGGTGATTATATGGCTTCCATGTTGCAAATCCCTTTCCGTTGAGCATCTTATCGCTATAGGCCAAAAGTGCTTTCAGCTTCGGGTCAGCCTCAGCGGCTTTTGAGGGCTTGGGCATGCTCTTCATCATGGCAGCCATTTGTTTTGGGGTAAACTGGCCACTCTTAAGCATTCCAATAAGCCGCTCGGCGCTAAACTGCTCAGGCGCGTTATTCTCCTTTAGAAAGGTGTTGATTTTCGCCTCACCCAAGGCAATAAACTCCTCGGAGCTCATCTCAGCAAGCTTATCGAGGGTTATCCCCGAGCCCTCCTTTTTCTCCTCCTTGGGTTTTGGAATGGTAAAAAAGTTCAAGCTAAAAGTAGGTATACCCAAATGGTAGTACGACCAAAGTTCAACCGAACCGTCTTTGGCTTGCTCTGGATCTAATCTATCTACCTCAAAACCATTTCCTTTAAGAAACTCTTTATACTGATCGGACAGCTCCTTATACTAAGCCAAATCTTCGGGTAAGGGATTCACCACAGCACCCAAGCCCAGAAAGCTGGCCACCATCGAGGGCGTGAGCTCAACTCCGGGAGGAACCATTGGCTGCGCCATCTCAATAATCTCATCCATTGAGTATTTTTTCCCCTTCTCGGCTCCAAAAATCTCTACAAATTCATCGGGTAGCGAAATATTGTCTAGATCGACCGAACCTTTGCGTCCACCCTCCGGCGGCACTAGACAAAAGTTGGTGCTTCCAAAGGTAAATGTGGCCGAAATCTCGGGATGTGAGAACACAAATTTCATCAAACCATACACCTCGGGCGAACTTCCCGGCCAGGCTCCGCCTGTTGGGGTAAAGGGTTTAAAAAGATGAGGAAAGTTAATCCCAGTATTTATGCCACCCGGAGGATCCTCGTTGTACTGACCATCGCCATCGCTATCGATACCTTCGACGTAAAGTTTGAATAATCCCTTTTCGCCCTTGGTGCGATCGGCACGGCGCATCAATCGTGGATCGCTCTCGTCCACTATCCAAATACCCTCGGGATGGCGCACGCGCATTTCGGTTATATAACCATCGCCGTTAAGGTCGTTGGGACCGTCTTCATCCACGGCATCATCCGTATCGTCATTCACCGCCAGAGCGTTGCGGGGATTCTCCCACTTAACGTTATCAAAGTAGCGCGCCAGCGCATCGGGGTTAAGGACAGGCAAAATATACCAAGTATTCTGTAAAAGTGCATCGGTTGACAATAACTTTTTTGCCAATGAAACCGAGGCATAACTCGAAAGGGGGTCAATGCCCTCGGGGTTTGCAATTACAAGAATTGCTGATTTTAACCTCTGTAATTGCTTGGTTTCGGTTCCAATCTCGATAATACTTACCGGATGCCCTCCTGGTGATAGGGCAATTTGATGAATCTGTATCTTTCCTGGGTTCGACTTCGATAGCGATTCGAACTCGGCGGACAGCTGCTTTGGATTGAAGTACGATTGAGCCGTACCCTTAAAGGCAATCATTCCCGCCAACAGGAGCATGCCAATTGCTGCCTTACGGTTAGATGTAAGCATAGTAGTTGGTTTAGGTAAATTAGGATTAGGCAAATGTAGGCCATTCTGCTTATAATGAGAATGAATTTATACAAAATGCGTTATGCATTTGATGTTACTGAATGCTAAAAGTTTATTAGGCGAACTAATCCAATTGTAAAAATTTTGAAAGAATTTTGAATTTTCTAAAAAAATCATTGAGATTAATGAGGGAAATTGAACAACACAACTAGAAAATTGAAAAATTGGTCGTAAGCATTTAATCAATATATTTGTTGCGAGACATCAATCCTTGGCATAAAAAATGGAAGGCTGCCTTACAATAAGAAAAGTTACTACAACAAATCCTAACCGACCGTTGCTAATTTATATCGGTTTGCAAACCCCATAATTTATGAGGAAAATTATTATTATTATTCTCACGGCTTTTGCTTATCTTTCGACTTACGCTCAGGGCAATACACCTATCCTGACCCTTAACAGTGAGATGCATACAAACCAGATTACCGACATCGCCACCGATGCGGAGGGAAAATATATACTTACAACTTCAATAGATAAAACGGCAAAACTCTGGGATGCAACATATGGTAAACTACTAAATACATTTAGGGTTCCCATAAAAGGGAACGAGGGGATGCTGTTTTCGGGAACAGTATCTAATAACGGGCAAATAGTAGCCATAAGCGGCCTAACTGGGCCATACTACAATATGCACCTGTACCTATTCGATCTGCAGTCGGGTAACCTTCTGCAGACGATTAAAGATATTGAGAACGTGGTTTACGCCCTAGCGTTTTCGCCAAACGATCAGTACCTGGCAGTTGGGTTTATTTCGAGTATGGGCGAAAGTCTTCATATCTATAAAAGAGACGAGGGTAGCAAGCAGTACAAATTACATAAAACGCTTGGCGGCTTTAAGGCCAACACGCCCTGCCGTTCTCTATCTTTCGATGCAACTGGAAGGCTTGTCGCTGCCTCACCCGACAATGAGCTTATAAGGCTGTACGATAAGGATTTTAACCTGATCAACGTTTTTTCGGGAAGTGGTTCCAAGCCAAGCTCTGTCAGTTTCTCGCCCGATGGCAAAAAAATTGCCGTCGCTTTCAACGACAAGCCTGGCATAGATGTTATCTCAGCCGATAACCTTAAGCTTTTGTTTCAGCCCACTATGGGCGAGGGGCGGAATTGGAATAACGATTTTACCAGCGTAGTATTCTCGAGCGATGGAAAGTTTTTATACGGCGCAGGTTCGCACTTTGGATTTGTTAACGACGAGCAGTGGACCTTAATCCGAAAGTGGGAGAATGGCGGTATGGGTAGCTACACCGATTACCCTGCCTCGATGAATGCGATCAGTAAGCTGGCACCTGCAAAGGGTAAGAGTGGACAGGGTGATGTTTTATTTGCAGGCCGCTTGCCCGATTTTGGTATGGTTTCCTCATCGGGAGCAAAAAGTATTTATAAGCTGGTTTCCAACCATCACATTCTAAATGCCTTAAATTTTTACTTGAAGGGTAGCGAGGTGTACAGCAGGGTAACCCATACCGAAAGGTTAACCTTTTCGCCCCTCACCAGGCAGTTGGTTGTAAAGGCTGTACCCGCCGATGAAAGAATTATTGAAAAAAATTGGTCTGCTGGAAATCTTGAACAGATAATGAATAGGAACAGTAACGCATTGGCTCTTCTTCAGAAAACTGCTCCATACTTAGCCAACTACCCGCGATATGCTATCATCTACTTTAACATTGGTTATAACCACCTTGTGCTCGGTAGCTACGATGAGGCATTCAAAGCCTACTCACAGGGTATTGTTCTGAATAAAAGGAATCACCAAATGCTACAGGAGGTTCACATTAAGGATGCAATTAAAAAGCTAGAAAAGGGTGTAAAAGATGTTCCCGAGATGCAAGTAAATAAGATACTTGAACTGCTTAATAAGGCCGAGATTAGTAAGGACATGGATAAAACATTCTACTCGGCCAACAGGGGTGGAACCACAGTAACCGATTGGTATGGCGCGTCGCCAAAAATTAATAACCTTTCCGTTTCCTTCGATCAAAGGAATGTTCGAGCTACCTCAGTGGATGTATCATCAAACGGCAAAAGGGTTGTGTTTGGCACCAATAGTTACCTGTTCTGCTTCGATGAAAAGGCCCAGAAAGTATGGGAAACCTCATCGGCAAGTGCCCGCCTTGCGGTTAAAATCTCGGAGGATGATAGGTACGTTGTTGCTGCCGAAGGAAACGGGCTAATCTCGTGGTTCGATATGCAGACGGGAACCCAGATGATGACGCTTTTTGTTAATGGATCAACCGGACAGTGGATAATATGGAACACCGATGGCTACTTCGATTGTTCAAATGGAGCCGAGGGACTAATTGGATGGCATATCAATCAGGGCAAGAGTGCTATTCCCCAGTACTTCCCCGTGGGGCAGTTCTACGAGGAGTATTACACGCCAAACCTTGCTGCCAAGATTTTGGCTGGCGAGGAATTTATGGCTCCCAAGCAAAAGAGTATCTCAGATTCCTTCACCCTGCCCCCACTGGTACAAATCCTTTCACCAACCAATAGTAGTAGTCAATCAAACAGCAAGCAGGATGTGGTGGTTAGGGTAACCGATCAGGGCGGAGGGATTGATGAAATTCGGCTTTACCACAACGATAAGCTGATAGAGGGCACTCAGCGCGGCTTTAAACCCGTTGTAAAGGAGGGCACCAGCGAAACCAAAACTTTTACCATTACCCTTGTTGATGGAATAAACCGCATTAGGGCAACCGCCCTCAACGCTCAACGAACCGAATCGCTTCCGCACGAGATTGAGGTAAGCTTCCAGGCCCCCACACAGGTTAAGCCCAATATGTACATCTTGGCAATTGGAATAAACGAGTACCTTAATCCCCGCTACAACCTAAACTACGCCAAGAACGATGCTAATGCGTTTGTGAATGTACTGCAAAAAGGTGCTTCGGATATATTCGAGAAGATTACACTATTAACCATTTACGACTCGCAGGCTACCCGTAATGGGATTCTTGGAGAGATTCAGAAGGTGATACAACAGGCTCGCCCCGAGGATGTTTTCGTATTCTACTACGCTGGCCACGGCGTTATGAGCACTGGCAGTTCGAATGATAAGCCCGAGTTCTACCTTGTACCCCACAACGTAACCAAAATGTACGAGGCCTACGATGAGCTTAAGGCAAAAGGTATTTCGGCCAGGGAGATAGGCGAATTCTCGAAGAGCATACGCTCCCAAAAGCAGCTTTTCATCCTCGATGCTTGCCAGAGCGGGGGTGCGGTTCAAAGTTTTGCCATGCGCGGTGCAGCCGAGGAGAAGGCCATCGCACAGCTATCGCGGAGCACAGGCACCTACTTTATTGCCGCCAGCGGAACCGAGCAGTTCGCCACCGAGGTGGCAACCCTTGGCCACGGCATTTTCACATACTCAATAATTGAGGCTCTAAAGGGAGCCTGTAAATCCAGCGATGGCCGTTTAACCGTGAACCTGCTCAAGGGATGCGTTGAGGATATGGTTCCTGAGCTTTCGAAAAAGCATAAAGGAGTACCACAGTTCCCAACAGGTTATGGGTTTGGACAGGATTTCCCGATTGTGATAGTAAGGTAAAGGTTTCAGCTATAATAGCATTAAATACTAAAAATGGAATTTCCCATAATAAAATACTTGCTTCGTAAATCAGGTTTACAATCTGCATTCATTTTTTTTCTTATTCTATTCTTTCCTGAAACTGCTCAACTACAGGAAATACTGCCCTACAAGAATCCAACACTTACCATCGAAACTAGGGTGCAGGATCTACTAAGTAGGATGACTCCCGAGGAGAAGTTCTGGCAGCTATTCATGATCCCCGGCGATCTGGATTCGGGTAAGGAAAAATTTAAGAATGGCATTTTTGGACTGCAGATTAGTGCCAAGGGTAATAGCGATGCTGCGGGTCAGATTCTCGACTATAGCACCTATCTCCCAGCCCATTCTATGGCAAAAAAGGTAAATTCTATTCAGAGATACTTTGTTGAGGAAACCCGACTGGGTATCCCAATTTTCGCCTTCGAGGAGGCCTTGCACGGGCTAATTGGCGAGGGTGCAACAGCATTTCCACAGGCCATTGGCCTGGCAGCCAGCTTCGATACCGATTTGATGAGCCGTGTGGCCACAACAATTGCGCACGAGACCAAAAGCCGTGGAATTAGAATGGTGCTTTCGCCAGTGGTGAACATTGCCAACGATGTGCGCTGGGGACGAACGGAGGAAACCTACGGCGAGGATCCGTTTCTTACCTCGGCGATGGGCGTAGCCTTCGTTTCGGCTTTCGAGGACAAGGGCATAGTAACCACGCCCAAGCATTTTGTGGCCAATACGGGCGATGGCGGGCGCGATAGCTACCCAATTGCCATGAGCGAAAGGCATCTTGAGGAGATCCATTTCCCTCCGTTTTGGGAGAGCATTACCAAAGGCGGTGCGCGAAGCATTATGACCTCGTACAACTCGCTCGATGGAAGCCCATGCACCGCCAGCAGTTGGCTGCTAAACACTAAGCTGAAGCAGCAGCAGAATTTCAAGGGATTTGTAATCTCCGATGCCAGCGCCGTGGGCGGCGCTAACGTGCTGCACTACACCGCTGCCGACTACTCCGATGCATCGGCAAAGGCCATTAACAACGGATTGGACGTGATTTTCCAAACCGATTTCGATCACCATAAACTCTTTATCCCACCGTTCCTCGATGGCCGTATTCCTATGCAAACCATCGACGAGGCAGTTGCCCAGGTTCTACGCATAAAGTTTGAGTTGGGACTTTTTGAGAATCCTTATGCTGATGAATCGGAGGTTGACAGGTGGAACAATATCCCTGAGCATAAGCAGCTAGCCCGGGAAGCCGCACAGAGATCCATCGTTCTTCTCAAGAACGAGAATAGAACCCTTCCCCTATCTAAATCAACAAAAAGTATTGCCATAATTGGCTCCGATGCCGTTGAAGGGCGACTTGGCGGCTACAGTGGCCAGGGTAATGGCGTAGTTAGTATTCTCGATGGAATTAAAGGAAAACTTGATAGCAAAACTCGTGTCGATTACGCCGCTGGATGCGGGAGAGATGTTGTGGAGTGGGTTACCATTCCCTCGGAAAATCTTTTCACCACAGTCGATGGGAAAAAGGTTAATGGCCTGCTAGGCGAGTACTTCAACAATGTAACCCTATCGGGACAACCTGAGCTAACAAGAATTGATCCCGAGATCAACTTCCGATGGACACTCTACTCGCCCGACTCAAAAATCAACTTCGATTTCTTCTCGGCCCGCTGGACAGGTAAACTCAAATCGCCAGCAACGGGCAGGTTCAAAATTGGCATCGATGGAAACGATGGTTCCCGCCTTTATATCAACGAAAAGCTGCTGATTGATAATTGGAAAAAGCAATCGTACTCAACCAAACTTGCCGATTATCAATTTGAAAAGGGCAAGGAGTACGATATAAAGGTTGAGTTTTTCGAATCGTCAGGGAGCGTTTGGTTTAACATGATTTGGGATATTGGGGTTGAAAAGAACGCAACAAACCAAATAAAGGAAGCCATTGCCATTGCAAAAAAAACGGAGCAAATTATTGTGGTTGCAGGCATTGAGGAGGGCGAAGGGCGCGATAGAGCCCACCTGGGCTTACCCGGCAGACAGGAGGAGATGATTGCAAAACTAAGTCAACTGGGAAAACCAATTACCGTTATTCTGGTTGGCGGTAGCGCCATTACAAAGAACAACTGGATTGATAAGGTTGATGCTGTTCTGCATGTTTGGTACCCCGGAGAAGAGGGCGGAAACGCTGTGGCCGACATCCTTTTTGGCGACTACAACCCGGCTGGGAGGCTACCCATAACCTTCCCTATTACCGAGGGACAGCTGCCGCTGGTGTACAACCATAAGCCCACTGGTCGTAACGACGATTACGGCGACCAATCGGGAAAGCCGCTGTTCCCCTTTGGTTTTGGCCTAAGCTACACGCAGTTTGAGTACAGCAATCTTAAAATCGATAAAAAGGAGTTTGCAGCAAGCGACTCGTGCAGCATCTCATTTACCCTAAAGAATATTGGCGATAGAGCTGGCGATGAGGTTGTGCAGCTTTACATCAACGATATGCTGGCCTCGGTGGCACGCCCGTTAAAGGAATTGAAAGGTTTTCAGCGAGTTCATCTGACTCCTGGCGAGGAAATATTGGTGAAGTTTACCATTGGTCCAAAGCATCTTAAAATGCTAAACCAGAATATGGAATGGGTGGTTGAGCCCGGCGATTTTCGGATTATGATTGGCGCATCGGCCATGGATATTCGATTAAGAGAGATTATCTCCGTAAAGTAGACTTATAATTTGTTTGAAATAAAAGGGAATAATAATGAAGCATTTAGCAGTAATCATAATCTTACTTGCCGGAATAGTGCCGAGTACCCAAGCACAATCGGGTTATCAAATACCCCGCGATACCACGTACACGGTTTACCAAAGCCTTATAAAGAATCAGAAGGATTACCCGCAGGCAAAACCAGCAAGGGCAATCCTGCCCAAGGGCGTTAAAGCCGAAATGGAACTGGTTTACGATGAGCTGATAGATTCCGAGGGAAATAGCAGAAAGCTGCACGTTGACCTCTTTAGACCTGATGGAAAGGGTATATTTCCAGCAGTAGTAATGGTTCATGGCGGCGGGTGGCGTTCGGGCGATAAATCGATGCAGGTACCCATGGCCATGAAGCTAGCCGAGCAGGGATTTGTAGCCATTGCGGTGCAGTACCAGCTCTCGCTCGAGGCGCAGTACCCGCAGGCGGTGTACAATATTAAATCGGCCATTCGCTGGGCAAGAGCCAATGCCAGCAGGTTCGGTATCGATACCAGTCGCATTGCCATCTCGGGCTGCTCCGCAGGCGGCCAGTTGGCCGCCTTGGTGGGTATGACCAATGGGCTTTCCCAATTTGAGGGGAATCTGGGCAACAAAGGCTATTCAAGCCACGTTCATGCTGTGATGAATATCGATGGCGTGGTGGACTTTCTGGCACCTGCCTCGCTCAATAAAGAGCGTAAGCCCAACTCGGCCGATGAGTCGTGGTTGGGAGGCTCATTCCTCGAAAAGCCAGGAGTTTGGAGAGATGCCTCTGCCATATTTTGGGTAAACAAGCACTCGCCACCCATCCTGTTCCTCAACAGCGGTTTCTCCCGATTCCATGCCGGACAGGATGAGATGATCGGAATGCTAAAAGAGTTTGGCATATACTACGAGGTACATACATTCGATGTAAAAGTTCACCCATTCTGGCTGTTCCATCCGTGGTTTGAGCCAACGGTTGAGAAAATGACAAATTTTCTGGATAAAGTATTCTCAGAATAGTTCACATTATTGGATAGCTAATATATTCGGCCTATGAATTCCATTTCCCTTTTTCTCGCAATGCTCGTTGCAAGTCCTGGTCAATTGACCAAGAGCAATTATGTTGAATATCAACAATCATCAACCGAAAACGAGTGCGATTATATCGAAATCAAAGTTGATGAACCTACTGCAAATCCAGAGGAGATACCCTACAGCTGGCCCACCGATAAAGCTGTTAGCGAAAAATTGCACCAGTGGCAGGACTGGAAATTTGGGGTGATTATCCACTGGAGTCCATACAGCCAGTGGGGTGTGGTGGAGAGCTGGAGCCTTTGCCCCGAGGATGAACCCTGGTGCGAGCGAAAGGGTCCACACGCACACAGCTACTACGAGTACACCAATGCCTACGAACAGATTCGAAAGGAATTTAATCCCACACAATTTAATCCTCAACATTGGGCCGATGCTTGCCATAATGCAGGGATGAAGTACGTGGTTTTCACCACCAAACACCACGACGGGTTCTGCATGTACAACTCAAAGTACACAAACTACACGATCACCGACAGCGGCAGCATATTCGCACAAAATCAAAAAAGTAACGTGGTAAGCGAGGTTTTCACGGCCTTCCGAAACAAAGGAATGGGCATTGGCGCCTACTTTAGCAAGCCCGATTGGCATAATCCCGACTTCTGGTGGCCCTACTTTCCGGTTTTCGACCGCAACGTGAACTACGATCCCGCCAAGTACCCCGAACGCTGGAAGCGTTTCCAGGAGTTTACCTACAACCAGATTGAGGAGTTGATGGTAGATTACGGCAAAATTGATATCCTTTGGCTCGATGGCGGCTGGGTTCGCCCGGCCGGATCGCTCACCGAGGAAACTAAACCCTGGCTTGGCAAAAACCAATGGATACAGGATGTTGATATGCCCAGAATAGGAGAAATGGCTCGTGTAAATCAACCCGGATTGCTAATTGTGGATCGTACCGTTCACGGTGAGTTTGAGAACTACCGAACCCCCGAGCAGCAGGTTCCCGAAAATATTCCGCCATACCCTTGGGAGAGCTGCATAACCCTTGGCGATAACTGGTATTCAACTGGCCCAAACGAAAAGTACAAATCGGCAACCTGGGCCATTCACACGCTTATTAAAATTGTGGCCAAGGGCGGAAATTTCCTGCTGGGCATTGGTCCCGATAAAACTGGCGAACTCGCTCCCGAGGTTTACCAGCGGCTCCACGAGATTGGGAACTGGATGGCAATTAATTCTTCTGCAATTTACGAAACCACTCCACTCCCGCCCTATCAGGATAATAAGCTCTGCTATACCCAAACTAAGGATGGGAAAACCCGGTTTGCATTATACCTGCTAGATGAGGACGAAACGCCACCTAAAAGCGTTGAACTTCCATCAAATTTTGTAGATAATCACAAAGATATAACGCTTCTGGGCTACCCCAAAAAGTTGCCCATCGTAACCAAAGGATTAGTTAAAAGCGTGACGATCCCCAAATCGTTCTGGATTGGGAAAGAGAAATATCCTGCCATAACGTTTAGGGTTAATTAGATTAAAATGATGTCCGTTAAGATACCTAAAACCGTTGCGTCATTGCGAATCCGCCAGCAGGCGGATGAAGCAATCTATAAAATTCCATTAATTAACAGATTGGTTGCCTTCGCCGAACCCTTTGGGTTTCACAAAGGACGTTCGCAATGACGTGTCATTTTAATCAACTCATTTATCATAGGCATAATAGCGGATAATCATATAGATTAAAAAGTAAATACACAGAAAGATGTCAAGCTCAATCGAAAAGGAGTATATATCGCGAATAAACCGCACATTCGACTACATCGAGGGAAATCTAGGCAAGCAGTTTACCCTGCAGGAGCTGGCCTCGGTGGCCAATTTTTCGAAATACCACTTCAACCGCATTTTTTACGGTGTGGTAGGCGAAACACCCTTTCAGTTCATCAACCGGGTGCGCATTGAGCGGGCAGCTACCCTGCTGGTTTCCCCATCGCAGGAGAGCATAACCGAGATTGCCTTTAAATGTGGCTTTACCGATATCTCTGTTTTCTCCCGAAACTTCAAACAGTACTTTGGCGTTTCGGCAAGCCAGTATCGACAACGAAAAGATGAGGATAGCAATTTAAGTCAAATCAATAGCAACAGTAAGCAAAGTGTATCCCGACCATCGTCCTACTTTTGTTTCGAATCCAAAACCATTAAATGGAAAACGAATATGGAGCTAAACAAAAGCGTGGAGATTAAGGATCTCCCAAAAATGACGGTGGCCTACATTCGCCACATTGGCCCCTACAAGGGCGACGAAAAGCTGTTCGAGAGGCTATGGAACAAGCTGTTCACCTGGGCTGGGCCACGAAACCTTATCGGTGGTCCCAACTTTAAATCGCTGATCATATACCACGACGATCCCAACGTTACCGTGGAGGACAAGCTGCGCATGAGCGTTTGCATCACCGTTTCGCCCGAAACAAGGGTTGATGGCGAGGTTGGTAAAATGGAGATTGATGCAGCCAAGTACGTGGTTGCCCGATTTGTGCTCGATGGTACACAGTTTGGCGAGGCCTGGCAATGGCTTTACGGTATTTGGTTTCCCAGCAGCGGATACCAACCCGACGATAAGCCCTGCTTTGAGATGTACCCCGAGGAGCCCAAGGATGGCAAGTTTACGGTAGATATCTGTGTACCAGTAAAACCGCTGTAACCACTATTCTCGCCAAGACGCTAAGGCGCAGAGTTGATTTTTCACAGCCATAAAAGAGTATTTTTGCGTCTCTGCGTCTTTGCGAGAAAGAAACATTTAACTACGTACGATTAAAAAAATATAGATTCACCAAAAATCATCTCCCTAACCTGAGGACGTGTCCCTAACCACTATTCGCAAAGAAAAAATCCCTACCCCAATATCTACAAACCATCCAGCGCGAAACCACAAAAAAACACCCCTCTATTCGTATTTTTTCCAAAAACACAACTCGCCTTAAAACACAACAGAATTAGTCATTATAACAATATATCATATTTTCTTTATATTTTCTTTGACAAATAGTTGACAAGGGGTTTTCCATTGCGTAAATTTGATTTAACCTTATAAAAGTAAAAATTGATTCTTTCTGCTATCGCTTTTAACTGAATGCTTGTGAACTAGGGTAAGACGATTTTAAAGTTTGGAAAACATTATCTAATAGATTTGTTATGAGCAAGGTTTCGCAGGGTATTAATCACTTAAGGAAAATCATTATGAAGAGAATCATTTCTATCACTGCAATTGTGGCATTTGCTTTAACTTCGTGCGAGAAGATTGAAACAGACAACAACCTTCAGGAAAACTCAATCAACAGTACCATTGATATAAACGCAAGCCGTTCAATTCGTCCTGTAATACTTGGAAATCAGAAGCAGAATCCCTTTTCGTTAGAGAATATGAAAATTGCGTTAGACACCTTGAAAGGTATTGTTGAGCAAAGTGATCAGGAGGTAATTAAATCGAAAAGTATGGAAGAAGTCGAACTCGAAGCTACCGATCTCTATGTTAGGTTTATGCCCGAGGACAGTACTCAATTTCAGAAACTTATCAATGACACTACTCACTTACGCTAAAGCTTTTAACAAACCCGTATACCTGGCTGGCGATTTGAATGAGCAGCCCCACGAAGAGGCAATCCAAAAATTTAAAGAAAACAATTTTATTGTATTAAACGACCCCGCAACTAAGACATATCCAAGAGAAGATCCGAAAAAATTAATTGATATGATTCTAGGTTACAAAACCAACTCAACGAATTACAATATAGTATCAAGGGGTATTCCAAATTTTCCACGTGTGGATTTAAGACAAAACTCGGATCACTTACCTTATTATGTAATTGTTTATAATAGCAATTAGGTTATTTTCTTGCACTATATTAAAATTTTCTTATGTTTAATCAATTTCAAAATTTAAATGGTATGAGAAAAGGGATGTTTGTACTTATTGCATTCTTAAGTTTTTTAGGACTTAATGCTCAGGTTACAACAAAACCAGTGAGTAATGAAGCAATACTATTAAAATCACAAAAAATGAATTGCAAAATGCCACTCGGTTTAGCAATAGGTATGGCGACTATTGATGAATCATATAGTTATTTGGCAATTATAAATTGTGATTATTTATTTCATCTGTTTATATTTTCATTGTTTAGTACATATTTTATTCACTGCGAAAACGCTAAGAGAGTCAAAATTTCATCTTCATGCTCTATGGCAATAGTCGTGTGTGCTTAGCGTTGAGATCAG
>JAVEYY010000047.1:0-31302 GCA_034003245.1 Tenuifilaceae bacterium
TAATTAATAATTCAATGGAAAATCCACAAGAACTTAAAAACGCAATAATAAATCGTAGTTCGGTTAGAAGATACTTAGAAAATGATTTCGAAGATAGTTTAATAATTAGCATTGAAAGTATTCTAAATCAAGACATTGAAACCCCTTTTGGCAATAAGCCAAGGTTTTACCTAATTGATAAACAGAATTTTACTGAACAAAAGATAAAGTTGGGAACTTATGGGTTTATCTCAGGTTCGCGATACTTCATTGTGGGAGCAGTTGCCATAAATGATTACTGCCTCGAAGACTTTGGCTTTGCAATGGAGCAAATTATTTTAGAGCTAACGGTTTTGGGTTTAGGTACCTGTTGGTTGGGTGGAACTTTCAAGCGAAGCGAATATGAAAAAACAATTCAATTAGAAGAGAATCATATCATACCCGCAATTACTCCGGTTGGGTTTCCCACGCCCCAAAAAAGCCTAAAAGAAAAGATTATCAAAACTCTAGTGCGAGCAAAAACCAGACACCCTTTCAACGATCTTTTTTTTCAAAGTAACCTTGAGTCATCATTTGGCGAAGATATAGATACAGAGTTTAAGGAGGCGTTGGAGATGGTCAGACTTGCACCCTCAGCCGAGAACGCTCAACCTTGGAGGGTAATTTTTACTGAAAGTAATAAGTTCCACTTTTACTTGAAACATAGTAAGATTATTGAAAAGACCTTCCCGAAAATTGATTTGCAAAAAGTTGATATGGGCATTGCAATGAGCCATTTTGAACTTTACCTCAACAAATCCGGCTTCAAAATTAGCTGGAGATCAGATGCAAATGGTAGTTTTTTGGAAAAGGATAACCTGCAGTATATTGCAACAGCAGAAGTCCTTTAAATTTTTGCTTTTATAAGTTTGGAATTCTATTGAATTCATTCCGTTTATTATACCCTATAGGGTATAATAAACTTCATAAACAATTAATTTATACCCTAAAAGGTATAGTAATTCTACTGGTTGTTTGATAGTGACCTCTGCTTTTCGGCATGCAAGCCGGAGGGATTGTTTGCCTGAATTATAATGTTATTATGGTGGCTCACGATCCCTCCTTTGTAAAACGGAAACTCGCTACTACCATAAATAACGAAAGGCTAACCTGTTAATGTTAGCCTTTGTTGTGACCCCGGAGGGATTCAAACCCCCAACCTCCTGATCCGTAGTCAGGTGCTCTATTCAGTTAAGCTACGGAGTCGAATGCGGGTGCAAATGTACTGTTTTTTTTTAAAAATCCTATACGAGGATAAAAAAATCCCCGATTTTCGGGGATTTTTTTTGATATCTAGTTTTTGTCGGTCTTTACAATCTTCTCCTTGATTCTAGCTTTCTTACCGGTTAGGTCGCGTAGATAGAATATTCGAGCACGGCGAACTTTACCCGCTTTGTTAACTTCAACCTTATCGATAAAGGGTGAGTGGTAGGGGAATATACGCTCAACTCCCACGCCGCCTGAAATTTTACGCACAGTGAAAGTCTCGGTTGCTCCACTGCCTTTGCGCTGGATAACCACGCCTCGGAAACTCTGAATCCGCTCCTTGTTACCTTCCTTAATCTTGTAGTGAACGGTAACGGTATCACCGCTCTTAAAGTCGGGATGCTGCTGTTGTGCTTCAAAAGCCTGCTCCGCAATTTTGATCAGTTCCATTGTATTGTTTTATTTGTTTTGTTCCACAACACGCAATATTACTGATTCTGAATATTCTTAGTAAGAGATTGCGCTGAAAAATGTGCCGCAAAAGTATAAAAATTATTTGATAATAAAATAGTTTGAGACAAAAAAACTGCCCCCTCAGGGCAGTTTTTTCATGTAGTTCGGATTCTTGCACTATTCGGGCTGAAGCAGCTTATCGCCAGTGGCCTCAATAACCTGTTTTTTCCACCAGTCGGGATATTGAGGATTGCTCATTCGGCCTGGAGCAGCGTTGTACTGATTCCACATAAATACGCCATTGTCCTCCTGCTTAATATTGCCATCGATATACTTAACCAGTAGGAACTCGAAAAGCTTATTCCAGCGTGCAACCAGGGCATTGGCCGTGTTCACGGAATAGGTTGTAACAAACTCCAGGGCTTCCGCTGGATTCTCTTTGTACAATTTCTCTGCAGTTTTATCTACTATGGGGGTCATCTGAGCGTAGCTGTTCTCGAGTTGCTTTTGAACCTTGCGAATATCGGCGCTCATCATGTCGTAGCGCAGATAAGCAAAATTCGACACCTTGCTAAATGCCCAGAATGCGGCATCGGGCGAGTAGTTTAGCAAATCGCCATTGCCTTTGGCAAACGATTCGGGAACGCGGGTAGATCCGCAGTAAATTGGGGTATAAACCGTGGTTGCAGCATCATCAACGCTAAACCATAGAATGCCACCAATAGGATTGGGTAACCAGCTACGGCTTTGGGTTACAAAAGAGAAACCCGTTTGCTGAGTAGCGGTTGCACGCTCGTTCACGTAAGTCTTTCCCTCGTATTTCCAGGTAAGCGGACGCCAGCGGTAGGGGAGGCCGTGGGGGCCAGCGCCGGGATCTTTGCTCATATCGAGCTCAGTTCCCTCGAGGTGGTCGCGCATAAAATCCATCAGATCTTGTGCCGAAAGTTTACGTTCGGGCTTAATCCACAAAGGCATACGGTTGCTAAGGTCATGTCCTTTGGCGTAATCAAAATGACTCCACATGCTCTTGTCAATCTCCTTAAAGAACGACCAAACCCTCATTTCGCAGAAGCGAGCTGAGCCAAAGTCGAGCGGTGCGTAGATGTCGGAGAAGCTAAAATCGGAACCATCGCCCTTGTAGTATCCTTTTGCTTTAGCAAAATCAACCACATCGTGGGCATACACAACCTTAACCTCGGGGCTGAAAATCTTATCAAGATTTTTTGAGCTAATTGAGGTTTCGCCATCTTCCTTGGGGAAGGTGGTAATGCGGGCGTGGTTGGCATGTCCGCTCACGTAACCATCGGGTATAAGCTTGGCTACCCATACAGCGCCTTTGTTGGCATTAAAGGTTTTCTTGCTGCGACGGTCGGTCTTTAGGTCAGTTCCCTTTCCAATAAGTTCCATTATCCAAACTTCGTTGGGGTCGGCAATGGAGAATGATTCACCGCTGCTATAGTATCCAAATTCGGATACCAGCTCGGCCATAATTTTTATCGCTTCGCGAGCCGTTTTAGCCCGTTGTAGGGTGATGTATATTAAGCTGCCGTAGTCAATTAGTCCTGTTGTGTCAACCAGCTCGTTGCGTCCACCGTAGGTGGTTTCGCCAATGGCCAGCTGGAACTCATTCATATTGCCAACTACCCTGTATGTTTCAGCAACCTGGGGAATTTCGCCAAGAAATTTACCTGTGTCCCACTCGTAAACCCTAAGCATGGTACCAGCAGTATATTTGGCCGCTGGCCAAAAGTACAACTCACCGTACAGGTAGTGCGAGTCGGCTGCGTAGGTAATCATTGTTGAGCCATCAACAGATGCTCCCTTGGTAACAAGAAAGTTTGTACAGGCTTGTGCTCTGGGCGATAGCATAAGGGCTGCCATGGTTAACTCAAAGCCTAAAAGTCTGAAAGATTTTTTCATAATTACACAAATTATTGGTTTGTATTTCGCACAAAAATAGAAAAAAAGGTCAAATACCAAAGGTAATTTCAGAGTTCCTAAGGGATTTAATCGTGCCTTAGTAAGATGAAGATAACTTAAACAGGTTTAGCTTGTGCGGACAGATAGGTTAGTAGTAAAGGCATCCTGCAATGGAGTTTTCCCTTGCTCCCGTAGCCGACGAAAGTGCTGAAGAAGTTTTATTAAGGTACAGTACGGCCAGAAATCCAAAAATTAGCGCTTCCTTAAAATCAATTAAAGTTTGGTTGGGGATAACAACCTTACAGCTACATTTCTGCTCAATTAGGTTGATAAGAAACTGGTTCTTGGCACCTCCGCCTGTAACTAGAACCTTACCATTGGGCCTAACGGAAAATGACTCGCTAATTTTTAGTGAAATATGTTCATATACTGTTCTAAGTATATCTGTGGTGCTAATCTCGTATAGTTCAAATGATGGTGCAAAAGTATGCTCGAACCATTCCCTTCCCAACGATTTTGCCCCTGACTCCTTGTAAAAATCTAGATTATTAAAATGATTGAGAAGAGCAGATGACACATTACCATTTTTACCCATTTCTCCATCCCTGTCGAATGGTTTGTTAAACTTATTGGCTAAGTAATTTAGCGCCATATTTGCAGGACAAATATCGTAAGCCATTCTTCCCTTTGGTGTAGCATAGGATATATTTGCAATTCCTCCGATATTAAGGCAGATATCAAAATCTGCAAAAAGGAGTTCGTCACCAATAGGAACTAGTGGCGCTCCTTGACCACCGCGCGCTATGTTGCCGCTGCGAAAGTCGCAAACACAGGGTATTCCCGTTAAGGCAGCAATATGAGCACCGCTACCAATTTGAGTTGAATATCCCTGGCTAGGATTATGAAACACTGTATGCCCATGCGAGCCAATTACATCGATTGGGCTTCTTTCGTTATCTAGCAATTCATTCACCCTTTTGGCAATCCATTGGCCATACCAGGCATTGAGTTTGGCAATGTCGTTTGCCGAGAGTTTATGAGAATTTCTAAGCATCTGCTCAACCTCAGCAGTGTAACTAACGGTTATCGCTTTTTCGATGGTGTAAGTCCAACCTGAATCTTTAAGTTCGAACACAGAAATACATAAATCGAGCCCATCGAGCGATGTGCCCGACATAATACCCAGTGCTCTGAACTTGCTGCTGGCTGGCGCCATAATCGATTTATAAACAGGACGATTTAGAAGTTCCGTATAAGCCTGCTAATGGCAACATTGGTTAATCCCAAGTAGGTGTTGGTGCTTTCCCTATCAAACTCCTTTTTATTAACAAGCCCGTTAAAGATATCTTCGCCCATAACCCACGGATCCTTTGCCGTAATTGTTGCCGAAATTTTTTGAAGGGGAAGAATTCCCTTATCGTTGTATGTGAAAATATCGATGGTTATTTTGGGGAGGCAAGCATTCTCCATTTCGGAGAGCTTGCTGGCAATGGAATCGTTAGCGGGTATTGAAGCGCCGTACCCAGCATCTTTTTTTTCAATTGCTGAGATTATGCTAATGTCTACTCTCATGTAGTACTTTGATGTGCCGCGCTTTAGTGCTTGATTAATGCTAACGCTGGGGAAGTTGTACTCGTCGTACTTAAAGCTTTTGCCATAAGCATTTACAGGGAGGATATACATACCAATCTCCTGCTCTAGTCGAGCTTCCAGTAAATACCAAGTGCGTTCTTTGAGCAGTGCTATTACCTTATCAGCCTTGCGGTTTTCGACCTCGGGGAATAGTTGCGATTGGGTGTCGAATATTGGTTTTATATCCTTAGCAATATTGAAGTTAAAGGTGATTAGGGCAAGTTCCCGATTCTGATAGCGCTGGGTTTGACCATTGGCCAATATCACTGCAAGGGAAAAGCAAAGGGTAATAACAGTCCTGATCATTGTTTCGAATTTTTGTTTTGCAAATCTACAAAAATGGCTTCACATGTAAAATGGTTAAACACCGATTTAGATTACCATGTAAAAGTGCATCTGTAGCTATTCTGATTATCTTTTCGGTCGGTAATTATTAGCACTAATTGATGAGTTTTCCCTTTCTCGAGTCGTTGGTCATCAATTTCGTAAAACACCATTTTATTCTTTGGATCGTACTCAAAAAGTGCCCAATTACCATTAATTGTTCCAACTATTGTTGCAACTCCACTTAAATTATCATCTACTCGAAACATGATCTTTTTTTCTTTGCTCATATCTTTTCTGTTAAAGATATTTATAGGTGAAATGGTAGGAGCTACAGAATCGACAACCACAAAGAAGTCACCAAAGTAATTCACCTGTGTTTCCACAAGGCCCTGCGAGAATTTCCCTCCAGCCGATTCAATTTCATCCTTGATGTTTACAGTGGCAATAAGCGCTTTGTCGGCAAGCTTATTGGGAAGCGAATCGGCCTTAATTCGAAGCGTATAGGGTCTGTGAACGGCAGTGTTACGATTATGTATGTGAATAACTGGCGAGTAAGAACCTTGGCATTTCTCTTTTACATCATAGGTGAAGTTGATGTTGCTATAAAGCGAATTTTTTGGCATGCTAATGTCAAACCAATCGGTTTGGTATGTATTTTCCTTGAAGAATAACCATTGCTGTTGGGGTAGGGTGGCCTCTGGTGCTGTTACGGTTCGTAATAGGTTGCTTTTTTCTACGCCCATAATAGTTGCAGAAAGGTTGCAGCTATTTCCCTTGGGATCTTCAACAACCACTTTTATTCTGTACAAACTATCGGGTTTTACCTGAATAATGCCATTGTTTACAACCTTTTTGTATGTTGATAGCAGGTTATTTGGTTCGCGATAAAGCTTATGTACTCTTTTTCCTTCCTCTTGACGAATGGTGTAGTCGATATGGCTATTCACATAGCGCGATTCGGAAAAGCTGAATTCATCCATGCTAAAGTGGTAGCGCAGTTCTTCATTCACAAACATTTTTATGCTATATATTCCGCAACGAAGGCTAGTCCAATTCACAAAATCGTAGGCTTTAATACCAAGGGCTACATCGCCCGAAACCCTAATTGTATCTGCAACGCTATAGGTGGTATGTTGGTTTTGAACATTTAGCGACAAAGTGCTGTTTATACCGTCAATGCTGCTGGAGGCGTTCAGCGGGTACAGCCAAGCACCGTTAATTACTGGGGGCAAAATATCGTTAAGTGCCAGGTTGCTAAATGCAGGATTCAGAGGTGTCTGGTTTTTGGTGAGTCGAACCTCGTAGTGTAGATGAGGGCCACCTGAACTACCTGTATTTCCGCTAATACCAATTAGTTCGCCCAGTTTTACGGGGAATTGGCTGGGATTTAAAGGAAGATCAATTTCAAACGATTTTCGGCTATACTGTTGATCTTTGACAAGCTTATCGATTTGTGGTGTAAACCTATCGAGGTGAGCGTAAACGGTGGTAAGCCCATTGGGGTGCTGAATGTATATGGCCTTGCCAAAACCAGTTCCACCAACGCGAACCCTTGCAACAAACCCATCGGCCGATGAGTACACGTTTTGCCCAATTTTTCCGCCAGTTCTAAAATCGAGCCCTGCGTGAAAACTGTTGGTTCTAATCTCCCCAAATGAGGCCGAAAGGGCCAAATCGCCCTTAAGGGGTGGGTGAAGATCAAAAGGGCTTAGGCTGGGTTGACTGTATGAATGATTGATAGTTATAAGAGCACTGCAAACAGTGGCAAAAACTGAAAACTTGTTCAACATAAAAAAATGGACTTTTTTGTTACGCAAAGCTAGCATTTTTAAAAGTTTTTTAGGATATTAGAGGAAAATTTGGTTGCAATTTTTGATAATCTCTTAAACTCGTTGTAACTTTGTAGTACTTAAATCAAGCAAATGAGCGTAGAGCAGAATACTATTCATACAGGCCTTAAAGCAAAGATAAAGGAGCTTATTTCTGCATACGAAAAGTTGAAGGAAGAGAACCTGAAACTCTCAGAGCAAAAGGCAACCCTGGAGAATGTTCTTCAGGAACGCGAGTTGGCCTTTTTAGAGCTTGATCGAAAGTACAATCAGCAACAGCTTGCAAAAGCTTTTGTCGCATCGAGTGAGGATGCTCACGATGCAAAAATTAAGGTAAATAGGATTGTGCGGGAAATTGATCAATGCATTGCTCTTTTAAACAGATAATTATTTAGATCGAATTGATGGAGGATAAGTTTTCTATACGTGTGAATGTGGCCGACAGGTACTATCCTCTTAAGATAGATCGCAGCGATGAGGAGAAGATCCGAAAGGCTGCCCGGTTGATTAACGAGAAGGTGGCTCAGTATAAGAGTCGGTATACCGATAAAGATAAAGACCTTCAAGATTTTTTGGCGATGGCAGCCCTGCAGTTTGTAATCAAGCTAATCGAAAGTGAGAACCGCTTTGAGGTTGCACCCATTATAGATGAGCTTAGCGAATTGGATGAATGGCTCGATGAGTATCTGGTAAAGAGTAATATACGTTCTTTAAAATAGTACTGCCCGCACTGTTTCCTTAACATATTGCGAAACTCAACACTATCATCATTGGAGAAGGACTTAGGCCAATGTAGGACAGGCCTTAATTTCAGCCCAGCTGGAATCTCATTTACTGAGACGTTGGAAGTTCGAAATTGGCGGCCACTCCACCCATGTCGTATTGGGGTTTCAAATATCTATAGGGAATGCAGTGCGGGCTTTTTTTGTGTAAATTCTCAATTGCTTTTTGTCGGGCAATTGTCGATATAAGTATACTGGTGTTGTACTCCAGTTTTTTTGATGTTCTTTTAAATACTAATACTAACAACAATGATAAATGAGATAATAATTGCCTTTTCGGCCTTGATAGTCAGCGGTTTCGCTACTTATCTCCTCTGGAATAGGCTTCTCAGTAAAAAGAAAGAAGCCATAATACATGAGGCGGAAACAGAGGCCGAAGTGTTGCGCAAGGAGAAAATCCTGCAGGCAAAAGAGAAATTCCTTCAGCTGAAGACTGATCACGAGAAGATGTTCAACGAGAAGAACAATCGGATGATTCAGGCTGAGAATAAACTAAAACAGCGAGAAACCGCTTTCTCACAGAAATTTGAGGAGGTACAGCGCAAGCAACGCGAGGTAGAGACAATTCGCGAGAATCTGAATAATCAGCTGCAGCTGGTCGAAAAACGTTCCGAGGAACTCGATAAACTTCATAGAACGCAGGTTGATAAGTTGGAGGCTCTTTCGGGCCTATCGGCCGAGGAGGCCAAAGCGCAGCTAATTGAGTCGCTAAAAGCCGAAGCTAAAACCGAGGCCATGTCGTATGTTAACGAGATTATGGACGAGGCCAAGATGACCGCTCAAAAGGAGGCCAAGCGAATTGTGGTGAATACCATACAGCGCGTAGCTACAGAGCAGGCTATTGAGAACTCGGTTACCGTTTTCCATATCGATTCCGATGAGATTAAGGGTCGAATCATTGGCCGCGAGGGTCGAAATATTCGTGCTTTAGAGGCGGCAACTGGTGTTGAAATAATTGTTGATGATACCCCTGAGGCCATTATCCTCTCAGCGTTTGACCCCGTTCGTAGGGAGATTGCACGCCTTGCTTTGCACCAGTTGGTGACCGATGGTAGAATTCACCCTGCCCGAATCGAAGAGATTGTTCAGAAAACTCAAAAGCAGATTGAGGAGGAGATCGTTGAGATTGGAAAACGTACAGCCATTGACCTTGGAATTCACGGTCTGCATCCCGAGTTAATTAGGCTTGTTGGTAAGATGAAATACCGCTCATCGTACGGACAAAACCTGCTTCAACACTCGCGCGAGGTGGCAAACCTTTGCGCCATAATGGCCACAGAACTTGGGCTGAATGCTAAACTTGCTAAACGCGCTGGATTACTGCACGATATTGGTAAGGTACCCGACGATGAGCCCGAATTGCCTCACGCAGTGCTGGGTATGAAACTCGCCGAGAAGTACAAGGAGAAACCAGAGATTTGCAACGCCATTGGTTCGCACCACGACGAAACCGAGATGACAACCCTAATCGCACCAATCGTTCAGGTTTGCGACGCTATTTCTGGCGCGCGTCCTGGCGCACGTCGTGAGGTGGTTGAATCGTACATTAAGCGATTGAAGGAGATGGAAGACCTAGCCCTTAACTACCCGGGCGTTACCAAAACCTTTGCCATTCAGGCTGGTCGCGAGCTTAGGGTGATTGTGGGAAGCGAAAAGGTATCGGATGAGGAGGCAGCAAGCCTTTCGTACGATATCGCCAAGAAAATTCAGGATGATATGACCTATCCTGGACAGGTAAAAATCACCGTAATTCGTGAAACACGTGCCATTAGCTATGCTAAGTAGATTTCATTGAAATGAATAATTTCTAGCTAAATATTAGCCCCATTAAGGTTTTTTACCTTGCTGGGGCTTTGTTTTTTCCAGTTTACTTAGAATATTAATCTCAGATCAGCATTAAAAATAGGACTTTCTGTATTTTTTGTTTTCAAAAAATCAACCCAGATTATCATGCCTACATTCCAGAACCTTCAAATGGTCGACCTAAAAGGTCAATACCAAAAAATCAAGCCTGAAGTTGATGCCGTTATTCAGGAGGTGATTGATAAAACTGCTTTTATTAAAGGACAACCGGTTAAGCAGTTCGAGGATGAGCTAGCACAGTACCTGGGTGTAAAGCATGTTATAGGCTGCGCCAATGGTACCGATGCCCTACAGCTAGCTCTTATGGCACTCGACCTTAAGCCCGGCGATGAGGTAATTACACCCGATTTTACCTTTATTGCAACCGTTGAGGTAGTTGCATTACTTGGGTTAAAGCCCGTTTTGGTTGATGTTGATATCAATAACTTTACCCTCGATATTGAGAGTTTAAAGGCAGCCATTTCGCCAAGAACTAAAGCCATAATCCCTGTGCATCTATTTGGCCAATGTGCAAATATGGAGGCTATTATGGAAATAGCACAAGAGCGCAATATTTTTGTTGTTGAGGATGCTGCTCAGGCAATTGGAACAGCCTACACATTTTCCAATGGTAAAACTCAAACGGCTGGAACTATTGGGCATTTTGGTTGCACCTCCTTTTTTCCATCCAAAAATTTGGGTTGCTTTGGCGATGGCGGAGCCATCTTTACAAATGATGATGCATTGGCCGAGGATATTCGATCCATTGCAAACCATGGGATGAAGGTTCGGTATCATCACGATAGGATTGGGGTTAACTCTCGACTCGACACAATACAAGCGGCAATACTTAGGGTGAAACTGAAGAATCTTAATCAGTACAATGCAGCCCGCCAGCTGGCTGCTCAGCGGTACGATGAGCTATTTGCATCCACTCCCCAGCTGCAAACTCCTATTAGGGTTAGCTGGTCCGATCATACATTCCATCAGTACACCCTTAGGTTGCTCAATGGAGAAAGATCGAAACTGATCGAGAACCTAAATAAACTAGGTATTCCAGCAATGGTTTACTACCCAATTCCTTTGCATAAGCAGGTTGCTTTTAAACCATATATAACAAACAGCAACATATCTTATCCAAATAGTTTAAAACTATCGGAACAGGTTTTTTCACTGCCAATGCATACCGAACTCACCTTGGAAATGCAGCAGTATATAGCACACAATGTGATTAAATCGCTGGGTTAGTATCTATCTTTTCATTAAATTTGTTTTGCTTTAAAAATGAATAACATGGATATCAAATACTTTGCTCACGAAACCGCAGTTATTGATCAGGGTTGTACTATTGGAGAGGGAACCAAGATATGGCATTTCAGCCATATTATGACTGGATGCATAATTGGAAAATCGTGCAATATCGGGCAAAATGTGGTGGTATCGCCCGATGTGGTCCTTGGTAATAATTTGAAGGTGCAGAATAACGTTTCAATTTACACGGGTGTTATCTGCGAGGATGATGTATTCCTTGGCCCATCGATGGTATTCACCAATGTGATAAACCCCCGCAGCGCTGTGAACCGAAAAAGCGAGTACGCAAAAACTCATGTTAAACGAGGTGTTTCCATTGGCGCTAATGCTACTATAGTGTGTGGAATTACGCTGGGTGAGTATTGTTTTATTGGAGCAGGTGCAGTGGTAATCCGCGATGTGAAACCCTATGCTCTGGTGGTTGGCAATCCTGCAAAGCATATAGGCTGGATGAGCGAATTTGGACATAGGCTTAACTTCGATAAGCAGGGAGTGGCCATTTGTCCTGAAAGTAATGCGAAATATCAGCTAAGTAATGATTACGTTAAAAAGATTTAATACTAAACCAAAAGATGTCAAAAAATTTTAGCCTTATTGGCTCAGCGGGGTTTATCGCCCCTCGGCATTTAAAAGCAATTAAGGATACTGGCAACAACCTGTTGGCAAGCCTCGATAGGCACGACTGCGTGGGTATTATCGACAGCTATTTCCCCGATGCCGATTTTTTTATCGAGTACGAGCGGTTTGATAGGCATATCGATAAGCTAAAACGCCAGGGAGTTCAAATGGACTATGTGAGCATTTGCACCCCAAACTATCTGCACGACTCGCACATTCGCTTTGCCCTCCGCCACGGTGCCGATGCTATTTGCGAAAAACCAATTGTGCTTAATCCCTGGAATGTGGATGCGTTGGAGGAAATTGAACGTGAAACAGGGCGAAAGGTAAACACCATTCTTCAACTTCGGCATCATCCTTCGATACTAGCGCTGAAAAAGAAGGTTGAAGAGGCACCAAAGGATAAGATTTTCGATATAGACCTATCATATATCACCAGCCGTGGGCGTTGGTACTTTATTTCGTGGAAAGGCGATATACAGAAATCGGGGGGGGTGGCCACAAACATCGGCGTGCATTTCTTCGATATGCTTACGTGGATTTTTGGGAACGTTAAGGAGAATATTGTTCATATATCACGACCCGATAAGGCTGCCGGATATTTGGCGCTTGAGCGCGCCCGAGTTCGTTGGTTCCTTAGCGTCGATTACAACGATGTGCCCGCGGAAATAAAACAAAAGGGGCAGCGCACCTTTAGATCCATCTCCATCGAGGGCGAGGAGTTGGAGTTTAGCGGTGGCTTTACCGACCTGCATACGGTTAGCTACGAGGAGATTCTTAAGGGTAAAGGTTATGGCCTTTCCGATGCCCGAATTTCTATTCAAACTGTTCACCATATTCGCAACACCAATCCACTTGGCTTAACTGGCGATTACCATCCCTACTGCAAGAACATAAAATACTAACGATATGAATCTCTATCACGATCTGGTCTCAAAGAGAGAAAAATTAGCCGTTATTGGCTTGGGTTACGTTGGTTTACCCATAGCCATTGAGTTTGCCAAAAAGATATCAGTTATAGGATTCGATATTAAACCCGATAGGGTTGAACTGATGAGGCAGGGGATTGATCCCAGCCGTGAGCTTGAACCGGATGCATTTGAAGGCTGTGATATACTTTACACTGCCAATGCCGATGACTTGAGAAGTGCAAAATTTTACGTGGTGGCCGTTCCTACACCCATTGACGATCACAACCTACCCGATTTAAAACCAGTTTTATCTGCCACCGAAACGGTGGCTAGGGTTCTTAAAAAGGGCGATTACGTGGTTTACGAGTCCACCGTTTACCCCGGTTGCACAGAGGAGGATTGTGTTCCGTTGCTCGAGAGAATATCGGGTCTAAAGTATATCGATGATTTTAAGGTTGGATTCTCGCCCGAGCGCATTAATCCAGGTGATAGGGAGCATACACTTACCAAAATTGTGAAGGTGTCCAGCGGTTGCGATGCAGAGTCGGCCGAGATAATTGCCCAAACCTACGAGCTAATTATTACTGCTGGAGTTCATCGGGCAAGCTCGATAAAAGTGGCCGAGGCGGCCAAAATTATTGAGAACACTCAGCGCGACATCAATATCGCCTTTATGAATGAGCTGTCGCTCATCTTTAGTCGAATGGGCATCAATACATATGAGGTGCTGGAAGCTGCCGGGACCAAATGGAATTTTCTGAAATTTTTCCCCGGTTTGGTTGGAGGACATTGCATAGGTGTCGATCCCTACTACCTCGTGTACAAGGCTAAAGAGTTGGGGTATCACCCACAGATTATAAGCGCGGGGCGCTTTATTAACGACTCCATGGGCGGTTACGTGGCCAAGCAGATTGTTAAAAAGATAATTGCCCACGATAAGAACGTGAAGGAAGCCAGAGTGCTGATAATGGGAGTAACGTTTAAGGAGAATGTGAGTGATATCCGTAACTCCAAGGTTGTCGATATAATCAATGAGCTTAAGTCATATGGGGTTAAGAATATAGATTCCATTGATCCGTTTGCCGATGCTCAGGAGGTAATGCACGAGTATGGCTACCACCTTGCCGCAGAGCCCAAAGGCAAGTACGATGCCATTGTGGTTGCTGTAAACCATAAGCAATATCTCGAACTCGATAATTCTTACTTCACCAACTTGGCGGTTAAGGATGCCCTTTTTGTTGATGTTAAAGGTTCATTCATGAAGCGAAAGCCAAATGGCATGTCGTATTGGAGTCTATAGAATTGATTGCAAAATTTTGTTATTGTAGACATTTATTAGGTTTTTGAGTATTTAATAGATAATTAAACATTTAGGATGAAAATTCTTGTAACAGGTTCAGCGGGATTTATTGGATTCCATCTTGTACATCGATTAGTTGCCCGTGGCGATGAGGTGGTGGGGATTGATAGTATTAACAGCTACTACGATGTTAATCTTAAGTTTTCCCGATTAGAAGTTACAGGAATTAATAGTGATAGAGTTGAATACGGCAAACCTATTCAGAGCAAAAAGTTTCCAAACTATCGTTTTGTAAAGCTGAATTTAGAGGATAAAGAAGGTATTAATAAACTTTTTGCGCAGGAAGGATTTAATAGGGTTTGCAATTTGGCTGCCCAGGCTGGGGTGAGGTATAGCCTTGAGAATCCCATGGCCTATGCCGATAGTAATATTGTTGGTTTTATCAATATCCTTGAGGCCTGCAGGCATTCCAATGTTGAACATTTGGCCTACGCTAGCAGCTCGAGCGTGTACGGACTTAACGAAACAATGCCATTCTCAACCAGTCACAATGTAGATCATCCTATTAGTTTGTACGCTGCCAGTAAGAAGAGCAACGAGCTGATGGCACATACGTACAGCTACTTATTCAATTTACCCACAACTGGTTTGCGGTTTTTCACTGTTTATGGCCCCTGGGGTAGACCCGATATGGCCCTTTTCCTCTTTACAAAAGCCATTCTTGAAAATAGGCCAATAGATGTTTTCAACAATGGGAATATGCAGCGCGACTTTACCTACATTGATGATATAATAGAGGGTGTTGTGCGTGTTATTGATAATCCTCCCAAATCCGATCCCATGTGGAGTGGGGCAAAACCAAGCCCAGCAAGCTCGGTTGCGCCTTACAAAATTTTCAATATTGGAAACAGCAATCCTGTGAAGCTAATGGACTTTATTGGCGCCATCGAAAATTCATTGGGCATTAAAGCCCAAAAAAATTACTTGCCCCTACAAGCTGGCGATGTACCAGCTACCTGGGCCGATGTAGAGGATTTGTGGAGTATTCTTGATTTTAGACCCAGCACGTCGATTGTTGACGGGGTAACCCAATTTATTTCGTGGTATAGACAGTACTACAATATTTAGCGTTAGCTAATTCCCATTCTTATCGATCCAGTCAAGTACTCTAACAGTTTGTTTACATAGTCGATCGGAAGCGAAGTGTAGGTTTTGTATAAATTCCTCCTCGGTTGGCTTGTCTCCATCAACAATATCGGTTATGGCCTTAATGGCCAAAAAGGGTAGATTGAATTGCTGTGTAACCCATGCTATGGCTGCTGCCTCCATGTCCTTTACCACTCCATTATAGCTTTTCATTACATCTATGTCCTCTTTGGAATAATCTAACGAGTTGCCAGTGGATATTACCCCCGTTTTTAGGTCTAGATCATTAGCAATTTTTTGACCGTTGTGCGTTGGATAGAAACCCAATCCGTACTCGCGAAATTGTGGCAGGTTGATACGCCGATCGTGGTAGCAAACATGTGGATGGCCAAGATATACATCGCCAACTATGGCGCCAGCCGATTTAAACCCGCCTGCAGTTCCTGCATTGATCACAAGGCTAGGCTTCAGTTTCTCAATACCCAGTAGGGTACAAATTGACGATACCTGTGTGCCAATATGGTCAACACCATACTGTTTACACACTCCATTTAAAACTAAATCTAATTTTATTCCCCTGAAGGTTCCTGTATATAATAGCATATCGAAGGAGGGATGGAGTGGCCCTATCTCGGAAAGTGAAAGGTTTTGGATAATTGGCCTTGCCTCGTCGCGCATTGCCATCATCAGCAGATATGAGAAGTCTTTTTGCATAGGTTTGGGTTTGTCAATACAAATATGGCCATAGAATCTTGATTATCCTTGTTATTGCCAATAAAGCTGCTTAATTATTTGAAACATTACACCAATATTTATATGGTGAGTTTATGATTGCAGATGGTTGGTTGTTTAAAAACCAGGGAAAAACTGTAATCATAAATTTTCATTTTTAATCTCTTTGTTGTATCTTGTGTGAAATTTGCTATTGGATTATGGTTTAGAGTTTTTCATAAATAACAGTATTTTAGAACGATCTATTAGAATAATCTATCCTCTATGAATTCATCAGCTGGTTCATTAGACCATAGGGAAAATGAGTTTTACTCATATCGATACACAACGCGTTTCCAGAAAGGCGATATAGTGGAAATCCGTACGGGACTCGATTTGGAGGCTTCTCGTTTTCAGGCTCGTAAAAGCTTTCCCGATGTGCTCAACGAGTACTGGTGGCTAAAACCATCCGATGTTCAGGCGTTAAAGGATTTACCACTGAAGATTACCGATATCTACTTCTATCACGGTGGAGTGCCTGTTCTGGTACTACTTACAGCAAATGGAACGCTTGCTCGTAAGGCGCAAATTTTTCTTAAGAAAAGGGATGAATCCAGAGCTGATTTAGGCGATTACGATATACCACCCGATGGGCAATCCCCAGAACAGCTTGGTAAACTTCTAGTCGATCCAAATCTATACACCAGAATTAAGGCTGCCAGGGTGTTGGCCGATAATTTCCCTGATTACATCCCTCAGAATGATGAACAACGTGTTGTTCTCAGCATTATTAATGGAAACTATCCCGATGTGGTAAGTTTTGGATCCAAAGCCATTGAGCACCTTATAGAGCGTCTATTTGTCACTTCCAATGCCAAGGAAACTGAACGAATAATCGATTCCTTCATTGAGATTGGAGCAGCAGCGCTCCCTAGGTTAGATGATATTGTGGAGTTTCTATCCCTTATGGCAAGCCCATACTACGCAAAGCGCATTAACTGGACCATTGGACAAATCAAGAAAAAGTTAGCTAAGAACGGTCTAGTTCAGTAGGTTATTCCATATTAAATTTCCCTGTTAATATACTCGTCGTAACCCTTAAGTTTAGGTATATATACCTGATCGAGTAGGGGGGAGTCGATAATAAAATCGGCTGTTGATCTATTTGTGGCAGTTGGAATATTGTACACGCTAGCTATGCGGAGTAACGCTTTCACATCAACATCGTGTGGCTGTGCCTGCATGGGATCCCAGAAGAAGATAAGGATATCGATATTGCCCTCGGCAATCATGGCGCCCAGCTGCTGATCGCCGCCTAATGGGCCAGATTTTAGTAGGACGATGGATTTGTGTAGTTTTGTCTCCTCCTTATGCATTCGGGTAAGCGCTTCGTCAACCAGCCTACCGGTTGTACCGGTACATACCAACTTGTGCTTAAGCAACTTTTGCCAGTTCCACTCAACCCATTCTATCATATCGCCTTTCCGGTTATCATGCGCTACAAGGGCAATGGTTTTTGTCTGCTTCATCTTTTCCATTTTATTTGCAGGCAAAATTAGGCAAAAGGAGTAAATGCAAGCTCTTATTCAGAATTTGTTTCCCTAATTTTAACATTATCCCTATCAAGGAAAAAAACTTCACCGTTGATTATTTTAAGTAAGTGTTTGGCATAGCCAATCTTATCGGATGTGGATTTTTGTATAGGTTTCTGTTCGGCAATGGTTAGGAAATCTTCAATTGTTTTTTTGGCCAATTCGTACTCCTTGGCATTGTAGTAGCAATGACCAATTTCGAATAGGTATGCTTTATAGCTGGGGTGAAGGTTTAGCGCTTTTTCAAAGTTGGAAATAGCGTTTACGTATTGCCCCGATTTGTTGTATGCCTCACCTCGGGTAGCATAAAGTACAGCAATTTCGATAGAGTCTGGTGTAAGTAGATCTTCGGTTAAATTTATGAGCTCAATTGCTCTCCTCCAATCACCAACCTCAATGCACGACTTAGCTAGAATATAGTTAAGCACGTTATCACTGGTATCCCTCTCAAATGCTCGTTCAAGTATTTTTGTTGCAGTGAGGTAACTCCCACGATGGTATTTTGTTATTCCTAGAAATTTGAGCATAAATCGAGTTGTATCGCCAGACAAATATCCCTTTTCTAACCATTTTTCAGCATCCTCATAGTTTTGAGAGAGAAACTGTAAATATCCTTTAACTCGAATTATTGGCAAGTAAGTTGTGTCTTGCTGATAGGCTAGCTCGGCTATGGGCATTACAATAAATGGGGGGATACCACTATTTATAAACCCGTTAATAAGTTTTAATGCCAAGGGGGCATTTGCTGGATTAAGCTCAAAAGATGTATTATATGCCTGTAGACCAATCGCAATGCTATCAATCCGCATGGCACAATCGCCTAGCTGTTCCCAAATGTAGTAGTTTGTGCTATCGCTCCTGATAAGATGTTCAAACTGGCGATATGCTTGCAGAAACCTACTGTCGCGCTTTAGCAAACGGGCGTAGTCCGATCGAAGTGAGATGTTACTGGAGTCGCTTGTGAGAGCCTCCTCATAAATTTTAATCGCTTCGGTAATGGAACCCTTTATTGCCAATGCGCTGGCCAGGTGCTGCTTGCATTTTATGCAGGTGCTTTCAATTTCCGCAGCCCTTCGGTAGGCAGTAATGGCGCTATCGTACTGTAATCTATTTTCCCATAATCCGCCAAGAATTAGCCACTCGCGTGTTTTTGTGCTATCCTTTTTCAGGTTAACTTTAAGCAGGTCGATAAGCTGTTCGTCCGAGAGATCGTATATTAGTAGGCTAATATCTGAAGTGGCAATTTCCTCTTCCTGCGCAAAGGTTTTGCTAAAAGATAAAGATATTAGTACTAATGAAACGGCTATAAGTATTAGTTTGGATTTTTGGGTCATTGCAAGTACATATTAAACCCCCTGGGCAATTCAATGAAATTACCCAAGGGATATAGTAAAAACGACTACTGTAAAGCAAAGATTATTGGGATATTAAACACGACCCTAACGGCTTCCCCTTTTTGAGTTCCAGGTGTCCATAATGGACTCGACTCAACAACTCTAACCGCTTCCTGATCTAGTGATGGATCTACACCTCTAAGAATCTTTACATTTGAAACCGTACCATTGGGTTCAACTACGAAGGAGAGTATCACTCGTCCTTGTATGCCATTATCTTTGGCAATTTCTGGGTAAATTAATTTTTCACTAATATACTCTCGAAATTTATTCAGGCCCTCTCCCTGAAACTGAGGCATATCCTCTACAACAACAAATATATCTCCTTCGAACACTTCTTTAGAGTCTTTAGCTTCTAGTTTAATAACTACTTCCTCCTCCTTAATTTGTTGCTCATCTTCAGATTTGTTCGAATCGCAGGATATTGCAAGTACAACGGGTAGAGCCACTGTAAGGGCTAGGGCTAGGCGAAGTAGTGCGCCTTTGGTTTTTTTTGTGATGTTCATCATAGCTAATCGTTTTAGTGTTAATGATTTGTTGAAATTATTGCCTATGGGCAGCGCTACCCCGTAAAAGGCAATGGAAACTATGGAATCCAAGTATGAGTTAGGATCGGATTGTGCCCGAATGGCTCCGTTATCGGCCTGGTATTCGTGAACCTCAACCATGGCGCTGCGAAGCATCCAGTAAAAGGGGTTAAACCATTGTGTTACGCCAATTATCTCCATAATCAGGATATCGGCAGAATGGAACTTGTGGAAATGCTCCCTCTCGTGTTGGATTACCCCATCAAGTTTATCGGCAGGAATGTGACTAGGGTTAATAAAGCAAAAGTTGAAGAATGAAAATGGTGAAACCTCTTTCCCGTGCTCAACTATATACATCCCCTCTTTCTTATGCTTTGCATTTTGTTTTATCAACAAAAATATTTTGACAAGCTGAAAACCTAAGCGGATTAAGAAAAATCCTGAAATGGCTAGGTATAGCCAAATAATTACTTTTTGCCAGCTTAAGTGAGTTTCAATATCTCCTTCAAAGGCAACCGCTGGTATATTAAAAATATAATCAACCCCAATTTGTGACGCTGGAAGGGTAAATGCACTTTGAATTTGAGGTATAATCCAAGGTGTTAATACCGATATCGCTGCACCTACAACAAGAAAGGCTCTAACCGCTGCAAAGCGATTTACGTTCCGCAATAGGGCATACCATATCAGCCAAACAATGGCAAGGCTAATTCCTATCTTAAGGAAAATGCTAATAAGATTACTTGCTTCCATCGTGCTTGTTTTTTTGGAGTTGATCGGTCAACAGGTTAATTATTGACTCCATTTCTTCAACAGTTAAATTATCTTCCTTTGCAAAGAACGAAACCATTTGACGGTACGAGTTGCCAAAGTAGTTCTTGATAAAACCCTTTAGAAACTTGCCGGTGTAATCTTTTTTGCTGATCAGGGGAAAGTACTCGTGCGTTTTTCCATAGGCGTTATGATCAACAAATTCCTTTTTCTCTAGTATTCTCACAATAGTGGAAACTGTGTTGTATGCTGGTTTTGGTTCGGGCATGCTATCAATAATATCCTTTACAAAACCTTTTTCCAGCTTCCAGAGTATTTGCATTACTTGCTCTTCGGCGCGTGTGAGTTCTTTCATAGTAGAAATATATTTATGACAAATGTATAACTAAATAATTAGTTATACAACTAAAATAGTAGTTAATTTTAAAATAAATTTAAAAACAGCTAGTAGTGAATGTTTTATGGTATGTGTAAGAATGCTTTTTAAGCGGTATTAGAATTTATCCAACCGCTAAAGTGCTATATTTGCATAAAACCATTTAAGTATGAAGGTCGAAAATTTAAGAGTTGCCATAGTGCAAGCCAATTTAATATGGGAGAATATTGGCGAGAATATCAATCAGCTAAATGAGTTGCTAAATAAGGTGGAAGGGGATACGCATCTAGTAATACTTCCCGAGATGTTTACAACTGGTTTTTCCATGAATGCCGAGAAGTTGGCCGAGCCTGATAACGGAACCACACTCCGCTGGATGATCGATATCTCATCGGCTAAGGGATTTGCTTTATGCGGTAGCTTTATTGTAAAGGAGAAAAATAAATTCTTCAATCGACTTCATTTTGTTACTCCCCAAGGCAAGGTTTATCGTTATGATAAGCGACATCTCTTTACTTTTGCCAACGAGAATACAAAGTATACCCCAGGCTTGTCGCGCTTGGTGTTGGATTACCTTGGATGGAGGATTTTACCCCAGATTTGTTACGATGTTCGTTTTCCGGTTTGGAGTCGTAACCGTGGCGATTATGATCTAGTAATCAATGTGGCCAATTTTCCGGGTCAGCGACGTGAGATATGGAATACTCTGCTCAAAGCCCGGGCAATAGAAAATCAGTGCTACGTGGCTGCTGCTAATAGGGTGGGGAGCGATGGGATAGGAATATACTACACTGGCGATAGCCAGCTGATTGATCCAGTTGGTCAAACTATTTCGAGCATTTTGCCCGGCGAAGAGGGTGTCGTCCAAGGTAGTTTTAGTCGCGATGAGTTAGACGAATTCCGCAGGAATTTTCCCGTGTTGAACGATGCTGATGATTTCGTACTAAATCAGAATAAATAAAAACTACCATACAAATATCTTTTTTTTTCTGTTTGTTGGCACAATTCAGCTACATTTGATTTTACTTTGCAGCTTATTTGGAAAAGTGGGTAAATTATGAATATCATTATTGCTGGCGCCGGCGAGGTTGGAACACACCTGGCCAAAATGTTGTCGATTGAGTACCACGATATCGTGGTTATTGATTCCGACACCGAGAAATTGGCTCAGCTTTCTGCAACGGCCGATCTTTTGGTTGTTGTCGGTTCAGCAACAACTATAACCGCCCTTAAGGAGGCCAATGTTAAAAAGGCCGATCTATTTATTGCGGTTACTAGCTCCGAAACAGCAAATATTCTCAGTGCTACACTAGCAAAGCGCCTAGGCGCTAAAAAGGTTATTGCCCGTATCGATAATAACGATTACCTGCTCCCCAACAACAAAGAGTTGTTCCTTAATCTTGGAGTCGATTCTTTAATATATCCCGAGAAATTAGCCGCAAGGGAGGTAATAAGCCTTTTAGGCCACACCAGCTCTACCGAGTTTGTCGACTTTTCGGGAGGAAAACTCTCCTTAGCTGTGCTTAGGCTCGAGGAAGATGCTCCTGTAATAGATAAAACTATTCTGCAGACTAATAACGAAAATAAGAATCTGGAGTTTAGGGCCGTTGCCATTGCCCGCGATGGCGAAACGATTATTCCCCGGGGCAACGATCAGTTTAAGGTAAACGATTTGGTTTACGTTATAACAAACCAGAGCGGGGTAAAGGATATGCTTGAATACTCTGGGAAAAAGAATATTGAGGTGCATAACCTAATGATCTTAGGTGGTGGTAGAATAGGCGTTCGAATTGCCAGTGAACTGGAGAAGGATGTAAATGTTAAAATTATTGAGAATAATAGGGAGGAGAGTGTTAAACTTGCAAATTTCTTTAAGAATGCTCTGGTAATAAATGGCGATGGCAGGGATACGGAACTTCTTATACAGGAGGGTTTGCCTTACATGGATGCTTTTATTGCTGTAACAGGAAACTCTGAAACCAATATTCTCACCTGTTTAGCAGCAAAAAGAATGGGCGTTAAGAAGACCATTGCCGAGGTAGAAAATCTCGACTACATTAAGCTTGCCGAAAGCATGGGGATCGATACCGTGATCAACAAGAAGTTGATTACCGCTAGCCGCATTTTTAGGTATACCATGAGTACAGAAGTTTCCGCAATTAAATGCCTAACCGGGAGCGATGCCGAAGTGTTTGAGTTTATTGTGAAACCCAATTCGCTGGTAACAAAGGGGAAAATAAAGGATATCAACTTTCCCAAGGATGCCATTATAGGTGGTGTTGTTCGTGGCGATTCGAGCTATATTGCCATGGGTGGCACCGAGATAAAAGCATACGATAGAGTGGTGGTGTTTGCCTTGCCCTCGGCAATAAATAAGGTGGGGAAATTCTTCAACTAGGGCAAAAAAAGTGGGTAGGCTACTTACATCGCACCGCTACAACCGCTTACCCTTGCTACCTTCCGATCCTGGGGGAGTTCAGCGGGAGCTGGTCGTGTAAGACCTACCCGGGCGGCAAAGATAGCAACATCTTTATAACTCGTCAAACCTTTTTGGGCTTTTTTTATTTTTTCTTATACCTTTGTTTTGTCATTTTTCTCAGCAAATACTAATCTATTAACTCTTTTACAATGGAAGATCAAAAGGTTAACCCAATGAAAAGTGCTATGACCTATGGGCTAATACTTGCCCTTGCGCTTATAGTTTTACACCTTGTACAGTACCTAATGGATGTTTACAAACCCCCAATGTGGGTAAATATTCTAAACTATGCTGTTATTGTTGGAGGCATAGTGTACGGTACAATCCGATTCCGTAACGACGACCTTGGTGGATACATCTCCTATGGTCGTGCCCTAGGTTTTGGGGTACTGATTAGTTTATTCTCGTCAGTTGTTTATGGGTTCTATTTATACCTACTTACAGCAGTTATCGACCCATCTTACATGGAAGGATTATATCAGGTTTTAGAGGAAACCTATCTAGAAATGGGAATGGCCGACGATCAGGTTGAGACAATGATGACAGCGGTAAAAAAGTTTCAAACGCCACTCATGATGCTTATCTCATCAATCTTTTCTTTCACTTTAATGGGTACTATTTTTAGTTTGATTACATCAATCTTTATAAAGAAGGAAGAGCCTTTGTTCGATACTAACGAGTAACGCTTAAGTTATAATGGATATTTCAGTTGTAGTACCCTTATATAACGAGGAAGAATCGCTCCCGGAACTTGTTAGCTGGATTCGCAGGGTTATGGACGAGCACAAGTTTTCGTTTGAGATTGTAATGGTGGATGATGGAAGTAACGATTCCAGCTGGGCGGTTATTGAGGATTTATCGGGACAGTATACCTTTATTAAAGGGATTAAGTTTAGGCGTAACTATGGTAAATCGGCGGCTCTCCACACTGCTTTTCAAGTGGTTAAAGGCGATGTAGTTATTACCATGGATGCCGATTTGCAGGATAGCCCCGACGAGATCCCCGAACTGTTTAGGATGATAAAGGAGGATGGTTATCATCTTGTATCGGGATGGAAGAAAAAACGCTACGACCCAATCTCGAAAACCATTCCCAGCAAGCTATTTAACCGGACCGTAAGGATTTTTACGGGAATTAAGTTACACGATTTTAACTGCGGTTTAAAAGCCTATAGGCGCGAGGTGATTAAGAGCATCGAGATTTTTGGCGAAATGCACCGCTACATACCCGTACTGGCCAAGCAGGCTGGCTTTAAGCGAATTGGCGAGAAGGTGGTTCAGCATCAGGAACGCAAGTATGGTGTTACCAAGTTTGGCCTCGAGCGCTTTATCAACGGTTTTCTCGACCTGTTTACAGTAATTTTCGTGAGCCGTTTTGGCAAAAAGCCCATGCACTTGTTTGGTACCCTGGGAACTCTTATGTTTCTTATTGGTGGTGGCATTGCCATTTGGATTGTGAGCAGTAAACTATACGCTCAGTTCCACCAGCTTAAGTATCGGATGGTAACCGATCAGCCGTTGTTTTACATTGCCCTAGTAATGGCAATAATTGGCGTTCAACTTTTTATGGCTGGTTTCCTTGGCGAACTTGTTTCACGCAGCTCGGCCGACCGCAATCACTACTTAATAGAGAAGGAGATTGGTTAGCCGTCGAATCAGCATAACCCTCAAACGCCAGCTATTTATTAGCTGGCGTTTTTGCATTTAAAATGAAATACAACAAAAACAAACGTTTGCGGCCAAAATACAAATTACCCATTGGGAGGTGTTAACCAAGTTAAAAATTTAGTATAAATTTATGGGTTGTGAAAAGGTAAACGATTTGTTTGCAAAGCATTTCTTTAACAAAAACCGATAAGCTATGTCAAATGGAAAAAAATCTAAAGGGGTAATTGCCATCCTAACCGGCGGGGGCGATGTGCCCGGTTTGAACCCAGCCATTAGAGCGGTTACCATCCGTGCGCTCCGCGAAGGTTATCAGGTAGTAGGTATTCGTAGGGGGTGGGCTGGAATGATTGAAATTATTCGCGAAAAAGGCGCCGATAATAGTCACTGCTTCGAATGGCTTACCGAAGAACGTGTAAACCGTTCGTTCCGAACTGGTGGTACATTCCTGCACACTTCGCGCACAAACCCATCGAAAGTGGCTAAGGATAGAGTTCCCCTACATTTGCAGGAGAAATATAATAAGGACATCAACGATTTGACCCCCGAAGTAATCAAGAACCTCGATTTTCTTGGAATTGATTACCTTATTCCTATTGGAGGAGATGACACTCTTAGCTACGGCGTAAGGCTTTATCAGGAGGGTGAAAAGGTTATCGCCATTCCAAAAACTATGGATAACGACGTGCCCGGTACCGACTACTGCATTGGGTTTAGTACCTGTATTACCCGTACCATTGCCATGACTGATATCCTTAGAACTTCAGCAGGATCGCATGAGCGAATTTTGGTAATGGAAGTTTTTGGCCGATACGCAGGTTTTACCGCAATGTTGCCCACAATGGCTGGCGTTGCAAACCGCTGCGTAATTCCCGAGCACAAATTCGATGTCGATCTTCTTACCCAGCTCCTTGTTGAGGATAGAATGAAAAATCCTAGCCGCTACTCTTCAGTAATGATTAGCGAGGGGGCAATGTTTAAGGGAATGGATAAAATGGTTTTTGAGGGAACTGAACTCGATGCTTTTGGACACGCCAAACTGGGTGGAATTGGCGATTTAATCTCTCAAAAGATTAAGGAGCTTAGCCCAAAATACAACAAGGGTAAAACGGTAAATACCATAAATCAGAAGTTAGGTTATCTGGTTCGAGGAGGTGAACCCGATGCTATCGACTCCATTGTTCCAATGGCTTTTGGAAACCTAGCCCTCGATCTAATCCTCAAGGGTGTTCATGGTCGTTTAGTGGTACTTAAAAATGGTCGATACGATAATATGCCCATTGATGTGGTTACCAGTCAGAAAAAGGTAGTTAATGTGGATAAGCATTACAATATTGAGCGGTTACGTCCATACTATCAGAAATTTGAGATGCTTCCGCTGTTTATCATGACAAGTGAGTAAATAGTAAAGGGGTGGCGGTTGTCACCCCTTCATTATTTTATAATAATGATTTATGTTACCCTAGATATCTTTTTCCTCATCTTCCATTCGGGGTTAATGATTTTTAACCTTTTTGGATGGATTTGGAAACCTACTCGTAAAGCAAACCTAATCACACTGCTTTTAACAGGACTGTCATGGGTTGGGTTAGGTTTGTTTTTCGGAATTGGATACTGTCCGCTTACCGATTGGCACTGGAATATACTTTACGAACTAGGAAAACCTCCCCAAACACCATCGTACGTTGCTTACCTTTTCAGCCGTATTCTAAATGTTGATATGTATAGCCATTCAGCGGATTTACTAACCACTTATTCGTATCTACTTGCCTTGGTCTTATCAGCAATAGTAAATATTAGAGCTAGAATTCGTAGGATAAAACCCTAGAAAAACCATCTGTAAGCTAGGCTCATATTGCGACCTGGCATGGGAAAGTTCCTATCCTCGATACGCGAAAGATGATCGCGGTAGCGAACGTTAAGAAGATTATCGACCCTGAAAATTAGCACATGCCGGCCAAACTTCGATAATCTGTAACCTGCCGACAATCCAATTAAGGTGTATCCATCTGTAACATCCTCATCAGGGGCAATTCTATCCTGCTTTGCTGCCGTTACTACTTTTGCACCAACCCAACCAAAATCAAAATCGTAATCCGCGCTGGCGGTAAATCTGAACGGTGGGATAAATGGAAGGTACTCCTTTCCGTTGGTCATTCGACGCCCATCAACAAAATCGGAACCGAGTCCAAGTTCAAAACCCTTAAAAGGTTTTAATGTTACCGATAGCTCAGCTCCCATAAGCCTGGCCTCGTCGCCTGTGTATTGGAAAATGGGGTAACCCGACTCTGAATCGAAATTTCCTGTAGGTTCAAAAATGATGTAGTTGCGGAAAACATTCACAAAGCTGGCAAGTTCAAATTCTACGTTATCACTATTCCAACGGATAAAGAAATCACCACCCTGACCAATCTCATCCTTCATGCTGCTGTTTCCAACCTCATAAACACCTGCACCCAAGTGAATCCCGTTTGCGTAAAGTTCCTCGACGGAAGGGTTACGGTGCGAGCGGGCAAACTGGCCTCCAACCTCAATTTTATCGGTTGGGCGATGGTTAAAACCCAATGATCCTGTGTAGTTTATGGCATTTCTTTTGCCTTTAGTATTGGTCGACTCGTCCCTAAAAATTGCGCTGGTATGCTGAAAGTCGATCCTGACACCAGCTTGCAAGCGCATGGTATTTGAAAGAGGAATTTCCTGAAATGTGAAAAGCCCTAGATTAAATCTTATCTCGCCAGGGGTGTATGCATCCTCACCTATCACATCGAGCCGATGGCTATGAAGGTTTACACCAACGGCTCCCCTGTCGAAAAAGCTAAAAGGGTTATGCTGCATTGTTAGCGTTGAACTTATAGCATACTTTTCGTATTCAAGCTTAATTTCATCCTCTCTATCGTTGGAAATCCATTCGTATTCCACCTCCTGCTGGTGCATTCGGCTGGTGTTAAAGCGTGCCTGACCCTTATCGAAAAACCCTTTCCGTTCAAAACTCATTCTACCCTGCAGAGCTAGCCGTTGCATTTGAATCTCCACACCTTGGTTTGGATTATCAATAAACTCGGGTATTTCGTAAGTTTGATCGGATAGTGATAAACTCACTCCACCGTTTTTGCTATTGGTTTTAAAGCCAACTCCTGCAGCTGCATCCAAGTTGTTCATTGATGTTCCAGGGAGTATTCCATCGGGAGTTGTAATATCCGAAGATTGCCTGTGGGCAAAACGTGCAGTTGCTGCCCAGCTATCGTTACCGTAGGTATAACGTCCAAAACCTGCGCCCATCTTATTCATTGTGGCTCCCTGCAACGACAATACACCGTGAGATCCATTATCCCAACGATCGGGAATATCGGTTGTCATAATATTTATTACACCTCCCAGCGCGCTGGAGCCGTAAAGCAAGCTTGCAGGTCCACGGATAACCTCAACCCGGCTTGCCGCCAATGGGTCGAGCGCAATGGAATGATCGGCTGAGGTTTCGGAGATATCGCCCATGCGCTCACCGTTCTCCAGTACCAATATTCTATCGCCATCCATTCCCCTAATTACCGGTCGGGCAGGGGACGAGCCCATGGATCGCATGGCTACGCCAGGCGAGTTGTTTAGCATTTCGCCAAACGATACCTCGGAGCGTTTTTGGAGTTCCTCACCCATAAAGGTCATATCGGGTTGATAACGGAAACCACTTGCCGTAGGCGACGATGTGATTACAATGGCATCGAGATTGATACCAGCGGGTTCAATCTCTACATCAATCTCAAGTGTTTGTTTGGGTTTAATTGTGAATTCTACTGTTTTGGTTTCGAATCCTATGCCAGTAACAACTAGAGTGTGTGTGCCTTCGGGAATATTTGTGAGAATATAGTGACCGGTGGCATCGGTTATGGTTCCAATGCGAGAATCTTTAATAAGTACATTAATAAAAGGGATGTGTTCTCCATTACGAGAACTTACAATATGTCCAAATACATTGGCGTCGGTTTTAGATTGCGCAAAATTGGGGGTTTTTGCCAGCATCAGTATGGCAAGTAACGATATTATTCTAATCATGTTTGTTGTTTAATAATTACACAAAGGGTTTAGCCAGATTACCTCTTGGCTTTTTTTAAAATTGTAAAAGATTTGGCTAAGGTATTTTAGCCGTTAAAAAATGGATGGAGGACCTCTATGTGGATTGGAAATGGGCAAAAATAGGGGTATATGAAATTTTGTGTAAAGCGGACTAGTTTTTAGGGAGACTGGGTTGACTGCTAAAAGCAAAATAGCCTGAATTACTAAAAGGCTAGTAATTGCTGACACCATTGCGAAAAGAAACATCTCCCAGTTGCTGTGGGTATGTTTCTGATATGGCGAATCGGAAGATTTCTTCGAAATGGGTACTGGGTGTGAGTGCTCGATTACAATACCGCTGGGTAACTGGTGTAAATGCCAGTTGGCTGCCTGATTGTAAAAAAGCAGCAGTATAATAGGTATTGATATTAGTGCAACAAGTTCCCTCATCAAAAAAAAATATGTACACAAGAATAGTATTCGAAATCCTGTGAATTTAAACGTTAACAGAAATTAACCTTACTTTGTTCACATTGCTAACTACCATCATAACAGTTTGAAAATACTAGCGTAAATATTACAGTCTATTTGCTGATTATCCTTATTTTTCGGATATTTGCGGGTAGCTAATTATAATCATTACGAAATGAAACCACGCGTTAATCTTCCTCAATCCGAAATAGACCAGATAATTAGTAGCTGCGAGGCTTGCATGGTGGCAATGGTCGATATGAATGGAAAGCCCTACGTGCTCCCTTTTAATTTTGGGTATAAGGATGGACGACTCTATATACACTCAGGTCCCGAGGGTAAAAAGATTGATATCTGGAAGAAAAATCCCGAAGTGTGCGTATCGTTTAGCTCCGATTATAAGATGAATGTTCGTCACGAAGATGTTGCCTGCTCATACTCCATGAAGTACAAAAGCGTTTTGATACATGGTACAGTAAAGTTCATTGATGATTTGGACGAAAAGGCTAGGGTTCTTAACATCATTATGGAGAAATACTCGGGGCGTGCCGATTTTACCTACGGTAAACCTGCATTGGTAAATGTTGCTGTTTTCGAGATTGAACCAAATAAGATTGAATCGAGAGCATATCTGTACTAGGGTGGCGATATGATTGAGGTTAAAAAATATTGCAGACAAAGTTTTAGTATTCTAGCCATAGTTGCGCTAGTTGCTAAGGTTATGGTGTTCTGCTCTATTTCCTCCAATTTGGCCAATCCAGTAGCCAGTGAATGGCAATACTCACAACAAATTGAATCTGTTGATCTTTACGCCCAAACCTCATCCACATCTGTTGTTAATCCAGTGGAAATTGGCAACGGTTTTTATAGTAATTCCATTGATGTAAAAATAAGGAATTCCTCGTTTGAGGTTTACCGCTCATACAAGGTTTTACCCCAGTACTTTCCTACTCCCCGAATCTGCTCCCATACAGGCATTTTTTTGTGCCTTAGGTTATGAAGATTAAGTAGTTTGCCCGGAGACCATTTTTTGAAAGGTCATTTTGCATAGTTGCTATCCAACGTTTTATGCAAAGTGGTTAAATGTTGTTCTCAAAATAGTTTTTCGCAAATTGGTTAATCATCATAATAACAATACTTATGGACACAGTTGAAAAAAGACCCTTACCTACATGGGTTAGCATTTTGCTTTTTGTAGCTATTATGGCTCTTGTTATGATCATCGGCATGATGATATAGAGACAATGAATTAGTTTCACCACAGGGGACTGCTGATAGAAAGATTCCATTGGAAACAAATTCATATAAAGGTACTTGTATGACTTTGTTTTAATTCAGAGAATCCTTTTAATCACAGTCCCTTTTCATTTCCATCACTTGGGTTTAGCCCTTCATAACTCTTTTTAAAGTAATTTTCCTATTCCAGCTAAAGATCATCTAGCAATATATTTTTTTAAAAAAAACAATAAACCTTTACATGCATTCTAAAAAGTTTTATATTAGTATTAAAATTACAACGAACATTTAATTGATATGGCTAATATAAAAGAGTTTAAGATGGATGTGAAGCAAATGGTGAAGCAGTTTTTGCAGGAGTGCTACACCCATCTGGCCTATTCACCCCCGTTGCATCAGGAGAATATTCTCGACATTATTTCCGATGCCATGGAACTCGAAAAGGAAATGATTCGCAAAATAAATGAGCTGCCTGCAAAAAGGGAGCAACTACCTAAGAATTACTTTAGATCGTTAAGCAACGACTTTTACGACAGAATCGTGGAGTTTACCGAGCGACTTAATAGTCTTGAGTATTAAAAATTGCTTTTTTTTAACTTTCACCATACTTGTAAAAATGAAACACCCATGACGGATTTTAGACACACACGAGCATGATTATAGCGCTCCGATGTTACTTTCGTGGTAAAAATTGAACAATGACAGAAGCACAGGATAAAATAGAATTTGCTCAGGTAA
>JAVEYY010000048.1:0-29414 GCA_034003245.1 Tenuifilaceae bacterium
CTAACATTAGGTGTACCCAATGTGGGGATTGCTAGACAATTGAGCCAAGCCCACTCGCAGGGGGCTTTTTTATCGGGGGATAACGCCGCAGGCGCCGTTCTCCCCACTGGGCACACCCCCACCCGTTGTATGCCATTTTAAAACAATACGAATATGAAACAGAAATTTACTTTAATATTGTTTTTGGCTCTATGCCTAAAAGCTTTTGGACAAGTCCAAGACACAAGTATTTGCTTTGACCAAAAGTTAGTAAAACGATTAGTCTATAAAGAGTTTGCGAATCTAATAAATCCAGAGTCGAATAATATTATTGGAAACTTTGCATCAATAGACACGAAAGATGCAGAACTTACTTTCGCAGGCAATGTGATATTCAAAAACGGCTCAATACTTGGAATTAAAGCAAATGGTGGTATATCAGACGGTTTATTTTCAATTTTTTCAGACACAAAATTCAACACAAAATTTGGTGCTGATGTTCAGTATAATTTCCTTTTTCACAAGAAACATACTATACAATACTTTCGTTCTGAACATTCAAAATATAAAAAACAGATAGACAATGCAAATCAAGAATACGAAATCAAGAAAATTGAAATGGACTATGAAAATGCCATAAATGAGCAAAATATTAAGATTGTTAAAATCCAAAGTGAAATTAAAAGGAAACAAAACGCAATAATTGATATTGGAAAACTTATAGATACCAATACTTCATTAAACAAAGACAGTTTATTGTTGCAAAAAAAGAAATTGCAAATTGACTTGGAAAAACAAAAATCTGAATTAACATTCAATCAAAATCAACTCACAAATATCCCATCAAAACAACAACAAAAGACGGAATTAAACAATTGGCACAACTTAAAATTAGACACAATTGAATCGAAAATAAAAATATCAGGCTTCAAGTTAGGTTGGTTTTCCTTTGGGTATGGTATTTCAAACAATTCATTTAAACAGTTTGACCCTTCAGCACTTTTTGACAATCAAGTTTCCAAACACCATTTTCTTTCTCATTCTGTCAAGCTAAATTACAACTATTACAATTATACACCTGTTGCATACAAATCCTTCTTCATTTCGGTTGGTGCAAAATATTCATTTGAAGACAATTTTTCAGAACTAAAAAAAGTTGAAATCACAGAAACTGAAAGCTATGGAACAAACAATGAAAGAAAAATTACAAATAAGTATAACGCATACAAAGGTTTATACAAAGACAGCTTGCATACTGTGTCATTCAATGCGGACTTCTACTATTTTCTTTTCAAAGACAATAAAGCAGCAATTCACATATACCCAGAAGAAAAAATTGCAACAGGAATAGAACCTATTACTAATCTTGGTTTTGGTCTTTTATTTACATTTAAAAACAAAGCTGCGAGTGGTAATGTTGTTAATATAGAAACTTACGCAAATTTATTCGATTTGGCAAACAATAGACATTCGGAAGAAAATTTAGGACAAAGGAGTGACTATGGATTGAGAGTTACTTTTCCATTTAATTTTAGAACTAACGTAAAATAAAAGCAATATGGCTAAAACAACATTTTCCAATGAAATGGCTTCGATATTAATTAAACATCAGGCTGTTTGTTTGACTTGCACCTATCGAGGTAAGTGGCGAAATAATCCAAATGAGGCATACGAAGATGCTGAAAAACATAGAGAAAAGTCGGGTAACGAAAGACACATTCTTGATGTTTTAACGCAACAGACAACACGACTTAGAATTTTCTCTAATCAATAAAAAAACGGCATACAACAAGGAGTATAACCAATGTGGGCTTATACATGGAACATGAGGTGTTTCAAATTAGACAGGTTTGAAAAACACTTCCTACTTACCCCCAAATAATACCTAATAATCATAAAATTGTATCTGCAACCACTTCATAACATATCACGTTTTACAATTAACCCAATTCCCTAACCAAATCCAAACCCCATGGTAAAAACCCGAAAGTACAGCTGCAAGGATGTGGAGATGCTGATGGCGGCCAAAACCATCGCCGAGAGCTTTAGGGCCAACATCTCCGACCTCGCCACGGCCCGCACCGACTGGACCGAGCAGTTCGCCACCAACCTTATCGCCCGCATCGACCAGGCCATCGAGTCGCACCTAGGCGTCGATGCCAAGAAGGACCTACGGCACGCCACGGCCACCCTAGCTACCATTCAGGTTCCCGCCAAACGCGACGTGTCGTTCCTCAAAACCCAAATCGATGCCGATTTCCAGAACAACACCCCCAGAAGGGACGAGATCCTCAGAACCTTGGGCTTTACCTCGCAGCTCAGGGAGGTACAGAAGAGCAGCCAGGAAGCCTTAGTTCAGCTACTCTACCAGTTTAAAAGCAACCTTACCGATCCTCTTAGCCAGGAGATCACGGCCAAGGGCATAAGCCCTACCCTAATCGATAAGATACTGGGCTATGCCGATACCTTCGCTCAGGCCAACGTCACCCAGGAAACCCTAAAGGGCAACACCAAGGAGATCACCAAGGAGGTGATCGACGTGTTCAACGCCATCTACGCCGAGATCGTGAGCATCTGCAAGATTGCCTCCCACTACTTCCAGTACGAGTCCCTCAAGAAGGAGCAGTTCACCTTTAGCAAGGTCCTGGCCAACCTTGGGGCAAGCTCCCGGGCTACCCCGCCCACCCCCTCACCCGCCTAACCTAACACCTGGCTCAATGCACAACCCAGTCACCATAAGAGGCACACCCCAACCATTAAGATGCTTTACTCTGATATTTAAAGATTAGTGCTCTTAGCCCATACTGGTTTCAGCTCCATCGCACCAAAAATGAAATCCCCTAGGGATTGATTACGGCGGGTAAAGCATTCTTATTAAGGCGAAGGGCAGCCGACACACAAGGGACTGAACCTGACAAACATTGGAGGTCGTCCGACAAACAAGAGAATCAATCCGACACTCAAGGGAGGTCATCCGGCAAACAAGGGACATGATCCGACAAACAAGGGACTGAATCCGACAGATAAGGGAGGTCGTCCGACAAACATTGGAGGTCGTCCGACATAAATTGGAGTTCATCCGACATACATTGGAGATCGTCCGACAAACATTGGAGGTCATCCGACAAACATGGAAGGTCGTCCGACAATCATGGGGGGTCATCTGACATACATTGGAGGTCATCCGACATACATTGGAGATCATCCGACAAACATTGGAGGTCATCCGACATACATTGGAGGTCATCCGGCAAACATTGGAGGTCATCCGACAAACATTGGAGGTCGTCCGACAAACATGGAAGGTCGTCCGAAAAACATGGAAGGTCGTCCGAAAATCATGGGGGGTCATCCGACAAACAAAGGACTCAATCTGACAAAGAAGGGAGGTCATCTCGACAACCCCGACGACCAATTGCCTATTGCTAATTGCCAACTGCCAACTGGAGAGTGTAAAGTAAGAGAGTGTAAAGTAAATTGTGTAAACTAAGATATCAATGTCTGCATCGGTCTCCAAATGTAATGAGAGTGTAAGGTAAAGTTAGAAACCTTCCATATCCTTAGCCCCCTAGTGCCCTAGCGTTTAATTCAATCATCGAAACGAAAAAAACCGGGGTCAACTGGAGCGTAAGGTTTATTACAATCCAATCAACCCCGGGTAAATTTTTTGGTATGGCCGTTAGGTCCACCCTTTCAGCCGTTAAGCCAAAGGCTAAGCGGCTGAAAGAAACTCTGTGACCTCCGTGTCCCTCGCGTGAATTAAACACATCTTAATATCCTTAAGTACACTGGTTATAACAGAACGATAGCTTAGAATAGCAAATAAAACTCTGTGTTTATAACCTATACCCAAACTCAAATCCAGTGCTTACGCCTGCAGCTTCAGCTTCTCAAAGTACATCGCAAACGAGCGGTACAGGAAGTGAGTCCACTTGCCAAAGGGCACAATAATTAGCGCCCACTGCACCAGCACCGTTAGGTGCACCAGGTACAGCCACAGGTTGGCCTCAATTAGGTTTAGATCGATAAATATGCGAACCAGAAATGCTGAGAAAGCCATAAGGAAAAGCCATATTACAAACAACCAATCCGAGGGCTGCGAGAACTTGTTAAGCTCCTTGTTCTTCTGTATACGCCCGCGCACAAATATAAATGTGAGGGCAAACAGCGCGATGCTCATCACGTAACCCAGTAAAACCACAAACAGGCTGGTGGTACCAAACCAGTCGAGGGCAACGGTGGTAAACAGCAAGCCCAGGTATCCAAACACAATAATCATGTGGATAAGCCAGCGCGAGTAGCTGTCGTCGCAGCCCAATGTACGCTTCTGGGTGAACATGTGGGTAAACAGCTCCACCATGCTCTTCACGTAGGTGGTAAACTTAACCTTTACCTTGGGCTTAAGAATGGTGAACCACCACATCCGCGCCAGGTTGGGGATAAAGATGATGGTAAACACGCCAATAATGGCCCACATCTCGAACTGATGGCCAAAGTGCATAATGGTGTCCACATCGAAGTTCTGCGAGAAGGCAAACCATATAACCGCCGCCGCGGTGAGCAGCAAGGCAAAAATGGTTGCCGGCAACGACTTGTACAGCAAGCCCGACAGGCCTGTCCAATCGTACTTGGCGGTTAGCCAGCGGCGCAGCGACATCATCAGCTCGCCGGGGTTAGCCTCGCGGGGACAAGTGGTGGCACAGTCGCCGCAGTAGTAGCAGAGCCAGGGGTCGAGCGAGCTGGAAATCTTATCCTCCAATCCCAGAACGCTTAGGCGTACCATTTTCCGGGGGAAAGAGTTCTGCTCGTCCGACAGGCTGCACACCGCCGTGCAGTTCCCGCAGTTGTAGCAGGCATGAAAATCGTTGTTGCCGTACTTAAATAGCTCGTGTGCAAATTCAGGATTTATCTTAGCCATCGCGCTTACTTTTTCAGTTTGTAATAGTAGTACTCGTCCATATCGTCGAGTTCGCTAACCTCAACAAAACCGTACTTTTGAAGGGTCATCAGGTAGTAGGTCACCACGTCGGTGGTCAGCTCGGTCTCCTTGGCAATCTCAGGAATCGACTTATGCTCCGATTCCATGGTGGCCAGAATCTTCTTCTTCATGGAGTTAAACTCCTTCATGTGCTGCTTGGCCGACTCCGAGGCGCTCCTCTTCTGCTTTATGATATCAATTGTTTTTCCCATGGTATACGTTATTAGCTGATTAAGGCCTCAATCATGCTCTCCATCTCCTTATCGGTGTAGCCAATAAGGTCGAGGGCGTTCTCGGGGCAAACGGGTAAGCACATGCCGCATCCCTTGCACAGGGCTTTCGATACCTCGGCAATCTGCTTGCCATTATACTCCCTTATGCCGATAGCATCGTAGGGACACGCCTCGGCGCACTTGCCGCACCACGTACACTTGTCGTTATGCACAACGGCCATGGTGGGCTCCAGCTCAATCTCGCCCTTACTTACCAGCGAGTTTACCTTCGATGATGCCGCTAGGGCCGATTTTACGGCTTCGGTAATATTCAGCGGGGCCTGTGCCGCTCCCGATATCAGGATGCCGTCGATAACGGTCTCCACCGGGCGGAGTTTTGGGTGCACCTCGTTGAAGAACTTATCACGACCAACGGGAACCTTAAGTAGATTGATGATATCGGCGTTCTCGCGGGGAGTCATCCCGGTTACCAGAACTACCAGGTCGGCGCTCATCTCGAGCTCCTCGTTGGCGGTAAGTACATCGTTTATCTTCACAATGGTTTCCTTACCGACCTTCTCAACCTGAGTTGGGGAATCCTCGAACGATTGTAGGAAGATATCGCCCTGCTCTGAGGCCTGATGGTACAGCTTCTCCTGCTTACCGTAGGTACGGATACCGCGGTTAAAGTGGAAATTGCGGATACCCTTGTACTTCTCCTTAACCAGAATGGCTGTGTGTATGGCCGAGGTACAGCAGTAACGCGAGCAGTACTTGTTGTCGCCATCCACCTGACGGCTACCCACGCAGTAGATATAGGCGATATTCTTCACCTCTTTACCGTTGTAGATTAGCTTATCGTCGCTAAGCTCAATCAGGCGCTTAAACTGCTGCAGAGTGATCACGTTGTCCACCTCGCCGTAGCCAAACTCGCCCTTGGGCGGCTCGTAGGGGTTAAACCCAGTGCTAAGCAGAATGGCGCCCACATGAACAGTACTCTGTGTGGGTTGCTGATTTAGGTCGATATCCTCGCACAGCTTGGCGCACTCGCCGCACTTGTTGCAGGCCTCAAAATCGATGGCAGGAATCTCGGAGAACTCGCTATCGTAGTTCTTAAAGATGGCCTTGCGCTTGGTGATATTAAAGTTAAACTCATCGTTTTCCTCAATGGGGCAAACATCCACAGCCTGCTGAAACTTCACCTTATCGAACTTGCAATCGGGCTTAATGTAGCGAGGCTTGGTGGTGAGCGTTAGCGTAAAATCGCCCACACTACCCTTCTTGGAGGTAATGGTGGTTGCAGTGTAAAGCGTAATATTGGGGTGATTTATCACCTGATTGTACAGGCGCGAAACTACCTGCTGTCCGGTTTCGTTGGTGGTGAAAAGGACATTCCACTGTGAAGTGCGACCACCCACAAAATACTCGCGCTCCACTAAGTGTACCTTACTGCCCATCTCGGCCAACTCAATGGCAGCCCGCATCCCCGCAACGCCAGCACCAATTACGGCAACAGCATTCTCGGAGGGGATTTTGATGGTTTCGAGCTCCTCGGAATACTTCACCCGGGCTATTCCACCCTTCACCAGGTCGATAGCCTTCTCGGTGGCACCCTTCTTATTGTCGGAGTGCGCCCACGAGCCCTGCTCGCGAATATTCACCTGAACGTAGTTGTAAGGATTGAGTCCAGCCTGAATGGCCACATTCCTAAAGGTGAACAGGTGCAGCTTAGGCGAGCACGAGGCCACCACAATGGCATCGAGGTTTTGTTCCTTGATATCGTTGGCGATATCCTGCTGGGTTGAGTCGGAACAGGCAAACATGGTTACCTTCGAGAGGAAAACCCCATCGACCTGCGCAACGGACTCCTTTACCTTTTCAACATCTACGTAGTCGGAGATGTTGGATCCGCACATGCAAATGTAAACTCCTATTTTATTTTTCATAGTTACCTCCTTTTAAGTAGCCAGCTATTTCGGCCGAAGCGGCTCCAGCCGACAGAATTGAATCGGGAATATCCATTGGTCCGGAGGCGGTTCCCGCCACAAAAACACCATTAATGCTGGTTTTGGCTGGGTTGGCCAGCTCATCGGCTTGCTTCACAAAGCTAAAGGGGTCGAGCTCGAGCCTATCCTTAAACATAGAGGCAATTCCCTGGTTAGCCAGAATTCCGGTGGCCAGAACAACCATATCGTGCTTAGCCTCCTTAACCACGCCCTCCTGAATATCCTCGTAGCGTAGCAGCAGGTTACCGTCGTCGGTCTCGGTTACTTTGCCAATTTTGCCCTTCACAAAGTTCACCCCCATATCCTTAGCTTGCTGGTAGAACTCGTTGAATCCTTTACCAAACGACCTAATGTTGATGTAGTAAATGGTAACATCGGCAAGGGGAAGGGCTCCCAAAAGCAGCTGCGCCTGCTTAACAGAGTACATGCAGCACACCTGCGAGCAGATGGGGTTGCCAACGGTCTCGTCGCGCGATCCGGCGCATAGCACGTAGGCAATCTTATCGGGCATTTTGCCGTCCTTGGGCCTAAGCACATGGTTAAAGGGGCGGGTGGGCACCAGCTGGCGCTCCATCTGCATAGCTGTAACCACGTTCTTGTAAAGTCCAAACCCGTAACGAGGAATCAGCTCGGGATCGAAAAGCCTGTAACCAGTGGCAAGCACCACCGACTTGGCTTTTACCTGAATCTGCTCCTCCTCCTGGCTAAAATCAATTGCTTCCGATGGGCAAGCTTTTTCGCACGCTCCGCATAGGGTACAGTTCTCGATATCGATGGCAGCAACCCGGGGGTTGGCAATGCTAAAGGGAACGAACACGGCTTTACGACCAACTAAATCATACTGATACTGATCCTGAACCACCACAGGGCACTTCTCCTCGCATATCTGGCAGCCTGTGCAGTCGGCTTCGATAACGTACCTGGGTTTTTTGGTGACAACAGCACTGAAATCGCGTTCCGATTTCTTCTCAATATCATTTACCTGGCTATTGGTGTAGATGGTTATATTTGGATGACGTGCCGCTTGGGATATCTTAGGAGTGGTGATACAGGCCGAGCAGTCGAGCGTGGGAAACACCTTGCTCAGGTGAATCATCTTCCCTCCCACCGATAAATCCTTCTCGACAACCAGAACCTTATGGCCCTGATCGGCCAGGTTGATTGATGCCTCAGCACCGGCAATTCCGCCACCAATCACAAGCACATCATATTCTTCTGATCTTAACATAGTGTGGGTATATTATATTAGTTCTCCTTACTCTGCGACAAGTAGGCATGGAAAGTTTGAACATGCTTTACGAACGACTCGGCGCAAACCGAGCAAATAGCGGCCATCTTAAGCCGGGCAGGATCCATACTCATGGACTTCATCAGCTCATGGGTGGTTCTTACAATCTCCGAGGTTTTCTCGGAACAGCTTTCGCTAAACGGGCAATCGCTGCCATCGGCAGCAATAAATACCCCGCTAAAGCCCTTCTCGAAAGCGTGCATAATCCACTGGGGTTTAATGCCGCTGGAGCAGGGAACATTCACGGTGTACACCGTGGAGGGGTAATGCTTCTTGAGGAGCCCCGCCATATCGATGGCGGGGTCCGAAATCTTCTCCGTTGAAAAAACCAGAATCTTGGGATTATCTGTTCTTTCCATGGTAGGGTTAGTTTTTCTTCATGTAGATCTTAAAGTATCCCGACTCCTCGATGGTTCCCAGATACTCGTGGCCTTGCTTGGCAGCCCACTTGGGGATGTCGCGCTTGGTTCCCTCATCGGCCGATAGAACCTCCATAATTTGGCCAGCCTTAATCTCGCCAATTGCTTTCTTAGCAGCTAAAAGTGGACCTGGACATGCTGTTCCGCGTGCATCTACTGATTTGTCAATGTTCAATGCCATCAATTCTTCTGTTGTCATAGCTTTATCTCCTTAAATGATTAGTTAAATGAATAAATTCACATCGGCCTCCTGAGTGGAGGAGATGTACTCGCCAATACCACAAATATCGTCTACAAGGTCGATGAAGTCTTCCTTCTTCTCGCCACCAACCAACTTGCCAGCAAGGCTACACATGTACACCTTAACGTTGGTCATCTCCTTGGCCATCTCAAAAAACTCAATCCATCCGGGCGAGCTAATTGCCTCAAGGGCTTTCTGGAACTCCTCGGCGGACTGGTTACCGCTGCAGCTATAATCGGCTTTCTTGTTCTTAAGGAAAGCGCCTCCGGCGTTGAGCAGCACAAATACATCCACCTCCATGTCGTCGGCAGCTGCTCCGCTAAGGATTACGCCCAAGCTGGTTAGCTTGTCAATGCATCCAGAGCCAAGACCAATTGTCATTTTTGCCATATCTAAAATTTTTAATGGTAAGATTGATACTAACTATCCTCCACAACCTCCCGAAGCAGCCTCCTTCTTAGGGGCTTCGGACTGTGCATTGCCCATACCCTGTTCAACCAGCTCGGGATAGGTTGCTTCCCAGTCGAACCAGCTAAAATCGAGCAGGTAAACATCAGCATACTTAAGCAACTCAAGCGATTGAACCGCTAACGCACCGCTCCCCAGCTCATTCCCCAAAACCAAGGTTTTGATTCTACGATTTGAGAGCTTATCGGAAAATTCCAGTACACCTCGGGGAATGTGGATTGCTCCAGGAATGTGACCTAAGATATAGTCGTAATCCTCGCGGCAGTCAACTAACTGAATTGGTTCTTGGCTATCAACCAGCGCCTTAAACTCCTCCATGCTCAAGGATTTAACCTCAGCTTTAGCAGCGGTTACCATATCCTCGGGGGTTTCGAAAACCGCTTTGTCGGTCTTTACGCAACCCGTAAACAGAAATCCGAAAAGCGCAATGCTTGCTATTTTTACGATTAGTCTCATAGCTTACCTAGTTAAGTTTCCACTCGTTGTAGGCTCCGTCGTACACCTTCACGTTTGGATATTCGAGAACAGATGTAAGAGCTAGAAATACAATACCTGCTCTAACACTAGTGGCGCAGTAAAGAATCACCTCCTTGTCCTTAGTGATACCTGCCTCGTTGAACATCTTGGCCAGCTCCTCTTTCGATTTAAGGGTACCATTCTCGTTGATAACCATATCGTACTTGAAGTGCTTGGCTCCTTTTATCATACCGCCAGCAATCTCGTTGTCGTCTCTTACATCAACCAGCACTGCGGATCCCAACTTCGATTTCACGTACTTGATGTCTGCAAAGATCTTTTCATTTACCTTTGGGGTAAAGGAAACTGCTTTTACGGCAGTGGCAGCATTAGTAACTGGGGCCCTAGCTGCACGCCAAGCATTGATATGACCATCGAGCACTTTCACATCCGAAAAACCTAGATATTTAAGTATCCAGTACAACCGACCTGCGCTCTTGTTTGAACCTGTATCGTAAATAATTATCTTCTTAGCAGGATCAAGACCTTTTCCACCTAGGATTTTGGCAAGCTCTTCGGGTGACTTAAGAATTCCCTTAGGATCCTCGGTTGTTGCAAGATCATCAACACTAACATGTATGGCATTCTTGATGTGAACCTTTGCATAATCCTCAGCAGGACGAGTTGAAACGATAATCGCACTGTTTGCTGCTTTTTTGGCATCAGCTGCCGAGATCATATCCTGGGCAACAGCCGAAATTGTTAGCACAAACAGGGCTATGATGCTTACTATTGTTCTCATTGTATTGGTATTATTCGTTAGAATTTAGCCTGTACCTGAATTACTATCTGATCATTAGGTATCTCAAAAGCCTGCTCGGCTTTGTACCTATAGTTAACCTGAATTCGGGTCCAGTCGTTCATAAAATAGTTAAGCCCAACGGTTATGATTGTTTCCGAGTTACTATCTATAGATAAATCTGCATCGTACGACTCGTACTTTACTACAGGTTGTATATTCCAGGGTGTCATGTACATAGCATGAGCAAAAAAACCACTACGCGTAACTCCGCCAGTATGTGTAACCAGTGGGCTTCCATCACAACCACCTCCGGTGGTGTAATCGCCAGTGTCATCACCCCAAATGTATTCCCCCTGAAGAAGGAAGTTTCCATAATTTACCTGAAGATCGGCACCCAGGCGTGTTTTCTCGTTGTCGGAATTAATTCCGGTTACACCGTAGCCAAAACTCCCTCCAATTTGAATGAAGTCAAGAGGAGCAAATACAATCCGGCTCTTAACGCTTTTACCGTTGTTCTCATCCTCAAAACTTTGCTTGTAGTCATTCATCAGCGCAATCGAGTACCGGAACATCGATTCCTTGCTTCCACCAAACAACATGAATCCCATATCGCGCTGTGGTCCGGCTAACTCATCCACTACCTTGGAGCGATAGATAGTGTGTAACGATTGGCAAGCCGTATTCTGCTCAAGGCTCAAAGGTGACTTAAACTGGCCAAAGGTCATTTTTGCCCATTCGAAGCGAGTATAGCTTACAAAAGCATCGAGGATAAACGACGATCCATTCTTGAGCCGAGAAAAATCAACCATGGCATAGTAAGTCACATCGTAGGGGATGGTTCCGGTAACCCCAATACGGGCACGGTTGAACGAAAAGGTGTTGCCTGTGGTATTATCAGCATTCTGGAAGAACTCCCACTCTGGCTGGATGTACCCAAACAGCTTAACCCCCTCATCGTCTGATGAAACCTCAACACATCCCTGCGAAAAGGCGGGGGTATACCCTAGCGTAGCAAAGACGATTGCTACAAGTACTACTCTTAAAAAACTATTCTGAAACATAATTTTATCATTTTAGTGAACAGGAAAGAGTAACCGGGGAACCCCAGCTACTCTTTGATGTAATTCTACTCCAATGGCAAATTTGAAGTGGGGGCAGCCCACTTAGTTCCACCTGCGGCCAGATTCTCATAGATCATAGCGTTGGCTCCAAACTTTAGGCTGTTGGAATTGTAACCGATAACATAGAGATAAGCCGTAATTACGGAGGAGGTCTGCCCTGTCCAGCAGTAGGTTACCACATTCTTCGAGGGATCAAGAAACTTAAACTCTTCACCTTCTAGGGTTAACGGGCTAATCCTATATGCACCGCTTATGTTCCCGTAGGTCTCAACATCGGTTGACGCCCAGTAATTGTTGATGAAGTAATTAGCAGGAGAGGTGAGTACATCTGTTGCGTTTACACCGCGAAGTCCACCAGCAAGAAGTAGATTTACGCGAGCTTCCAGTATCTCAGCACCAGTTCCTGTTTCGGTAATATCAGGATCATTAAACTCCACAATATGATCAACTGTGGCACCTGGAGCAGCAGTCCAGTTGGCATGATCTAGCGTACGGGTGTTGTTACTCCAGCTATCAAGGGCCGATGTCCAACCGCTCATTCCCCACTTCAGCACCTTTGCTGTTGGGTATCCGCTAAGGCGAAGAGCAGCAACGGCATGACCAGCAGTTTGACCAGTATAGCAGGCAACCACAATAGTTTTACCGTTAGCCCCTTCGGCAGCTGTAAGCACATTGGCTAGGGTAGAATTAACTGCACCAGGAATATGGCTAGTATTAAATGCATCAGCCGTACGAATATCTATTACGAAGAAATTAGCCAAATCGGCATTTACGCTTGAAGCGGGTATAACCCAATCGGTAAGGATATCGTTCAGGTCAAGATTCTGCTCAACCAAGTAGTCCTTAAGTATCTGAAACTCGGGATCAGTTTGACGTTCAGCTATTGGTTCATTCTCCTTTTTGCAAGAAGAGAAAAGCACAGCAGGAATAACTGCTACAAGCATGGCATACCTAAAAAATCTTTTCATAGTTTTATTGTTTTAAGTGTTCGATATTGATATTAGTATTCAATTAATTGTTAATAGTTTTTATCCACCACATCCACCCGCATCCACTTTTACAGTAGTAGTAGCAGCAACATCACCTGTAAATGCAGTATACCCGCCTTCAAGGTTGTATACTTTTGAAAAACCTATTCGTTGGAGTGCTTTAGCCGCAAGAATGCCTCTGTCACCAACCTTACAGTAAACAATTATTTTATCGGATTTTTGGGGTAGGTACATAAACTGCTCTTCCCAGAACATTTCATCGGTGATCAAGAACTCTAGCTCACCTCTAGGAATAGAAAAACTTCCGGTAATATTTCCGGCATCGTATTCGGCGGGTTGCCTTACATCAATTAACAGGTACTCCTCGCCGTTTTCAATCATTGCCTTAAGGGTATCAACAGGTATCTCACTTACGTGGGCCTTAGCAACACGAGCCAATTCGTTCCCATTCTCGTAAATCGCAGTACACGAGGCAAAGACAACAGTCAAAAGGGTTAGTATTCCCAATCTTACTCTTTGATTTTTCATCACTAATCAGATTTTTGGATTTAGAATGCGCTGAAACGTCCAGTGCGCTCGTTCCACTTCACAAAAACGTACCACACTAAAATGATAACCAGAACCAGAATAATGGCACCTGCGTAACCCAAGTAATCGGGTAGGTAGTTCTTAAACTGCATGGTGTGAGGCATCCAGCTTACAATCTCGGGTACGATATAGTTTTTAGAAATAGGCGACATGATAAGAAATCCCAGCGCAGCCAACCACAGTTTAACCTGCCCCTCACCAACTCTCCATAGAGTTCCCACAGCGCAACCTCCGGCAACGGTCATCCCGATCCCGAAAATAAAACCACCTAGAAGACCGCGAAGCCAGAATTGGTCGAAAACCCAAGCCATTTCACGGGCACGAACGGTTTCGTCAACCCCAATTCCAAAGTACTTGATGGCGGTAAAGCCAACCAGCGTCACCAGCAATCCGGCAATCACGCCCACCGAGCCATCGGCTTCGCCGGTCATAAAGGGATCGCGGAAAGCCTTAACAATGCAGAAGCGCGAACGCTGGCAAATCAATCCCATAATTAATCCTGAGATGATAAACCAGGCCAAAATGCCGTTGGTACCAGCAACACGGTAAGCTATAATTAGCACACCAATGGAAACAATCCAGCCAAACCAAACCTGCCATTTTCCCGATTTTTCCGAAGCGGCAAGGAATGTGTAACTCTTCCCTGTGCTCAGCTTGGGCATCTTCTCCATTTCCCATATAAGGTACTTGAGGGCTACAATGGTTCCAATAAATAGTCCAATGGTAAACACAAGCGCTCCTCCTGAGAGAGCAGGAACACCGCTAAAGAATGAGCCGATGGTGCATCCAAGACCAAGGGTAGCCCCTATGGCCATTATCACACCACCCAGCAACCCTTTTAACAGCTCCCCTTTTGGTGGAATTCGCAAGGCAAACTCCTTTGAGAATAGTGCTCCTGCAAACGAACCCAACACTAACATAATGCCTAGCATGGCATATAGGTTAGTGCTCGAAGGCGCCGCATTCTCAAAAGCTCTAATGCCAATTAGTTTAAACAGATTCTCACCCCAGTTGTTAAAAGTGCCGCTGGCACCCCATGGGCTTTTCACCGCGAAAAGCAGAATGTTAAGCAATCCCAAAACGACACCACCTACCCATACTGGCCAGTGCTTGGCGAAAAAGGTATTGAACAACTCCTGGAGAATTCCCGGCTTTTTGTTTTGAGCAGCCATGGCCAACCTCCTATGCTTTTTGAATTAGGAAACGGAATACACCATTACCGGCATCGCCTTCCTCAAGAAGGATATTACCAGTTTTCTCGCACCACTTGGGCAAATCCGACTTGGTACCGGGATCGGTTCCAAGCATTTCAAGAACCTCGCCTGAGTTTAACTCCTTGGCCGCTTTGGCCAATTTCATCATTGGCATTGGGCACGAAAGGCCTTTGCAATCTAGTGTTAGCTTAATTTCCATAGTTATGTTTTTTAAGTGAATTCAACGTTGTAAAGATTGTTATTTAAATAACAGCACCTCCTCCAGAGCCCCTGATATACACCCACCTTTTGCCCCCTGTCTCGACAGCGAAAAAGTTGATTTGCGTCAGCTCTTTTGCTGATATGAAAATATTTATATATTTTAGCGTCTTATTATTTCAATGTATTATGGAGAGGTCTACAGCGCTCAATAGCTGCACAGTAAGTAATGCAAACAGCATTTGCTTCGATATTCTTACCCCCGAGGAATTAGAATTAGTCAATTCCCACTCCACAAACGTTCGGTACAAGAAGGGTGAGGTAATCTGCAAGCATGGAACCATTGCCCCCCATGTAATACTACTTAAGGAGGGGTTGGCCAAAATATACTTAGAAGGGCTAAACGACTCACTTATCCTGAAAATTATCACTTCGGGCAATATGATTGGGCTTACCTCCATTTCGGAGGGAAATAATATATTCCACTACTCCTCCATGGCCTACATGGACTCAACGGCCACCCTTATCGATATCAACATCTTTAGAAAGGTGATGAGGCAGAATGTAGCCTTCGCCAACTCCGTGGTAAATATTCTGTGCGAAAACTCCGTGCAAACTTTTGGCCGGTTCTTCTGTTTTACCCACAAGCAACTCTACGGCCGAATGGCCGATATTATCCTCTGTCTGGCCGAACGAATCTTCAAAAATCGTGAGTTTGAACTAAATCTCTCGCGTAAGGAGCTGGCCGAGCTCACCGGTATGTCCACCGAAAGCGTAATCAGGATGCTGAAGAAGTTTAAGGATGATGGTATTATTGATCTGGATGGCAAGACTATTACCATTAGAAATTACGACACCCTAAGCAAGATAAGTGAGTACGGGTAGTACAAAGCCCTTCTTGCTATCGCAATAACAGACACGATCAACTCTCATACATTTCAAAATCCTCAAATAACATTTTGGGCTTAGACTTAGTATCTAAACCACTAGATGTTATTATACTATTAGGAAAATAATACGAAAAATCGTATACTCCTCCTTACAACTTTTCCCAACTGCAATCGTCCTTCACTCGTCGAGGTTGCCTTTGCAACATTTCATTGCCATAACCCAATTAAACGAAAGTATTAGAAAACTATCAAAGTGTAGTGTCTGTCAACTAGAATTATCCCTTATATTAAAGTATTCACTTAAACCCTAAAGTAATGAGAAATTATTTCCTTGTAATCGTATTATTGATGGTGACGAATACCCTCCTTGCGCAGGACAATGCGCTTTGGCTTCGTTACCCCAGCATCTCGCCCAATGGTCAGGAGATAGCTTTTAGCTACAAGGGCGATATATATAAGGTATCGTCATCGGGTGGAACTGCAACGCCCCTAACGCTCCACGAGGCGCATGACTTTATGCCCGTGTGGAGTCCCGATGGCAGCCAGATTGCCTTTGCCAGCGATCGGTTTGGCAACTTCGATGTGTATGTTCTCCCGGCCAGTGGAGGTACAGCCAATAGACTCACCTTTAACTCGGCCAACGATTTCCCCTGGGACTTTACACCCGACGGCAAAAACGTGATCTACTCGTCGGGACGAAATGATCTAAACTCATCGGTTCGCTTCCCTAATCGTGGACTGTTTGGAAAACTCTACTCCGCTCCAGTGGCCGGTGGGCGCAACCTGCTAATCTCCACCGCAGGATTTCAACATGCCCGCTTCGATGCTAAAGGTGAGCGCATAATCTTTCAGGATCGCAAGGGTTACGAGGATGAGTGGCGTAAACACCACACCTCATCGGTAACCCGCGATATTTGGGTTTACGATATCAAGAACGAGAAGTACACCCAGGTAAGCGATTTTGAGGGCGAGGATCGCGAGCCGCTGTTTGCCGCCGATGGACAATCGTTCTACTACCTTAGTGAGAAAAATGGAACACAAAATATTTATAAGCGATCGCTGGGATCGAACCCTATCGAAAAGCAGCTATCATCTTTTACCGATCATCCCGTGCGCCATCTTACCCGAGCCAACAACAACACCCTGTGCTTTACCTGGAACGGCGAGATATACACCTTAAAGGAAGGCGCTACTCCTGCAAAGGTTAATGTGGTTGCCCCATTCGACTTTAGGGGTAAAGACGAAAAGGTTTTATCGGTAAGCAATGGCGCCACCGAGATGGCCCTGTCGCCCAACGGCAAGGAGATCGCTTTCGTTTTTAGAGGCGAAGTATTTGTTACCGCAGTGGAGGGCAACACAACCAAGCGGGTAACCAATACCCCCGCTCAGGAGCGTATGCTCAGCTGGGCTTCCGATGGCCGAACCCTCTACTACTCCACCGAACGTGGCGAGAGTTGGGATATATACAAAGCCACCATCTTACGCGACGAGGAACTTTACTTCTACGCATCAACTTTGATAAAAGAGGAGCCTGTAATTGCCACGGATAAAGAGGAGTTTCAACCCGTTGTTTCGCCCAATGGCAAGGAGATTGCTTACCTAGAGGAGCGTAATATCCTCAAGGTATATAATCTTGAAAGCAAGAGATCGCAGATTATTATCCCCGCAGGAAATAACTTCTCGTACCGCGATGGCGACCAGGATTTCATCTGGAGCCTCGACAGCAAATACGTGCTGGCACGTAACTCAATGGGGCTTTACGGTGCTTCGTATCTGGTAGTTTACGATGCTCAGAACCCCGGCGATGGGATAAAGCTAACCAACAGCGGATTCTCCGACGGAAATCCCTTGTGGGCTATGGATGGCAAAGCTCTTCTTTGGATAAACGATAAGGATGGGAAACGCCCGTTGGCGCTCCAGGGTGCCCGCGAGGTCGATATTTTCGCCATGTTCTTCGATCAGGAGTCGTACGATAGGTTTATGCTCAGCAAGGACGATTTTGCCCTGCTGAAAGCAAAGGAGGAGAAGGAGAAGGAGAAACAGAAGGAAGCCGAAAAGGCTGAGGATGATAAGAAGAAAGGCAAATCGGATAAGAAGAAAGTTGAGGAGCCCAAATGGACGCCCGATTTCAAGAAAGTTGAGGATCGAAGGGTGAAACTTACCCCTGGCTCGGTAAACCTATCGGGATTTAATATCTCGCCAAAAGGCGATAAACTCTACTACATGGCTCGTTACGAGAAGGATTACGATATCTGGGAGGTTGATACGCGCACCAAGGAGTTAAAATCGCTGGCCAAGCTAAACGCCCGCGGAGGACAAATGACCATGAGCAAGGATGGGGAAAACCTGTTTGTGCTGGCCAACGGCCGTATCCAAAAAATAGAGACCAAGAACGGAAAGGTAAGCCCCGTAGCTATTAATGCCGAAATGGTGGTTAACGCCAGAGCCGAGCGTGAATATATCTATCATCATGCATGGAGGCAGGTTCAGAAAAAATTCTACGACCCTAACCTCCACGGTATCGACTGGGCAATGTTCCGCGATGCTTACGCCCGCTTTCTGCCCCATATCAACAACAATTACGATTTCCAAGAGCTACTCAGCGAGCTGCTAGGCGAACTCAACGGGTCGCACACCGGCGGGCGCTACTCACCTCGCCCCGAGAATGGCGATGCCACCGCATCGCTTGGGCTTTTCTTCGACGAGAAGATAGGTGGCAATGGCCTCCGAATCACCGAGGTGATAAAGGGTGGCCCGCTCGATAAGGCCGAGAGCAAGGTGAAAGCAGGGCATATAATTGAAAAAATCGATGGTGAGGCCATTACCGACGCCTTCGACTGGAATATGCTGCTCAACCGCAAGGCCGATAAGAATGTACTCCTAAGCTTACTCGATCCCCAAAGCGGAACCCGCTGGGACGAAACGGTGAAACCCATATCACCTTGGGTAGAGAATAACCTGCTATACAACCGCTGGGTTGAATCCATGCGCGCCATGACCGAGAAGCTAAGCAATGGCCGCATTGGTTACGTGCACGTGCGCGGCATGAACGATGGCAGCTTCCGAACTGTTTACGACGAGGTGCTTGGCAAAAATGCCGATAAGGAGGCGCTGATTGTGGACACCCGATTTAACGGCGGCGGATGGCTGCACGAGGATCTATCGACCTTCCTCGATGGCAAACCCTACGCCACTTTTCGTCCATACGGATTTGTTGCCCGTGGTGGCGAGCCGCGCGACAAGTGGGCACGCCCCAGCGCAGTGCTTATGAGCGAGGCCAACTACAGCGATGCCCATGCATTCCCCTACGCTTACCGCGCCAAAGGCATTGGCAAGCTGATTGGAATGCCCGTTCCGGGCACCAGCACCGCCGTGTGGTGGGAAACGCAGATCGATCCCACCATCGTGTTTGGTATTCCCATGATCGCCTTCTGGGGCGTGGCCGAGGACAGAGCCTTGGAAAACCTGCAGCTGGAGCCCGACGTGAAGGTGGCTAACCCCTTTGAGGATGTGCTTTACGGAACCGACCGTCAAATAGAGGCAGCTGTTAAAGAACTACTACAAGAATTGTAGGAAAAGCTATTGATTTATATGTACTGGGGGCGGTTTCCATAGGAAACCGCCCCCAGTACATATATACTAAAACACACATGCTTCTATCGATATTAAATAATTAAAATATTAAACCATAATTTGAACAAAAAAGCAAGAATATACGAACATAGAATAAAAATATTTATTTACATTTGTTTGTCAATTAGTTGACATAAATAATTCATATAATTGATTTTTGAGTTTACAATACCTTACTTTTAACTCAACTAGTTTTACGTTAAATTCTTTGCTTAATCAATAAATATCAGTAAACTGAGATTTATTCTCTAAGAAAGCGATTAATTCACAAAATTGAGATGATTCACTCGCCTCCCATATTAAAGTTACTTAAGTTTCTTAAAACTTAAAACCTTACTAAGCCACCATCGAATCCTTAAATTGAATTCGAATACCTTAGGGCTTAATACTCTTATGTAACAATGTAACAATGTACCTATTGATCTACTAAAAAGTATGGGTTGGTTGGTGTTTTAAAGGAGTCAATTAGGTTTGTACACAAATTAGATGTGCTGAAATCAACAAACGTATTTAATTATTCAAAATAGTATGCACAAACTACTTCAAGGTTTTTTTGAAAAAAGAAAAAATATGAAACACCCGCGTGAGGCAGTTTACAAATCCGAACTTACTCTTACGAGTTCACCGAAGGAAAACACACATGGCCAAACGATCTGCTGGCTGGAAGAGAACTCGGCGGAGTCAAATAATGGGTGCTCATTGTGTAAGACAGGAATACGAGCGGTAACAGATAGTAAAAAGTTAAAACGCAACTTATTGTCAATTAATAATATTATATTTTGCACGGATGAAACGCTTTAAAAATCTAGCAATTTTCTTTGCCCTTGCACTAATTGCGATAAATACTAACGCCCAACTTTCATCCGAGGTACGGGTTGCTGACGTTAACTTACACTATTCAAACGACCGGGTTGAGGTATTATACCATATTATCAATGGGAAATCATCGGATAGGTATGTTGTTTGGGTTGATTTTTACAATGAAAAGAATCAGATTCTTTCAGCAAAAGCGGTTCAGGGTGATATAAGCATTGTGCAGGGAAATGGCGACAAGAAGATTACCTGGGATGCGAAGGCCGATGGCCTAGTGCTTAACGAGAAGCTTACCGCCCGGGTTAATGCCAGGCTAATTCCTGACGCCAGCACAGGTAAAGCTTTTGTATACTCCACGCTATTTCCCGGAACGGGTAATTATCAGTTTAAGAAAGGTAAGCCCTACTGGCTAAAGGGGGTACTTGGGTACGGCTTACTGAGCGGAGCCGCTGGAGCCTTTGCCGTTTCGGTTGAGGACTACAACGAGTACTTAAGAACATATGAGTCGCATACAGAGTGTTATGCCTTCGAGCAAGCAAAGAAGTACCGGCAGATGTCCTTTATTCTGGCTGGAGCAGGTGCTGCCGTTTGGCTTTTAGATTACGCTGGAATTCTATCCAAATCGAGTAAGCACAATAATCTGAAAGTAGAAAGTGTGATTTATGATTCGGGATACAGGCTTTATTCAGCTACTTCGCCCACACAAGTTATTAATACCCGAGGGCTACCCCCAAACCTCTTTGCTGACCTTGAGTTTATTGATGACAACAGGAATGGAATTCTTGAAAACAGAGAGAATGCCAAACTTAAAATTACCCTTAGCAATCAGGGTGGTGGCGATGCAATTCTTCTTGAGGTAAACGTAACTTCCAACATTATCGATAAAAGCATGAGAATTGATAATGCCAAACAAAAGATAAATGTTCTTAGACCAAATGAGAAGTTTGAAATCGAAATCCCAATTACAACCGATATTGACCTTAAAACGGCAACTCATAGGCTTACCATAAACGTGAGAGAACATTTCGGTTACGATATGGAACCGGCATATTTGGTTCTTAACACATACGCATACCAACCACCCCTATTTGCTATTTCGGGGCATGAGATTATTGATACCGGTATTGGCACTATGGCATTAAAGTCGGATGGACGAGTACAGGCTGGCGAACAAGTTAAAGCAAAGCTGATGGTTCAGAACATTGGACAGGGTATTGCGAAGAATGCTGCTTACTCTGTTACGACTACCGACCCCAATATCTTTCTTAACGACGTGAGTGGAACCCTTGGAAATGTAATGCCTGGCGAGGTAAAGGAGATTTACTTTACACTAAGTCCAAACCGTAGGGTGGCAGTCCAGGACAACCTACCGGTTTTTATATCAATAACTGAAGAAATTGGAAAGGGAAGCCTTATAAACAAACAACTCCCTATTGCACTTGACCAAGCCCCCCCCAGAACGAACATTGTTGAGGTAAAATCGGATGTGGAGTCACTTAAAAAGAACGTGGCACGATTCGAGTACACGTCAAACAAATTTAGAGCCAACATAACCAAGATGACTAATATCGCCAGCGTTGCTCCCTCTAAAACCAAACGACCTAACTCTGTCGGCATCGTAATAGGTGTAGCACAGTATCGGGATCTACCTCCCGCACCCTATGCCGATAACGATGCGAAGATAATGAAAGCCTACTTTGAGAAGGTACTGGGCATCGAGCAAGTAATCCAGTTTACCAATGAACAGGTGGTAGGTTTCTTTTTCGACGACGTATTTAACCCCGAGGTTGGCGAGCTACGCAAGGCTATTGTGAAGGGAGAAACCGAGGTGTTCGTATTTTATTCGGGTCATGGTGTGCCTGATAAGGATGGCAAGAATATCTATCTGTTTCCTAGCGATGGCAAAATTGCACGTCTCGAGACTCAGGGTTACAATATTGAGAACCTATACGAGAACCTGAGCAAACTTGGCGCAAAACACGTTACGATAATTCTAGACGCCTGTTTCAGTGGTGCATCGAGAAGTTCAATCAGGGTCGCCACCGAGAATCTTATTGGGCAAAAAGGAGTTCGAATCCGACCGCGCAACAGCTGGCTTAACGACTCCAAATTCACAGTAATCTCTTCCTCAACTGGGGAGGAAACGTCCCTTGGTTTCGACGATGCCGAAACTGGTCTTTTTACATATTATTTTGCCGCAGGGCTACAAGGGGCAGCCGATATCAATGGAGACAGAACAATCACTCTGGGTGAACTGAAAGAGTATGTAGTTAACAATGTGAAAGAAACTTCAGGAAAAATTTTAGGTCAGCAAACCCCACTATTTCATGGCGACGATAGCCGGGTGATGGCTACTTACTAGTTTTTAAAGAACAAAAAAATATCCCTGTTTATGTAACAGGATCGGTTACACAACATGGCCACCAAAAGAGGGAAACTACCGATGATAAACATTAACAAACCATGGTTACCCCGCATGTTTCCTGAAGAAAGCCAAGGCTATGCACGATAAAGATTGTACTGAATAGTATTGTAACACTTTAAAAATTAACAATGTAATAAATCCTTACGGATGAAAAGAATTTTTAACCCCATTTCGTTGATGCTTTCAGTTTTGATTTTTTCTGCCTGCTCCAAGCTAGAGCTGAAGCCAGCCACCAAGGTTTTTACTGAACATGCAACATCGATGGCCACCTCGATATCCGTTACAGCCAAAATTGCTGATTTGAGCGGCGAGGGCAATACCGACTATGGCATCTGCTATGCCAAACACGATAAGCCCACCGTTGATGATGATAAGCAGAGCAATGGGATACCTAAACTGGGCATTTTCACTATGAATATTGAGGGTCTAGACCTTGCCACGTTGTACTACGTGAGAGCCTATTGCTACTCAACCCAGGGTGTTGTTTATGGTGAACCTATTCATATTTTTACCCTCGATGGGCAATCGGCAGTAACCACTACTCCTGCAACCAGTATAACCGCAACTACTGCCATAAGTGGTGGAAATATTTCCTCCGACGGAGGCGATTCAGTAACCGCCCGGGGTATGATATGGAATACGGCTCAGAACCCAACCCTTGAATCGAACCTAGGTATAACGACAGACGGGTCTGGCCTGGGGGAGTTCACAAGTACCCTTTCGGGTTTATCTGTTAACACCACCTACTACATGCGTGCTTACGCCACCAATAGCGTGGGGACAACCTACGGTAATCAGCAAACATTTACTACCCTCGATGGTGTTATTGTTTTATCTACAATTGAAGCCTCCAGTATAACAGCTACAACTGCAACAAGCGGTGGAAATATAGCCTCCGATGGGGGCGTTGCAGTTTCCAAGCGGGGTGTGCTGTGGGGCACTTCACAAAATCCAACGGTTGGTGCAAATCAGGGGATAACCAGCAATGGATCAGGGAATGGAAATTTTACCAGCAACCTATCGGGGTTGTCGGTTAACACCACCTACTACGTGCGTGCCTATGCCACCAACAGCGTGGGTACGAGCTATGGCAATCAGTTGCACTTTACAACTCAAGATGGTCTGCCAGTTATAAGTACTATTGTGGTAAGTAGCATCACCGCAACATCGGCGCAAAGTGGTGGGAGCATTAGCTCCAATGGCGGATTTGCTGTTATGGCTCGAGGGCTGGTGTGGAGTACCATGCAGAATCCTACCATTGATAACAATGAGGGCATTACGAGTAGCGGGGCTGGCACTGGCAGCTTTTCCAGTAACCTCACCAACCTAGACCCCGGAACGGAGTACTACGTTAGGGCGTACGCCACCAACAGCGTGGGAACAAACTACGGGGCGCAAATACGTTTCGTAACCAAGGATGGATTGCCCGTTTTAAATATAGTTGATGTGAACAGCATAACCTCAACCACTACCACTGCGGGGGGAAGCATAACTTCCGATGGAGGTTTTGCTGTTACCGTTCGGGGTATGGTGTGGAGTACAGAATCTAATCCAACGATTGATCACAATTATGGTATTTCAATCGATGGCGCAGGGGTAGGCAGCTTTACAAGTAGTCTAACAGGGCTGATTCCAGGTACAGCATACTATGTGCGGGCCTATGCTACTAATAGTATTGGAACAAGTTATGGACAAGTCATTATATTTAAAACTGCGCCAGGAGAAATTGGGGAGAACTATCAGGGGGGTATTATAGCCTACGTAATTCAACCAAGTGATCCCGGGTATGTTGCCGGGGAGGTGCATGGCTTAATTGCTGCATCTAGCGATCTGAACTCAGATGCACAATGGGGCTATTGGGGTACGAATGTAGGGGGCACCTCAGTAGCAATGGGTACTGGAATGGCAAACACACTTGCCATTGTGGCAAAATGCCCCTACTCAGGTTTGGCCGCTAGTCTCTGTAACGATTTGGAGTTAAATGGATATAGCGACTGGTTTCTGCCCAGTAAGGACGAACTCAACAAACTTTACCAAAACCGGGATATTATAGGAGGTTTTGAAGAAAGAATCTACTGGAGTTCATCAGAGTACGACTCATACAGCGCTTTGGTTCAGTACTTCGGTTACGGTACCCAAGGACAAAGTGATAAGGATAACTTTTTTAACGTTCGGGCTATTCGTGCCTTTTAAAAATTACTACTGAAGATTAGCCCCATTGCCCTGTTGGTGCTATGCGATTTAGCGATTAACATAGGGTAAACAAAAGTAAAGTAGTCCTTTCCCTTCTGGATTACAACACGGCAATAGCTTGTATGGAATCTGCCTCGGGCTACTCAAAACTTTCGATAAAGCCCTCCTCTGCTGGTATTCAAAATTCCCTGCGCAGGGAATTATTTTTCCTGCGCAGAGAATTGCCATTTTCCTGCTGTGGAAATTTTTTTTTCCTAACGTGGAAATTGTTCACGGCACAGCAGGGGTCCAACATTTCCTAGTGTGGAAATTTTATTATCACCGCAGCTAATCACCGATTCTCTGCGGTGATAATTTTATTTCCTGCGCAGGGAATCGGTGATTAGCTGCGCAGGAAATTCCCTAAAATCACGAAAATCCTTGGTATACCTCGAAAACGTTATGCGCTTAATCATGGAAACTCTCAGGAGGAGCGAGTAAAATGGGAAAGGGTTTTGTAATTTGATAAACCCTAATGAGTCTTTTTGGCTGTAACTTATCAACTATGAGAGCTGTGCCCCTTCTTATCGCCTCAGAACAAAAAGGATGATAATAAAAACGGCGATGGATAACAGTAATGTTATGGAATATGTTAGCACCAGCTCTATTCTCCGCTCCCTTCTCAAATCACCTCTAATCTTAGCCTTAATCACCTCCATTTCTTCCTTTGAAATGGTAGTACTGGTCAGTTTCCCCGATAGCTTACTATTTGTAGAATTACTGTAGGCATCCTTAATTCTTCGATATTTCGCACGATGGGCTTTCTTTAGGGCCTCATTGGCCTTCATCCTGTTAACCATATCCAGAACATGTCCACCGAAGCTCATAGAATTTTGTGATTTATAGGAAAAACTTCATAAACCAATTTTATAACCCCACCGGGGTTAAGGCCTATATACCCGATACTGATTCACCGTAAAGTTTCCTAGCTGATTTTAATATAACCTCATTCGAGGCGGGCAGCTCAAACTCTGGTTCCACACTGTAATCTGCAATGGAGGCCAGCGCATCCTTAATGGCCAGCCACACGGCAAAGGCCAGCATAAAAGGTGGTTCGCCCACGGCCTTGCTCTGCTTAATGGTATTGGGATTGGGTGCATCCTGCAGGAGTTTAACCCGAAAATCGGGCGGTGTATCCTGCACCGAGGGAATTTTGTAGGTGTCGGGACTATGGTTTAGCAGATGTCCCTGCGGCGTCCACTTTATCACCTCGGTGGTACACCAACCCACACCCTGAATAAACGCCCCCTCAACCTGTCCTAGGTCAATCTGCCTGTTTATCGACTTGCCTGCATCGTGCAGGATATCGGTGCGGATATTCCGGTAATGACCAGTTAACATATCCACCTCAACCTCGGCCACGGCCATGCCGAAGGCAAAGTAGTGGAAAGGTTTTCCCCTACCCTTATCCTTATCGAAATGGATATCGGGAGTTTTGTAGAATCCCGTGGCGCTTAGGCTAATCTGGTTCAGGTAGGCCGATGCGATAAGCTGGGGAAAGAGTACACTTTGCTCTGGGTGCTTGGGGTGAAAAACCAAATCGTTTGCAAATACAATCTCATCATCCAAAACTACACTACCAGTCCTCTGTGCGATTAGCTTTGCAGCCAATGGGGCCAGCCTTTTACGCAGCTTGTCGGTGGCGTTCTTAACGGCCATGCCGTTAAGGTCGCTGCCCGACGAGGCCGCCGTGGCCGAAGTGTTGGGCACCTTTGAGGTGTTGGTGGCATTCACCTTGATATGCTGAGGCGATATGCCCAACTCGCTGGCCGCCACCTGCAGCATCTTGGTATGCAGCCCTTGGCCCATCTCGGTTCCCCCGTGATTCATCAGCACGGTTCCATCCTGGTAGATATTTACCAGCGCACCTGCCTGATTGAGGAAACTGGTGGTAAACGATATCCCAAACTTAATAGGTGTTAGCGCCAACCCTCGCTTTACATACTTGCTATTGTTATTAAACTTTTTCACAGCCGCTCTCCTGTCGAAGTAGTGGGAGGTGCTAACCAGCTGCTCGTAAAGGGTAAACAACCGGTTATTCTCCACCAGCTGCTCGTAGTGGGTAGTGTTTTGGCTGTGAAGCCCATAGAAGTTGATATATCGGACTTCGGCAGCATCCTTTTTTAGATAATGGGCTATTCGATCAATGGCGTTCTCAATAACAGCCATACCCTGTGGCCCACCAAAACCGCGGAACGCGGTATTCGATGGCAGGTTGGTTTTCCAGGCTTTACCCACAACCGATATATTTGGGATAAAGTAGGCATTATCGGCGTGGAACACGGCCCTTTCCAGAATGGCTATCGACAGGTCGGTGGCAGCGCCAGCATTGGCATTCAGCTCCAGATTGTAGGCAAGGATTCGGCCATCGGCATCAAACCCAACCTCATAGGTCGAAATAAAGGGATGGCGTTTGCCAGTCATTATCTGATCGTCGTCGCGGAATAGATGAATCTTAACTGGCTTTCGGGTGTGCTTTGCCAGCAAGGCTGCCCAGGCTGCCACGTGGTTAGCCTGTGTCTCCTTGCCCCCAAATGCGCCACCCATTCGGCGGGTTTCCACAACCACCTCGTTGCGGGTTACGCCCAGCACCTCGGCCACAATGGCCTGCGTTTCGGAGGGGTGCTGCGTTGAGCTGTACACGTTCATCTCGTTGTGCTCGCCTGGGATGCAAAGACAACTTTGAGTCTCAAGATACCAGTGCTCCTGCGCCCCGGTTAGGAGCGTACCCGTTAGGCGATGTGCCGATTGCTCAAATCCCTTACTTACATCACCCCTTTTGATAATGCGAGGTGTTCCCAACATTTCGCCCTTTGCCATGGCCTGCTCAAGGGTTGTTATGGCGGGCAACTCCTCGAACTGTATGTCGATAAGTTTTGCCGCCTGCTGAGCAATGTCCATACTTTGCGCAGCAATAAGCGCAATGGCCTGCCCCACAAAGGTTACTTCGTTCTGAGCTAGGCATGGTTCATCGTGAACCACGGGGCCCATTTGGTTCTGGCCGGGAATATCTTCAGCTGTAAGTATTGCGCAAACACCTGGAAAAACAGATGCTTTTTTTGTATCGATGGAGATAATGCGGGCATGTGCATGGGAGCTGTAAAGCACTTTCCCAAACAGCATGTTGCTACCGCAATCCATATCGTTGATGTAGATGGATTCGCCACTTACGTGCTTCTCGGCGCTATCATGGTGGATTTCGTGGGGATTCATGCTAGTGGGTTTCGTTATAGAACTTAAGCAGAAGGTTTGAGGCGGCAATTCTTCGCGACTGGGCATCGGAACGGGCATCGGAAAGGGGTTGATACTCTTCCTCAACCAGGGTCATTGCCTTCTCAATATTCTCGACACTCCACGCTTTTCCTCTCAAAAACTCTTCGGTTTGCAGCGCTCGTTGGGTTGTAGCGGCCATGCCGCCGTATGCCATTACAATGGACTTAACCGTTCCATCTTCATTCATGGTCAGGGCAAAAGCAGCGCTAACGGTGGAGATATCCAAATCCTTCCGTCGCGATACCTTATACGATTTTACCACCAATCCGCTCGGCGGCTTTGGAAAGGTAACGCTATAGATTAGCTCGTGTGGTTTAAGGGCCGTTTGGCGATATCCAATTATGAAATCACCAATGGGTAAGGTACGGGTCGATTTATCAGTACTAATCAGCGTAACCGAAGCGTTGTAGGCAAACAGTAGCGGAAGGCTATCGCCTATGGGCGAGGCGGAGCCAATATTCCCGCCAAGTGTTGCCCTGTTCCGTATCTGTAGCGATCCGAATACCGAGAGCATGATATGTAGTGCAGGCAACCTATCCTGTGCCAAGGTCTTTAGCTGCTCCATGCACATTCCCGCTCCAAAGGTGAATTGATTTCCGTTATCGCTGAATTGCTTTACCTCTTTTACTGCTGACAGATCAATTATCAACGGGAAATGCTCCCCTTTTTTGGTTTGCCGAAGCGCCACATCGGTTGAGCCCGATACAATAACCGCATCGGGATACTCTTTTCTGTACCTAAGGGCGCTTTCGAGGTTCGATGGGAGGAAGTACTTTTGTCCACTCCCAGTTAGTTCCAAATCAACATTTTTGCTGGCAATATCATCAAGTAAACGGCAGACTTCATCCTCGGATTTGGTGAAATGGTCCTCTACCCTATTCTCACAGGCCGACGAGGCGGCCTCTAAAATCGATTTATAGCCCGTGCATCGGCACAGGTTGCCTGTTAGAGCATCGAGCACAACCTCGCGCGAGGGTTTTACATGATTCTTGGATAACGCAAAGGTTGACATGGCAAAGCCGGGAGTGCAGTAGCCACACTGCGTGCCGTTGTGCGACACAATGACCCGTCCTAAAAAACGGCTACACAACACGTAGCAGTTATGTATAAAAATGATGGTTTTGTTAGGCGGTACAGCGAGGGTTTCAAACTCAAAATTTTAGCCGAACTTAGTACGGGAAAATACTCC
>JAVEYY010000049.1:0-16747 GCA_034003245.1 Tenuifilaceae bacterium
ATTCTCCTGAAATGTTGAATGCAACTGTTCTCATCAGGATGCTGCTTTACAAAATCTATAAAATTCATTTTCAATATATTTTGTACAAATATAATAATTTAGGCACATTAGCGGATAATCATAAAATTCTAATTCTATTGTAAAGTTGAATTATTTTGAAAGCGAGGGAAGTGTTTGGTAATTCACTAAGGGCTAGGTGGGAGACTCAAGAACTATAATGCTGAAAACTTGATTGGAGATGGTTTTCAAAACTCCTAGTTCCGAGGGATGTGCGTAAAAAAGTATACCTCCGTTGTTTTTAAATGTTTTGAAGTTGTAATAGTGCTCACTCCCTGCTAACCATTCGATAATTCTTACAAGAAGTGCTCTAATATCATTAGGTTGAGGTACTTCATAATCGGCAATTATAATCTTGTTGGCGATTGTGGAGGCTTTACGAATTATTTTTTGGGCTATATCTGTATCAATGGAGTGAATTATCATGGTGAGAATTGCGTAATCAAAAATTTTATCGCAATTTACGATAAGGAAGTCGTTATCAGTAAAGATAAATCCTGGAGATACTACCTTCCTGCGTGCTATGCTAATCATTTGAGGTGCGATATCGACTCCAAAGTATTCAGTTATTCCCTTTTTTAACAGTTCCTGAGCCAGCTGGCCTGTCCCGCAACCAATTTCAATTACTGTACTGCCAACTTCTACCTGAGAGATAATGTGTTTTCTCAGACCACTTAAAAGTGGAGAGATAAGGATATCGTACCAGTTGAAATACTTTCTCATGGAGTTTTCATTATTTCATTTGCATAAGGCAGTAATCAAATGTAGCAATATTAACAACATGCTAATCTATAGTGGAGCGGAGTTTTATTGGTGCCATAAAAAAGTGATGTAAAAGCAAAACCCAGTGAGCTATCTCATTGGGTTTTGTCGAGTTATATCGGGCTGTAAATTATTGTAGGTTGACCAATGCATCGAACACTAGTTGAGCAACGGCTTTTGCTCCTGCAGGTTGGAAGTGAGTGTTGTCTGATAGCCCGTCGGGATAGGCTTCGTATTTACCGGCTGGAATATTCATAAAGTAGTTTTCGGTAACAAAATCCTTTCCCAGCTCGGTGAAGTACTCAGCCGATATTTGGGTTAAATCGATGCAGTAGACCGATAGCTCCGCAGCAACCTCTTTCATAGCTTGAGGGTAATCGCCATGCGAACTGCCAAGTTTTCTGTCGGTCCAGGGGTAGTTTCGGCAAACCGATGTGATAAGTATTGGAGTGGCACCCTTTTCGCGGGTTTGATTTACGTATAGCCTAAGAAATTCCTTGTAACCAGGGATGCTAACATATCTCTCGCCCTTGCTTTCGGACGCATCATTATGACCAAATTGAATAATTACCCAGTCGCCGGGTTTAAGCTGCGAGTAGATCTCGGCCCAGCGTCCCTCCTCAAAAAATGAGCGTGAGCTGCGTCCACCTCGGGCCTTATTCATTAGCACCAAGCTATCGGCTTTGATTATCCTCACCTTTTTTAGGCTGTCGAGTCCAAGGTAGGGTGGTAAGGCCTGTCCCCATCCAGTTTGTGGAAAGCGTTCCTTCATGTAGTCCTCGCCGTAGTTAGCATAGTCGGTCATAGTAGAATCGCCCATAAGCCATAGCGTGGATGTTTTAGGCTCGTTGCATCCGCTAAGTACAATAGCTATTATAGCTATTGTGATAAGGTTGTATGCATTAAACTGTAAATTTTTCATGATATGTTTCTTTTGGTTTTGCTCGTAAAAGTAACAATAATAAGAAATATATCAGGGTTGTTGTATTCTAACCCAGCGGCGGGGCTATGTTGTTTGGATTGTTAAAGAGTTTGTGGAGCGAACGGTCGTTGAGCTTTTTCAGGCGTTTCTCCTCTATCTGGGCTTCGCGCTTCGATGAGTGTTGTTTTAGGTACATCAGCAACCACGGCTCTTTTCCTGCGGTGTATCGGCTCAGCCCGTTGTTAAGCTCGTAGAGCCGATGCTCGGGGTTGGTGGTGAACCCCTTGTAGTAAACCTCGAAGACTGGGCTGTAAATGACGTAGGTGTAGAACATCGACATGGGTATAAATGACAAAAGCCTCCTGAGAGGAGGCTTTTGCGGACTAGTCAACTCCGTTGACAAGTCTCGAACCCGTCTCGTCAACACGTTGACGAGATGACAGGCATGTATTCTAACCCAGCGGCGGGGCTATGTTGTTTGGATCGTTAAAGAGTTTGTGGAGCGAACGGTCGTTGAGCTTTTTGAGGCGTTTCTCCTCTATCTGGGCTTCGCGCTTCGATGGGTGTTGTTTGAGGTACATCAGCAGCCATGGCTCTTTGCCGGTGGTGTATCGGCTCAGCCCGTTGTTATGCTCGTAGAGCCGATGCTCGGGGTTGGTGGTGACCCCCTTGTAGTAAACCTCGAAGGCTGGGCTGTATATGATGTAGGTGTAGAACATCGACATGGGTATAAATGACAAAAGCCTCCTGAAAGGAGGCTTTTGCGGTCCGGACGGGACTCGAACCCGCGACCCCATGCGTGACAGGCATGTATTCTAACCAACTGAACTACCGAACCAATATTTTTTATAAAGAACTATTATCAAACTCATAAGATCCGGCAGGACTCGAACCCGTCTCGTCAACACGTTGACGAGATGACAGGCATGTATTCTAATCTCGGAAAGCCAAAACTTGACGAGAAACTACCGAACCAATATATTTTTAAAGAACTTGCCTTTGTTTTTGACGGTGCAAAGATACATCTTCTTTTAATATCTGCAATACCTTTTTCAAAAAAAAATCACGTCCGAAAGAAACTAAAGTGAACATTTCCGTAATTTCGGGTTTCGTTATAACCAGTGAGTTCCGAGAGGTCAACTCGTTTTGAATGCTCAACAATTAGCCAGCCATTGTCCTTGAGGAGGTTATGGGAAATGACAATTTCTGGAATTTGTTCCACCCCTTTTATATCGTAGGGAGGGTCGGCGAAAATTACATCAAATTGCAGCTTGCAATTTTTTAGAAATTTATATGCATCGTGCCTAATTGGCGTAATGTGGTTTAGCTTTAGCTCTTCAATTACCTTGCGTATAAAACCAAAATGAGTGAAATCCATCTCAACAAGATGAATGCTTTTGCATCCCCGTGAGGCAAATTCAAAGCTAATGCTTCCGGTTCCCGCAAAAAGATCGAGGACGCTTATCTCCTCAAAATCGAAATTATTGTTTAAGATATTAAAAAGCCCCTCCTTCGCGATATCTGTTGTGGGACGGGCTTTGATGTTTTTGGGTGGGCTGAAAATTCGCCCCTTAAATTCACCACTAACTATACGCATAGCGACTGGTTGAAAAGTGTTGCATGTGATTTTTTGTAGTCGGTTAGCAAATAGCTAAAATGAAATTGGCTGGATGCTGGAGTGTTTTCAACGTTTTTAAAGAAACGTTGAAGTAGTGTTGATAGTTCTTCCTCTTTATCGATTTTCCCAAATAGTTCAACATGTGTACTCAGCGTTTTACAGTCGAACTGATTGCAAATACTTACCAAATGATATGCTAGATCTTCATTATTCTTGTGGACATTACTTCCGCAGTGAAGCAATTTCTCATTTTTCGAGAGAATAATCATCGCATAACCTTCCATACAAGCTACTGATAGGAGCGGTGATTTACTTTTTTGCCACGACTGAATGTGGTGCTTTAATGTAGAGTTAATACAACTTACTATAATTGTTTCTCCGTGAAGTTTAAGCCATGCCGTAATTAATGCCGATGGAATGCTGAAAACACTCACTACATCATTAGTTATCGGTTTAAACCTAATCTCATCAAGAGTGGGAATTGGGCTAACCAACGATAGTAATTGTTTGGCCCTTTCGGGCTCAAAGAAATTTTGTGGAATCAGCGTAAAGTGTTGACTAGAGTAACTAAATATGGTTTTCTTAAATGGTTTGGAAAGCCAATTATAAGCATCAACTATCTCTGTTACTCTTCCAATCCAGTCGTCCCCGTTGAGTAAGGCATGCTCAAAGGGAGAATCGACCAGTGCAATAAAGTGATTTCGGGTCAGGTCTTTTACGCAAAAAGAAAATCCATTCAGGGATACCTGAATGGATAATTCGTATGTTTCGGTACGGAATGAGTCGAAGGTTTCGTCGAAAAGTTCAAACTTTTGCATAGTTACCCCATCCTATTCCCAGTTACCGGCGTTATTAGTAGCTTCGGTAAGTGAACCAACCTGAAGACCTGGGTATCGCTCAAGTTTCTTACTTAGGTCATTCATGTTAATTACAAGTTGACGGTCGAGGCCTTTTAACAATACGTTATTATGAACTTTAGCCTCAAACACTTTGATTTTCAAACCCGATCCCGTTTCAATCTCACCTGCTCCCATTTCAAATTGGCTGCCGCCAGTATAGGGGACTAATCGCAACGAGTCAACTGGATATCCTTTTTTGAAAAGACTGTCCAGAATGCTAATCTTAACAGTATCACGACGAACAAGTCCTTTGGCAACTGCAACAGAGTCGTCTAATGAACCAATTTGACGAACTACTCTAAAAGAGTCATATTTTACAAAGTTGATCAAGGTGTCGAAACTGCCAGTAAACTTGTTGTACTCAGCCCGGTATGCTAATTGAGCAGTTCTGATATCCTTAAGGCGTTCGATGGTTTTGGCATACCTTTTATCTTTATCCCTATTGAAACGGATAGGATTCATAATACTCTCGAAAACTAGGTAGGATAAAACCACTATGAGAATTAGAAGCAGAATTTGATAAACGGTTTTCATTTTACTCAATTTAATTTAAGTTTGCCTGCAAATTTATAAACATAAAATTAAATTCTTACACCCAAGCTCATTTAAATTCTACACCATAAATGAAAAAAGAAGCCCTGCTTTCGTCTCTTATCAACAGTATTGGTCATGAATTGACAAGAAGCCAGGAGGTTACGGCACATCTGCTGACCGATTTTTTTGTGAGCAAAAAATCAAGACAAATATTTTTGCTTAAGGGATATGCAGGCACTGGCAAAACAACCCTTATTGCTGCTTGTGTTCGATCGTTGTTAGTGCAGGGTATTAAGGTAGTGTTACTGGCACCAACTGGCCGCGCAGCAAAGGTGCTTTCGCAATATTCGGGCTATCCGGCATATACTATTCATAAGTGGATATATCGTCAGCAATCGCAAAAGGAGGCATTAGGCCGATTTGTACTTAACAGAAATACAAGTAGCAATACAATTTTTATTGTTGATGAAGGCTCTATGATAAATAACTCCTCCGAGGATTCATTTTTCGGATCGGGTAACGTGCTTGAGGATTTAATCCAGTTTATCGACGATGGCGATAATTGTAGGCTTATGATAGTTGGCGATGAGGCACAGCTACCACCTATAAGGCTCGATATTAGCCCAGCACTCGATAAACGAGTGCTTGAGAGTTATGGATTCGACGTGACCGAGATAACCCTGAATGAGGTGGTTCGCCAAGCGGCCGACTCGGGAGTTTTAAGTAACGCCACACTAATCCGCACGATGATTTCTAAGAACTTCAATGCTGTTCCCAAATTCCAGCTGGTTGGGTTTAACGATATTTTAAAGCTGTCGGGGGCAGAGCTGATAGAAACCCTTGAAAGCAGCTATTCGCGAGTGGGCGTTAACGAAACCATCGTGCTAAACTACTCCAATAAGCGAGCAAATAAGTATAACCAGGGTATACGAAATCAGATTCTATGGCGAGAAGAGGAACTTTCCATTGGCGATTTGCTAATGGTTGTCCGTAATAACTATTTCTGGGTAGAGAAGATTCAGGATATAAATTTTATCGCCAATGGCGATATTGTTGAGGTGGTTCGGATTAGAAAAGTACGGGAGCTGCATGGATTCCGATTTGCCGATGTAACCGTTAGGCTAACCGATTACCAGCAGCAGGAACTCGATGTGATGATAATGTTAGACACTCTTTCGCTCGATGGCCCCTCGTTGCCATCCGATCGATCTAATCAGCTTTTCGAGAGTGTTTCGCTCGACTATGCCGATATCATTAATAAGAGGAATAAGCTTAAAAAGATAAAAGAGGATCCATATTTCAATGCTCTACAGGTGAAGTTTGCCTATGCTGTAACCTGTCACAAGGCCCAGGGCGGGCAGTGGAAGCATGTGTACATCGACCAAGGATTTTTTCGCGACGATATGATTAGCAAGGAGTATCTGCGATGGCTGTACACGGCATTAACCCGTGCTACGGAACGTGTGTATTTGGTAAATTTTGCCAAGGAGTTCTTTACCGATGAGTTTTCATGAATCTCATCGAGATAACAGAGGATAAGTTCTTATCAACATTCAGCCATTTAAATATCAACCCAATAAAATTAGGTTTTTTTAAATAATTCGATAATTTTACGAGGTCAACAAAACCCATCGAGTGATGAAAAACAAACGCACCATTCGCCAGAAGATTTTACTTTACATCCTTCTTGTTTTTGCCATTTTCTACGTTATTTCAGTTGGCTACATTACTGTTAATTCGCGCCAGGCCATTCTTAATGAAACGCTACAGAAAACAGAACTTCTAGCCGAAAATGCAGCTAGCGAAATAGGGAAGTTCTTTGAGCGAAATATCACCCTTACCCGCACACTTTCACAGGCTTTTACTGTTTACAAGAGCATGCCTTCGGAGCAGTGGACAAAGCTGTTTCTGGAGATGTATATGCCCGTACTTAAGGCTAATCCCCACATTTATATAATTTGGGATAGCTGGGAGTATTACGGTTATGTTCCGGGGTATACCAAGGATTATGGCCGAATTTTAATGTACGTATTGCGCGACGATAATAATAAATTCAATAGCGAAATAGAGGAGCGTAGTCTCGAAGGTGATCCCGAACTATATGGAGCGTTTAAAAAAGCCAATGTAGATGATATATGGGAACCCTACCTCGATGTGGTTGAGGACAATAAGCGCGAAGCCCGACTTATGACCACCATCGCATCGCCCATTCAAATTGATAAGAAATTCATGGGGCTTATTGGGGTTGATGTTGAGCTTACAGCCCTTCAACATCTGGTGCAGGGCGTAAAAACTGTTAACGGTGGTTTTGCATTTCTACTCTCCAATGCAGGCGTAATAGCAGGGCACCCCGACGGACAGTATATTAACAAGAATGTTTCCGATATCTTCCCGGATGATGTGAATCGCGAGTTGGTTATCGATAAAGTTAAAAAGGGTGAGGAATTCTCCTTTATGCGTATCGACTCACAGGGGGAAAGCCATTACATGATTTTTGCACCGGTTAAGGTTGATGGTGTAGAAAAGCCCTGGTCTCTTGCCATCTCAATTCCTTACAAGGAGATTATGCGAACAGCTAACAAAATGCTTTACATCTCCCTTTTTGTAGGACTATTTGCCCTTGGTGTTGTGGTTATTCTTCTTATCATAATCTCCAATAATCTTACTCGGCCAATTGTAAATATTACCGATTCGCTAAAGCGAATGGCCAATGGCGAAATATCTAAAAAGATGATTCTTAATGTCTCCTCAAAGGATGAGATTGAGGAGATGGCTCAAGCCTTTAACCGATCAATTGAGGGGCTAAACCAGAAAACATCTTTTGCTTTGGATATAGGCAATGGCAAACTAGACAGCAAACTAGAGCTGCTTAGCGAGAGCGATATTCTTGGCAAATCGCTTATAGATATGCGCGATAGCCTTAAGGTGGCCAAGGACGATGAGGTTAAGCGTAAAGAGGAGGATAAAAAACGTGCTTGGGCCAACGAGGGTTTTGCCATGTTCGCCGATATTCTGCGGCGCAACAACGATAACTTGCAGAATCTAGCAGATGAGATTGTCAAAAATCTGGTAAAATACGTAAATGCCAACCAGGCTGCCCTATTTATCATTAACGATGACGATAAAAACGACAAGTTCTTTGAGCTGGTTGCTGCTTATGCCTGGGATAGGAAAAAGTTTGTTAGCAAGCGCCTCGAAATTCAGGAAGGGCTTGTGGGTGCGTGCGCGCTTGAAAAAGAGACCATTCAGCTAACCGAAGTCCCTGACGATTACGTGGAAATTACCTCTGGTTTGGGCAAGGCCACCCCAAAATATATTGTATTAGTACCATTAAAGCACGAGGAGGAAGTACTTGGTGTGATCGAAATGGCCTCGTTTACAAAACTTGAACAGTTTGAAGTCGATTTTCTGGAACGCGTTGCGCAAAGCATAGCATCAACCATACTTACTGTGCGTGTTAATGCTAAAACCTTGTATCTTCTTGAGCAATCGCAGCAGCAGGCCGAGGAGATGCTGGCGCAGGAGGAGGAAGTTCGGCAGAATATGGAGGAGTTGCAAGCCACCAACGAGCAGCTGGAGCAGCTTAAAGTTAACGTGGAGCAGCAGCAACGAATGTTAATCGCCTTGCTGAACGAGATTCCGGAAAAGGTTTTCCTTAAGGACGATAAGGGCAAATATCTTATTGCCAACAGGCTTGTAGCCGATCACTTTAGGAAAACTATTGACGAAGTAATTGGCAAGACTGATTTCGATTTCTTACCAGCCGATGAGGCTCAGTCCATACAGCATAAGGAGCAAGAGATTGTGCGTTCGGGGGTGTCGCGAATCACTGAGGAGGGTGATGCCAGCACTAATGAGGGTAGGGTAACCAAATCGCTTTTAAAACCGCTATATATTGAGCATCTTGGGATTACCGGACTGCTTGGAGTAGAGTTCGATATCACCGATATCCGTAGGCAAGAGTATCAGGCAAAGATGATGACCCAAGAACTTACCGAAAAGCAGGAGGAGCTTGTTAAAACCACCGAATCGCTATTGAAGGAGTCGGCTCTGATGAATGCGCTTATGAATAATATTCCGGACTCGATTTACTTTAAGGATTTGGAGAGTCGCTTTATTAGAACCAGTAGACGAATGATTGTGAAACACGGCGTTGATGATGATAACTACTTAATTGGCAAGAGCGATTTCGATTTCTTTGGCGAAGATCATGCGCGTCCTGCCTTTGAGGATGAGCAGGAGATAATTAGAACCGGAATTCCCATTATCGATAAGATTGAGCGAGAAACCTACACCGACGGACGTGCAGATACATATGTTTCTACAACCAAGATGCCGTTGAAAGACCAGGATGGCAAAACCATTGGTACTTTCGGTATTTCGAGAGATGTTTCAAGGGTAATGGAATTGGACAAAAAATCGAAGCAGGTAATGGCGGAATTCAAAGTCATAAACAAAGTACTAACGGGCATTGCCGATTCCACACCAATATTGGTTTATAGCATTTCCGAAGGGCTTATTACCGAGATTAAGGGCGCAGGCCTCAAGTTGCTTGGCTTAAGCGATGATCAAGTAGTAAATAATGTGTTTATTGAGGTATTTCCCGATGCTCTTTCGTTATTCGAGAAGGGATTTGATGAGATGGGTGAGTTTGAGCAAAAAGGAGGAGCCGGAAGCAAATCGTGGGAGATGAAGCACTTTATCTATAAGGAGGAACAATCAAAAGGCTATGTAGGGTATGCATTCCGAAAAGGAATCATATAAAAAGGGGCATTGCCCCTTTTTTTATGATTAGAAGTTTTTGAGCACTTCAGCAATAGCGAATCCAAGGTAGTTACCTACAGCATAACCAATAATTCCAATGGTAATGCCCGATACAATAATTTGACGATTGCCCAAAGTTCCTGCAATTACCGGCACAAAAGGAGGCGAACAGATAAATGCCACTGAGGTTATTATTGTGGTGTCGGCATCAACCCGAAATAGTTTGGCAAGCGTTACCTGCAGCAGAAGCGATCCGAAAACGGCTAGCGATATGTAACCTATCAATCCAGGTGTAATACTTGATAAATTTCTCACGTCGGCCATTGAGGCAACCACAAGGCTAAATACCAGAATTAAGTACATCCCCGATTCAAAGGTTTTGTCTATCTTGTTAATGGCAGGGATAAGTGAAGCAAGTATACTCAACGTAGTTACTGTAAGGATAACTATAACCATAACTTTACCTGAGGGAACAAGTGTGCTTAAACCAGCGCCTATTCCAAATATTATAAGGGCAATGGCATAGGCTTTAAGTAGTGGAATAATCTTGTCCCACTTATAAATCCTACAGCACGAATCGGATTTGTTTGTTATTATTGATGCATTTACAAGATTATTTAAGGGAAACTTGGGCAGAAATTTTCGGAAAATCTTTTGCCCCAGTGTCATAAGAAAAGCAAGGTAAACTACCCCAACCACTAAATCGTACGTGTGGGTGAGAATATATGTGTTTGCATCTACCTCGAGCATCATTTTAAGCGATGCAAGATTTGGTGTTCCACCGGTGTAAACGCCAATTAGCATTCCTGCAATTTTCCATAAATCCTTTGTTTCCGAGGAGCGAAAAACGAAAAAACCGACCACAACGGTAAATATTACAGCAATAAATCCTATCAGAAGCGATATCAATGTTTTTCCTGCTAATCCCTTCCATTGCTTTAGGTTTGATGAGAAAAGGAGTAGAGGTATGGCAAGTAGAATGGTAATTGTCATAAGCAAATCGCGCATTTTGTAGATTTTAAATGCAACCAGATCGCTGGTGAGTATTTGACCATTGGTTAAAAGAACCTCAATATCCTTTTCTGTAACTTTCGGGTTGTTAAGCATAAGATCGTTGAGGTAATTGCTAATACTTGGAAGTAAACCAATGTTTCCAATCAGCAAACCAATTAAATATGCAATAATTACTGCGCCTAGCTTATTAACAATGGGATATCGATGGCATAGGTGAAGGATAAGCAGAGGGGCGAAAACGTAAAAAAGTGTTAGGCTAAAAATCATAACTAATAATCTTATTAAGCAAATGTAAATATTTTGCGCAAAAAGTTTTATTGAATTTTGCTGGATATAGATTTATCGTGAATGTCCGATTTATTCAAATTTTTCCCACTTTTGTCGTCGATCATGCTTTTACGATTATTATAATTTATTCGATTACTATGCTAAAGAAAGTTCCTCATACATATGTTATTGTTTTTGGAATCATAATTATTGCAGCCATTTTAACCTGGCTTATCCCAGCCGGGAAATATGTAAAGGTAGAACACGAGGTTGAGGGAGTGAAGCAAACCGAAATGGTGTTCCACTACTACAAGAATTTGCCCGATGAGCACAAGGGTAAAATTGAACCTCATGCCCAAACTTGGCAAGTGTTTTCAGCCCTTTTTAAGGGATTTGTAAAGCAAAGCAACATCATTGTGTTTATTCTGATGATTGGCGGAGCCTTCTGGATTATGAATCAAAGCAAGGCTATAGATATTGGTATACTCGCCTTTTTGCGCTTTACGCGCAAACTTGAGGGCAACAAGTTGATGAAACGTTTGGGTGTCGATAATATCATAATTATTCTTGTAATGCTCATGTTTAGCCTGTTTGGTGCAATATTTGGCATGAGCGAGGAGACCATTGCCTTTGCCATTATACTTGTTCCTCTGGCCATTTCCATGGGTTACGACTCCATTCTGGGTGTTTGCATGGTGTATGTGGCAGCCCATATAGGTTTTGCCGGAGCGGTTTTAAATCCGTTTACCATTGGTATTGCGCAGGGATTAGCCGATATCCCGCTTTTCTCGGGGATTGAGTATCGGATATTTTGCTGGGTTGTACTAAATGCGGTGGCAATCGCATTTGTTATTTACTATGCCCGTAAGATTAAGCGTAAACCGCAGCTATCGCCAGTTTACGAGGAGGATGATTACTGGCGTAAGCGCGAGCAACTCGATGTGGAGAATGTAACTTACTACACTCCAACCATGGCATGGATTGTATACGGAGTGATCCTTTCAGCACTTGCTATTTTCTCGGTACTTTATCCCCAAACCACTTTAACTATTGGGAATTCTTCCTATACCTTTATTGTGATTCCTATTGTTACGGGGCTCTTTGGGCTGTTGGGGTTCTTTTCGCTGCGTAAATCAGTTCACTTTTTCATTCTGTTGCTATTGGCATACACAATCCTTTTTCTGATAATTGGAGTTATGGGTTACGGTTGGTATGTTATGGAGATAGCAACGCTATTTATGGCAATGGGTATTGCTAGTGGTTTAGCTATAAACAAATCGGCCGATGATATTGCGAAACTCTTTCTCGAAGGGGTAAAGGATATTCTTTCGGCTGCCGTAATCGTTGGGTTGGCTGGCGGGATCATCGTAATTCTCGAGGATGGTGGAGTAATCGATTCTATCCTTTATGGCCTTTCTAAGGCCATGGGTAACTTTGGCAACGTAGCTTCGGTTGGGGTTATGTATTTTATTCAAACTCTAATTAATATCGTAATTCCATCGGGTTCAGCCAAAGCAGCTATTACCATGCCTATTATGGCTCCCTTTAGCGATTTAATTGGTATCTCAAGACAGGCAACCGTAATGGCATTTCAGTTTGGCGATGGATTCACAAACATGATCACACCCACCTCGGGTGTGCTTATTGCAGTGTTGGGTGTTGCACGGGTACCATATCACAAATGGGTAAAATGGGTTTGGCCCCTAATTTTAACTGTTATTATACTTGGCTTTTTGCTTCTTATACCCACAGTAACAATGACTTTAAACGGGTTTTAATCGATTATTAATTATTGTATTAGATGCCTTTGCTCAATATGTAAAAATGCCACCAATTCGTAAAAAAGATGAAAAAACTATCTTTTTGTTGAAAAAAACATAGGTTTATTGTTCCTGTTTCCAAATTTTTAGTTATAACTTGCGTAAGTTTTTAAAATTTAAAACAAATCCCTGAGGTGGAAGCAGATTATGCATGGTCGCACAAGGTAGTACTTGTCGTTGAGGACGATCCCTCAAGTCAATTACTGCTTAAGGCAATACTTTCTAAAACAGGAATAAAGATTATTGTTGTCGACAATGGCAATGCTGCAATTCAGCTAATTAAGGATGCTGAAAAGGTTGATTTAATCCTGATGGACATTAAACTTAAAGGGATTAGTGGACTAGAAGCCACAAGGCAAATAAAAAGCATTATGCCAAATATGCCAGTTATAGCCCAAACCGCTTGCGCCATTTCGGGCGATATGGAAAAGTGTATTGCGGCGGGGTGCAGCGCTTATCTTACGAAACCAATCTCCAGCAGTAAACTACTCGAAACCATAGACTATTTTTTCAGACGCAGTAAAGCTCAAGAACTTGTCGATTTGGTTTCGTTTACTAACTGAAACTCCCTAAATAAACCTTAAACCATTAAGTGGCATCATCTTTTGGTGTCACTTTTTTCTTTTAGTTCCAAGCTTAGTACAATGCTGTTGTATCCTTAATTGTAATCAAAAAACTGTACTTTTGAGGTTTGAATTTGGTTCTCTACAAAATGGCATTTAAACTCACATCCGATTTTAAACCCACAGGCGATCAGCCCGATGCCATAGCGCAGTTGGTGCAGGGTATTCAGCGTGGCGACAAGTTTCAAACGTTACTTGGCGTTACCGGTTCGGGCAAAACCTTTACTGTGGCCAACATGTTGGCACAGCTAAATCGGCCAGCGCTTGTGCTTAGCCACAATAAAACCCTTGCCGCTCAACTTTACGGAGAGTTTAAGTCGTTTTTCCCACAGAATGCAGTGGAGTATTTCGTCTCGTATTACGATTACTATCAGCCCGAGGCCTACCTCCCTGTTACCGATACTTACATTGAAAAGGATTTATCAATTAATGCAGAGATAGAAAAGTTAAGACTTAGCGCTACTTCGGCTTTGCTCTCGGGACGAAAGGATGTTGTAGTAGTTTCTTCTGTATCGTGTCTTTATGGTATAGGTAATCCACAGGATTTTCACAGTAACACTGTTACCATCAAATGTGGCGAAACTATTAGTAGGAATGTTCTGCTTAGAAGGCTTGTTGATAGCCTTTACTCGCGTAGCGAGGTTGACTTTAAGAACGGCACCTTCCGCGTGAAGGGTGATACGGTGGATGTTTTTGCCGCCTACGGCGATTTTGCCTACCGAATCATTTTCTGGGGCGATGATATTGAGTCCATCGAGAAGTTTGACCCCGTTTCGGGTGGAGTAATCGAGGTACTGGATGAGGCTACCATATATCCTGCCAATATTTTTGTCACTACCCGCGAACGGATAAATCAGGCCATTGCCAATATCCAAATCGACCTTGGTAAGCAGATAGAGTTTTTTAAGGAGATAGGGAAACCCCTTGAAGCCAAGCGCATTCAGCAACGCGTTGAGTATGATCTGGAGATGATAAAGGAGTTGGGTTACTGTCCCGGTATCGAGAACTACTCGCGCTACTTCGATGGACGGAATCCTGGCACACGCCCCTTCTGCCTGCTCGACTATTTCCCCCGCGATTTTATCACCATTATTGATGAGAGCCACGTAACTCTTCCTCAGGTTAGAGCAATGTACGGAGGCGATAATTCTCGAAAAACAAACCTGGTAGAGTATGGTTTTCGATTGCCGGCAGCCATCGATAATAGACCTTTGAAATTTGATGAATTTGAGAATTTGATAGGACAGGTTATTTACGTGAGTGCCACACCTGCCGATTACGAGCTGCAACGCTCCGAAGGTGTTGTGGTGGAGCAGGTTATCAGGCCAACCGGCTTGCTCGATCCAGTGATCGAAGTTCGCCCAAGCTTGAATCAGGTAGACGATCTGGTGGGCGAGATCAACAAGCGCGCCGAGATAGGCGAGCGAATTCTCGTGACTACCCTTACCAAGCGCATGGCCGAGGAACTTGTTAAATATTTGGTGAGGCTCGATATCCACTGCCGATATATCCATTCCGACGTTGATACCATTGAAAGGGTTGAAATTATGGAAGACCTGCGCAACGGCGCTTTCGATGTGCTGGTTGGCGTAAACCTGCTTCGCGAGGGGCTCGACTTGCCCGAGGTTTCGCTGGTAGCGATAATTGATGCCGATAAGGAGGGATTTCTCCGGTCGGCCCGATCGCTTACCCAAACTGCAGGGCGCGCCGCCCGTAATTTGAATGGCAGGGTTATTATGTATGCCGATAAGATTACCAACTCCATGCAGATAACCATCGATGAAACTAACCGACGACGCGAGAAACAGCTTCGCTATAATGAGCAGAATGGGATTACTCCTCAGCAGATTGTTAAAGCGCAAAAATCGATTCTTGGTGCAGGAATTGGACGTAAGGCAGCCGCTAAACCCTACTATGTTGAACCTCAAAAAGCCGATGTTGCAGCCGATCCCGTTGTGCAGCTTATGACTGCTGATGCGCTGGAGAAAGCCATTGTAGCCGCAAAAAAATCTATGGAAGCTGCGGCCAAACAGCTCGATTTTATTGAGGCAGCCCGTCATCGCGATGAGATGCTTTCGCTCCAAAAGTTGCTCGATTCCAAAAAAGGTTAACAGCTCCAATTGGTTGCTTAACGACATCTGTTGATTTTATTAAGCGATAGGATATCAGTGGGATATGAAATTTGTTTAGCAGTTTTACGAAGAGTGTCTGCTAATGGTGAATTTTCTTTTAGAATCAAATCTGCTAACTTAGTGCCATAATTTATTATCTGCTATGGCTATCCTAATTAAGAATATAAAGAAGCTTGTTCAAGTTGAGAATGAGCCCCGGCTCTTGGTAGCGGGTAAAGAAATGTCGGTTCTACCTACCATCGATAATGCATACCTTATAATTGAGAATGGTCTAATTCAGGATTTTGGGTCAATGGCTCAAATCCCTTTGGTTGATGGTAGTTGTAAGGTTATCGACGCCGAGCATCGAATGGTTTTTCCATCGTTTTGCGATTCGCATACACATCTAGTTTATGCCGGTAGCCGGGAGATTGAGTATGTCGATAAGATCCGTGGACTCTCGTACGAGGAGATTGCCAAACGGGGCGGAGGAATTCTTAACTCAGCCAAACTGCTGCATAATACATCCGAGGACGATTTATACTACCAGTCGCTTCAGCGAATCAACGAGATTATTGCCCTTGGTACTGGTGCTGTGGAGATTAAGAGCGGTTATGGTCTAACCGTTGAGGACGAGTTAAAGATGCTAAGGGTGATTCAGCGATTACGCGACACCACACCAATTACAATTAAATCAACCTTTTTGGGAGCACATGCTGTTCCAGCCGAATACAAGGGTAGGCAAGGGGAGTATGTCGATTTAATTATCAACGAGATGATACCGCTCATTGCGGCTGAGGAGTTGGCCGACTACATTGATGTTTTTTGCGATAAGGGATTCTTCACGGTGGAGGAGACTGAGCGAATTCTTATGGCTGGTATTAAATACGGTATGAGAGGGAAAATCCACGCCAATGAGCTCGACTTTTCCGGTGGAATTCAAGTAGGCGTAAAGTATGGAGCCCTTTCGGTAGATCATCTTGAGTTTACTGCCGATAAGGAGATTCAAGCTTTGCTCGATTCCGAAACTATGCCTACCCTGCTGCCAGGGGCAGCATTTTTCTTGGGGATGGAGTATCCACCTGCCCGCAAAATGATTGATGCTGGGTTACCACTTGCCATGGCCTCGGACTTTAACCCGGGATCATCGCCCAGCGGCGACATGAAGTTTGTGATGTCGTTGGGATGCATTATTATGAGGCTGCTACCCGAGGAGGTAATCAATGCCGTTACCATAAACTCGGCTTACGCCATGGGCATTAGCGATACTCACGGTAGCATAGCAAGGGGGAAAGTGGCCAATGTTTTTATCACTAAACCTATATCTACATACGAGTTTATGCCCTATGCCTACAC
>JAVEYY010000049.1:16847-27979 GCA_034003245.1 Tenuifilaceae bacterium
GGATGTGGCCAGTTTAATTTCCCCGCTGATATTTCATTTCCTCAGCAACAAGGTGGGCTTACAACTGCTGAAGTAGTGAAGGGATTAAGGGAAGCCCTAACTGTGGGTGCTCAGAATTCGGCAACTAATGCCTCAAAAACCGATGGTTTTTATAGGAATGCTCAACTATTTATTCCTTTTCCTCCCGAGGCTATCAAGGTGAAGAATACACTTGAAAAGGCTGGGCTGAATAAGCCAGTCGACGATTTTGTGCTATCGCTTAATCGTGCTGCCGAGGATGCCAGCAAAAAAGCATTCCCCATATTTAGAAATGCAATCATCTCAATGACCATATCTGATGCAATGGGAATCCTTAAGGGTGGCGATAATGCAGCAACTAATTACTTGCGGAGTAAAACCTACTCGCAGCTCAAAGCGGAGTTTAGCCCAGTTGTTAAGCAGTCTATCAGTAACGTTAAGGTTACCGGCTACTGGAATCCTGTGGTTACTAATTACAATAGGCTTACCCTGCTGACTGGTGGAGAGAAGATAAATCCCAATCTCGAGGAGTATATCACCGAGAAGGCAATTGATGGCCTGTTTAAGCTTGTGGCGCAGGAGGAGGAACTTATCCGAAGGGATCCCGCTGCCCGAGTTACCGATATTCTTAAAAAGGTATTTGCACAGCAGTAGAAACATGAAGTTAAAAGTTTAAGGTTTAAGGTTTAAGGTTCAATGTCTTATGTTCGATGTTCGATGTTTAAGGTCCACACTAACCCTAAACTCTAAACCCTAAACCACATAATCATTCAATCATCCAATCATTCAATCATCCAATCAATCACCCAGAATTTACTTATCATAAATAACCCAATTTCATTTCTATGAAGACCAAACAGCTAATAGAATGTGTTCCCAATTTCAGCGAGGGACGCGATTTAAGTATTATTAAGCAGATAACAAGTGAGATAGAAGCCGTTGAGGGTGTTCGGCTTATTGATGTCGATCCCGGAGCTGCTACCAACCGAACCGTGGTGACCATGGTAGGTACTCCTGACGAGGTTTGCGAAGCAGCCTTCAGAGCGGTTAAAAAAGCCGCTGAACTTATCGATATGAGTAAGCATAAGGGTGCCCACCCACGATTTGGCGCCACTGATGTTTGTCCGTTAGTTCCAGTATCTAATATCACCATGGACGAGACAGTAGAGTATGCTCGCAAGCTGGCTAAGCGCATAGGTGAGGAGTTAGGTATAGGAGTATACTGCTACGAGTTTGCTGCCCTTGAGGAGAAACGCCGGAATCTGGCCAACTGTAGAGCAGGGGAGTACGAAGGGCTACCCAAGAAACTACAGGATCCTCAGTGGAAACCCGATTTTGGTTCTGCTACCTTTAATCCCAAGAGCGGGGTTACTGCAGTTGGCGCACGTAACTTTCTAGTTGCATACAATATCAACTTAAATACCACATCTACGCGCAGGGCAAACGCTATTGCATTCGATATTCGCGAGAAGGGTCGTCCACAGCGCGTGGGAAATCCTATTACTGGGAAAAAAGCGGTTGACGAGAACGGCAACGAGATTTGGATACCCGGATCGCTTAAAGCCTGCAAGGCCATTGGTTGGTTTATCGATGAGTATGGTATTGCTCAGATATCAATAAATCTCACCGATATTTCAGTAACTCCAATGCATGTTGCCTTTGAGGAGTCGTGTATTAAGGCACAGGAGCGTGGATTGCGGGTTACAGGTTCAGAGTTGGTTGGCGTTGTTCCTCTTAAGGCAATGCTCGATGCGGGTAAGTATTTTCTGCATAAGCAGAACCGTTCAACTGGCATTTCTGATTCCGAGATTATAAAGATAGCCGTTAAGTCAATGGGGCTTGATGAGTTATATCCGTTTGATCCAAAGAAGAAGATCATTGAGTATATCTTAGAGGATGATAGCAAGAAAAAGCTGGTCGATTTAACTGTTAAGGGATTCACAGAGGAGACCGCTTCCGAGTCACCTGCACCTGGTGGTGGTTCCATATCGGCCGCCATGGGAGCTATGGGCGTAGCCCTGGGTACAATGGTGGCTAACCTTTCGGCGCATAAAGCCGGGTGGGATGAGCGATGGGAGGAGTTCTCGCAGTGGGCTGATAAGGGAAAAACTTACATGGATCAGCTGATTAAACTGATAGATGAGGATACCAACGCTTTTAATAAAATAATGGATGCCTTGGGGTTACCCAAGGGAACCGATGCCGAGAAGGTAGCCCGTAAGCAGGCCATGCAGGAAGCTACACTTTACGCCATTGAGATACCTTATAAAGTAATGGAAATTTCATACCAGTCGATGGAGGTGATGAAAGCCATGGCCGAGATTGGTAATCCTAACTCCGTTTCCGATGCCGGTGTAGGTGCTTTAGCAGCACGTTCGGCGGTAATGGGGGCATACTTGAATGTAAAAATTAATGCCGAGGGACTGGACGATAAGACGAAGGTAGCCGAGTTTATTAATCAAGGGCGGCTGCTGGTGAGCAAAGCGCAGGCATTGGAGATAGAAATACTGAATATTGTTGAAAAGAAAATTACTAAACCCTAAGCCAAAAGCGGATTTGCTAATATTTTCATATCAAGGATTATAGTGTTACAGCTTTTGACTGTTTTTAACAATCAACTGTTAAATTGTTAACCGATGTTAATTAATTTTTGCTGCAACCGTTTGTTTTTACAATTATAAGTGATATTTTAGCCGTGTTAAAATTATTAGCTCTATTTGTAAACCTAAATTTTGTTCTATGAAAAAACTATGTGTATTCCTTGTATCTGTTGTGTTTGTGGGAATAAATCTCCTACAGGCGCAAACAGTGCAAATTACTGGTACTGTTACCAGTGCTGAGGATGGGATGCCTATTCCAGGAGCATCTGTGTTAGTTAAGGGGACATCAATTGGTGTGGCATCCAATGTAGATGGTCAGTACACCATTTCTGCTCCCGCTACTGCTACTACCCTCGTGTTTAGCTTTGTGGGTATGGTTAGCCAGGAAGTTGCCATTGCTGGTCGTACAGTAATTAATGTGGTTCTTGCTTCCGACGCTAAAGAACTCGAAGAGGTTATCGTAATTGCTTACGGTGTAACCAAAAAGGAGTCATTTACAGGTTCTGCAGATGTAATTTCTGCTGAGAAACTGGAGAAAAGAACCGTTACTAACGTTACTAAGGGTGTTGAAGGTTTAGCTCCTGGTGTTCAAGTTTCTTCAGGAACTGGACAACCTGGTGAGGGCAGTGCTATCCGGATTAGAGGTATTGGTTCTATTAACGCTTCAACTGCTCCTCTGTATGTGGTTGATGGAGTTCCTTTCGATGGAGCTATTAGCGCCATTAACCCTGCCGATATTGAGTCTATGACCATCCTTAAGGATGCTTCAGCTGGTGCTCTTTATGGTTCTAGGGGTGCTAACGGTGTTGTTATGATTACTACTAAAAAAGGTTCGAAGCAAGGCGAAGACATGAAGGTAAACTTCAGAGGAGTTTACGGTGTTTCACAACGCGCAATTCCTGCCTACGAAACTATGAATCAAAAGGAGTGGTTTGAATATCAATTCCAAGCATACAAAAATCAAGCTATTTACAATTCAGGCGTTGATCCTGCTGTCGCAGGAAATGTGGCACTAACAAATCTTGTTGTTGGTTCTGGTAGTCTTGTAGGTGGTGCTAGTGAAATTTATAACCCTTACAACTATAGTATTGCTGAACTTATCGACCCTGTTACAGGAAAGGTAAGAAATGATGCTACCCTTAAGTGGACTGACAACTGGATGGATGAGATTCTAGCTGTTAATCCTGTTCGTAAGGATATGGTTGTGTCCTTAACAGGAGGAACAGAGACAGCAAAGTATATGGCCTCTATCGGATATCTAGATGAGCAAGGTTTGCTTAAAACAACTGCTTTTGATCGTTTCTCAGGTCGTGTTAACGTTGATGCTACTCCTAAGGAGTGGGTTAAGTTTGGTCTAAATCTTAGTTTAGCCACAACATCAAGTAACTTCTTAAATGCTACCGGTTCGGCATACTCTAACGTATGGTATTCGGCAATGCTTATGGGGCCTATCTATCCTGTTTACATACGCGATGCTGACGGTAACCTTGTGTTAGATGCTGAAGGTAAAAAACAATTCGACTACGGTGCTTCTCGTCCATCGGGTGCTCAGGGTAACTATAACTCTATTGCTACCCTTTATGACGATAAGTTTAGCGTGAAGAACGATAACGTTAGTGCTAGAACTTACTTGAACTTCCTTGATCTTAAGGAGGGTGTTCTTCAAGGTTTAGCTATTAAACTTCAATTTGGAACTGACTACATTACCCAGAACCAACATAACTACGAGAACCCTTACTTTGGAAACGCAGCGGGTTCTAATGGTCGTGCATTTAAATACAATACCAGAACCTTAAGTTATACGTTTACTAAACTGTTAACTTATACTCGGACTTTTGCCGATAAGCATCAGGTAGATCTTCTTGCAGGTCACGAGAACTATGCTTACCGTTACAATTGGATGTACGCTGGTAAAACTGGTTTCCCCTTTGGTGGACTATACGAACTTAACGGAGCCGCTACTGTATATGCTGCTGGTTCATACGTTAATGAGTACTTCCTTGAATCTTACCTTTCTCGTTTGAACTACTCGTTCGATGATCGTTACTATATCTCAGGATCTTATCGTACCGATGGTTCCTCGCGTTTCTACAAAGATTCACGTTGGGGTCAATTCTGGTCAATTGGTGCAAACTGGAGGGTTAGCCAAGAAGAATTTATGGCCGACCTAACCTGGATCAACAACATGTCGGTTAAAGCTAGTTACGGTGCTCAAGGAAACGACGCAGTATCTAGTTCATTATACGCATGGCAATCACTTTATAGCCTTGGTTACCCCAATGCTGGTGTAAACGGTGGTGTTATTGGATCATTAGAGAACAGAGATCTTATGTGGGAAACCAATAAGAACTTTAACGTGGGTGTCGACGCTCGTTTATTCAACAGGTTATCAGTTGCTGTTGAGTGGTATAACCGTGTTACTGAGGATATGTTAATGAATTACCCAATTGCCCTTTCTCTTGGTTTTACAGGGTACGACAAGAATATTGGCTCAATGGTTAACAGCGGTTTGGAATTCTCTTTATCAGGTGAGGTTATTCAAACTCAAGACTTCCGTTGGACTTTAGGTTTTATGGGTTCTACTATTAAGAACAAAGTTCTTAAACTTGCCGATAAGCCTGAGATTACTCTAGGTAACCAGATTATTAAGGAAGGTGAAACTGTTTACTCACACTACCTACCCAGATCTGCTGGTGTTGATCCTGCAACAGGACAACAATTGTATTGGGCTTGGGATTTAGATGCTGACGGGAATAAAGGTGAGCCTTACAAAACTTGGGAGACTGCAAAAGCTCTTCAGTCAAGAGAGATTGTTGGCGATAGGATGCCTACCCTTTACGGATCAATTAGCAACGAGATTGCATACAAAGGTATTGACCTAAGCATACTAAGTACATATTCAATTGGTGGCCTTGTTTACGATGGAGTTTACCATGGTTTACTATATCCTATGTACCAAGGTGCTGCTATTCACTCGCATAACACAAGAGCATGGACAGAGCCTGGACAACTTACTGATATTCCTATGCCAATTGTTGCCACTACTAAGTCAGGAGTTCCTACTGATGCTGACTTAATTGATGCTTCATATTTCTCAATTAAGAATATAACGCTCGGTTACACACTACCTAAGAAATTGGTTAGCAATTTGAATATTTCTAGTGTTCGTATCGCTGCTGTAGCTGATAATCTAGTGATATTTACACATCTAAAAGGTATGAATCCTCAATTTAACTTTACAGGAGGTACTGATTATGTTTATACTCCAACCAGAACTTTCTCGTTAAGTTTGGATCTTACATTTTAATAATTTTAAAACTGAACTAATATGAAGAAATTAATAATTGCACTAGCATCAACAGTGTTCCTGCTGTTCTCCTGCTCCGAGGAAATGCTAGAGACAACTCCGTCAAGTAGTGTTTCGGGTGTCGAAATACTAAAGAATACTACCAACGCCAGAGTAGCATTAAATGGCGTTTACAGAGCTCTTTACCTACCCAATAGCGATTGGTTTGGTACTGTGTTTAACGTACAGCAAAACTTTGGTATAGTAAGTCATAACCTTGTTGGTGACCTAATGGGCGAAGACTTTGTTCAGGCTGAGATAGGTAGCGGTTGGTTCTGGTTCGACTATATTTATGATGTACACAGGCGCTATGCTAGTGATGGTTGGAGGATTTATGGAATTTGGAATTTTTACTATAAGGTAATATCCAACGTTAATTACATAATTGCTGCTGAAACTACTATGGAAGGTGCTGAGGCAGAAGTGAAAAGTATCGTAGGCGAAGCCTTAGCTTTGCGTGCTTATGCACACTACTACTTAAGCCTTTTCTTCCAGCAAACTTATGTTGGACACGAAACAGCTCCTGGTATTCCTGTTTACACTGAGCCTTCAACTTCTAGTTCCGAGGGAAAACCACGCGGAACAATGCAAGAAGTATATACACAGGTACTAGCCGATCTTGAGCGTGCTGCTACTCTTATTGATAAGAATGCTGCTGCTCCCCACAAATCAAATGTTGATTACTATGTGGTAAAGGCTATTCAAGCAAAGGTTTTCTTAACCATGGAGCGTTTTGAGGAGGCAGCAGCTGCAGCAAATGAAGCTCGTACTAAACCAGGTCTTGCTCTTACAACCACTGCACAACTTGATGATGGTTTTAACGATATCAGTTTACCTTCTGTAATGTGGGGTGGTCAAGTAATCGCTACCGAGGCAGTTTCTGGTGGATGGGGTACTTTATTCAACCACATGGATCCAGGATCGACTCCTGCAGTAATTACTGCTAACGGTTACGGAGTACGTTCTCGTAAGTGTATTGATGCATCTCTTTATAACAGAATTTCTGATACTGATGCTAGAAAAGCCGTGTGGTGGAGAGGTGTTGTTACTCCTGAAGCTACATCTGGTCCTAACAAGAGTTATGTACAGTTAAAGTATAAGTATAAGAACGTTGCCGATTTTACAGGTGATTACATCTATCTTCGTGCTGAGGAGATGTTGCTGATTGAGGCTGAGGCTCTTTGCCGTCAAGCTGCTCCCAATTATGCTGGTGCAAGAGCATTACTACTTGAGTTAGGTGCAGTAAGGGATCCAAACTATCCTGCAATTCTTGCTACTAGAACAGATGCTAATACATATAGCAACGATACCAAAGCTGCTCCTGTTACTCTTCTCGAGGAGGTTCTATTCCAACGTCGTATTGAGCTATGGGGTGAAGCTGGCCGTCTATTCGACCTTAAGCGTTTAGGATTAGGGTTTACTCGTAACTATGTTGGAACAAACCACTCAGCTGCTGGACAGATTCTATCAGTTGACACATCGCCTCTATCAAAAATGTTTGCCCTACCTCTTCCACAACAGGAGTTTGATGGTAACCCTAATATTGATGAGACCGACCAAAACCCCATGTAGTAATTTTTAAAAAAGTTGAAATATGAAAAAAATAAGTTTATATATTCTAACAGCTGTAATTGCCTTAGCGTTTGCATCGTGTAATACCGATGCTGAGAAGGCATTTTACGAGGGAACCGGAGGTGTTGAGGCTGGATTCTCCTCTAAACTACTGGTTCGCGACCTTGCTGCTGGTGAGAATGGTACATTTGCAGTAACTGTTTACCGTGGAAGCACAAAGGGTGCTGCAAGTATTCCTGTTACTCTTACTTCAGTTAAAACCGTTTTAGGAACTGTTAAAACTGATGCACCAGGTGTGTTTTCACTTCAAACTGCAACAGCTGATTTCGCAGATGGTGAAGCAGAAACAACTATTAATCTACTTTACACCTTTGGATCGCTTGATCCCGTTCCAACTTATGAGATCATTCTTGATCTAAATGCAGATGATGCTTCACCTGCTGCTCAAAAAACTCTAACAATTAGAGCTAAAATGAAGCTTGAGTATGCCTCTATTGGAACAGGCTCGTTCACATCTGAATTTTTCGAGGAAACATGGGCGGTTGATATCCACAAAGCCTCTGGTGTAGATGCGTACATTATCAAAGATTGTTACTATGCAGGATATGATATAAAGTACATCATATCAGGTGGTAATGTTATTGTTGAGACGCAAAACATTGGATGGTATTATGATGATACCTATAAGTGGGTAATGTTTACTCCCCAATCATCAGCAATAGTTGCTGGAGGTGTTGATTTTACTGTTAAGTTTACGCTAACTGGTGCTGCATTTGGTGGAGAATATGTTGAGCAAGTTAGACTTCCATAGTACTTTTAGAACAATCTAATTTAAAAAGGGCTGCTTTTTTGCAGCCCTTTTTTTTAGTACTATTATAATATGTGATTAATATATACGTCAAAACTGTTTTTAAAATTGAGCTATTAAACACAAAAATTTGTAAATTTTTAAAATATTTTTTGCGTAAAATGTTTTAATTTTACTTCTAATTATCAACTTAAGTTTTTCTCGTCTATTAAACAATAAGTTAAAGACGCATAATCTCTCTAGAATAATTATCTGAGTTCAGAACATATATTATTTGAAATTTAAATTAAGTTATTCTGAACATTCTATCATACTACTCTAATTTTCATCACTCTAATTTAACCTATAACTAAAGAAGCGCAATTATGAAAAAATTTGTTTTGTACTTACCACTTTTTTTGGCACTTACTCTTCAAGGCCAAATTAGTTCATTTACCCTCGAAAATGGGCTCACTGTAATTTTGAATGAGGATTCACGAACTCCCTCTGTTTTTGGGAGTATAGTTGTTAAAGCGGGTTCAGTTGATGAACCAACCGATGCTACTGGTCTAGCTCACTACCTCGAGCATATGCTTTTCAAAGGATCCAAAAATGTTGGAACAACCAATTGGGAAGCTGAAAAACTTCACTACCAAAAGATAATTGAACTTTACGATGAACTCGCAAAGGCTCCAGAATTAGAGAGAGAGGCAATACAACTTAAGATTAACGAGGAGTCCCTACTAGCTGGTCAGTATACAATTAACAACGAGTTTAGCAATCTTATTCAGGCTATGGGTGGTACATCATTAAATGCGGCTACCAGTTACGATATGACCTACTACTTTAACGTTTTTCCCTCTTTTATGTTTAAAAAATGGCTTGAACTTCAAGTTGACAGATTTGAGAAGCCTGTTTTTAGAGGTTTCCAGGCTGAACTTGAGACCGTGTACGAGGAGAAAAATATGTATAGCGATGATCCATTTCAGGTTATGTTCGAGGAATTTAATAACCTTTTGTATGGAGCCAATAACCCCTATGCTCGTTCCATTATAGGAACAACAGAACATCTCAAAACTCCATCGCTAAGAAAGCTGATTGAATTCTATAACACCTACTATATTCCTTCAAATATGGCTTTGGTATTATCGGGCGATATAAAAGCAGAGGAAGCAAAAAAACTTGTTGAAGAGACTCTTGGCCGCTGGAAGCCTCAGCAAGAGATTAAGCGAACTGTGATTGAGGAACCCATTATCCCAAAGAAAACTACAGTAAAGAAAAAATTAACCCCAATGCCTGTGTTAATGCTTGGATACAAAGGGGCACCCACCGGATCGGATGATACCTACAAGTTCTCTGTGCTTAGTAGTGTGCTAACTAATCGAAATAGAACGGGGCTACTCGATAAATTAGTTCTTGATGGTGATGTCCAAAGCGTTTCAGTATCGATATCCTCGCAGCGTCAGGCAGGTGGTATTTCGGTAATTGGAATACCGGTTTATGATGGCCTTCAACGACGATACGGGTCGTTAAACGGAATTGAATCGGCTGTTAATAAAACTATCAAGCAGCTAATGGATGGTAATGTAGACGATTGGTTGATAGAGTCGGTGAAGGATGAACTGATAATGAATTTCGAGTTATCCAAGGAGTCGAACCTAAATTTTGGAATGATGCTCGCGCAGGCATTCGGAAATGACAGGCCAATTTCTGATTATGAGAATTACATCGATATCATCAAAGGAATATCAAAAGCAGATATTATCGAAGTTGCAAAAAAATACTTCGATGCTCCTTACATTGCCTTTCAATCTCTAACTGGTGAGCCTAAGAAGGATAAGCTAGCAAAGCCCAAATACAAACCTATTGTACCTGCTGCTGGACAAACCTCGGTCTTTGCCAAGCAATGGCTAGAAGAGAGGGTAGATGTACCACCTTTTAAACCCATTGATTTTGACAAAGATTTTTCGAGTGGTGAATTAGCACAGGGAGTTAAGCTGTTCCATACACAAAGCCCTGAAAGCAACATCTTTTCATTAACTATAAAGTATGGTGCTGGAAGCGCCGAAATTCCCGGTTTAGATTTTAGTGTAAACCTTATGAATCGTGCCGGAATTATGGCTCTTCATACTCCCTATGAGTTAAAAAAAGAGTTCAGTAAGCTTGGGTGTACAGTTAACTTTTCAAACGATAAAAGTTATACATACGTAACCCTTAGGGGCAAGGAGTCGAGTTTAGCCAAAGCATGTCAGCTTCTTTCGCGTACTTACCTTATGCCTTCGTTGGACGAGAAGCAGCTCAATAGCCTAATTGGAAGTCAGCTTGGTTCCAGAAGCATGGAATCGAGGAATAAGGATGCACAATCGCAAGCTTTAAGTGAGTATCTTAGGTATGGTAAGAATTCCAGCTACTTAAATCGATTCTCAAATACTGAAGTGCTAGGTTTAACCGTATCAAAACTTGCTGGTGATTTTATTAAGGCTACACAGTTCGAAACATCTGTTCATTATACTGGTAAGTTCTCATATGATGTGGTAAAAAATGTGTTAACTAAGAACTTGGCATTCCCATCAAATTTGAAGCCCAGTAACTCGCCAGTTTCTACTCCAACGGCAGAATATGCTGAAAATACAATTTACCTGATTAATAATAAGAATGCTCGACAGGGTGATGTGTATATATTTATGAAGGGCGAGGAGTATCAACACGATCAAAAACCAATAATCGATGCATTTAACCAGTATTTTGGGGGAGGGTTCAACGGTCTTGTCCTTCAGGAATTACGCGAACTTCGATCGTTTGCTTACAC
>JAVEYY010000050.1:0-27429 GCA_034003245.1 Tenuifilaceae bacterium
CTCTTCACTTTTAATCCTGCTGAAGCTGACGTTGCTCAAGTTATAGCAGGGTTTTGCGTAATATCTTTTCTCTCTTACTCTCGGATTTCTAAATTAGTAACCGAAAAACCTCTGTTCAATTTTTCATTCTTTGATGGAGTAAGCAACATAAGAATACTGATGGTAATTCACTGCTAAATTCAATGCTGCAAAGAAAATTTATCCCTAATGTCTTTGTAAGGCTAGGGTAATGCCATATTCTACATATTAAACAAAAAACTATGAGATTAAATTTTTTTTTCATTCTTCTACTGATATCGGCCACCGTTTTTGGCCAGAACTCAACGCTAAGCGTGAAGGGCTTTGGCGAAATTCCCGTTACCAAGCAGGGCGATTCGTACCTTATTTCGCTGGGTAGCTATGGCCAGTTTGCCCTCAAGGGCAATTTAGACGACCAGGAGCTTCGCGGCAGCATAAATATCGATCAGCTTTCGCAATTTCCCGGCTTTTTGGTGCTTTCTAAACTTGGTCTCAGCAATATCAATCTTCAGGTCTCGCCCAATGGCGTGCTGCTCTACTCGCAAGCCGATACCAAGGGCGCGCTCGAAAAGCTGTGCAGGCTGTTTAAGATTACCACCCCGCAAATAGATGTGTCGGTGCTGGTGTCAAAAGAGTCAGCTCAACTGGCCGCTGCATTGGAGTTTGTTGATGGCCCTGTGCAGTTTATGAACATTGCCGAAACCGGTACCAGCGTGAAGTTTACCGCAGCCAGCATCGCCACCAAGCTGGAGCCCGGCACAGCCGAGCTGAGCGTAACCTCAAACCTGCTGATAAAGCCCACCAAGTTCGATCCTGACCTGGAGAGCATCTACACCTTCTCGTACGACCTGGTGAGCCAAACCCTTACCGGTTCTGGCTCCATGATGAGCGAGTGGGCAAACCCGTTGGGCACCTCACAGTTTCTCAAAAGAGAGTCTATTGTTTTTAGCAATGCAGCCGTAGAGTTAGGTGTAAATATGGCCACCTTGGCTCCTGTAAACCTTGGCTTGGCGCTTGAGCGTGGCAAAATATTTACCCTCGATTTTGGTGTGGTGGTATCCATCGACCCGGTGGGCAAGGAGGTAGCCTTCATGGGCAAGCGCGATAAGATGAACGTGAACGATTTCACCACCTTCCTGCGCGAGGGCTTTGGCCTAAGCATTCCCAACGTGCTGCCCGATATTTACTACATCGAGAATCCGCTTGTGCTGTTTGCCCCCAACGGCGGCAGCGTGGGCGAAGTGGAGATTGACAAAGGGATAGCCCTGAAGGGAATGGTTAAGGTGGGTGATGCCATTGAGGGCCCCATCGACTTTAGCTTCGACATGGAGAATGAGTTTAAGCTGCATATGGACTTGGATTACAATTTCAGGAAATTTGTGATGAACGAGGCGCGCAAGGTTGATGTTCTCGCACCAATTGCCGATAAGATTTTAAGTACCTTTCAGGTTCGAGAGCTGTATATCGATATGAATGGTAATAAAGATGATTTACAACTAAAAGGTACAGGAACATGTCGGTTCGAGGTTTTTGGGCATAGTCATACTATATCTTTTAAAGCCTCTTTAGATCCAGAGCAAATTGCCAAAAGTATTGTAGATAAGCTAAAGGATGAGGCGCCCGGCATTGTTGCTGCTGTTGAAAGCATTGGCAAGGGCGTACAAGAAGCTGGTAGGTTGGCTAAATCGGCAATAAGCTCTACTTCTAATATTGCGGCAAAATACATTAAGCTGGGCTCTACCAAGGCACAGCACATTCATCCATTCGACGGGGGAGAAAAGTATTGCCGACAACACTGTATCCCTAACCGCGCAAATCATTTGGTAAGTAAAGTGCTTCCTACTACAAAAGAGGCGTTACAAATATTTCACGATAGGATTATTGATGATCTAGTTCAAATTCAGGGTGTAACTGCCATAGAGACAAGAAGATTACGTGAAGAGCTGTTCCTTGCAGAGTGGAATGAGTTGGTTAAAAGTACCGAAGCCCAATGGAACGATATCCGTGAAGATAAAGAGTATGTAGGCTACTTTGTGGAGCCTAAATGGGCTGAGAATGGTGGAAATCAGTTCAGAGGCATTATAGATGAGCGGAAAAAGGAGTATACTAATTTGAAAAACCAGCTTTACAATAACCTTATTAGTGCCAGGTTGGTTGCCAATCCTAGCTGTGTTGTTATTGAAAATAGGCATAAGGGCTCTGTGATTTTCAGTAAAGGAAAATCGGTTGAGGCTGCAAAAATATCATCGGGGAACCTAAGCGCTAACTGGATAATTGAGGAGGTGCTTGGGACTAATTATGTTCGATTTAAAAATCGCAGCAATGGAACCTATTTGCATATTGAGCAAGGCAAGTTGGAATCTACCGAAATTGGTATTGGCGCCTTTAGCGCCATGTGGGAACTTGTACCTGTTGAAGGTACCAGCTTTGTGAAAATTAAAAATCGTTGGAAGCCGAACCTCTACATACACCATGAATGGGATGTGCTGGAATGTGCCACAATAAAACAGGGATGGCATAGCGCTATGTGGGCACTTAGTAAGGTCGATTACAAACCCGAAAAAGAATACCAATCGAAAGCCTGGAATACCAATGGCGATGTAACTTGGAAACAGAATGATGTTATGCTTGTGTCGGGCAATAAAAAGTACTCGCTTGTATTTCAGGTTGATGGTAACCTTGTGCTCTATAAATACGGTACTATTCCTTTATGGCACACTAATACTTACAATAAAGGTGCAACAAGTGTTAGGTTGAAAAAAGATGGAAACTTAGTGGTTTATAAAGGCAATGGAGGGTTGTGGTCCTCAAACAGTCTTAACAAAGGTGGTGAAGCCCTGTTCTTGCAGGATGATGGAAATTTGGTGCTGCATGCACCCGGAGCTAAAACGATTTGGGCAACAAATACTGTTGATAACAGTACGCCAACGTCGCAAGTGCAAGCGGGTAAGTTTTTTAGGCTTAAAAATCGATGGAAGGGCACTTTTGTAAATGTGGAAAATGGTTTGGGAATTGGTGAAATTGCCCCCGGCTGGCATAGCGCCATGTGGATATTTGAGCCTGTTGAGGGTTACGTGAGAATTAAGAATCGCTGGAAGGGAACCTACCTAAACGTGGAGAATGGCTTTGGCTGTACAGAAATATCCCCCGGCTGGCACAGCGCCATGTGGGAGATTGAATCTGTAGAGGGTACCAATTATGTTAAGATAAAGAATCGCTGGAAAGGAACCTATATCAATATTGAGAATGGTTTAAACTGTACCGAAATTGCTCCCAGTTGGTTTAGCGCCATGTGGGAAATTGACTATAATGTGCCCAACTAGAGAGTAGGCGAATGTGCAATTTGAAAAAGCGGCCACCAAATCATTTGGTGGCCGCTTTATGGCTTTAGTTTTTATCTTTGCGTACATAACACATTCTTTCGATATGGTTAGCGAGAATTCTGAATCAAATTTTTCTGCATACAGTGCACCACAAACAGTTTGGACTAAACAACTTGTTGCAACAAGTGCAAATGTTAGCCTTCGTGTTGTAACATTCACGCCAAGTGCAAATGTTAATCTGCCACCAATAGTTCTAATCCCCGGACTGGCAGGCGTTATCGATAGTTTTAAGGATTTGCTAGTAGAGCTAACATCAAGGCACACCGTTTACTATGTGGAGACTAGAGAGAAGGGGTCTGCACAAATTTCTTCGTCTGTAGGTTTTACTGTTGCCGATATTGCTGCCGATATTCCCGTTGCGATTCAAGTGCTTGGCTTGACTGATAAAGTTTATGTTCTGATTAGTTACTCATTAGCGGCCTCGGGCACTGCAGTTGTGCTGGCAAATAAAATGTTAAAACCAAAGTTAGCATTACTGGTTCAACCGTCGGCAAGTTTTCCGTGGCCTCGCTGGTTGCTGACGCTAACCTGGGTGGGTGTACCCCTTTACGGAGTAATAAAACCTTTTGTAAAGTGGTATATGCGCAGTTTTACTATCGATTTAAATGAGGATAGGGAGATGTACGAGATAAATTGCCGGAATCTCGATCAGGCCAACCCAAAACGATTGGCCGCTACCGTGCGGGCCATGGCTCGGTTTAGCATATGGGAGTACTTGCCAAAAATTGAAGCAAACTGTTTGGTGATTGGCGCCTCAAAGGATAAGTTCCATAGCCACAACGAGGCGCTAAATATATCCAAGGCAATAAGGGGTTGTGAATATGTCGATTTAGTTGACAGTAAGCGCTCGCACGGAGTTGAGGTAGTTGGATTGGTAGATGATTATATATTCCAAAATCAATAGTTGTATGAATGTTTGTGATAAAGTAAAGACTTCCCTTAGTGAGTATGCCGATAAAAAAGGGGGAGTAGAAGGTTTATACAAATTCTTCCAAGCCTTTCCGGGTGGCTATGGCCAGGGCGATGAGTTTATTGGCGTTACCGTTCCCAACCAGCGTGCGGTTGCTAAGATGTTTTATAGAGATATTCCGCTCGATGAGCTGGAGCAGTTGCTTCGTGAACCTATACATGAGTATAGGCTAACCGCGCTGTTTATAATGGTTCTAAAGTATCAGAAGAGTAAAAACCATGAGGAGAAGAAGGGTGTTGTGGATATTTATCTGAGGAATACGGATAGGGTGAATAACTGGGATCTGGTCGATTCGTCGGCGCACCTTATCCTTGGCGATTACCTGCTGGATAGGGATAGGCAGCAGCTCTACGATTTTGCAAAATCAGAAAACTTGTGGGTTCAGCGCATTGCGATAATTGCAACCCTATGTTTTATCCGTAAAAATCAGTTCGACGATACCCTGCGTATTGCCGAATTGCTGCTAAACCACAGGCACGATCTTATCCATAAAGCTGTGGGCTGGATGCTGCGCGAGGTGGGCAACCGCGATTATGATGTGGAGTTTGATTTTTTGGTTAAGCATTACAAGAACATGCCCCGAACCATGCTACGCTATGCCATCGAGAAGTTCCCCGAGGATGTTCGACAGGCATTTTTAAAGGGGCTATTTGACTAAGGAATAAAAGGTTTGTCAATCCTTACAGATTCGATATTGCCCACGGGCAACCAGTCGTCCATATTAGTAAAGCCTACGCGGGTGATGCTAAAGGGTTCAATTGTTTTGAAGTCCGATAGGGTTATAAGCGTTAAGTATCGCTTCCCTCTAAACCGCCTGCGGAGGTCGGTGTTAAGCATAAGCTTATCTGCAAAGCTATCCACAAGTTCCCTCGACTCGTCTTTCGTAAGTTGTCCCGAGCAGAAAACCGCTTGGGCATAGGCTTTGGCCACAACCACTCCGCTTCCATTGTTCTGTATAAAGTAAAGGGTGTCGTTGGGCTCAATGCGCCCGTGGGGCATTTTCCGGCCCATAGCACCCCTGATTATCATAGTTTTTCGCCCCGATATCAGGTTGTCTAACTCCTTGGCATTAACATCGAGGTAAACTATATGATCCATTTTATTGGGAATAAAATGCCACGAATGCACCGTTGCTTTTAAATTCTATAAGCCCGATTGTAGGTTGAACGAATTCCTTGCATGCATAATCTATCCATCCTGATTGGTGCATTCGTGGCGAAATTATTAATACCTCTTTACTCTACCCAACCCCGATACGTTGGCTCTTACCTGAGGTTCACCAGCATAGCTTATTGATCCTACTCCCGATACCGATGCGTCGAGTGTTTCGGTGGCCATAACCACAATTCGACCCACTCCGCTATTCTGCACATCGGCCACGCGAGCCTTAAGTTTTACGGCATCGATATTGCCCACTCCGCTCACATTCATTTTCGGCTCATCGGTTTTCCCCTTAATGTCGAGATTACACACTCCGCTACAGCTTAATCTTAGGGTTTTGGCGGTAATCTCAAGATCGCCACTAGCCACGCCCGAAACGGAGAGTTTAAAGTTTGGGAATTTGAGTTCTCGTGCCGATTTCATGTCCACAACACCTCCAATAGCCAGATGCTCCAGATTCTGTACTTCGATTTTTACAACCACATCTTCCTTCTGTTGATTCCTTCTGTCGCTGGTTATGGTAAACTTACCATTCCGAACGTTGGTTTCCAGGCTGGCAAGTGCCCTTTTGTCGCCCACAATCTCAATGTTGGGTGTTTGCCCTTGAACAATCACTAGCTGGCAGGCAATGTTTATCTCAATTGCCGTAATGTCTGAAATGTCGAATGACTTTGATTGCGCCCAACCCTGTTGAGTTTGTCCAACCAGCAATAGGCCGATAATTAGTGGGAAAATTATTCGTTTCATGTTCTTTATGTTTAATGTGATTACTCGTATTTTATCGATTCCGATGGGTTTTGTCCGGCAGCCTGGTAGGTTATTGATCCCACCGAAAGAATAGCCAAAACAATCCCCATTACTGCAGTTATAATGAATACCCAAGGGCTTAGTTCCACCCTGTAGGCAAAGTTGTTGAGCCAGTCTTTAGAGAGGTAATACGATACTGGCCAGGCAATTAGTGTGGCTATTCCGATAAGTTTGATAAAACTCCACCACAGCATTATCAGCAAAGTTGAGGTGCTGGCGCCCATTACCTTGCGGATTCCAATCTCCTTAATCCTAAGGTTGGTGGAGTAGGCTGCCAACCCCACAAGCCCAAGGCATGCAATAAATATGGCAATAATGGTGAGTAGGATAAATCCTTTCGACATTCCCTCTTCCGACTGGTAAAGCTTGTTGTAGTTATCGGAAACATAGGCAAAAGTTATTTCTTGACCTTGGTACATCTCCCCCCATGCAGCTTTTATGGCCGCAATAGTTTCTGGCTTATTCTCGGGTTTTAAGCGAACAATAATATTTCGTGCCCCCTGCGAGTTTAACAGAATAACTAAAGGTTTTATGGGTGTATGCATCGATTCGAAGTGGAAATCGGCTACAACCCCAATAACTCTGTATGGCTCCATCTCCTTCGATTTCCAAACCCTTTTACCAATTGGGTCGTTCCAGCCCATTCTTCGGGCAAGGGTTTGATTTACTATTACAGCCAAGCTATCGGCGGGAAGTGCGGAATCGAACTGGCGCCCTTCGATTAGCGGGATTCCTAGGCTGTTGATAAAATCGCTATCACCAATTATTTGGGTTATAAGAATAGTACCATCCTCGGGCGAATCCTCGGGGATAAAGTTGCTGGCGCTAAAGTCCTGTGGAGGGTTTGAGGCTGTTAGGGCAACCGCTAAAACGCCGTTAATTGCCTTGATCTCATTTTTTATGGGTTCAAGCGATGAGGCTTTATCGATATTACGTGTGCTTAGCACAATGGTGTTCTCCTTGTCGATTCCCATGCTCTGCTTAGCCAAAAACTCACGTTGCTGATACACAACAATGGTTACAATAATTAGGGCAAGGCTAGCAGCAAATTGTGTAACGATTAGGAAATTTCTGAGCAGTGTGCGACTTCTCTGCTTCGATGAACCCTTACGTATAACCTTAAGGGGATCGAAGGAACTTAGTACAAATGCGGGGTAAAAACCCGATAAAATCCCCAATGCTATTGCAAATCCTAGAAAGGATAAAGTGATGCTGATATTGCTCAATACTCCGTAACTAAGGGGCATTCCGGTAAGTTCAGCAAAAGGGCTTAAGCAAACTTCTGTTAATGGAAGTGCTAGCAGAAAGGCAAATATTGAGAGGATTGCCGATTCGCATAAGAATTGACCAATAATTATAGTCCTTGGACTTCCAACAATTTTACGCATTCCCACCTCATGGGCTCGCCTGTTGGCCAGTGCAACGCTCATATTTGTGTAGTTAACCGCGGCCAGTGTCACCACAATAAGGGTTACAGCCAGTAGTGCGATTATATGGCCAAAACTTCCCCCACCGCTATCGCCAATGCGATGGGAGTGGAGCCGAATGCTGGTAATGGGCATTAGCGAGAATTCCGACCGCCATCCTGTTTTCTCACGGATTTCGGCTGTTTTTTCGCGCATAAATTCATTTAGTTTCTCTTCTAGTTTTTTTACATCGGCATGTTCGCTAATTTTGATGTAGGTGAAAAGCCCGCTATCGTACCACGAGGTAACAGAACCCGATTGGCTGTGCTTGGCCAGATCGATTACTGCATCAACTTTTAGGTGCGATTTTTCGGGCAGATTAGCAAACACTGCTGTAATAATGGTGCTATTGGTGCCACCGGTAATAAGTATTTGTCCCAACGGGTTTGCATTCCCAAATATTCTTTGTGCCAATGCTTGACTTATGGCAATTGTATTAAGCGCCGCCGTAGGGTTTGGTTTATCCTGATTTACCAGTTCGATGCCGAACATCGAAAAAACGGTGGAATCGGCCAATACTAAGTTGTCGATATCGAAATCCTTGTCACCATGCCGTAGAGTAGCATTTCCGCGCTCAAGTCGAACACTCAACTCAACTTCGGGAAAAGTTTCAACAATAGCTTGGGCTATAGCTCCGGGCGTTACTGCTGCCTCAATATGCTGATCGGATATGTATAGATCTTGATTTATACGGTAAATGCGCTTAAAATCTGTGTAATCTTTTTCGAAGCTGAATTCCGTGTCAACCTTAATGATGGTGAGTATCGAAACTGTAATGGCTACCGTAAGCCCCAGTATATTTAGCAGGGTGTAACCCTTGTTTCGCCTTAGGTTTCGGATCGATACTAGAAAAAGATTTTTTAACATGGTTTATGGTTGGTTTTGGTTTGTTTAAAAATTTACTCCAACGGCTAACCTGGCTCCAACAATTAGCCTATGGTTTAGTCCAATTGTATGGTTTACTATTGAGAATAACGGATTTGCCATAGGATGCAATTCCTCGTTGTAATTCCATAAAATAGATGGCCCTCCAGCGATGTAAATGTTATCGGTGAATTCGTATCCAATTTTTGGGGTAAAACTGTAATAGTGCGTGTTGAACTCTTTTGGTGAGGTTACCGATTTTAGCTCTGGGTTAAAAAATAGCTTATTTTTGATATTGATTATGCTACCTACCCCAAAACCATACTCAAACAGCCTTTCGCCATTGCCACTGTACGATGCGGAGATAAAGGTGTAAAGGGGTTTAACCCCAATTTTAAAGGAAAGATTTATAGGGTGCATTTCAGATGCAAAAAGCTCTATAGCTCTATAGCCACCCTTTCGCACAATAGACACAAATCCCAGGGGAATTCCACCCTCCAATGAATCAACAAAGTTTACAAACCCCAGCTGAAAGCCATTAAGCCTCGATGCAGTATTAACAAATCCAATTTGCGGGCTATTGACTACAGCGCTTGTGACATTAACAAATCCTACTTGAATCCCTTTTATTGAACTAAGCGATGTATTTACAAAACCCACCTGCGCTCCCTTAGAGCTCTCCAGCACAGTATTTACGAATCCAACTTGTATGCCCTCGAGGTTTTTGAAGTTTGTATTGATAAAACCCACTTGCCCCCCATCAGTTTTTCCCAACACGGTGTTCACAAACCCAACCTGAATGCCTTCGAAGCTTTTGAGGTTTGTGTTGATAAATCCCACCTGAGCACCCTTGTGGTTGCCCATAGCATTATTCACAAACCCAATTAGGGGGATGTTTAAACCATCGGGAACAAAATTCACAAAGAATGTGTAGAAAACCACATTCCTTTTGCTTTTCGAATCCTCTTGGCCAAGGCTTAATTGGGTATTCAATAGAATAAAGCACGATGCTAATAAAATCAAGAAAGACTTTTTCATTACTTTTTTATCTTAACGAGATATTTAGTTTGGCACCAAATCCATCGTATATTAAAACAGTATTAATACTCAAATTTCACTACACGGCGCTAGCCATCTCTTCTTCAGTCTGATGGATTCTTAATGTTTGGGTTTCGCTTACCACTTTTCCGTCGAGCAGGTTGATAATGCGGTGAGCATGTTCAGCATCGCTCTGCGAGTGTGTAACCATAATTATGGTTGTGCCCTCCCGGTTTAGTTCACCCAGCAGGCGCATCACCTCATTTCCGTTGTTAGAGTCTAGGTTACCGGTTGGCTCATCGGCCAGAATTACCTTAGGATTCGATACCACGGCACGCGCAATGGCCACACGTTGCTGTTGACCGCCCGACAGCTGTTGTGGGAAGTGGTTTCGGCGGTGCGAGATACCCATGCGTTCAAGGGCTTTCTCGGTCATCTCCTTACGCAGGGTAGGAGATACCTTTTGGTAAACCAATGGTAACTCCACGTTCTGATACACCGTAAGCTCATCAATAAGGTTAAAACTTTGGAAAACAAAACCGATATTCGATTTGCGGAGCGTTGTGCGATGGCGCTCCTTGAAGTGGGTTACATCGATGCCGTTAAAGTAGAACTTTCCATCGCTTGGATTGTCGAGTAATCCGAGAATATTTAGGAGTGTGGATTTGCCGCAGCCCGAAGGACCCATAATGGCCACAAATTCGCCATCTTTTACCTCTATTGACAAGTCATTTATGGCTGTTGTTTCTACCTCTTCGGTGCGAAACACCTTCATCAAGTTTTCAATTCGTATCATGGTATGCAGATTAATTGGTTTCAAACTGAGTTGAATTAACCATAATCTGTGCCACTGTGTCTAATTGTATGACTTGTAGTTTTTTGTGTTAAGTTCGTTGGGGCTGAATGAATTTTGTTTGCATATTAGTTTGCATCAAAAAGCTACACTCTATGTACGAAAACGAACAGCCCGAATATTTTGTTGAATATTCGGGCTGGACAAAAAAGGTTTTGATAGTTTACCTTGGTAGGTTTATCTCATTTCCTGCTTTAGGAAGAACCACCTCGCCAAGAATGGCAATTTTTTGCACTGCACCATTTGCAGCGTTTGATTGTACTGTTACAGTCCGGCTAATGCGGTTTGGGCTTGGGTTAACCCTGAAATATACTTTTATGGTTGCCTTTTGTCCAGGAACAATAGGCTGTCGTGGCCAGTCGGTAACCCGTGTTCCACAGCATGCGGTTACTTGATTGAGAATAAGGGGCATTGACCCATCGTTGAATACCTCAATATCAATCTTTCCGGTTTCATCGGTTACATCGTTCACCGAGATTGATCCGAGACTTACCTCCGAGGGGGAAAATCGGATAAATGCACCAGTCTTCTTTAAATCATCATCAGTGGGCTGGCCAAAAGATGCAACAGCAAATATTACGCAAATTACAGTAGTAAATATCTTTTTCATGGTATTACAATATTTTTAGTATTACAACGGTAAAATTATCTATTTGTTTGGCATTTTTCAGCTAAGTAATCTAAAATTATGCCAAAATTACGTAACAACTATACGGGGTATATTTCCTGGCAAGCGTGCCAGGGTTTGGTAGTTTAGCTGGTTGCTCATCTCGCTAAATGATGCAATGCTGATATTCAGCTTGTTTTGCTTGCCCACAAGAACAACCTCGTCGCCCGGTTGCACGTTGGGAATATCGGTCACATTAACGCTCATGGTATTCATGGTTACGGTTCCCACAACAGGAACCCTTTTGCCCCTTATAAGCACTCGACCAGTATTGCTGAGCGATCGGCTAAATCCATTGGCGTAGCCAACGGGCACAATGGCAATTTTCGATTTCTTATTTGCCATGTACGAGGTTCCATACCCCACAAAATCGCCGGGGTCAACCTCTTTTATGGTCATTACTCTGGATTTCCATGAGATAACCCTTCGGAGATCGGAGTCTTTAGCCTGATTGCGCTTGAACTGGTGAACAAATGTTTCGTGCGTTGGCCAGAAACCATACTGCGCAATTCCCACCCTCACCATGTCCATAATTGTTTGCGAGTAAGTTAGCGTGGCAGCCGATCCTGCAGTATGCCGATAATTGGGCTTAAGACCATGTCTGCCGAAATACTTCACAAAACGTCGGTACTCCTGTATCTGCTTCATCACCCGGTAAAAGTTGGTTATGCTTTCGGCGCCTGCGTAGTGTGTGCAAAGACCCTCAAATACCAAGTGTTCAGTATTATCCTTAAGAATGCCAGTAATGCTGGGTAGCAAATCGTATTCTATCCCAGTTCTGTGAAAACCGGTTTCGACCTCAACGTGCAGCCGGGCAGGTTTACCTATTCTTTTAGCAAGATCAACAGCCTTAATCAGCCTTTCCTTTTCGAAAATGTAAAATTCGATGCCATTCTCAATTGCCAGGCCAGCTGATCGTCGCTAAGGTAACCCATGATCATAATGTCCGACGAGGGGCTTGCCACCTTATAAACATCGAAAGCCTCGCTGGCCGAAAATACGGCAAAGTGATCAACCTTAGCCTTCTCGGACAATGGGACAATGTTTTCGACTCCATGCCCGTAGGCATTCCCTTTGATCACGGAGGTGAACCGCACTCCAGAACCAATAATGTTTCGGAGGTATTTTATGTTGTGTCGGTAGGCCGACTGGCTAATTTCTATGTATGATGTATGATCCATTTCAACTTTTTAAATGATTGTTACTGATGAATTCATCCTAGAATTTGATGCAAAATATTTCTGAATAGAAGGGCCGATGATTCAATTATCTCATCGGGAAAATCGTAATCCTCGTTGTGGAGTTGAGGGTGTTCTATGCCCGAACCCACGCCGAACATAGCCGAGGGGCAGATACGAGAAAAGTGCCCAAAATCCTCGCTCCATCTAAATGGGGCTTCAAGTTGTTGCATGGGTAATTTCAGACTCGACACACCATCTCTAATAATACTAATGCAGCTTGCTGCATTGATGGTTGCCGGAAATTCCTCGGTATACTCAATACTTGTTTTCAGATTGTAATCTTTACTTACTGTACCAATCAACTCCTCCACCGAATTCTTAAGCGTTTTCATATCGCTATCGAGGTAAGTGCGTAGTGTGGCCATAAGGGTTGCGTTGCCCGGAGTTGTTCCAAATGCCACCTCACCAAGTTTTGCGTGAATGACTGTAAGAAGAGCAAAATCGTTGAATAATTGTTGGTTCACAGCTATCGAATTTAATCCAAGTATCATTTTAGCCAAGGCTCTATCGGGATTATTCCCATCCTCGGGGTGAGCTGCATGCGAGGAGAGTCCCTTGATTCTAACTATTAAGCCAGTTGATGCCGATGCAAAAACGCCTTCTCGAATCAAAATGTTGCCAAGACCAAAGCCTGGTAAATTATGTAGTGCAAAGGCATAATCGGGTTTAAAATCCTTGAACTTGGAGTCTGCAATAACCGCTGCAGCACCTTGCCCAGTCTCCTCGGCGGGTTGGAGCAAAAGAACTGCTCTCCCTTTGGCAATTGGCTCTAAATTTAGAAGATGAGTAACTCCAGCCAGAATGGCTGTGTGCCCATCGTGGCCACAAAGGTGTGCAACCCCGTTTACCCTTGAACGGTGCTCAAATCCATTCGATTCCTGAATGGGAAGCGCATCCATATCGGCTCTTAGTAAAACACTGGGACCGGATGTGCCCGAATCGAATATTGCAGCAATACCAGAGCCTCCAATATGTGTTATAATCTGTGTTGGATTAGCACTTTTAATAAAGTTAGCGATTGCATTGCTTGTTTCTTCTTCTTTGCCCGATAGTTCGGGATTTTGGTGAAGTTGATGACGAAATTTGATGAGTTGATCAAGAATACTATTAGATAATGACATTATGCACCTTCATCTTTTGAATCGGCAAAATACTCATTTTTAAGCTTATTACCAAATTGAAAGGATTTTGAGTTCTTGCTTGTTGAGGCTTATTCTGCTGATTTATAGTTGATACTCTTACGTGATTTAATGTGAGAGTCGATGAGATTTACTAATACACAACAGTAATTTTCAGTTTCCCTACAGTAGGTTTGTTCTAAAACAATTTATAATAATTGGCAATTTGATATATTTCTTTTTACTTTCGAGAAATAATCATAAAATCGTTTTCAAATAATTTTCCGATGTATAAAGCTGTAATTTTTGATATGGATGGTGTGATTGTCGATAATCATCACTACCACGTAGCTGCGTTTAGCGAGTTTTGCAAGCTTAAGGGAATACCCTTTAGCGAGGGTGAATTTAGAGTAAAATACTTTGGTAAGTCGAATCACGAAATATTTTCAGGTTTGCTACATCGCGAAATTTCGAAAGAGGAATCAGCTTTGCTTGGCGATGAGAAGGAGGCTATTTATAGGCAGATCTATAAAGAGCATATTACGCCTGTTTCTGGATTAATAGATTTCCTGCGATTGTTAAAGGGTAATAGTATTAATATTGCCGTAGGCACATCGGCGGGTTCGCAAAACCTCGACTTCGTTTTGTCTAACCTAAATATCAGGCATTTCTTCGATGCTCAGGTAGATTCATCGTACGTTGAGCGGGGCAAACCCAATCCCGATATTTTTCTCAAAGCCGCAGAGCGGCTTGGCGTTAAGCCTAGCGAATGCTTGGTGTTTGAGGATTCAGTATCGGGAATCCAAGCCGCTCATGCGGCCGGTATGGATGTGGTTGCCCTGTTAACCACCCATAAGAGAGATGAGCTGCCTTTGGTATCGTTGTATGTTGAAGATTTTACCGATCCTGGTATTCGTGAACTAATGAATATTTAGCCAAATGAGAGATATTAAGGAGAGTGTGGTGGAATCGCTCGATGGTACAAGCCATGAAATTTTTCACTATCTACCCTATATCCTCCAGGATCTTAGGGAAATTGGAACCGACCCGATTACTGTTAGTGAACTGCTTCACAATTTTGCTGATGATGAGGTTCCTCTGAAAATTTTAGATTTGGGTTGTGGCAAAGGAGCCGTATCGGTTAGGCTGGCCAAGGATTACAACTGTATGGTGTATGGAATTGATGCGCTTCCCGAATTTGTTGAATCGGCCAAGGAGTTCGCCATCGAGAATGGAGTTTACCATAAGTGCGTGTTTTCGCAAGGAGATATTCGAGATCAGTATGCCTACTATCACGATTTCGATGTAATTATTTTGGGTGCAATTGGACCCGTGTTGGGTAGCGTTCTGGAATCACTAAAGAAGGTGTCGGGATGCCTTAAATCCACTGGCTTGGTAGTACTCGACGATGGCTACATTCCCGATAGTAGTGAATTTAAACATGATAAATGCAATAGCCACTCGGAGTTTTTAAGCCAAATCCAAAACGCTGGATTCAAGATAGTAAGTGAGAATGTTTTTGACTCCGATGAAATGGTAATACAAAACGAAGTAATTTACTCTGCTATTAAAAGTCGAATAGCCGAAATGGTAAATATGTACCCCGAAAAAGCCAGCTTGTTCATTGAGTATCTGCTAAATCAGGAGAAGGAGAATGATGCGCTGGAAAACCAGCTGGTTTGCGGAGTGTGGCTTCTCGAGAGATTGTAAGTTTATAGATGTCAACCCAAAAAGTTAAACAAAAAAGTGTTCTGATTGTTAGTTAGGTAAATAATAATTCACAGCAAACTAACAATTAGCCATATGAAAACTTTAGCATTAATCATTTTAATTGCCGGTTCGGTAGTTTTTCCTGCGCAGAGCCAGTCGAAGTTTACTTTTCCTGAACTCCCCTATAGCTACGATGCCCTGGAGACATTTGTTGATAAAACTACCATGGAGATCCATTACAGCCGCCACCACAGGGCTTACTTCAACAACTTTGTAAAATCTGTTGATGAGCTAAAGTTGGCGAGTATGACATTGGATCAAATTTTTGCCAATGCCAGTAAATATCCAGTAACCATTAGGAATAATGGTGGTGGCTACTACAATCACAACCTTTTTTGGGAGGTAATGTCGCCCAATGGCGGTGAAATACCCAGCGGAAAGTTTATGAAGGTAATTGAAAGTAGTTTTGGTAGCTTCGATGCCTTTAAGAAAGAGTTTGAGGGCGCTGCTATCACTCAGTTTGGGAGTGGATGGGCTTGGCTGTCTGTGGATAAGGATGGGAAACTGTTCGTGTCGTCAACCCCAAATCAGGACAACCCGTTGATGGATGTGGTGGCCAAGCGTGGAACACCAATCCTTGGGCTCGATGTTTGGGAGCACGCCTACTATTTGCAGTACCAGAATATGCGAGCAACCTATGTTGGAAATTTTTGGAAGGTGGTGAATTGGCAAGTGGTTGAAGCAAAATTTGAGGCGGCTACAAGAAAGTAGAAGAATCGGCAAATTTCTCACAACACAAAGAAAAAACACCGCGGTTTACCTCACGGTGTTTTTTTGATTTAAAAGCGAGCCAGCTTAGGCAACTGAGATATTCTTATCTTTAAAGCGTTTGGAGAGTAACCAGTCGAGCCCAAAGAAAAACAAGCATAGCAAAGTAATACTACTAAATACTTGTATTGTAGCGTTGGTGCTCGACCAAAAGTTGAGGGTAAGATATTGTAGAAAATTTCCCCATATATTGGGAAAAATGGCTGAAAAAGTAATAGTGGAGCTCCCCAGGACTATTATTCCAGCAGCAAAAAATAGGATTGTGGGGTCATTCTGTTGCTGACTAACAGGTTTTTCAACCCTTTCCATTACGGCATCGGTAAAATTTACTGGAGGATCAACCATCGATTGTTTTATCTGCTTCTGCAGCCATTCCTCAAATTCATCATCCGAAATTTTATCCTGAATAAAATCGTGCTCCTTCATATTGTTTTCATTAAAGTGTTGCTACCTCGTTCCGAAGCAGTGAAAAGAGTTGGTCCTTAATTTTTTTGCGTGCTCTATGGAGCTTAATTCTCACGTTTCCTTCAGAAATTCCAACAATCTTGGCTATCTCCTGTGTTGGGTTTTCATCGATATAAAATAGGGTGATAATTGTAGCCTCATCGGCTGGCAGGGAGTTTAATGCTTGGCTAAGGTATTCGGCTCTTTGGTTTTGCTCCACCAGCTCCTGAGGTTGAACAGCCGGATGTTTTCCCTCGTCGCCATCGCTGATGCTAGATGTTACTAACGATTTTTTGCGTTTATTGGTAATGCAGGTGTTGTAGCAGATTTTGTAAAGCCAAGTACTAAACTGGCTGTCGGCTCTAAACGATTTAAGTGAATGAAAAGCTTTTACAAAGGTATCCTGAGCCGCCTCCTCGGCAACATGGTAGTTGCCCAGAAGGCGGTAGGCCAGGTTGAAAACCATTCGTTTATGCCTGTTTACAAGAGTTTTAAAGGCGTCGGAACGGTTTGCGATGGCAAGTTTGATAAGTGCTTCATCGGATAAGCTATCCGTTTGCGCTTTTATCATTCCGTTTTTCTATTAGATAGTATGTCAGAAGTCCTAGGCCTCCAAACAGTAAAATCATGCTAAAGTAGGCAACTGGCTCAGGGAGCGAAGTAGTGCCGGCAACAACTCCTCCCAGAAGAATTCCAATTGCTAGGCCAGCCATAAATAGGCCATACTTTAGCGCTGTTGATGCCGAACTCTTTGGCTTTGCCCAAAAGACAGATGGATCAACTCCCTTCTCGATCATTAGGGTTCTTTCGCGATTCCTGTTTCTGAAGTAAACGAAAAGCACTCCAAAAATCAACGAGTGACTAAACACAATAGCCACAATTGGGATAAACAATTCAAGTGAATTCATTTTGCGTAGTTTTTAGTTTGTATCCCTTTGACTAAACCTTGGCTAATCGTGTTACAAAGTTGAGCGTATTTTTTTATCATTTAATGAAAAAGTGAGAATAATACTTGTTTGATGATAATTCACACTACGTGCAAAGCCGATATGAATATGCCCACTAATATATTTAACTATTTCGATTTGCTGATATTAAACATAGAAAACGTTTGCAACAGGTAAGCAAATTCAGTTTAACTTTGTGTTTTGGCGGCTCGAGCATAGAAATCGAACCGCTACGTTTGTTTAAATCCTTACCTGAAAAATGAAAAATATAGATCTATCGGCCTATGGTATTGGCTCTGCCAAAGAGCTATATTACAATCCCAGTTACGATTTGCTTTACGAACACGAAACCGATCCAACCCTTGAGGGTTACGAGAAGGGGTATCTTACTAAATTGGGCGCAATTAATGTTGATACAGGTGTATTTACAGGCCGTTCGCCAAAGGACAAGTATATTGTGCAGGAGCCCTCGTCGCAGGATAATGTTTGGTGGGCGCAACCAGGTAAGAAAAGTTCCGACAACAAGCCCATAAGTCAGGAGGTTTGGGATCATCTAAAAAAAATTAGTGCCCAGCAGCTCACCGGGAAAAAACTTTACGTTGTCGACTCTTTTTGTGGAGCCAACGAGAGTAGTAGGCTTAAAGTGCGTTTTATAATGGAAGTGGCTTGGCAGGCGCATTTTGTAAAGAATATGTTTATTCGTCCAACGCAGGCGGAACAAGAGGAGTTCGAACCCGATTTTGTAGTGATGGTGGCCTCGAAAACCTCCAACCCCAACTGGAAAGAGCAGGGGCTTAATAGTGAGGTATACGTGGCATTCCATTTGGACGAGCGGATGGCGGTGATTGGAGGAAGCTGGTACGGGGGTGAGATGAAGAAGGGAATATTCTCCATTATGAACTACTTTTTACCCCTTCGGGAGATTGCTGCCATGCACTGCAGTGCCAACGTAGGAGCCGATGGCGATGTGGCCATATTTTTTGGCCTGTCGGGCACAGGGAAAACCACGCTATCGACCGATCCCAATCGTGCGCTAATTGGCGACGATGAGCATGGTTGGGACGATGATGGTGTTTTCAACTTTGAGGGTGGTTGCTACGCCAAGTGCATCGATTTGGATCAGAGTAAGGAGCCTGAGATATTTGCTGCCATTAAGCGCGATGCGCTGCTCGAGAACCTGGTAGTGGACTGCGAGGGGAATATCGATTTTTGCTCCAAGGCTAAAACCGAGAACACACGGGTTTCGTACCCCATTTATCATATCAAGAATATTGTAAAACCCGTTTCGAAAGCTGGCCATGCCAAAAAGGTAATTTTCCTGACTGCCGATGCTTTTGGTGTGCTTCCTCCAGTTGCAAAGCTTACACCAAATCAAACTCAGTACCATTTTCTTAGCGGCTTTACTGCAAAGTTGGCTGGTACCGAGAGGGGGGTAAAAGAGCCACAACCCACTTTTAGCAGCTGTTTTGGGCAGGCATTTCTACTTTTACACCCTTCAGTGTACGCACGAGAATTAGTTCGAAAAATGGTGAATCAGAAGGCCAAGGCCTATCTGGTAAACACTGGCTGGATTGGTGGAGCTTACGGAGTGGGCAAACGGATAGATTTGCCATCAACAAGGGCAATCATAAACTCCATACTCGATGGGAGTATTGAGAACAGCTTATTTGAGACGCTTCCAATTTTTAATCTTCAGATACCAAAATCACTACAGGGGATTGAGGATAGGTTTTTAAATCCCCGAAATAGCTGGTCGAAACCTGAGGATTGGGATAAGGCTGCAAGAGATTTAGCGCAAAAGTTTATCGATAATTTCGAGAACTTTACCGATACCGAAGCTGGAAGAAAGTTGGTTGCCGCTGGGCCACAGCTTTAGAATCAGGAAGTTTTTTGGTTGAAACGAAATAGGGAAAGGGGCCTCAAGCCCCTTTCCCTATTATTATTTATGAATCAATGAGATACTTATTTAAGACCTCTTTGGCGTAGAAGAGGATCGATTGATGGTGCGCTTCCGCGGAATTTAACATACTGCTCCATTCCTTCGCCCATGGCGTTTTCAGAAAGAACATGCTTGCGGAATTTGGCGGCTAAATCCTGGTTAAACAGGTCACCTGTCTCCTGGAATGCCTCAAAGGCATCGGCATCGAGTTGTCCAGCCCACAGGTACACGTAGTATCCTGCAGCATATCCACCACCAAAAATATGACCAAAGTTGGTAGTACGGTAACGTGGAATAATCTCGTCGATTAGACCAATTTTCTTCATAGCCTCGTTCTCGAATTTATTCACATCGGTATCCTTAGTGATATCCGTGGTGTGCCATTTCATGTCAAGATATGAGGCGGCAACGTACTCAACGTTGGTAAATCCTTGGTTAAACTTGCTGCTGCGCTGCATTTTCTCGATAAGTGCATCGGGAATGGGTTCGCCGGTTTGGTAGTGCTTAGCGTAAACCTTAAGAACCTCGGGTTCGCCTGCCCAGTTTTCCATAATTTGCGAGGGTAACTCAACAAAATCGCGGGGAACGCTGCGGCTGGTGCGGTCGTAACGGCCATCAGCAAAGAAGTTGTGGAGAGCGTGTCCAAACTCGTGGAAGTAGGTTTCGGCCTCGTCCCAGCTAAGCATAGCAGGTTTATCGCCTACAGGGCGTGAGAAGTTCATAACAATGGTAACCACAGGGGTGATCTTTTTCCCATTCTTGTAGCTGCCACTGCGGTAGGTTCCACACCATGCTCCAGAGCGCTTGCTGGGTCTTGGATGTGGATCGATAAACAGAACCGATAGATGTGATCCATCGCGATCGATCACCTCAAATGCCTCTACTTCCTCGTGGTAAACGGGGATATCGGTGCGTTTCTTAAAGGTTAACCCATACAGCTTATTCGATACATAGAAAATACCTTCGCGAACATTGTCAAGGGTTAAGTAAGGTTTGATTTCATCCTCATCCAAATCGTACTTTTCCTTGCGAACCTTCTCGGCGTAGTACCACCAATCCCACGACTGCAGCTTAAACTTGCCACCCTCGCGGTTGATTATGCTTTGCATATCGGCACGTTCCTCTTTGGCCCTTGCTAGTGCTGGATCCCAGACCTGTTGTAGGAAGTTGAACACGTTCTCAGGATTCTCGGCCATCTGCTCGGCGGTAAAGTACTGGCCATAGTTTTCGTAGCCCAGAATCTTGCTCATCTGCTGGCGAAGCATCATCAGCTCAATAAACAGCTCTTTGTTGTCGGTTTCGTTATTGTTGTCGCCTCGCATAAAGTATGCGCGGTAGATTTTCTCGCGTAGGTCGCGACGCTCGGAGAACTGTAGGAAGGGAATCCAGCTGGGTTTCGAAAGGTCGAACATCCACTTGCCATCTTGTCCCGATTTTGCGGCAAGGCTGGCAGCGCCGGCAATCACATTTGCAGGTAATCCTGCCAGATCGGCTTCGTTTTCGAGTATTAGCTTAAAGCCATTGTTCTCGGCCAAAAGATTTTGGTTTAGCTGAAGCGAAACCATCGACATGCGCTCGTTGATCTTCTTGAGCTCGTTGCGTTGCTCCTCGGGAAGGGCCGCTCCGTTGCGGGCAAAATCGTTGTAAATCTTCTCCACAACGCGCATTTGCTCCAAGTCGAGGCTAAGGCTTTCGCGGTTATCGTATACTTTTTTGATGCGCTCAAACAGATCCTGGTTAAAACGTATGGCGTTGCGATGAGCCGATAGCATTGGGGTGGTTTTGCGGGCAATTGCCTGCAAACTATCGTTGGTGTGGGCTCCGTTTAAGCCACCAAATACGGCACTAACTTTGCCAAGAAGTTCCCCAGCCTTATCGAACGCAACGATGGTGTTCTCGAAAGTGGGCTCTTTTGGGTTATTAACTATAGCCTCAATCTCGGCTTTGTGCTGCTTAATGGCCTCCTCGTAGGCTGGGATGTAATGATGATCCTCAATTAGATGGAATGGGGGAGTGCCAAAAGGCGTCTTCCACTCGGTGAAAAAGGGGTTTTGAGCCTCTTTCGGCGTGCAGCTAAGCATCATACTGATTGGAATTAGCAGAAATACTAGTTTTTTCATACGCATTGATTTTGGTTAGAATTATATTTGGTTTTGTAGTTAAAGATCGCATTCGCTTTACTTTAGAGTGATTTTTAATAAAAAAGTTTAAGCAAATCTTGATTTCAATAAACAATACTGACGGCTTTTTTTCTTAAAATTCAAATGTAGTGAAAATTGATGGGACTTTTTGTGTAATCGAAAGTGTTCAACAACAACATGGTTTGAGCATATCGGATTATTAGTTAATAATGATTACGGTAATTTCCTGCTACACCAGAAAAGTATGTGATAAAGGCAGGCTTTAAGCCTGCCTTTGATTAGATTCTATTATTTGTAAATCCTTACCTAAGTCTATTCCCAATTCGTAATCCAAAGTAAATGGTTCGGGGTTGATTTGGCCCATACATGTATCCGGGATCCCGGTCTTGGGTTATGTCGAAATCGGACTGGTAGGAGTTTAAAATATTCTTTGCACCACCAAAAAATTGTAGGGTTGCACCGTTGATTTTTACATCGTAACCTAATCTAATCCCCAAATCGAAGAATGGATTGCTTGTGCGAAGTTCGCCCTCCTCGGGATCCTCGATAGTTGGTCCAAAGTAGGGTACAAGCATCTTCCCGGTGTAGGTTCCGGTTGTGCTAATGCTAAGCTTCTTTGTAGGGTTCCAGTCGGCGGTGAAGAAACCGTAAGTGTTGGGAGTGCGGAAGAATCTGCGCTCATCGAATTCGCGATCTGCTTCGTACATGCTACTTTGTATTGTTATACCTGCCCTAAGCGAAAGCTTTGCCGAGGGGATAATTGCTAACTCGGTGTTTATCCCCTTCACTACAGCACCCTCTTCGGCATTTACACGGGTGTACACCACAACGCCGTTCTCGTCAACCTCGCCATACTCATTGGCAAATGGATTTTTGAGCTGGGTGTAAAATCCTTCGATAAGGAGACTGCTTTGAGTTGATCCGAAGGAGAAGTTAAAATCGGTTGATCCCATAAAGCTGTGGCTGGTTTCCTGAACAAGACCAGGAGCATTCTGGTGAAGAACCTTCCTTGAGCCCGATGTTTCGATGTGGAGATCCTCGTCGAAAATTTGGGGAGCGCGGTAGCCCATGGCGTAGCTTAAGCGAGCCTGCATGTGGTTGCTTACATCGTACATAAAGGTAACTCTGGGGCTTAAAACATTGCCAGTGATATCGTTCTCGGGGCTTTCGGCATCGGTAATGGTGTAGTGATCGTATCGTAAACCCGCCGTAGTTTTAAAGCTATGGTATGTGTAATCGATTTGAGCAAATGCACCAGTTATATTCTGCGATTGGTTGGCAACAATTGTATTCTCGGTGTGAGAAATACTAACAATTTTATTGTCCACAATAACCGCGTTATCGTAATCGGGGTAGCCCAACTTTGTGTCGACTAGGTTTCCTCCCTGGTTTTCGAATCCAAAAATAAGGCCTGTACCGTTAAATCGCATTTTGTACTGTGCTCCCAAAGTGTAGGTTAAATCGGTGGTAAACCCATAATCGCTTAGCGATTTACCTGCACCATAGTACGAGTCGCGGTTTACATTTTGAGCCGATGCAAAAACCGATAGAATGTCCGATTCCCTAAAGAACTGATCGTAGGTTAGCGCGCCCATGGTGATATTATGGCTAACAGCTTCGGCAATCTCCGATTCGTGCAGAGGGTATTCGTGCCTGTCGCCTCCTCTACGTGATTCGCGAATATTGAAGAAGTCGGCAGTTAGCTTGCTCCTGTTGCCAAATCGGTGAAACGCTCTGGCACCAAGGCTCGTGTTCTCCAGCGACGACAGCTCGGAGAATCCATCGTTGTTGGCATCAAAAGGTTTGCGGTCGCGAACAAATCCAAATACGGCAAGTCCGGTTTTTATATCCGACGATACAGCCGTTGCGCTAACGTTGATGCTATGATCGGGAATAGGCCCACCTGTGCCGGTCAAGCCCACTCCAGTTAACCCGCTGTTAATGCCAAACTCGTAGGAGTTGGCAATGGGATCTTTTAAAATAAGGTTTACCGTTCCGGCAATGGCATTACTTCCGTAAAGAGCCGATCCGCCTCCGCGGATTATCTCAACTCTATCGACCATATTCGATGGGATAAGTTCTAGCCCATAAACTCCGGCCAGCCCGCTAAAAATAGGACGGCTATTGATTAGTATCTGGGAGTATGGCCCTTCTAGTCCGTTCATGCGTAGTTGAGTGAATCCACAGTTCTGGCAGTTATTCTCCATCCGCAGACCTGGGCTAAAGTTAAGCCCTTCGCCCAAAACTACCGATTGGGTCATGGTAAATGTTTTTGGGGTGACTGTATTGACTACCACCGACGATTCACGGCGGCGCTGCTCGTTGCGGTCGCCAGTTACTACTATCTCATCTAGACCTATGGCATCCTCCGACATTTTGAAGTTTATCTCGTAGGTTTGACCAGCAACCACTGTTACCTGTTTCTCGGCAGAAGTATATCCAATTGCTGAGGCGACTACGGTGTACGTGCCCTCGGGTACGTTTACTATCCGGTAGTGGCCACTCTCGTCGGTTGAGGTGCCAATGGTTGTGCCTTTAAGGTAAATGTTTGCAAAGGGGATATGCTCGCTGCCGTTAAGTATATGGCCTATAATATGGGAATCGCTTTTTCTATTACCATGCCTATGTCCGTGTGAATGCCCCTTTCCATGTTTATGACCTTCGTCAGAATTTGTAGTTTGGGCAATTAGTGATGTTGAAAAGAGAATTGAAAGGCAAAAAGATATAAAAGTTCTCATGTTTAATGTATTATTTAAAGGCTACATATTGAATCTTACGATTCAATATGATAGATGTGAAAATTCGAAAAGAAAACTAAAGAAAACTAAGTAGACTAGGCCAACTGATTATAGGTTGGTGGCGCTTTGTTTGAAATGTTTTGCGGAGCATTTTGCCGAATTGTGGCCCTGTATGGAAACTGGATTATTTCCTTGTTTTGGTCAATTACTATTGTGCGACAAGATGAAGTGTTGCTGTATAGAAGTAATAGGTTATCGAAGACCAGCAGCTCAACTTTACTGTGTTGATGCGATGGCTGGTCGTTACTGGTTTGGTTTGAGCTTGCAAAAGGGTGCGCGTGAACAACGAGTTGCCCATTGGATAACTTATGGATATGCATAAATAGCGCGTTGTTGAGCGTGAGTAGCCCAACAACGCCAACCAAAACAATGGCAAAATACTTTTTGGTTATACTATACATACATGCTTTCATGCTGCAAAGATGGAACTGTTATTTGGTTCACGCAATACCTAAAAATAGGTATTGTTAAAAAACCTAAGGTATGATAGTAAGATAAATGAGAGGTTAAAGCCAATCTTATCAATAATGCCATTTATTGTAGGAAACGGCTGGCTGTCAGATAAAAATTATCCAAATCGATTGGCTTTGTGATGTACTCATCGCAACCGGCCTCTAAGGCCTTGTCGCGATCGTCGAGCATAGCGTTAGCGGTTTGGGCAATTATGGGCACCAAAGGGCGGAACGATTTTATCTCCTGGGTTGCGGTGTATCCATCCATTTTGGGGAGTTGAAGATCCAATAGTATCAGATTAATGCTACTGTTGTTGTGGCATAACTCAATTGCTTCCTCTGCAGTACTTGCTTTCAAAACCATAGCCTTTGTTGGGTAGATTATCTCCTGAAGCAGGAGGAGCGATTCGGGGACATCGTCCACAATAAGAACGGTTTTGCCAGTCCAGTTTGGGTACTTGGTGTCATTACCGTTTGAATCATCATTGGTTTTTGTGTCGTTGTAGGGAACGAATGGGATTGTGAACCAGAATAGCGAACCGACCCCCTTTTCGGAATCAACCCCAATTTTCCCTCCCATTTTGGTGACAATGCCCTTGCAGATAGCCAGGCCCAGCCCTGAGCCTCCATATTTTCTGGCCGACGACTCATCGCCCTGGCGGAACCTCTCGAATATCAACTCCTGCTGTTCCCTGCTAATTCCAATTCCGGTGTCTTTTACATAGAAGTAGAGATTGTTGCCTGCTATTTTGTAGCCATACTCAATCGTACCCTGATTGGTAAACTTGAGCGCGTTATTGATGAAATTCGAAAGTACCTGTCGAAGCCTTTCTGCATCAGATTTAATTATTTTTGAGGTATTGTCGGGGATGCTGTAACGTAAGTCGATATGGGGTTTTTTCATTCTCTGTTGTTCCGACACGTAAAGAATGTGCAGATCCTTAATTAGCTTATCAATATCACACGGAGCATTCCGTACCTCCAGCTGGTTGGCTTCAATTTTTGAAACGTCGATAATGTCGTTAATCAGGTTTAGTAGTGTATTCGAGTTTTCGTTGATGATATCAACATACTGGTTTACCTTTTGGTCGTTGAGGTTAGGCCTAATTTTTAGGAGGTTGGCAAAGCCCACTATTCCGTTCATGGGTGTGCGAATCTCGTGGCTCATGTTGGCAAGGAAAGTGCTCTTGAGCCTGTTCGACTCTTCGGCTCGCTCCTTAGCCTCCTCAAGTAGGGTGTTCTGCTCGTTTAGTTTTTGGGTATGTTCTCGTTCCGAGTTCAGCTGCTTGCGACGAAGCCTGTTTATGTGGACAAGAAGCGTGATAAGGGCCAGCAGGAAAGCGGTAACGTATGCAAATACGAGGAAGAGTTTTATGTTTTGCATAACAAATTGGTAGGGGGTATTAATCGAAAACCGCCCTCGGGGTAGCATTCTCCTACTTATATTGTGTTTTTTTGTGTAGATGTGGTTAAATGCAAACTTGGTTGGGCCATTGTAGGATGCAATGATATCAATATTCTCGCCCATAAGGATTCGAGCGCCAATTTGGCCGGCATGTTCTCCATGTTCGCGCCCCATGATAATATTTCCACCTATTATCCCGTGCTTCAGGTAAAAGTCCCACGTGCCATAAATTGGAATATCGGAGACCATCGAAATACTTTGTAGCGCCTCTTCGTATGAGAGGTATTGGTGTAATCTGTCCACGTTAAATAGGAGGAAGAGTATGGCGTTGCCGTCCCCAAAACCTTTAGCTTTTTCCTGCAATTCGTCAATGGTAAAATCCGATAGGATTTTAATACCAAAAGGATAAATAGCGCTATCAGCAATTTGCTCTACCCTTTTTCGAAGCTCCTCACCAGTGGTGGTTCTGTCGATTATTACATGCAAATCACTAAGGGTTGGATGAAAATTTTGGATAAGGTCTAAGTTCGATTTGATATCAACCTCTTCGAGAACGCCAGTAAAACCCTTTTTAAAGGAGTACCTGTTGTTTATACCACAAAATACCACGGGAGTTCCAGGGAACAGTGAATCGCCATGCTGCTCCATAAACAGCAACGCGTCGTTGTCGGTAACAAAAACAAGGTCAATAGCAGTACCCTGATACTTCATCTTTAGCAGTCCATACATTTGTGTAAGAACCTTGGGTTTGCTAAAGCGTTTGTAGTCGATATCTTCAATGTAAATTTCTACACTAATAGGGGCATTGCTAAGCGAATTTCTAATGCCAGTGTTTAGGCTGTCGGTCCAGCTGAGGCCTCGATGGTATGAGTTAAGTATAAGAACATTTTTATGAGCATGAGCGGCATTACTCTCGCCTGCGAAAGTTTGTGCTGCCATACATACAACGAAGCCTGCAATAAATACAAATAGTCTAAAAAATGGGGTGTATCGTGAATGCATATCCAATAGAATGCTATTTTTGTAGGTTGCATTTAAACATCTAAAGATAATTTATTATCTTAAACAATGGTTAAAACCCTGCAATTTATTGCAGGTACTTTAGTTTCTATAAATTTCATAGATTTACGGGATGGAACACAATCGCACAGGATCTCATTCCGTGAGTCGTTTAACAGC
>JAVEYY010000051.1:0-26480 GCA_034003245.1 Tenuifilaceae bacterium
AACTTTTTAGGATTTGATTAACCCAATGTTTAATCCAAATAACTTACATTTGCCCTAATTATTGCACTAAATCATCAATACTATGAGCCTCCCCAATCCGCTAAAGCATATACCCAATACCCTAACGTTAGCCAATCTTCTTCTTGGTTGTTTGTCAATTGTTTCAGCGTTTGAGGGTAGTCTGCTGTTGGCCGCATACCTAATTATTATTGCTGCTGTTTTCGATTTTTTCGATGGTTTCTCGGCTCGCCTGCTCAAGGCGTACTCGCCAATGGGCAAGGAACTCGATTCCCTTTCCGATTTGGTAAGCTTTGGCGTGGCGCCATCGGTAATTGTTTTTCATCTTTTTAAAGATGCTTTGGGATTGGAGTCTGGTGAGGGTTTTACAGGTGGACAGGTTATTCTGGTTATCCCTTTTCTCATTGCTCTTTTCTCAGCGCTCCGTTTGGCCAAGTTCAATATCGATACTAGGCAAACAACCTCGTTTATTGGGCTTCCTACTCCAGCCAATGCACTTTTTGTTGTAGGGATTGTACTTGGGTTAAATAGCTCGCGTAGTGAGTGGTTTGAGTATCTTACCAACTCACCAATAGCATTAGTCATTATGGTACTCGTACTATCGGCGTTGTTGGTGTCACCAATTCCCATGTTCTCGCTAAAGATTAAGGGTTTTGACTTTAAAAAAATATGGAAGCAGTTACTTTTGGTTTTGTTAGCGATTACGGCAATTGTTTTTCTAGGTTTGGCCTCACTTTCGATAGTGATTCTATGCTATATCCTGATATCATTGTTTGCAATGCCATTCAAGGAGTAATAGTTTTTTTCCATTAACACGAGTTTGATATTAAAATTGATGTTGCATTTGCCTAGAAAGTAAGCGAATAAGGTTTTTGGTTGTGCTAGCATATTAGCATTACTAAGGTTATTAGTAACAGAAATAAGGTTTTAAGACGTTGATAAACCTTATTTTTGGTTTTGCAAACCTTAGTAAAAAAGTAAAGAACCCATGAAATTGAACCTTATTCCCTTATTCTTGGGCTTTTATTGATTCTCCTTACATCAAACTCACGTTGCTTTAGATTTTGTTAATAACTTTTTGGCGATGAGGGTATCTGTGCGCTAAATATTATCTACTTTTGAATCCCGGTTAATCCATTCCTTTCATAGAGAGGAATACTAAATACTCCAACAATGACCGGGAAAAACAGCCAGTCCAACCTTCTCTCAGGCAGTCCCAAGCAATCAATTCGTCTCGTTTTACACGATGGAACAACTTTCGTTGGCCAGTCGTTTGGCTTTAATCAAAGCGCTGCGGGCGAGGTGGTTTTCAATACTGCTATGTCGGGATATCCCGAGAGTTTGACCGACCCCTCGTACCGAGGACAAATTCTGGTGCTCACCTATCCGATGGTGGGCAACTATGGCGTGCCGCCAATTGTTCGAGAGCACGATGTGCTTAAGTATTTCGAATCGGAGAATATCCATATTAAGGCGCTTGTGGTTTCGGAGTACTCGGCTGAGGCTAGCCATTGGAACTCTTGGAAAACCCTTTCGCAGTGGTTAGTGGAGAATAAGATCCCAGCCATTTCGGGGGTCGATACACGAGCGCTAACATCATACATCCGGGAAAAGGGTGTGATGGCGGGCAAGATTTTGGTTGGTAATGAGGACTTCGAATTTGAGGATACGGACTCCATTAACCTTGTGGAGCAGGTAAGCACAAAGGAGGTAATAACCTACGGAAGCGGAAAGTATAGGATTGTGATGGTGGACTGTGGTGTAAAGACCAACATAATACGCCGATTACTTTTAAGAGATACTACTGTAATTAGGGTTCCCTGGGATTATAATTTTATGGATTTGGAGTACGATGGACTCTTTATCTCCAATGGCCCAGGCGATCCAAAGATGCTTAAATCCACCATTGAACATCTATCCAAAGCGATAAACGACGACAAGCCCATATTTGGCATTTGCCTTGGGAATCAGTTGCTAGCCCTAGCAGCTGGAGGCAATACCTACAAGCTGAAGTATGGTCACCGCAGTCATAACCAACCAGTAAGAATGCTTACTAGCAACCTTTGCTATATCACATCGCAGAACCACGGGTTTGCCACCGATATGAAAACCCTTGACGACAATTGGGAGGAGCTTTTTGTCAACCTGAACGACCAAACCAACGAGGGCATAAGGCATAAGTCAAAACCTATCTTCTCAACGCAGTTTCACCCCGAGGCATCGAGCGGTCCAACCGACACCGATTTTCTTTTCGACGATTTTGTTGAACTCATAAAAAACTCAAAGCGATGAAAGCCAAGCATAAATTGAAAAAAGTTCTGGTTATTGGTTCGGGTGCGCTAAAGATTGGCGAGGCGGGTGAGTTCGACTATTCCGGGTCTCAAGCCTTAAAAGCGCTGAAAGAGGAAGGTATAACCACAGTGCTTATCAACCCAAACATTGCCACGGTACAAACCTCCGAAGGAGTAGCCGACAAGATCTACTTTCTCCCTGTTACGCCATTCTATGTCGAGAAAGTTATAAAGAAGGAGAAACCGCAGGGAATCCTTTTGGCCTTTGGTGGTCAAACTGCGCTCAACTGTGGCGTGAGCCTTTTTAAGTCGGGAGCACTGGCCAAGCACAAGGTTGAGGTGCTGGGAACACCCGTTGAGGCCATTATGAATACCGAGGATAGGGATCTTTTTGTAAAAAAGTTGGATGAGATTGGCGTGAAGACTATCCAAAGCCTTGCGGTGGAGAATGTGAATGATGCCAAGAAAGCAGCAGCAAATCTAGGTTATCCTGTGATTATTAGGGCCGCATATACGCTTGGAGGGCAGGGGAGCGGTTTTGCCGATAACGAGCAGCAGTTAGAGCAGATGGCCATAAAGGCCTTTGCTTATGCCCCGCAGATACTGGTTGAAAAATCGCTTAAGGGATGGAAGGAGGTGGAGTACGAGGTGGTGCGCGATTGCCACAGCAACTGCATCACGGTATGCAATATGGAGAACTTCGATCCGCTTGGCATACATACTGGCGAGAGCATTGTGGTGGCGCCATCGCAAACCCTATCGAATAGCGAGTACCATAAGCTGCGCGAGATTGCCATAAAGATTGTACGTCATATTGGCGTGGTGGGCGAGTGCAACGTGCAGTATGCGCTCGATCCGCAATCGGAGGATTACCGAGTGATTGAGGTAAATGCTCGCCTTTCGCGCTCAAGTGCTCTGGCATCGAAGGCAACAGGTTACCCCTTGGCTTTTATAGCTGCTAAGCTTGCGCTTGGATATGGGCTTTTCGAACTGAAAAACTCTGTTACTCAAACCACACCTGCTTTCTTTGAACCCGCCCTCGATTACGTGGTTTGCAAAATCCCACGCTGGGATTTGGGTAAGTTCAAGGGCGTATCGAAGGAAATTGGTAGCAGCATGAAGAGCGTGGGCGAGGTGATGGCCATTGGTCGGAACTTCGAGGAAGCTTTGCAAAAGGGACTGCGAATGATTGGCCAAGGAATGCATGGGTTTGTCGAGAATCGCGAGTTAGACGTTGAGGATAGAATGGAGATTGAGAGCCAGCTGGCAAACCCAACCGATATGAGAGTTTTTTCCATATCGATGGCGCTTAGGCACAACTTTACGGTTGATGAGATTCACGATTTGACCAAAATCGATAGGTGGTTTCTGTATAAGTTGAAAAATATCACCGATATTCACTCGAATATTTTGGCCTATAGTAAAGTTGAAAGCATTCCTGTAGGGATGTTGGCCGATGCAAAGAGAGCAGGATTTTCCGATTTCCAGATTGCCCGAGCACTAAGCGCAAATGCCAATATCGACCCAACCAAATACTCACTAAAAATTCGTGAGTACAGGAAATCAGTTGGTATTCTCCCTGTTGTGAAGCAGATTGATACCTTGGCCGCCGAGTTCCCTGCCCAAACAAATTACCTATACCTCACCTATCACGGAGCATCCAGCGATTCTATTGGCAAAGATAGTCGGGAATCGGTGGTTGTGCTAGGTTCGGGTGCTTACCGTATTGGTAGCAGCGTGGAGTTCGACTGGTGTAGCGTGAATGCTGTGGATACCATTCGCAAGAAGGGCTACCGATCGGTAATGATAAACTACAACCCCGAAACCGTAAGCACCGACTACGATGTGTGCGATGCCCTTTACTTCGACGAACTATCGTACGAGCGTGTGATGGATATTGTTGAGTTGGAATCGCCTATGGGTGTTATTGTATCCACAGGTGGGCAAATTCCCAATAATTTGGCTATGCGTTTGCATCAGGCCAACGTAAAGATTTTGGGCACCACACCCGAATCAATTGATATGGCTGAGGATAGATTTAAGTTCTCCACGCTACTCGATTCCATTGATGTTGATCAGCCTCGCTGGATGGAACTTACTTCGATGAAAGAGGTTCATACTTTCACCCGTCAAGTTGGATTTCCTGTGCTGGTGCGACCTTCGTATGTGCTGTCGGGCGCTGCAATGAATGTGGTTTCGAACCCTGAGGAGTTGGAGCATTTTCTGCAGCTGGCAGCTAATGTATCAAAACAACACCCGGTTGTAGTCTCTGAATTTATTGAGAATGCTAAGGAGCTGGAGTTCGATGCGGTGGCAAAGAATGGTGAGATAATTGTTTACGCCATATCGGAGCATGTGGAGTTTGCCGGGGTGCACTCGGGTGATGCCACCATTGTTTTCCCACCTCAAAAACTGTATATTGAAACGACTCGAAGGGTAAAGCGGATTGCCCGAAAAATAGCCCAAGGTCTTAAAATTAGTGGCCCGTTCAATATCCAGTTTTTGGCTCGCGATAACGACATTAAGGTGATTGAGTGCAACCTTCGCGCTTCGCGCAGCTTCCCATTTGTTTCGAAGGTTTTGAAGTGCAACTTTATTGAGATTGCCACTCGAGTTATGCTTGGCGAGGATGTTGAAAAACCCGAAAAATCACTTTTCGAGCTGGATTATGTTGGAGTGAAGGCATCGCAGTTCTCGTTTACCCGACTACAGAAAGCCGATCCCGTGCTAGGTGTTGAGATGGCTTCAACCGGCGAGGTTGGCTGTTTAGGCGATGACTACTATGAGGCAATCCTAAATGCAATGCTGTCGGTGGGTTATCGTATACCCGAAAAGAATATTCTGCTATCAACCGGAACACCTCGCGATAAGCTGGAACTGCTTAAGAGCGCACGAATGCTGCACGAGCGAGGCTTTAATCTTTTTGGCACAAAGGGAACTCAGCATTTTCTTGAGGAGAATGGAGTCCCTTGCACCCATCTCCACTGGCCCGACGAGAATATGTCACCAAATACATTGGAGTACCTAAGAACCAAGAGGATTGATCTGGTAATAAATATTCCCAAAAACCTTTCGAGGGGAGAATTGTACAACGATTACCATATCCGCAGGGCTGCTATCGACTACAATATTCCGCTAATTACCAACGCTCGGCTTGCCTCGGCATTTATTTATGCCATTTGTCGATATGGATACGACGATTTGGCGGTAAAAAGTTGGGATGAGTATAACTAGGAAGACCGAAGACCGAAGACCGAAGTCAGAGGGCAAAGGGCAATGAATTATGAATAATGAAGACAGACAACGAACAATGAACAACAATGTACTATATCCTATGTGTCTATGCTGTCGCTATGTTAACTATGTGTTTAAAGTAATAGGGTTATGAATTCAAAATTTGTAGAAAAGGATATTTCTGAAATAGTTTCAAAAGTAGCAACTAAAGCAAAAGCATTCCATACAGATGATACCACGGGTCACGACTGGTGGCATGTTTACCGCGTGTGGAATTTGGCCAAGAACATTGCCCAGCGCGAAGGCGCTAATCTTCTGGTTGTGGAGCTGGCTGCTCTGCTGCACGATATGGACGACCATAAAATTGCCGGAGCCGATTCCGATAACTTATCAAATGCCAAGCAAACCCTTCGTAATGTTGATGCTAGTCCTGAATTGGAAAGTAAGGTCATTGAAGTGATAAAGCAGGTGTCGTTTAAGGGTGCAGGTGTCGATACAACTCCAACCTCGCTCGAGGCATGCGTGGTTCAGGATGCCGATAGGCTCGACGCTCTCGGAGCCATTGGCATTGCTCGTGCATTTGCATATGGCGGATCTAAAAATCGCGAGCTGTACAATCCCGAAGAACAGTCAAATCTTCACGGCTCATTCCATGAGTATAAGAATTCCAAAGGATCTACCCTTAACCATTTCTACGAGAAGCTACTCCTGCTAAAGGATAGGATGAATACCAATACGGCCAAAGAAATTGCCGAGGACCGACATGAGTATATGGTTGATTTTGTGGACCGTTTTTTAAATGAGTTTAATGTATAGCAGGTTGTTAGTATCACCTATCGGGAACAAGATATATTTATCAATTGTGACCGTTAAAAACCTTTATTGTTAAAAGATTCCGAGCGAAACAAAGTGTAGTAAAGAATCTTATTTAGTCGATCACTAGTGGTATATTATCTAAACACATTTTTTTTTACAGTATAATCGTTTATTTTCTAAATGATTGTCCGTTATAATACCTAAAGCCTTAGCGTCATTGCGAACCACGAAGTGCTCGACGAAGTCAAATCCTCGTACTTTGAGGATTGAAGCAATCTCTATTAGATTGAATAACAAAAGATTGCTTCGTTGCAAAAAACGCTCCCTGCCTACCGGCAAAGGCAGGCTCGCAATGACGTTACATAAAATTTTACCTTTAGGTGTGTTTATGGATAATCATAATTTTCTAATATAGCAGCAGTTTACTAGTTGCCTGCTTTTTTATCTTATTTCCTAACCTTCATTTCCCTGCCTTTTTTTAATATTTACCTAATGCTTAACGCTTTATTGTACCCTGTGATAGTTTGTAACAATCGGTTTAAGTATTATTGGTTTTACTAATGGTTCCGATAGGAAATTGAACTTCTCGACTTATGCTAACCTGTTTTGTTTAGCTTGGTTGTTAAATAGTTGAGCAGACCGTGATTTCTTTACTATTTTCTTCCGAGCAAATATTCAAATTACCAGTACATTCATACATTCATTTCCATCATTCATGGAAATGAGACAGTTATTGATGTAATTAAAGTGCGTAATTTCAAAATTAAGCGTATAGAAAGTTGGTTGTTATTTAAAAAACATTTAATTTTAAAAAAAGATTCAGTTTTTGCATTTATTTTTCACTATATGAATAAATTACTCTCAAGGGTATTCTCCAATATGCTGTTGCCCGCAATCATGTTGATATCGCTTAATTCCTGTGAGTACAAATTTATTGAGGTTGATCTACCCGATCCCAATATCACAGTGAGTTTTCAAAACAACATTTTGCCAATATTTACCGCCAGCAACAATTGTACTGCATGCCATAAATCGGGCTCAACAGCTCCCGATCTAACCACTGACAATGCATACAGCTCGATTGTACCATTGTTAATAAATTACGAGAATCCTGAGTTGAGCAAGATTTATGCTGTCCCAAATCCATCATCTGCATCACATGGTTTTAAAAAGTATACTCAGGTGCAAGCCGCCCAGGTTTTGAACTGGATTGTGCAGGGTGCCGAGAACAACTAATATCTGCTGTATGAAAAGAATTTTACTCCAACTTACCCTCATTCTAGTTAGCATTCACGTTGTTTCGCAGGAGGAACCAGTAAAGGATTTGCCTGTTCGTGAGCCTTTCGCAAGCGGGTTGATAATCGACAATCAAACTACAGTTATACCTACGCTGCATACCTTGGAGTATTTCATTCAGCATAAATTTGGTAATATCAATAATGGGTTTGCCGACCTATTTGGCATTTACGCACCGGGAGCCAATATTAGGATGGGATTAAACTTTGTTCCCTTAAAAAATTTGCAGGTAGGCTATGGCTTGAGTCGCATACGAATGTACAGCGACTTTGCTGTTAAATACACCCTTGTGGAACAAACCCGAAGTGATAGAATGCCTGTAGCTGTTGGCGTATTTGCAAATGGTGCTATTGATGGAAGAAATTACGAGGCTTTTGGGAATGGGTATAAGTTCTCGAATAGGTTCTCGTACTTTACCCAGCTGATTGTTGGGCGCAAGTTTAACCACTGGCTTTCAGTTCAGGTGAACGCAAGCTTCACCCATTATAATGCTACTGAGGTAGGAGTTGATCACGATAAAATCGCTATTGGATTCAATGGCAGGGTTAACCTCACGGCCAAATCGTCCATTATTTTTCAGTACGATATGCCACTGAAGATTCAAGGAATTGCCGAACATCGTGAGTTTGTAAATCCAGCCAACCCCAATATTGGAATCGGTTGGGAGATTAGAACTAGCGCCCATGCCTTTCACCTTTACCTATCATCTACCGATGCAATGATCCCACAGCATGGCAACCTGTACAACCAAAACGACTGGACTAAGGGTGATGTAATGTTTGGATTCACCATTACACGATTGTATAATTTTTTCTAACTGAATAAACCATGAATTGTATGAAGACGCAGATGAAATTTTTAAGGTTACTAACCCTTGCGGTTACACCTATGTTTATAATGGCATTCATGTCGGCACAGGATTTAAAGATTGGTGCCCCTTGGGATATCCCAGCAAAGTATAAGGAGATGAATAATCCCTATAAGGGCGATGCCTCGCTCGATAGGATTGGCAAAATTACCTACAACAGGCATTGCAAATCGTGCCACGGTAATGTAGGCCATGGCGACGGGGTTATGACTAAGACCCTCAAAACATTTCCTGGCGATTTGTCAAATGCCGAGTTCCATAAGTATACCGATGGTGAAATATACTTCATGTCGATTATTGGTCGCGACGAAATGCCAAATTACGAAAAGCTTATTCCCAGCGAGGAGGATCGTTGGGCGGTGGTGAATTACATTAGGTCGCTGAAAAAGAACTAAAGCATATTCACCTGCCACTATTGTTGAAGTTGGCAAGTAGGACTTGAGTAATCACCCTTTTGCCATGCCCACAAATGTTTCTCCCTAAAACAAAAAAACCTATGAAATGTGAACGTGTCGAGATTACCCGCTTCATCGCAGCGCTCTTTGTTTTGGTGCTGATAGTAACAACCGGGTGTACAAAGATTGGCCCCGAGGGGAAACCGGGACTAGATGGTATTGATGGCCAGGATGGCGCTCAAAGCTGCGTTACGTGCCACAATGCCTCGGAATTTCTGAAGGCAAGAGTCGATCAGTACTCCTACTCGGTCCATGCTGCCGGTGCCAATACAAACCAGGTTGGCGAGAACTGCGCCAAATGCCACACGAGTATGGGATTTCGGAATTTCCTGGCCGCTGGTGCTCCAGGTACTATAACCAACCCAACTCCCATAAACTGCCGAACCTGTCACCCCATTCACGAGTCTTTTAGCGCCGATGACTTTAGCTTACGGACCGCTAGCTCCGTAACTTTAGCCGTTGATGGATCTACTTACAACCATGGCTCTTCGAACCTTTGCGCCAATTGTCACCAGGGAAGAGCCGTGTCGCCTTATCCCGAATTGGGTGGAGCCGATGTAACCATAACAAATGCCCGCTATGGCCCTCACTATGGGCCACAAGCTAATATGTTTATAGGTACAGGACCTGTGAAAATTCCCGGAAGCATGGTGTATGCTAACTCAGCGCACACAAGCCTTGTAACGCAAGGTTGCATTACCTGCCACATGTCACCCGCAACAGGGGTTAGGGCAGGAGGTCATCAAATGAATGTAAAGTATACAACTGCTGCTGGTGCAACTGCTTACCAGTACACAGGATGTTTAGCCTCCGGTTGCCACTCAACCGCTGCCGAGGTAGCCTCTTTAATCAATCCTAACCGAACCGAAATTCAGGATCTTTTAAGCCAGCTAAAAACCCGCTTGCAAGAGAAGGAGTTGCTAAATGCATCGGAACAAGTACCCGTTCCCAAAACCATGACACAGCTTCAGGCTGCTGCAGTATTGAATTACAAATTTGTTTATGGCGATCATAGTTATGGGGCGCATAACTACCCATTTACCAGGGCATTACTTGTAAATACCCTGGAGTCTTTGAACGATTAATGGCCAACAATCATTTACTACACTTCTGGGAGTGTCAATCCAGTGGTTTATGTAGCTGCCAAGAGTAGGGTGTTCTTTCTATAATTATCATTTTTACCGCCTTTGAGTTTTTATTGACTTAGTGTTAGTAGTATTCTTTTTATTCACTCATATTTTACAGACATGACTCTTAGACGAAAACTGTTGTATTTAACCATTCTCCCAGTAGTAATTATTACAGCTATTGCGATTACCATTTCATCATTCAATATTAGTAGGCAAGGCATATCCGATATCGAAAACAGTAGCAACTCTATTTTGGATATCTATATTAGGCATTTTTTACGATACCATGAGGATGGTAGCATGACCGAGGATGGGCTTATCAGCTCTCTGAGAACCAACACGGAGTTGCATAACTTTAGGCTCGCCTCTCCCAATCCATTAAACGATATGTTTAAGGCTACTAGTCGGGAAATGGAGTTTATTAAAACCATTCAGGATAAACACCTGGAGGAGATGACCTTTGTGGATAAGGAGAATAATGATTTATGGATAATGCGACCTGTTTACTTCGACAGCAACCAGAACTGCCATATTTGTCACAAGGGAAGCGAAAACCAGCCAAAGGGTTTCGATGCTTCAAGTAGCATCAGAGGGCTTTTTATTATAACCACCGATCTGAAAGGAGTCCAGGAAAATGTCCGTTCCTCGGTTCTGGAAATATCGTTCATAGGGTTTGCCCTGGTTTTAATTTCGGTATTTCTTGGGACAATGATAGTGCGGAGAATAAACCTGTCCTTTCAAAAGATAATTACTGTTGGAAAAAGAATTTCGGAGGGCGATCTCAACGTGGAGATCGACATTGAGAGTAAGGATGAGATTGGCGAGATTGCAACGGCTTTGCATGCAATGATCGATAAGCTTCGCGAAATTGTTGAATCGATTGTGGCTGGCGCCGACAATATTGCCTCGGCCAGCCAGCACATGAACACCACCTCGCAGAACGTGGCTCATGGTGCATCGGAGCAGGCCAGTTCGGTTGAGCAAATCTCCTCATCCATGGAGCAGATGCTGGCAAACATCCAGAATAACTCGCAAAACTCGTTGCAAACCGAGAAGATTGCCGCCAGTGCCGAGCAGAACATGATTAGAATTGGTGAGTCGACCACGCAGAGCCTTGCATCAATCAAAACCATCTCCGAGAAAATTACAGTAATTAACGATATTGCCTTTCAAACCAACATTCTTGCGCTGAATGCCTCGGTTGAGGCTGCCAGGGCGGGTGAGCATGGGAAAGGGTTTGCGGTGGTGGCCGCCGAGGTTCGTAAGCTGGCCGAGCGTACTAAAATTGCTGCCGACGAGATTCTAAGGCTATCAGGGTCGAGCGTGCATATCACCGAGGATGCCGCCAGCTATGTTGTTCAAACGCTGCCCGAGATTGCCAGAACCGCTGCGCTTATTAAGGATATTACGGTTGCAAGCCTAGAGCAGAGATCAACAGCAGAGCATATCCATACTGCCCTGAATCAGCTCAATTCTGTAACCCAGGTTAATGCCAGTGCCGCTGAGGATATGGCCACCAGTGCCGAGGAGCTCGCCTCGCAGGCCGATGTGCTTGACGACACCATTTCGTTCTTTAAAACAAGCTAAGTATCTATTTGACGGACTAAAATTCTTGAAATAAGGTTGAAACCTTTGGCAAATTATTTTTAGATACTACCATACCCGCAAAAATCCAGTCGTGAGGCAACAAAGCAAAGAAGGAAAACACGAAGCCCGCCCGTTTGGGGTGGGTTTTGTTTGTTAATATGTCCAGATAACTCTTCATCCCTTCCTGAAGTGGAAGTTGTCGATCTGCGATCTATTGGTTATCAGCCACACACCCATCCTCATCTTAATATTTGCTTAGTAATGTTGTGCCTTTTGTTGTATATTTGGTGCAGTTATAAGTAAGTTGGAGCAAATGCTAGAATACCGCCCAGAAGACTATTAAACCGTATCTGAAAATTTATTATCTTTGCGTTAGTATGAATGTATTGAATCAACATATCGACCAAATAAAAAGACTTTGTGAATTGAACAAGGTTAGTGTCTTATTTGCCTTTGGTTCAGCAACTACTGGTAAATTTAAACCTGACAGTGATATTGATTTGGTTGTAGAAATTGATGATAATGACCCGATTTCTTACTCTGACAAATATTTTAATTTAAAATTTCAACTCGAAGAAATCCTGAAAAGACAAATTGACCTTCTCGAACAGAAAGCTATAAGAAACAGATTTTTAAAAAGTGAAATTGACCGAACCAAAGTTCAAATTTATGGAAAAAGAAGTCCAAACTTGGCTTGAAGATATTAAGCAATCAATTGATGAAATTGAAGAGTTTCTTCCCGAAAGAAGAGACTTTTTCGAATTTAAAAAGGACTTAAAAAACAAGAAAAGCAATAGAGAGAAACATTGAAATAATTGGTGAAGCCGTTAATAGAATCCTTAATGTAAACCCCGAAATAAAGATTACTAACGCAAGAAAAATTGTTGACACACGGAATAGAATAATTCACGGTTAAGATACGGTTTCTGAAGAGATTATTTGGGCGATAGTATCTAGTGACTTGAAGAAATAAGACAAGAAATTATAAATCTACTCGACGAATAAAAAGCACTTGCTACAACAAGGGGTGTAGTCTCGTCACGTTAAAATTTTGACGTGAAGAGATGGGTTGACACTGGAGCTTCGGAGCGGTTTCGCCCGCTCGGGCGTTTTCGTCGGGGGGCGAAACCGTAACACGCGCTCCTCTCGTCAACACCTTGACGAGACCACACCCCAGCCGTTGCCTATTCTGAAATTTTTTGCCTTAAGATGAGTAGTTGGCTTTATAAACCCAAACTTTTTAAACCCAACCGTAGGCTGTAAATAATCTTTATATGAGACATATTATAACTCTCTTATTGGGATGTGCCATCATCTCATGCAGTGATAGAAACCATGAAATTGAGCCACAAATCATTGCCGATTTCACTATGGAAATTGACTTATTTGATTATTATACAGTACATTTTACCAATCACTCAGAAAATGCAGTAAACTTCTTTTGGGATTTTGGTAACGGCGATAAATCAAATTTGGAGAATCCAACTTACACTTATTCTAGTTCAGGTACTTATGATGTAACCCTAACGGTTTATGGGGTTAATAATATCAATGATACTAAAACGCTGACCCTTGTACTTGTAGAGCCTCACTGATCCTCCTCTAGTGGAGCAATGTGGGAATGTACACAAAACACCGGGAATTGCATCGATCAGGTATTGTGAATCCTGTGATAATCACAAAACCACGATTCGGCCGATTGATTGTTTATTTGGGATCGCCATTCACTATGCTTGTACTTATACTTTGCGAATTAGAATCTATTGGAGCAGGTAATCGGTATGTTATTAATGATATTGCAGGAAGTATATTAGGATCTTTTTTAGCTATTCTGTCCTTCGATTATTTAAATCAAAGACAAAAACTTATAGAGAGAAATTATAAGCGTCGATAAATAACATCGCAACTCACATGCAATATGCAAAAAGGATTTTAGTGGAATGCGAAGTCCATCACCGTCGTTCCCAACAATCAATATACCTTCGCATATCTACCCTGAATACACGGCAGGCAGGCCTACAACTGATAATCGATAGCCGATCCCATTCACCCGTCGAATAATCACGAGTTCCGATACAGCCAACGGTCATCGAACAACTATCAACATAAAAAACACATTTGCTTTTTACCCAATAATCAGCTAGCTTTGCAAATATTTCCATCCCTACATGGTGCGCATAACTATCCACACGTTTGAGATGAATTACCGCCTTTAATTTGATACTTTAACTCCTTATATTACATGGATTACAATACCCAGCGTAAATCCTTAACATTGCCAGAGTATGGCCGACATATCCAGCAAATGGTGAACCAGCTGATGGCCATCGAGGATCGCGAGGAACGCAACAAAACGGCCAAAGCCATTATCACAGTGATGGGTAACATGAACCCCCATCTGCGCGATATCAACGATTTTAAGCATAAGCTTTGGGATCATCTTCACATAATGGCAGGCTTTAACCTCGACATCGATACGCCTTACCCCAAACCTGAGGCATCGGTAATCTACGAGAAGCCCAAACATGTGCCCTACCCCTCAAACCCAATCAAGCAGAAACACTATGGCCGATCAATCCTGCTTATGATCGACAAGGCCGTAGAGATGGAACTGGGCGAGCAGAGGGAGGCGCTAACGCGCCTTATCGCAAACCACATGAAGAAATCGTATATTGTGTGGAATAAGGACTCCGTTTCCGATGAGGACATTATCCGCGACCTTAAAGAGCTGAGTCAGGGCAAGCTTACCCCATCTCCCGACTTCAAGTTCAACGAGGTAAGAGAGAATATCCCTTACAAACCCCGCAAAAAATTCCAACCCCGAAAAAAATAGCATTTACCTATGGCAACCTTTGAGATTACCGGAGGCAAATCACTTGCTGGTGAGATTACCCCACAGGGTGCAAAAAACGAAGCCCTGCAGATTATTTGTGCGGTTTTACTAACCCCCGAGAAGGTTACTATTCTGAATATACCCGATATACGCGATGTGAATAAGCTTATTGAGCTTATAGCATCCATGGGCGTTGAGGTGCACCGCGAGTCCCCTTCGGTGTGTACCTTTAAGGCCGAGCATGTCGATTTGGCCTACTTAAAGTCCGAGGAGTTTAAGGCCAAGGCCGCTGCCCTTAGAGGTTCCATTATGATAGTTGGTCCGCTTTTGGCTCGTTTTGGCGTTGGATACATCCCTCAACCCGGAGGCGATAAGATTGGTCGTCGTAGGCTCGATACCCACTTTGTAGGTTTTCAAAACCTTGGCGCAACCTTTACCTTTAATCCCAAGGAGAATTTTTACGAGGTTAAGGGCGATAAGCTAAAGGGTGCATACATGCTGCTCGATGAAGCTTCGGTTACCGGAACTGCCAACGTTGTGATGGCCGCGGTGCTTACCCCCGGAAAAACAACCATTTTCAATGCCGCCTGCGAACCATACCTGCAGCAGCTCTGCAAGATGCTGAATAGGATGGGAGCGAAAATTGAAGGAGTAGGATCCAACCTACTCACCATTCATGGCGTCGATTCCCTGGGCGGAACTGAGCATACCATTCTTCCCGATATGATTGAGGTGGGATCGTTTATTGGCCTGGCAGCCATGACCCGCAGCCAAATTACCATAAAGAACGTTTCCTACGACGACCTGGGCATTATCCCCAACTCTTTCCGCAGGTTGGGTATTAAGTTCGATAGGGTAGGCGACGATATTATGGTTCCCAAGCAGAGTAACTACGAGATCGAGACATTTATCGATGGTTCCATAATGACCATTGCCGATGCGCCCTGGCCTGGACTTACCCCCGACCTACTCAGCGTTTTCCTGGTGGTGGCCACGCAGGCAAAGGGAGCCGTGCTAATTCATCAAAAGATGTTCGAGAGCCGTCTATTCTTTGTCGATAAGCTTATCGATATGGGCGCGCAGATTATTCTCTGCGATCCGCACCGCGCAACTGTTATTGGTCACAATCATCAAATGCAGCTCCGAGCAACATCTATGGTATCGCCCGATATTAGGGCTGGCGTGGCGCTGCTAATCGCTGCGCTTTCGGCCGATGGAACAAGTGTTATTCACAATATCGAGCAGATTGATCGTGGATACCAGCAGATAGAGCAAAGACTAAATGCTCTAGGCGCCCAGATTGTACGAAAGGGTTAATGGCTTTGCCAAATAATCAGCGGAAATAATTCGTCAGTATGTCAATTTGACCGTATTTGCTATATGGCAAGCTATTTGATTGTTGCTAGGGCAAATCGGATAAAATATTTATTTAGATATGAGCAAGAAGAAAACAGCAAAACACGAGGAAGAGAATACTCCGGAAACAACAGTGCACAATGCAGGGGAACCCAATGATGTTAACCCTGGTAACAATGGTGAAGCATCGGAAAAAACAGAAACTATTGAGGAGGTAAAATCCGAGGTGGTTGATCCCGCAGCTGAGTTGCAAAAACAGCTCGATGAGGCCAAGGATAAGTACGTGAGGCTATCGGCCGAGTTCGACAACTATCGAAAGCGTACTCAACGCGAGAAGATGGATCTGATTAAGTACGGCTCTGAGGATGTAATTAAGTCAATTCTACCTCTTGTTGACGATTTCGACCGTGCCATAAAGCACAGCGAAACCGCTAAGGATATGGAGGCCATGAGGCAAGGTTTAGTTCTTATACAAGGGAAATTCAAGGATTTCTTGAAATCCAGTGGAGTTCAGGAGATTGAGGCAATGGGTCAGGACCTCGATACCGATATGCACGAGGCAATAACAAAAATCCCTGCACCCGAGGAGCAGCTAAAGGGCAAGATTGTTGATGTGGTTGAGAAAGGATATAAGCTAAACGATAAGGTTATTCGCTTCTCAAAGGTTGTAATTGGAGAGTAAGCAAACACAAGCTATAAATGGCAAAAAGAGATTACTACGAGGTTTTAGGCGTTTCGAAGGGCGCAAGTAAGGAGGAGATTAAGAAGGCCTACCGCCAGATGGCCATTAAGTACCACCCCGATAAGAACCCCGGCGATCACACCTCCGAGGAGAAGTTCAAGGAGGCTGCCGAGGCCTACGAGGTGCTTAGCGATGACAATAAGCGCGCACGCTACGACCAGTTTGGTCATGCCGGTATGAATGGTGGTTCGGGTGGATTTGGTGGTGGCGGAATGACTGTTGAGGATATCTTTAGCCAGTTTGGAGATATTTTTGGCGGACACTTTGGCAGTTCCTTTGGTGGTTTTGGCGGAGGTGGACGCAGCTCGCGCCGCGTGAACAAGGGTGCCGATCTTAGGGTTAAGGTAAAACTTAATCTACATGAGATTGCCAATGGTGTTGAGAAAAAGCTGAAGGTGAATAAGTACGTTGGCTGCAAGTCGTGTTCCGGCACTGGAGCGGCCAATGGCTCATCGTATTCTACCTGTTCAACGTGTAGGGGTTCGGGATATGTAACCCGGGTTACCAATACTCTACTTGGCCAGATGCAAACCACATCGCCCTGCCCAACCTGTAATGGCGAGGGCAAAATGATTACCGACCGGTGTACCAGCTGCTCGGGCGAAGGGATTGTTCGCGATGCTGAGGTAATAACCGTTAAAATTCCTGCAGGTGTTGCCGAGGGAATGCAGATGTCGGTTTCGGGTAAGGGGAATGCAGCGCGCCGTGGAGGAGTTAATGGCGATTTGCTAGTGCTAATCGAGGAGGAGAAGGATTCAAACCTCACTCGCGATGGCAACGATTTAATCTATAGTTTGTACCTCAGTTTCCCCGAGTCGGCACTGGGTGCTCCAGTTGAGATACCAACAGTTGATGGCAAGGTGAAAATTAAGATCGAGCCAGGAACACAACCCGGCAGGGTTTTGCGCCTGCGCGGCAAGGGCTTGCCCGATGTGAATGGTTATGGACGAGGTGACTTGCTGGTTAGCATTAACGTGTGGGTTCCCAAAAATCTTTCAAAAGATGAAAAGGCCATTCTTGAGAAGTTGAGTAAATCGGAAAACTTTACTCCTGCCCCCGACTCCGGCGATAAGAATTTCTTTGAACGGATGAGAGGATTCTTCGATTAGGCTAAAAACCATACAAAAAATTCACACGGATTACCCATAACAGGTAATCCGTGTTTGCTTTAAGTGTCGTTTGTGCAATCATAAAAATGCAGTGCTGCTAGTGTTATCCGAAATTCAAAAATGGTACATTTGCAAATCCTTTTTAAAAATTATTAGCTGTGAAACCCATTGAGCCATCGGAACTTTTTCAACATCTAAATGGCAATCCACTTGTTGATGTTCGAACTCCTGCGGAGTTTGAGGCTGGGCATATCCCCGGGGCTATAAATATTCCACTTTTCTCCAACGAGGAACGCGCTGAGGTGGGTACCCTTTATAAAAGGGTTAGCAGGGAAAAGGCAATGCTCAGGGCGTTGGATATTGTGGGACCAAAGATGTCGAGTTTGGTTAAACAGGCCAGCAAGATTAAGTTTTCTGATAGGTTGATTGTCCACTGCTGGCGAGGAGGTATGCGCTCCTCGTCGTTTGCATGGCTGATGAATACAGCCGGAATACCAGCTGTTACGGTTAATGGGGGCTACAAGGGTTTTCGCCGATTTGCAGCATCAGTAATTAATCAGCATTGGAAGTTTAAAGTTATTACAGCTTGCACCGGCAGCGGTAAAACAGAACTTTTGCTAAAGTTGCAGGAATTGGGTGAGCAGGTAATTGATCTGGAGGGACTGGCCCATCACAAGGGCTCAGTTTTTGGAGGTTTGGGACACGCTAAACAACCAACCACCGAGCAGTTCGAGAACAACCTGTTTTGGGCTATAAAAGATTTAGATGTTAGCCGCACCCTTTGGGTTGAGGACGAGTCGATGTGTATTGGCCATGTGTTTATTCCGCAAGAATTTTACAGTAGAATGCACTTTAGCCCGCTGGTAAAGGTTGATTTAGCATTAGACCAACGCATCGAACGTCTGGTAAAAGAGTACGCTCTGTTTAGCAAGGAGGAACTAACCCACGCCATTAGCAAAATTACCAAACGGCTAGGTGGCGATAACGCCAAGCATGCGGTTGAGGCCATCGACAGGGGTGACTTCCACGAGGCCACCCGAATCCTACTCTGGTACTACGATAAGGCCTACAACCGCAGCATTGAGGAGCGGCGAAAACTTATTGAATATGAAAAGGAGTTCATTGAGTTCGAAGCCGAAGTAATGGCATTAGATGTTATTAAAGCCCAAAATGCATAAAAGTCATAGAGAAGTCTCCCTACGGCTTTTAGAAACGGTTTATATTTTCTCAATTAATTGAATCTTAATTGCCATGGGCTTTAGCCCGTGGGTCGATTTACACAGTGTTTGTCATAGATAAAAACTTAAAAAGTTTCTCATTGATTGAGATTGTTCTGTTAAAATCCTGTACCAACCCTACCCCAGTACTCTTCTTCCAGCTCCTTCCAGCGTAGCATGGTGGCTCCGGTAAAGTCGCGGGTGTAAAGGGTCAGCATCTTTTTTAAATTCCTCGTTCCTTTTCTCATAGGCAATATTTTAAATCTTTCGCTCAAGGAATTCAAACCTCACAGAGAGGCTTTAGTTTAGATGTGGGCAACCTCTTCCATCATCCCCTAGCGGGTATCTTCCCAGGTTTTCGTAACAAGCCTATTTGATTGTTACTTCCTAATCACCAAAATGTCTGCAACGTAATTCGATTTTTACAAAAATGATATCGAACAGGCAGTAATATTTTGCATACCCTAAGTTTTTATGCACTTTTGTTAACTTTTTTGGCAAACCTTTAACCCCTTTTAACGGGGTTATTACCATAGGCAAACCAATTGTTTTCAACGTATTAAAAGTTAATATAGAAGTTATGAAGGTAACAAGGCTATTCGATTTGTTAGATAATTATTTGGAGCAATACCCATCGCAAGATGCTGCTCTAGCATCGAAACGGAATGGGGAATGGGTAAAAGTTAGTATTCAGCAGTACGTTGAGAGGGTGAACAACGTAAGCTATGGTCTTATGGCCCTTGGCATAAAGGCCAACGATAAGGTTGGGATTGTAAGCGGTAATAGGCCCGAGTGGAATATTCTTGACATGGCCATCATGCAGGTTGGGGCGGTATGCATACCCATATACCCCACCATTAGCCAGAACGACTACCGCTATATCCTTACCCATGCCGAGATGAAAATGATATTCATCGAGGGTAAGGATCTGCATCGGAAGCTAGAACCCATACTTCCCGAAATAAAGACCCTGAAGGAGATCTTCACTTTCGATAACCACGGCGACAGCTACCGATATCTAGATCAGCTGATAGCCCTAGGAAAAGAGAACCCAAACCCCGAAAAGCTTCAGGAAATTAAGCAATCCATATCTGAACTAGATATGGCCACCATAATCTACACCTCTGGCACAACCGGAAATCCAAAGGGCGTTATGCTTTCGCACAGCAACATTGTGAACAACTTCATGAACGTGACCCAAACGCCCCAAAAGTGGAGCAAAACAGCTTTTAGCTTTTTACCCCTATGCCATGCCTACGAAAGGGTGCTTGTGTACATGTACCATTATCTAGGGATGTCTGTATACTATGCAGAGAGCCTGGGTACAATCTCTGAGAACATAAAAGAGGTTAAACCTACCATGATGACCTGTGTTCCCCGTGTGCTCGAGAAAATTTACGACAAGTTGTATGCCGCTGGAAAGAAGTTGCCCTTCTTCCAGCAAAAGCTTTACTACTGGGCATTTAGGCTCGCCACCAGATACCAGCTCGAGGGAATGAGCCGGTGGTACAAGATGCAGCATAAATTAGCCGATAAGCTTATCTACTCCAAATGGCGAAAAGCCATTGGAGGTAACTTCGACATAGTGGTATCGGGTGGATCGAGCATTCAGATTCATATGGCCTCATTTTTCTCCGCTATTGGACTGCCCGTGTTTGAGGGTTATGGGTTAAGCGAAACATCACCGGTTATTGCCGTTAGCTGCCGTGGGAAAAACGGTCGAAAGTTTGGTGCAGTAGGACCCCCACTTCCTGGCGTTGAGGTTAAAATTGGCGAGAATAACGAAATTCTTTGCCGAGGACACAATGTGATGATGGGCTACTACAAAGCCCCAGAACTAACCGCTCAGGTTATCGACTCCGACGGATGGTTCCATACCGGCGACACAGGAAGATTTACACCTGAAGGACTTCTAGTTATCACTGGCCGATTAAAAAGTATTTTCAAAACATCGTTTGGTAAGTATGTTAATCCTCAGGCTATTGAAACAAAATTTACCGAATCGCCTTTCATTGAGAATATGATGGTTGTTGGTGAAAACCAGAAATTTGCGGCTGCCCTTATCAGCCCAGACTTTGTCTACCTGAAAGGTTGGTGTCAGGATCATAGTATACCCTACACCACTAACGAGCAGATGGTCGTACATCCCGAGGTGCTTAAACGGTTTCAGCAGGAGGTAAAGCAGTATAACAGATACTTCGGCGAGTTTGAACAGGTGAAGAAGTATTTAATTCTTCCCGATGAATGGACTATGCAGAGGGGATTCCTTTCGCCAACGTTAAAGATTAAGCGGAATGTGCTTATGGAACACTATGCTACCAGAATTGAAAAACTTTTCAGCTAACCATAAATTGTACCATTAAGGAGCTGCGTTTTCTTATTGTGCTTGGTGTGAGTTCAGCGAGTTCGAAGCCGAAGTAATGGTATTAGATGTTATTCGAGCTCAAAAAAGTTAATAGCCATAAAGGAGAAGAACACCTTTATGGCTATCTTAATTTGAGTAAGGCTAAAATCCCGTACCAAACTTTCCCCAGTACTCTTCCTCCAACTCCTTCCAGCGTAGCATGGTAGCTCCGGTAAAGTCGCGGGTGTAAAGGGTTAGCATTTTCTGAATCTCCTCGTTCCTTTTCTCCTTGGCCAGATTTTGAATCTTCTGCTCAAGGAATTCAATCTCCATGGTGGCTTTACCCTCGAAATGGGCAACCTCTTCCATCATCCCCTTGCGGGTATCCTGCCAGGCAATGGTGGCTAACCTATTGGCTTTGCGGTAGGCCCATATAGCGGCATCGGTACGATGGCGTTTTTGTCCGCAGTAGTTAAAGCTTTCGGGTAGCTCAGTTGTGCCTGAGAAGATAGGAATTCGTGGGCTTTGCCCTGGGTTGTCGAACGAGAACCAGGCCACGCCACCAACCTCGTTGGGGAGCCAATCGCGTAGCTGGATAATATGTGAGTATGAGCACCACGACACGGCTACGGTTCGGTAAAATTCAACGGCGTCCTTGTTCAGGTAGCTGTATAGGTTTCGCGCATTACCGGTTAACCAGGGATGAGCCATTGGCGAAATAATGGTATCCTCGCCAATAACCTCCCTTTTATCGTTGTATGTTTTCTTTATCGATTTAAGGTTTTTGGTTATATCGTACTTGGTGCCCTCGTAGGTTTCGCGGTAGAGGGCAATCACATCATGCACCGATACTTTTTTGTCGGGCTTAACGGAGAAAGGCAGCTCATCGGCTTCGTAGCTAAGGTTAAGCGATGGCGCTACAGCATTCAGCACAAAGTAGTCGCGGATGGCAAAGGGTTTTTTACCCGATCCGTAAGCTTGCCAGAATTTAAAGGTTGATTTCCCATCCCAAAAGCCCATCTTTTTGGCCACCTCAAAAACATTGTCGGAGGCCATAAAGTGGTTCTTATCCTTTAGGTTGATCTCGCCAATTCGGGGTATGTTAGCCGATATTCCTACATGATCGTCGGGGATGCGTTGTGCTGCCCAAACTCCTCCAATTTTATCGGGGCCTTCGCCAAAAATCTCCATTTGCCAAACCTCCTTGGTGTCGGCAATGGTAATGCACTCGCCCCAATCGCCGTAACCATATTCCTTAATAAGGTTGCCAATCAGCTTTATGGCGTCGCGGGCTGTGGAGCAGCGTTGCAACGCTATTCTTTGCAGCTCCTCGATTAGGAACATTCCATTCTCGTTTACCAGCTCTTTTTTCCCGGTAATGGTGGTTTCGCCAATGGCCAGCTGCTTCTCGTTCATGCTTGGGTAGGCGGTGTTGAGAAAGGTGAAGGTTTCCTTGGCTTGGGGAATCTCGCCAACCTTTTTCACATTTCGCATATCCCATGGCGTTTCGGTTTTGAGCAAGCCCTTGTAGATGGCGGTTACTGTATCGCATTCAAACTTTTGTCCTTTTTCGATGGTTACCCAGGTGCGGTAACGGCCATCGCAGGTGTGACTGGTAATTACCGAGCCATCGGTTGAGGCCTTTTTGCCAACAAGAATACTGGTACACGATTCGCCGAAGTATGGATCGTTTACCTGATCGAAAATGCTTTGGGCCGTTGAGATTTGTAGCGATACTATTACCGCTAAAAGGGTAAGGAAAACTCTTCTCATGTTAGGTGTAGGGTTTGTTAAACGAAGGATTGTTAATAGTTACTCTACCTTAATAGACACCAACCCCCTGACAGGGTTTAAATTTTGGCCCTTGATGTTTTCCCATCGAAATTGAGAAGTGTTAAGTTTTTAGCTAAAATTTGCTGTTTTGGTGGATTATTCGTTAAAAACGAGCTAATTTTGAAACCATTAAAAACCAACTATAACTCATGCAGTATGAATATTCTAACTACTAGCAACATCGAAAAGCGCTACGCGAATCACCTGGCGCTCGACGATGTGAGCATTACGGTTCCACAGGGTAGCATCTACGGACTCCTTGGCCCCAACGGAGCCGGAAAAACTACGCTTATTCGCATTATCAATCAGATTACCGGTCCCGACAAGGGGCAGGTGGAGTACAACGGTAGGCCCATGAAAGCCGACGATATTTTCAAGATTGGCTACCTGCCCGAGGAGCGAGGGCTGTATAAGAAGATGAAGGTGGGAGAGCATGCGCTCTACCTAGCCCGGCTCAAGGGGTTGAGCCGTCACGATGCCATGAAAAGGCTAAAGCATTGGTTTGTGAAGATGGAGATTCAGGGCTGGTGGGATAAAAAGATAGAGGAGCTCTCGAAGGGTATGGCCCAGAAGATTCAGTTTGTGGTAACCGTTATCCACGAGCCCAACCTACTAATTTTCGATGAGCCCTTCAGCGGGTTCGACCCCATTAACGCCAACCTGATCAAGAACGAGATCCTTGATCTTAAGAAGAACGGCGCCACTGTAATCTTTTCCACCCACAATATGGGTAGCGTTGAGGAGATGTGCGACCATATCACCCTAATCAACAAGTCGAAAAACATCCTTAGTGGACCTATCGAAAAGATTAGGCAGGACTATGGCAGTAACGTGTACGAGTTTACGCTAAAGGGCGATGTGGAAAAGGTGAGGGAGAACTTGGGCAGCAACTACGAGCTGGTGAGCCATAAGGAGGACGCCGGACTGGTAAAGGCCAACGTAAAAGTTCACAACTACTCCGAGGACAATCGCCTGCTGCAGCAGATTATCCCTGTTGCCGAGATTCGAGGGTTTAGGCAGGTGGTGCCCAGTATGAACGACATCTTTATCCAAGTGGTACAAGAGTATAACAAAGCCCATGGGCTTAAGTAACGATCACCCTGAAAAACATTAAGCAATGAACAAGATATTACTAGTACTAGAGCGCGAGTTCCTGACCAGGGTTAGGAAAAAGTCGTTCATCATAATGACCATTTTAACCCCTATCCTGTTCGCAGGGATTGCCGTGGTGCCCGCCATTGTTGCCTCCATGGACGATAAGAACGAGCGGACCATTGCGGTAATTGATGAGGCCGGAATATTTGAGGGGAAAATTGCCGAAACCGAGTACCTGAAGTTTTCGTTTCTCGATGATGTAACCGTTGACGAGGCCAAGGAGACCTTTTTCGAGTCGGACTACTACGCCGTGCTTTTCATTGGCAAGGCCATAGCCAACACGCCCGATGCCGTTGTGCTCTACTCCGATACGCAGCCCTCCATCGATATCACCTCGCATATTTCCAGCGTGCTGCGCAACGAGATTGAGTCGCAGAAGCTGCTCGCCTACAACATCGAGAATCTGGATGAGATCCTGAAAAACATCAAGACCTCGGTGCGCGTGCGTACCATTAAGTGGACAGAGGATGGCGAGGTCAAGGAGAGCTCCACCGAGCTGGCCATGGGCTTGGCCTATATCCTTAGCTTTATGGTGTACATGCTGATCTTCCTGTTTGGAACCCAGGTAATGCGCGGGGTAATTGAGGAGAAGAGCAGCCGTATCGTGGAGGTTATCGTATCGTCGGTAAAACCATTCCAACTGATGATGGGGAAGATACTGGGTATTGCTGCGGTAAGCCTGGTACAGATCTTCCTCTGGATTGTGTTAACCTTAGGGCTGGTGGCACTGGCTAACTCGTTTCTTATGGATAAGGCCCCAGGTGCTGACGTGCAGAAGGAGGCCATAGCCAGTATCATGGAGCAACAGGAGGGCGCCGCCCAAGCAGCCCCCGTTGTAGCTCAATCGGAAGGGTTTGCCGGAGAGATTATGACCGCGCTGTCGAACGTAAACTTCTACTTTATCATTGGGTGGTTTATCTTCTTCTTCCTGGGAGGATATCTTCTCTATGCGGCCATGTTTGCCGCAGTGGGTTCGGCGGTGGACAACGAGGCCGACACGCAGCAGCTGGTTATGCCCATAACCATCCCGCTGATTCTTGGCCTAATCGTGATGGTGAGCACCTTCACCTCGCCCGAGAAGGCCAGCACGCTCCTGTTCTGGTTTTCCATTATCCCATTCACCTCGCCCATTGTGATGATTACCCGTTTGCCTTATGAGCCCCCCATGTGGGAGGTGCTGCTCTCGGCAGGGCTGCTGGTGGTAACCTTTATCGCCATCACCTGGCTGGCCGGCAAGATATACCGCACGGGCATTCTGCTCTACGGCAAGAAGCACTCTTGGGCCGAGATGTGGAAGTGGATCAGGTATAAAAACTAGCAAATTCCTAAAAGGATTTCCCGATAAGCTTAAAGGGCTTGGCCATTGGCCAAGCCCTTTGCCATTTTAGTCCGCGCTTATTGTATGTCTGTCCTGGCGAAATAGGCGTTTTGGTTGTGGAAAAGGCGTTTTGGTCGTGGAAATGGTATTTCAGCCGTGGAAACGGGTAAAGTGAGCGTGGAAATGGACATAGTGTCAGTTGAAATGGGCATATCGGCCGTGGAAATGGACGTAGTGTCAGTTAGAATGGACATGGTGTCAGTTCGGATGGGCATATCGGTTGTGGAAATGGACATAGTGGCAGTTAGGATGTGTATTTTGGTTGGTAAGATGGGCATTATGGTTGGTAAGATGGCCTTTTGGTCGGGAAAATGGGCATTTTAGCAGTGGAGTTGATCTATTGATAGCGGGAGCTTGACTGGGTCTGTCTCGATGCCACATGTGAGGAGACGTGGGGCAGCAGGGCGCACGTCACAATGGGAGCGATGGCTTTGCAGATTTATTCAAACCCTTACGGGGTTGGAAGGCTTGCTTGTACTGTATGCCCCTGGGCTACGCCCCGGGTTATTTAGATTTAAGCCCTTCGGGCTTGAGGGTGGTCTGAAGCATAGACACAGGTAACTGAGGTCTGAGCCACCGCTGGGCAGAAATAATTAATGCATGACTGTATCTATTTCTATGTCACACGTGGAGCAGCAGGGGTTAGGTAACCGCAATGGTAATGTGCGGAGTATAAAACAGTGGGGACGGTTTTTTTTAAAATAGTATCTGTTCTAGTATTTCTGAATTAACAAAGAGCCCTGCTACGGGCAGGGCTCTTGTGGTGTGCTATTTTATCTCTACCTCAATCCAACCGCTGCGGTCGGGGTCGGCAGGAA
>JAVEYY010000052.1:0-21905 GCA_034003245.1 Tenuifilaceae bacterium
TTTCCTTTATTCACGGTTTTCTAACAAAAGTACCGTGTTTTGAAATCAAAAAATCAAAGAACGTCTATAATTTGCTGAATTATAAGATTATACAAGGTTTATTCTAAAAACAACGCAACACTAGTGAGCTACTATAATAAACAAATAAAACTAAATTTTGATTTTTAACTCGAGTAGGGTAACGAAAACCATATTCGAGTTCCCTTGCCCAACTCCGACTCAACCCAAACTTTGCCGTTATGCAATTCGATAAAATCCTTACAGAGAGTTAGTCCTAGACCCGTTCCTAACTCGCCCTGGGTTCCGGGCGAGGATCGAACCTTATTTATGAAGAACAAGTTCTTTACCGTTTTGGGATCCATACCAACGCCAGTATCTGAAATACAAATATTGATGAAATCCTTTACAAATTCGCTGGATACAGAAATTAACCCACCTTGCTCAGTAAACTTTATAGCGTTGGAGATTAGGTTGCGAATAATTGTGCTCAGCATATTCTGATCGGCCAAAACCATTGTGTCCTCGGAGGTGAGGTTTACAAAACTTATTCCCTTGCCTCTGGCATTACCAGCCAATGGTTCGAAGCAATTATCAACCATTTTCTTTAACTGAATGGGTTCTGGATTATAGGGCATTACGCCCCTTTGCACCGATGCCCAATCGAGCAGGGTAAGTAGCAACTCATTAGTGTTCTCGGCTGTATTGAAAAGATGGGTAACAATCTCGGATATAAGTTCCAAATCTCCAATATCGTACTTCATCTTTAGCAAACGTGCTAACTCGAGTAGGTTGTTCATTGGACTTCGGAGATCGTGGGCAATTATAGAGAAGAACTTGTCCTTGGTAGCATTAAGCTCCTTAAGGTTTTTTTCGCTCTCGCGTAGGTTCTCTGCCTGCTCCTTAAGTAACCGCGATAACTTGTAGAGTTCAATATGGGAGTTTACCCTAGCTAATAACTCCTCCTTCTGAAAGGGCTTGGTTATATAGTCAACAGCGCCTAGCTTAAACCCCTCCACTTTTATACTTAAATCAGAGGTAGCTGTTAAGAAGATTATTGGAATCTTGGCCAACTTCCTATTGCTGTTAATCTGCCTACATACCTCAAATCCATCTAGGCCGGGAAGGGTTCTGTCGAGCAGAATTAGGTCGGGATGGTGATTGGTTAGAAACGAAAGGGCATCCTCACCCGACTCAACGGAATGAGTTGAATACCCTTCAGCATACAAATACTCGGTTATCAGGGACAGAAGAGCCTTTGAGTCGTCGACTATAAGAATGGTCCCGTTCTTTTTCATGTTGTGATAATTAAATTACGTAAGTCATAAATACCAGACCACAAGTTACAAAAGATTTTTCTTCCAAGTGGTTCTATGTGTCTTTGTAATTTTCACCACTAAGGCACTGAGGGCACTAAGGTTCACTAAGGTTTTCTTCTAAATGGTTATTCTTTACTTTTTGGCAAAGCGAACCAAAATGTTGCTCCTACGCCCACCTCGCCTTCGGCCCAAACACGCCCACCATGCCGGGTAATAATCCTTTGCACTACCGATAAGCCCACGCCAGTTCCCTCAAACTCATCGGCACGATGTAACCGCTGAAACGTGTCAAAAATCTTATGCGTGTAGTTTGGATCAAACCCCACACCATTATCCTTAATGGAATAAATATTCTCTTCGCTACTGGTAGCTCCTGAAATTTCGATTCGAATATCCCCCTTGGGCTTAGAGTATTTAAGGGCATTGCCAATAAGATTCTGCCAAACAAGCCGCATAAGGGTAGTATCGGCATAAACCTCGGGGAGAGGGTATATGCTTATGGAGATGTTGCTATCACTTTCGGCGCCCAGCACCTCGTGGTACATGGACTTGGCCATGCCAGCCATATCGATTCTGGAGAACTTCATCTCCAATCGGGTAACCCGCGATAGGGATAGGAGATCGGTAATAAGTTTATCCATTTTCAGTACGCTTTCGCGCACAATACCAAGTATTCTACCACCCTCCTCATCCAATGCTTGCCTATAATCCTCAGCAAGTATTTTTGTAAATCCCTCAATAGCCCTAAGGGGTGCTCTAAGGTCGTGCGAAACAGAGTACGAAAAGGCCTCCAACTCCTTATTTGAAATCCTAAGATTTTCCCTCTCCTTCTTGAGTTCAGTTGTAAGGCCATTTAGATCCTCAACCATATGTAGCATGGCCTTTTGGCTCTTGTTGAGTTTCTCTACCTTTAGGTTTAGCTCATTTGTTCGCTCTTCTACCTTCTGCTCCAGTTCTGCTTTTAGCTTAAGCAGTTCTTCCTCGGCCTGCTTCCTTTCTGTGATATCGATGGTGTACCCGGCAAGATATCGTGGTTTTCCATCGATAACTATAGGAAACTTAATGGTGGTATAGAACCTTCCGTTTAGCTCCTCGTCCACCACTATGGTCTTCCCCTCGCAGAGAATTTTCTGGTCATCGGCAATCATGCTTTTGGCCAAATCGGAGGGGAAGAGCTCGTCCATTGATTTTCCTAGGATTTGACTTAGGGGCATGTTAAGCATCTTCTCGTAATTCTTGCTCAGCATAATGGGCCGGATATTCTCATCCTTAAAGAAAACGTAGATCGGGCTTTTCTCCATCAAGTGGTTAAATATTGCATGCTGCTCATGCAATTCGGCCTCAATCCTTTTTCGCTCGCTTGAGTCTCTCACCACAGCAAGAATCCTTTGGTTGTTGCTAAGCTCGATAAACCGTAACGACACCTCGACCCAAAACGTGCTACCCTCGCAACGTTTGGCTATCCACTCAAAGGTTTGCTTCCCCTTTTCACTAGCTGCTTGTATCTTCTTAAAAGCTTCTGCCTGATCGTAGGGATGCTCATTAAGGCTAATATCGGCCACAGTCTTCCCCTTTAGCTCTTCCTTTGTAGAGTAGCCATAGAGCTCAAGTGTGCTGCTGTTACAATCCATAATTTCACCCGTAGCGGCATCGTGAATAATGATGGCCTCGTTGGTTGAGTTGAATATCTCGCTGAGTTTAAGTTCGCTTTCCCTAAGGGCGTTTTCGGCCATTTTGCTTTCGGTAATATCCAGTATACTGCCAAACACCCTAACAATTTCATTATCCTGGTACTCCGCCTGGCCCGTTGTTCTAACCCATTTGTGAATCTTATCGGCAACCATAAGCCTTAACTCCAGATCGTAGGGTTTGCCTGTTTTGAGGATTTCAGTAAAGGCTGAATCCAAATGCTCTTTATCATCAGGGTGATAGAAACTAATATCTACATCCTTATCCGAAGGATCGAACTCCTCCGGCGAAACGCCATGAATGGCATAAACACCCTTAGTCCAAGTAATCCGCTTGGTTTTTACGTCGTAATCCCAACCACCGATCTCACTCACCTTCTCCATCTTTTCGAGGAGTAGGTTGGTTTTCTGATGCTCCAACACCTCCTGCTGAAGCCTCTGGGTGCGAGCTTTTACCATTCTCCGAAGAAGCATAATTTGAGCGATTCCTAGGATGATAAGCAATGGGATTAGAATCTTTAAGCCAATAGTAATCAGATCGCGCAGCGATATCTTCTCCTTATAGGCAGGTCCAAACCACTTGAGGTGCAGCTCGTCGTATGTTTTGTTTGCAATTACGATGGAAAGCCCCTCATTCAATCTCGATAGTAATGCTGTATTTCCCTTCTGCACGGCAAAGCAGAAATCCTGACGAAAATCGGGAAGTAGATAGTTTAGGGGCTCAACTTGCTTCAGCCCTAATAACTTTATAATTTCAAGACCAACCACCTTTTGAACTACCACTGCATCAACTTCGCCTCGCCCAAGGAGCTGAAAAGCTTCCTCAAAGGTGTAGGTTGCTACCAACTCGCTATACAACCCATTTCGCTTTAGATACTCCTCAGCATTGTCGCCCTCCATTACGGCAACCCTACTCGATTTAAGATCTTCCTCTTTACTTATTCTGTTTTTGTTCTTGTTTACAAAGATGGCACCGTGTAAACGCTGATAGGGCATGGTAAAATCGTATAATACTTCGCGCTCAGGTGTTCTGCCCACCAATGGCAGCGCATCAACTCGCCCCTCAGCCAAATCCTGCCTAATTTGATTCCAAACCCCAATCCGAATATCCACCTCAATCCCAACCACCCTGGCCGCTTCCCTAAACAGCTCCACCGAGAAACCATCGGGATTACCATTCTTGTCGATAAAGCAATAGGGCGGATAGTCTGGTTCCGATGCGATGGTAATGCGCTTAATGTCGAAATTAAGGGTGTCGGGATGATGTGGGTGCGGATGTGCTCTGGATATGGAAAATGACGTGGTGCAAAACACCAAGATCATACATAAAGCAACTTTATAAAATAGTAAATAACCACGCATCGCCATTCAAATTTTGTTTTATGGTGCAGGAATGCTACGCCTCGCCCTTAAGCTTCCTTATTTCATCCCGGAGTTCCTTCATACGCAGTTCACGGTCGATGGTTGCCTCGTGGAATCGCTCAAGCTCAATAATTCGTTCGCTTAGCTCTATCGTTTTGTCCTTTACCCGTTGCTCCATCTCCTCGTAAAGGGTAAAGTTTTCGAAAACCCTCACCGCAGCATCGGCTAAGGTTTCAATAAGACGAATCTCCTCATCGGAGGGTGTATAAAAGTTTGCCCAGTAATTTCCAATGGCACCCATCGGATTGGCTTTGTTCAGGGGAACCATCACCAGGCTCTTTACAAATGTGGGTCGATAAGCATCAACGGGTATACGACTGTCGGTATAGATATCGGGGATAATCGCTGTTTGCATGTGTTCCATAACCCATCCGCTGATGCATTCGTTCATTGGGAATCGTTTCCCTTTCCATAGCGTTGATATGGCGTCCTCATCAACGTAGTAGCACTGGGTGCCCTCACGGAGAACGAAGGTGCAGCCATCGGAATTTACCAACTTGCGCGATGCAACGGTAACAATCCGCTCAATATCCTTGGTCGATTGTGCAGTTGTTAGCTCACTTAAGGTCTGAATCAGGTAGTGCAGCCTATCGTTAAGTCTGATGATTTGCTCCTCGTTGAGGCGCTGTTCGGTTACATCCCAAACTGCTGAGATAACCAGCTTCTTCTCGGGCAAGGGTATATTTCGGGCGTTTATGTATCGAACTATCTTGCCTTCGTGGTTGGTAATGGGGATATTCTCCCAATGCATCCGCTGGGGATCATCGCTATCCATATCGGCTTGCACCCTGCTTCTGATCTGCTCCCTGTAAACAGGATCCTTGTAAACCGCCTCCCAGAATGAGTTGGGTTTGCTGATCTCCTCGCGCGTTACACCATAAAAATTTGTGAAGTTGTCGTTCAGAAATTGGAACTGCACAGGAGGGGAATATGAGTTAACCCCAATGCCTATGGGCATATTGTCGATTATGGTTTGGATCAGAGCCTTGCTCTTCAGCAGCTCGTTCTCGGTAGCCTTGCGGTGGGTAATATCGGTCGACATGCCACAGATGCCCTTTAGGCTCCCGTCGGGATTAAACAGGGGAAACTTGGTGGATAGAAAATACCGCACCCCCTGTGTGTCGACCATGGATTCCTCCCCATCAACCACTCTCTGGGCGCCCATCACCTCCATATCCATCTGCCTAAAGCGCCTGCCCACCTCACCGGGAAACAGCTCCTCATCGGTTCTCCCCAGCACATCCTCGCGCTTTATGCCTGTTACCTCCTCCCACTTGCGGTTAATCAGCTCATAGCGCCCCTCCATATCTTTCACAAAAACCAGCGCACCGCTATTCTCGATAAGATCCTGCAGGAATCGCTTTTGGGCGCTGAGCACCTCCGCATCCCTTTTCTGCTGAGTTATATCAATTGAAAGGATAAAAACCCCTTTGGGAATTGGCTGAATGCTTAGATTAAACCACCCCCTACTCCCATCGGGGAATACAAACTCGTTCTCCAGTTGCGACGAAATGCCCTCCTCTAAGCATGCCTTAATCCGCTGATACACCTCAGTGGTTTCAATACCGGGCCACATAACCTCGTACCTATTCCCCAGTAGTTCCTCCTTTGGACGTTTATTATGTGCTGCTGCCGCATCGTTTATATAAAGATATTCCCAATTGTAATTCAGTATTTGACACCCCTCGAGCATGCTATTCAACGTGGAGCGGTAACGCTCCTCTTTCTGGGCTAACTCCCGCTGCTGCTCCCGCTCCTCGGTTTGATCGCGGAACACCAAAACAACCCCGGCAATAATACCCTTGCTATTGCGTATAGGGGAACCGCTATCGGCAATGGGGATCTCCCTCCCACTCCTTGATACCAGGAGGGTATGGTTGGCCAGACCTACCACTTTCCCCTCCCTAAGCACTTTGGCCACGGGGTTTTCCACCTCCTGCCGGGAATCCTCGTTGATAATGTCAAACACCTCACGAAGGGGCTTTCCCTTGGCCTCCACCTCGCGCCAGCCCGTAAGATCCTCGGCAACTGGATTCATTTGCTGAACAACCCCTTCCCTATCGGTAGTAATAACCCCATCGCCAATGCTGTAAAGGGTGGCCCTAAACTGTTCATGCGACTGGTGAAGCTGCAACTCGCTCTCAAGTAAGAAACTATAAATAATTCGCTGCCGATTGGCGTAATACCAGGCTAGGGTAATCACACCCACAAGAATTGCCAGTGCAGTAATGGCAATAATAAGCCCTGTACGGTAGTACAAATCGCTAAAGATCTCATCCCTGTCGACTTTGGTAACCATAAACCACGAGGTATTGGGCACTGGGTTAGTAACTGCAATCACATGGTGTCCACGATAATCGACACCCTCGAAAAGCCCCTTATGACCAAGAATGGCCTTTACGGCTGGAATGTCGCTACGGGTGATGGGAATCCTATGGGTTAAAGGCGAATTGTTTATATGCCTAAGGGTATTGATAAAAACCACGCTATCGCCCTCGGCTCTTACCAGGAGGGTTTCGGCAGTTCGACTGGGCGTTGGCCAATCCTGTATTAGGGGAAAGATATAATCGTTGGGGTTTACTCGGAATACCAGTGATCCAAATGGTTTGTTATCAGCAATTGCCAAAGGGGCAATTATGTCGAGGTGGATGCTCTGATGGAGGTTGCAGCGGTAGAAATCGGTGAAAAGAATTTGGTGCAGATGTACTGCTTGATGCGATAGTTTGCTGGTTTCGCCATCGGCTACCACAAGGCTGCTATCGAGCGTAAAAATTATTCTGTTTTGAGTATCGAGGATAAAGATATTCTCGTACCGGTTGTTGGATCGAATGTGGGAAAGCGATTGTTGCAAGTACTTCTCAGCGCTTCTATCGCCCTTGATTATCCTAAGCGCCCCCTCAATCAGCGGCTGGTTGGTGGAGAAAAAAACGGCTTCCGAAAGCCGCTCCTTTTGCCACTGTTCCAGCTGGCTAACCTTTAGCTGTGCAATTGCCCTTAAATCGGATTGCCTACTCGACACGATGCTCCGCCGCTCGTTCCGGTAAAAATAATACCCTCCTAACGAAACAAGCACCACAGCAAAGCCTGCAAAAATTATCAATCCTCTTGCCCGTATCAATGAACTTTTCATGGTAAATGGCTTTAGGAAAGGCAATTTACTAATTTAATGCCATATATTCCATAAACAAATACCATTTAAAATAGTTCTAGATTAATACACGTTACAATTCATGTGGTGATAACTACCTATAATTAGGCTGACGCTGAAGACTAATGATGCTGGGTAGCTGCAATCCGGATAAGAGTGGGGGCATAAAACCCCTTGCATCATACCCAAGAGGCGGATTTGCCTTAACAGCGCTTGGCCAAAGGGTATGGTTAGCAAGACGAGCCGATGGGGTTCGCCATCGGCTCTCTGTTTTGAAGATTACTGGGTATGGTTGCTGTTTTACGCTGCCCAAGGTATTGCTATCATCCTTGGCGTTGCGGCCGCGGCGCTGCGCGATGATGTCGTTGTAGCGGTCCACGCGGGCGTTGAGCTCGCGCACAAAGGGCTCGTAGGTTGCATCCCCGTTAATAATCATCAGGGCGTCGAGCCTGTCGGTGATGGCCCGATACTTAGCGTCAATTTCCAGCCGCACCTCGCGCATCCGCAGCTCGGTGCGGGCCGATGTCTCAGCGTAGCGGCTCTTCATCAGGGCGTCGAAGGCCTGGTTACGGCGGTCGAGCTCGGCGATCCAGTCCGTGAGCCCCAGCGTGGCGATATCGGCGGCCAGCGCGCCGGTGGCCTCCACCAACAGCTTGCCGATGGCGGCGGTCTCCTCGTCGTAGGTCTTGCGGGCGATGTTGCCGTACTGGTCCAGCACCTCGCGCAGGCGCGCAGCGGCTTGCTGCTTGGCGGGGTCGAAGTGGTTGAGCAGTGACTTCACGGAGTCGTCGAAACCCCGGAATAGGGCATCGCGCTCGGCGTCGGCGATGGTGAGCTGCTCGGTGGTGGCGCTCTTGCGCACCACCTGCAGGGCCTCCAGCTCCTGGGCGTAGAGCGTTTGGAGCTGGGCAAAGCCCTCGGCAATGTTCAGCGTTTGGGCGTTGAACTGGGTCACCGAGTCCCTGAACTCGGTCATAAACTGATAGTGCTCCTCATTGCGGAGCTGGTGCAGATTAATTTTTTTTGCATTCATAATACTTTTGGTTAGTTAAGGGTGAATAACTAGTGTTTGTTAAATATCCCCCTAGGCATTAAACCGGCAACACTTATGGGGTTTTTATGTTCAAATCCACTTGTAACCCAAGACCAACGAGGGCTTGTAGCTGGTGATTGGTCTGCAAGAAGTCGTCCCCTTAAGGGGAAACCCTACCCTAACCCTGCAGGTACCTTTCCCCATTTGGGGACACCTTGCTGTAGGCCTGCGGGGCACTTTCCCCAGCTGGGGAAACCCTGATGCAGCCCTTTGGGGTCTCCTCCCCAATAGTTGAAACAGTGCCTTAACCCTGTATTTGACTTTCCGCGACAATTGCAACTCTGCTGTAGCCCCTTGGTCCATAAAACACGACTCGGGTAGCCTTCTGGCTATGGGTTTGCACTACGTGTTAAACCCAAAAACGAGAAAGAAACCCTCCGTTGGCCAGGGAGGGTTTCTGACCCCATCCGCGTTACACCGCAGCTCGCTGCTGCGCCCTAACGCATGAATAAACCCCAAAAAACCATGGCAAGTACACCGAAACCAAAGCAAAGTTAGCTTGCCCATAACGCGTTGTCAATACCCCAAAAGGGTGATAAAATTGATATCTGACTAGCTGTCTGTGCTTTAGGTGGGTGATTTTTTTTGAGCAGAGAGCCAAGAACCAAGGGCTAAGAGCTAAGAGCAGTCTATGTGCCTAAGTGCAATCTATGTTTCTATGTGGTTTTTGAAGTTAGAAAGTCTCAAAGTCAGAAAGTCTTAAAGTCTGCCCAAAGTGAAGACGAAGGGTCAGAATATTGAGGAGGTTTAGCCTTGGTTGTAAGAAATGCAACCTAACAAAAGATAACCACTCAGCCACTTAGAACACATAGAACCACTTAGAAGAATAACCTTAGTTAAACTTAGTGCGCTTAGTGCCTTAGTGGTAGGAGGGGCTAAAGCTCATTTGGAATCCGGAAGAGAGCCACCTCCGAGTATAGCGCGTAGACCGTATAAAAACAAAAAAGGCCCTGCAACCTGCAGAGCCTTTTCGTAGTAGCGGGGGTAGGACTCGAACCTACGGCCTTTGGGTTATGAGCCCAACGAGCTACCAACTGCTCCACCCCGCAATATAATATTTTGGTTTAAAAAACTGTCAAAAGAACCCGAACTTGCGTCCGTCATGCAATAAGTCTATATATCTCGTGCCCTTATTGCGGTTGCAAAAGTAGCTAAATTTTGGTTTATCACAAATTATTAAAAAGTTTTTTGTGATTTTTTTTAACTCGCTCATCGCCCACCTTGGGTTAATACAGGTTAACCCTGTTTTTACTTAACACTTTTTAATAGGAGTGAATACCGATTTTATCGCATATCAATATTTGCCATCAACCGCTTAAGGTAAAAAATGCTATATTTGCAGCTATTGGAATGCACAACTATGGCTAAGGAAAAATCGAAGAAACACTACATTCATAAACTCAAGAGTAAGTATAGGCTGAGCATCCTTAACGATCAAACCTTTGAGGAGGTTTGGGTTATGAGGCTCTCTCGGCTCAACGTAATAGTTGCCGTTGGTGCAACAGCGATATTTCTAATTACGGCTGTTATCCTGCTTATCGCCTTTACCCCAATGCGAGAGTTTATTCCGGGTTATCCCGATGGTAATACTCGCCGGAGTATAGTGGAGAATGCCCTAAAGACCGATAGCCTGGAGCGTGAGCTGCGCCAGTGGAAAATTTATCTTGGTAACCTGCATACTATCCTAAGGGGCGAAAACCCAAACAACATGGAGAGTATACCCGACACCTCGATACGCTATAGCGAGATTAACTTTGCCCGATCGATAGAGGATTCCCTGCTGAGAATGCAGATTGAGACTGAGGAGTTGTACAACTTATCGGTTATCGATTCCCGAAGCGATCGGGACAACCTTACCCGCCTCCATTTTTTCCCACCCGTTAAAGGGGTTGTCACTAACCCTTTCAACGCCAAGTCGGGCCATTTAGGGGTTGATGTTGTTGCCCCGCCCAACGAGGTAATTGTTGCCGTTGCCGATGGAACCGTAACCCTCTCGAGCTGGACGCTGGAAACGGGGTATGTCATCCAAATTCAACACGCGGGCAACCTGTTATCGGTATACAAGCATAACAGCAAGTTGCTAAAGCAATCGGGGGCTCATGTTAAAACGGGTGAGGCCATTGCCATAATCGGGAATTCGGGTGAACTCACCACCGGACCCCACCTCCACTTCGAGCTGTGGCACAAGGGCACACCGTTAAACCCAGAGCAATACATCGTTTTTTAGTGAATATCCAGCCAACATCTAGGAAATGAAAAGACGAATAGCCATTCTGGGGTCAACCGGTTCAATTGGTACCCAAGCCCTTGAGGTAATTGATATGCACCCCGACCTTTTTGAGGTTGAGGTTTTAACTGCTCACAACAACTCACAGCTCCTCATTAAGCAAGCGCTTAAGCACAAGCCCAACACCGTGGTTATTGGCAATAAGGAACTCTATACCGAGGTTTTGGTGGCCCTAAAGGATGAGGATATAAAAGTTTTTGCCGGACACGATGCCATCTCGCAGGTGGTTGAGATGGAAACCATCGACATGGTTCTTACGGCAATGGTTGGATATTCGGGGCTTCTCCCTACTATTAACGCAGTAAAAGCAAAAAAACCCATAGCCTTGGCCAACAAGGAAACCCTGGTGGTGGCTGGTGAGCTGATAATGGGAATGGCTTATGAGTATAATGTACCTATTATCCCTGTCGACTCGGAGCATTCGGCCATATTTCAGTGCCTAGTGGGCGAAAACAACCCCATCGAGAAGATAATTTTAACCGCATCGGGCGGCCCATTCCGGAATTTGTCGTTCAAACAGCTTGCGCACGTTACCCGAGCCGATGCGTTGAATCACCCCAACTGGTGCATGGGTAATAAAATCACCATCGATTCGGCCACGCTTATGAACAAGGGCTTTGAGGTGATTGAGGCCAAATGGCTATTTAACCTAAAACCCGAACAGATTGAGGTGATTGTGCATCCCCAGTCAATAATCCACTCCATGGTTCAGTTTGAGGATGGATCAATTAAAGCGCAAATGGGTTTGCCCGATATGAAGTTGCCCATTCAGTATGCGCTGGGTTTTCCTAACCGGTTGCGCTCCGACTTTCCGCGCTTCTCATTCCTAAGCTACCCTAACCTAACGTTCGAGGAGCCCGATACGGATCGTTTCCCTGCTCTCGATTTTGCGCGAAGCGCAATGCAGCAAGGCGGAAATATGCCCTGCATACTGAACGCCTCGAACGAGATTGCGGTGGAAGCATTCCTGAACGAAAAAATTAGCTTCCTAAAAATGGCCGATATAGTTGAGGCATGCCTAAGCACACAGCCCTTTATTAAGCAGCCAACATATAACGATTACCTGGAAACAGACAAAAATACAAGGGAGTATGCTAGGCGATTAATTTAGCTAGCGTTACCCCATTAAACCATCAGCAATTATTTATTGTTACTTTAGAAAAAATCAACATGGGAATATTTAATCAAGTTTTACAGTTCATTCTAAGCCTTTCAATACTGGTAGTTCTTCACGAGTTCGGGCACTACCTTTTTGCCCGAATGTTTAATACTCGCGTCGAAAAGTTTTACCTGTTTTTCAACCCCTGGTTCTCGCTCTTCAAGTTTAAGAAAGGCGAAACCGAATACGGAGTGGGCTGGTTGCCCCTAGGAGGATATGTGAAGATTTCGGGGATGATCGACGAGTCGATGGATAAAGAGCAGATGAAAAAACCTGCCGAGCCCTGGGAGTACCGCTCAAAGCCAGCATGGCAGCGATTTCTGATAATCTCGGGTGGGGTTTTGGTGAACTTTATCCTTGCCATTGTAATCTACTCCATAGTTCTTTACACTTGGGGCGAGCAGTACTTGCCCACCAAAAATGCTACGCATGGAGTAGTTTGTGCACCCATTGCCGAAGAGATGGGCTTTAAGAATGGCGATAAAATTGTTTATGTAGATGGCGAGGAGGTTGAGTCTTTCTTTCAGATTGCACCTACTATTGTAATCGACAATGCCCGAAGCGTAACCGTGGAGCGCGAGAATGAGCTGGTAGATGTGAAAATCGATCAGGCTTTCATTCCCCAGCTACTGAAAACCCAAATGCTTTTCCAGCCCCGAACTCCGCTAATTATTAGCCATGTTGCCGAGGGTACAGCGGCAGCTGCGGCTAACTTTAAAGTAGGCGACAAGCTTTTGGCCATAAACGGTAACGAGGCTTTTTACTTCGACCAGTTCAAATCGATAGTTCAGGCTAGCGCAAACCAAACTATTGTGGTTACCATGAGCCGCGATAACCAGCCTGTTGACCTTACGGTTACAGTGCCCGAAAACGGAATAGTGGGGATTGCACCAACCAGCCCTTTCGAAATTCTTGAACTCAAAAACATTCAATACTCGCTCATTGGCTCTATCCCTGCAGGTATTAAGCGAGGAGCAAATATCGTAACAAGCTACCTAAAGCAGCTGAAGCTGGTATTCTCACCAAAAACCAAAGCCTACGAGTCGGTGGGCGGGTTCATAACTATTGGCAGCATTTTCCCAAAACAGTGGGACTGGCAATCGTTCTGGGATCTTACAGCATTAATCTCAATTATATTGGCAATTATGAATATGCTGCCAATCCCAGCGCTGGATGGCGGTCACATGCTATTCCTAGTGTACGAGATGGTATCGGGCCGTAAGCCCAGCGATAAGTTTATGGAGTACGCTCAGATATTTGGAATGGTGCTAATCCTTTCGCTATTCATTTTTGCCAATGCAAATGATGTTGTAAAACTTTTCAAATAAATTTGATGGGAGATGGGAAAACCATCTCCTATCAACTACTTTTGTGTAACCTAATTGGCTAATTTATTCCGTGTAAGTAAATAATAAAACTGCTATTACAATGGACAATGTAGTTATTGCTGGTATTCCAGGGGTTTGGCAAGTAATTCTGCTTATTGCAGTTATTCTACTTTTCTTTGGTGGGAAAAAAATTCCTGAGCTTATGCGTGGTTTGGGCAAGGGTGTTGGGGAGTTTAAAAAGGGAATGCGAGAGGGTGAAGACGAACCAAACGACTCCCACAAAACCAGCAAGGAGTAATCTGTTACTTCTGACTACCCTAAGTTATGCGCAATCTGCTTCCGGTAATACTCACGCTGGTATTACTCTGGCTTGGCAACACCAGCTGGGGTATTAGCAATCCATTGTTGCCCCATCCAACGGGCAAGCATACGCGCTGTGGAATTATCCAGAACCTAGATAGCCTTAAAAAACTAAACCTACCATTACAATCTTCTAATCCAGAGAGTAGCCTCAAAGGTGTTTACCCTTCGTTTCCCGATTTAGTGTACGAAGTAAAAATTGCCAATATCGATAACCTATCACCCATAGCTTTCGACTACAACCAGCAGGTAAAAAGGTATATCGATATTTATACTCAGGAACGAAGGGAACAGGTATCGCAAATGCTTGGGCTGGCTGAACTTTACTTCCCACTTTTCGATGAGATACTCGACAAGCATCAACTCCCGCTCGAGTTCAAGTACCTTGCGGTTGTTGAATCGGCATTAAACCCACTAGCGGTATCCACAAGCGGAGCGGTGGGGTTATGGCAATTCAAAATAAATACCGGTAGGATGTTCGACCTTAAGGTCAACAGCTACATCGATGAGCGCATGGATCCTGTTAAATCAACAGAAGCCGCCTGCATGTACCTTAAATACCTATACCGAATATTTAACGATTGGCACCTGGTAATGGCAGCGTATAATACTGGCCCCGGAGTAGTTCGAAATGCCATATTTAGGGCAGGTGGCGAAACAAATTTCTGGAAACTTTACGATCAACTCCCCGAGGCTGCCCAAAACTACGTGCCTGCTTTTATTGCAGCTGCCTATGCCATGCAGAACGCCAAGGCTCACCAAATTGACGCCATGGCCCCAACGGCACTATACATGCAAACCGATACCGTTCATGTATCAAAGCCCATATCCTTTAGCATATTGGCCCAGGAAACAGGAATCTCACTCGATATTCTTCGATTCTTAAACCCCACCTACCGCCGTGGACTTGTCCCTAAGAGTGACAATGGGCATTCGGTAAGATTACCGGTTTCGCATATTCCCCAGTTTCTGGAGAAGGAGCAGGCGATTTACAACAAAACACCCCGAAAACTCGACTTTCACGATATCCTAGCCAAGGCTGGAAGTACAGAAAACAAGATTAAGGTTGAACATAAAGTGCAACCCGGAGATTATCTGCATAAAATTGCCGTCAAGTATAACTGCACTATCGACGACATCAACATTTGGAATCCCAGAATTACTGGAGATCTTGCCATTGGGCAAGCAGTTGTAGTATGGGTAGATGAGCAAACCTACGAGTTTTTGCAGCAATCGCCAGCAGGTTTGTAACCATAAAATGCTGGGTTTTACAAAAAATGCCTTAACTTACCACGCAGAATTCTAACAAACTTGTATCAGCCATGAGAAAAATAACATCAATTGTTTTGTCAATACTGCTAATTGTCGTAGCATTTTCGTGCGATAAGGGAACAGGAGGGAAACGTACTCTGCTCACAAATGTAACCGGTGCCGCTGGCGAAGTAGTAATTGTTCTATCGGGTTCCGTTATTAACGAGTCAATAGGAAAAACCTTTAAGAGTATTCTTGAGGAAGAGTATCCCATGTTGCCGCAATCGGAGCCGCTATTTAAAGTGGCTATGGTTCCAACCTCGAGCTTTACCGATATCTTTAAGACACATAGAAATTTAATTATTGTAAAGGTTGGCGATGAGTTTGAGAAAACTCAAATTATTCCCCAGCGCGATGTTTGGGCAGCACCTCAAACAATTCTTAACATTGTAGGCCCCACCTACCCTGCCATTGAGCGTATGTTAATGGAAGATAAGGGTAGGCTGGTTCAGCTGCTCGAGCAAGCCGAGCGCGACAGAACGGTTCAGAATGCCATAAAGTTCGAGGCCGAAGGGTTAAGAGCAAGGGTTGAGAAACGATTTAACGTCTCGCTATATTTCCCAAAGGGATACCGCATGAACATGGACACAACCAATTTTATGTGGTTCTCCTATGAAACCCCAAGCACCAGTCAGGGCGTATTTATTTATGAGTTCCCCTACACCGACGACAACACCTTTACTGCAGAGTACTTGATTGCAAAACGCAACGAGTTTCTCAAAAACTACGTTGCAGGGCCTACCGCTGGCAGCTATATGATAACTGAAACAATAATACCACCCACTTTCCAACCATTAATGTTTAAAGGCCGTTACTTTGGACAGCTACGTGGGCTTTGGGATGTGCACACACACCCCATGGGTGGACCATTTATCAGCCTTTCCACTGTTGATGAAGTACGCAATCGGGTTATAACTGTTGAAGGCTATGTTTACGCCCCAAGGCTCGATAAGCGAAACTACCTTCGTCAGGTTGAGGCGCTTTTGCTTACCTTTAACATTATGGATGAACCCAAAGAGTAGGAATACCAAATAAAAAGCAAGGGGGCTTTTCGAAATTCGAAAAGCCCCCTTGCTTTTATAGAGCATTCATTTACCCAATATCTTCCGATCCTTTAGAAAGTCCGCTGCGGATAATTCCCCGACTCGAGCCTTTTATAAAGGTTAATATCTCGTCGCGTTCGGGTGTAACCGGCATCGACTTTTCAATCTCGGCAACTGCCTGTGATACATTCATCCCCTTATTGTATATAGTTCTGTATATCTCCTGAATTTCAGCAACCTTTTGCGAGTCAAACTGTCGGCGACGAAGACCAATTATGTTAAGCCCAACAAAGGATAGCGGATCGTGTCCAGTTAAGACATAGGGCGGAACATCCTTGTTCACCTTAGATCCTCCCTGGATCATAACATGCGCCCCAATCCTCTCGAACTGATGAACCAGACAACCACCCGAAAGAATTGCAAAATTGTCGATCTCTACCTCACCAGCAAGCTGTGTTGCATTGCCAAGAATTACATTGTTGCCAACAATACAATCGTGGGCCACGTGCACGTATGCCATAAGAAGACAGTTGCTTCCAACCTTGGTGAATCCGCGCGAGGCCGTTCCCCGATTGACTGTAACACACTCCCTAAGTACGGTGTTGTCGCCAATCTCGGCAACCGTTATCTCTCCCTTAAACTTAAGATCCTGAGGAATGGCCGATACCACGGCTCCGGGGAAAATTTTGCAGTTCTTCCCAATTCTGGCTCCATCCATAATGGTGACATTTGGGCCAACCCAAGTACCATCACCAATAACAACATCATTGGCGATATAAGAAAAGGGTTCTATGGTAACATTGTTCCCGATTTTTGCGTCGGGATGAATATGCGCTTTCGGTGAGATCATTCTATTTCTGTTTTACTATTTGTGCAAGCAGTTCGCCTTCCATAACCAGATTATCGCCCACAAAGGCTTGCCCAAACATGTTGGCGATACCCCTTCGTATGGGCTCCAAGAGCTCGAGTCTAAAGATAATTGTATCCCCCGGAACCACTTTACGCTTAAACTTAACACGATCTATCTTCAAAAAGTAGGTAATGTAATTTTCAGGATCGGGAACAGTATTCAGCACAAAGATTCCACCCACTTGTGCCATAGCCTCTATCTGCAGCACGCCAGGCATTACGGGTTCTTCGGGGAAATGACCCACAAAAAAGTCCTCGTTCATGGTCACATTCTTGATGCCAACAACCGAGTTCTCATCCATCTGCAAAATTTTGTCTACCAGCAGGAAGGGGGGGCGATGTGGGAGAATCTTACGGATTTGGTTAATATCGTATAGGGGTTGTTGACTCGCATCGATTTTGGGAATATTCGGTTTCATCGCCTCCTTGCGGGCCATTTTTCGAATAATTTTGGCCAACTCTGTATTTGCGTGGTGCCCCGGGCGTTTAGCAATAATTTTCCCTTTTATTCTGCGCCCAACCAAGGCCAAATCGCCCACCACATCGAGAAGCTTATGGCGAGCAGGCTCGTTGTGAAAGCGCAGATCGAGATTATTCAGAATTCCCTCGGGCTTTACGTGCACCCGCGGCTTATTAAATAGGTCGGCAATTCTATCGAGTTCCTCCTGTGGAACCTCTTTCTCCATAATCACAATGGCATTCTGCAGGTCGCCTCCCTTTATAAGATTATTTCTCAACAGGACCTCCAGCTCGTGGAAGAATACGAAGGTCCGACATGGAGCAACCTCATGGGCAAAATTATTAAGGTTGATAAGCTGAGCGTACTGATTTCCCAGCACCCTTGAGTTGTAGTCAATTAGCACATCAATGCTGAAGGATTCATCGGGATAGGCCGAAATTTCGATGCCTTTTTCGGGATCGGAGTAAACCAACTTCTCCTTAATAACATAGAAACCACGTTCTGCATCCTGGGTTTCAACGCCAACCTTCTCTATCTCCTCCACAAAAACTCTGGCACTTCCATCCATTATCGGCATTTCTGGGCCACTTACCTTAATAATGGCATTGTCAACCCCCATGCCAGAAAGGGCAGCTAAAACATGCTCAACAGTAGTAACCCTTACGCCATCCTGCTCAATGGTTGTACCCCTGGAGGTATCCACAACATTATCAGCAATTCCATCGATGGTGGGTTCACCTTCCAAATCGGTCCGCTGGAATACATAGCCTGTGTTTTCAGGAGCAGGACAAATGACTAGTCGAACATCAACACCGGTGTGAAGGCCTTTGCCTGTTAACTTTATCTCGTTTTTTAATGTAGTTTGTTTCTCAAGCATAAACTATGGATTAATGTATAGGTCGAAAAAACGCCCAAAAGTACATATTCTATTTGAACTAAACTAACCTTTGTCAATCAATCGTTTAATTTCATCGACATCGCGTTTTAGCTCTGGGAGCTGCTTAAATACCACGAACGAACGGCTGAACTTGCGCGAGGGCATGGCAGGAGTGCCAATAAATACCTCGTTGGGCTCCTTTATGCTATTTGGAACACCTGTTTGCGCCGATAGTTTTACTCCATTAGCAATGGTGATATGACCCGAAATGCCAACTTGTCCACCAAACATACAGTTTTCGCCTACTTTTGTTGAACCGGCCACTCCAGTTTGTGCAGCAATAACAGTATTTGTTCCAATTTCGGCGTTGTGGGCTATCTGAATTAAATTGTCGAGTTTTACTCCCTTCCGGATAATTGTTGAGCCCATTGTTGCCCTATCGATGGTTGTGTTGGCGCCTACCTCAACATTATCCTCAATAATCACATTGCCAATTTGGGGTATTTTCTGATACGACCCGTCCTGCTGTGGAGCAAATCCAAAACCATCGGCACCAATCACCGCACCGGAATGAATTATACAGGAGTTGCCAATAGCAATACCCTGGTAAATCTTTACTCCAGCATACAACACCGTATTATCGCCAATCACTGTATTATCGCCAATGTAAACCTGAGGGTAAATTTTTACATTCTTCCCAATCTTTGCTCCATGTCCAATATACGCCATTGCTCCAACGTACACATCCTCACCAAGTTTTGCCGAAGACTCTACAACAGACTGAGAGTGTATGCCAACCTTCCGCTCCTGCGCTGCCGACACCATGCTAAGTAACTTGGCAAACGATTCGTAAGCGTCCTTAACCCGAATAAGAGTAGCATTAACATTTTGTTCAAGAACAAAATCGTTGTTAATAAGCACTACTGAAGACTGGGTGGTATAGATGTATTTGGAATACTTGGGGTTCGATAGAAATGAGAGTGCGCCGGGGCTACCCTCTTCAATTTTTGCAACGGTGCTAACTTTAACGTCTGGGTTGCCCTCAACTACACCGTGCAGCATATCAGCAATAGCCTTTGCTGTGAATTCCATATTAATATAGTCTTAATTTTTGTGACAAAACTAACAATTAATTACGAGAATTTCGGAGGGCTATTTTGGATAACACAGAAAATATTTAGTTACCTCCTGCGATAATATCTTAGCATTAATCATATCCGAAGCCGTTGAAATATCGACCAAAGTCCCATTATTATAAAGGATCTTGATGGATTCCTCCGACAACCTGTAAGCGTTATTACTTACCGATCCGGTAAAAACAAAATACTTTGAAAATTCCTGGAGCCCAGGGTTCACGTTAACAAATTGTTTGCGCTTTTCTAGTAATTCCTCATCCGTAAACTCATTATTTCTCAGGTCAACCTTAAACAGTTTCCGCGACGTAACCATTTGGGCAAGGGTCGATAAAACCGGGTCGGAATGATGCTGCCACTGCTTGGCAGCAACCATAATATCGGAATCGTCGATGCTGGCAAAATGAGCAACAGCCTCTTGTGCCGTATCCTTGCTATTAAAGGTTTTACTTGTTATCTCGTGCGACAGGAAATACCACAACCCAGGAGTGCACCACAAGGCTTCGCCATTATGTGCCAACTCGCGAGCCCGCGATAGCAGTTGGGTTAGCAATTTCTCAGCCGATACAACGGTCTTATGCAGATAAACCTGCCAATACATTAGTCGTCGGGCAATAATAAACTTCTCGATGGAGTATATCCCCTTGGCATCGACCACCAGGTTGTCGTTTACCACATTCAGCATTTTGATAATACGATCGGAACCAATAGCACCCTCGGTTACTCCAGTAAAAAAGCTATCGCGCCTCAGGTAGTCCATCCTGTCAACATCGAGCTGGCTAGATACCAGCTGGTGCAAAAACTTCTTTGGATAGCTCCCCTCGAAGATTTCGATAGCCATTGAGAGTTTACCACTGAGCTGCCGATTCATCTCGTGCATTATACATGTACCTATCTCCTCGTGGCTAACGCCAGGAATTAAGCTATACTCCAGGGAGTGCGAGAATGGGCCATGCCCAATATCATGAAGAAGTATGGCCGCCGATGCGGCCTCGGCCTCCTGAACCGAAATGTTATGCCCCTTGGCTCTTAGCACATCAATGGCAACCTCCATAAGGTGCATTGCTCCCAACGCATGTTGAAATCGTGTGTGATTGGCACCTGGGTAAACAAGGTAAGTTAAGCCCAACTGCCTTATATGCCGAAGCCGTTGGAATAGCGGATGCTCAATTATATCGAAGGTTAATGGGTAGGAAAAATTGATAAACCCGTGAACAGGGTCATTAACAATCTTCTTTTTGTTAGTTTCCAGCATCCAAAAAAGGGCGTTAGGATAAAATATGTAAAATACTTAGATGAGATTTCGAAGCGCATAGTTGCGCCACAAATTTTGTTCAATTGTAAATTTTCTCTTCTATACAGTGGAGAAAAGGGGCAGAGTCAAAATTATCGTGAGAGTATTAAAGTACGACTGTTTCGGATTACATCTCCACAAGATTAAAATCGACCTTGGTTATAAGCGCTTTGTAATCGTTGCCGGCAAAGTAGATATCCTCATCGTCCTCCTCGTAGTACCAGTTTATGGTTACCGATTTACCCGTTGTGGCAGGGATTGTCTCCATCCTTTTCATAATGTCGAAAATCCGTTTCGATGAGCTGGTGTTGAAGTACTCGAGCTTAAAATGCACGGAAGTGCTCTCGCTAGGATCCCTAGAATACCTTTCAATCCAATTAATAAGTGGTTGATAAAAGTCGATTACGTTCTCGGGGATCGAACGCCCCTCAAAGCGTATTTCACCCTGGTCGGAATCGAGCAGAACATATGGGGTTGTAAGGGTTTCCTTTATTTCGAGTTTTTGCATAGTGATCTTATAATTAGCAATGAGGCAAAAATCTTACATCTTCACGTCCTCGTCTAATACAATGTAATCATCGCCATGCCCGTTTCGAACTATGGCATCCCAGTATCGGTATGATATAATTGCCTCGTTACCTGTTTTCTTGCTTTTCACCCTTACCTTCTGCATTTTCATCTTCTCGGTTTCTACCTCCTCGAATATAAAGGGAATGCTTATCAGAGCATCTAAATCTTGCCCTAGCATAAGTATCGACTCGTCATCCTCCTCGTATTTCCATAGGATTTCAACACTATTACCATTAGCAGCACAGGCATCCAGATGCTTAAGCAGCTCGTTTATGTATTTGTTTGAGCTACTGTTGGTGTATTCGAAGAAAAAGACAAGCCTAGTCTTTTCGGCGGGTGTTTTCACATACTGCGCCACCCAGTCCACAAGGGGTTGCCAAAAGGAAAAAACATCCTCAGTAATAGATCGACCCTCAATCTCGAGCAAGCCCTCTTCCGAAAAATTCACGTAAGGGCAATCTGGGGTTTTATCGATAAGAATTCCCATGGGGTATAATAATAATTTAT
>JAVEYY010000053.1:0-19981 GCA_034003245.1 Tenuifilaceae bacterium
TTGAATGAATTTTGTTACAAAACAAATAGACGATATTTTGGAGCGAATCTATTTGATAGACTACTAGTTGCAGCTGTCGAAGATACTTGGTATGGAAAACTTAGGTACAATTACGGATAATCATATAGAATTTATTGAAAAGAATTAGGATTCTTTTCAATAAAAAAATCATCCTAAAATAACAGTAGACAAACTTGCTTTATGAGCATATGTTCATTATCTTTGTCGCAATCATTTGCTCATTTTAAACATGTCGCCACGAATAAAGAAACTACGAAAAGTTGTAAATCCCCCACCGATTAAGGGATTTAAGCCATATGGCCCAGAGCTGGACAAAGCTGCAAAAGAGCCAATACTTATGCATTTCGAGGAGTATGAAGCCCTTAAATTATGTGATTATGATATGTTTAATCATCATCAGGCATCGGTAGCTATGGGCGTATCGCGCCCAACTTTTACACGCATTTACGCATCGGCAAGGCAAAAAGTGGCTAAAGCATTTGCCGAAGGACGACAAATAAGTATCGACGGGGGAAAGGTATACTTCGATAGTGATTGGTACATCTGCAAAAAGTGTAAATGTTACTTTAACAATCCGCAAAAGGATGTAGAGATAACCAATTGTCCACTTTGCGGAAATGATAATATTGCCAGCTGCGAAGTGCAGCCCGATTGTATTGATTCAGAAAATGAGCGTTGTGCAGATTTTTGTGTGTGCGTGGGCTGTGGTTACGAGATGCCTCACACCCATGGTCAGCCATGCAACCATAGTATTTGCCCTCACTGTGGCAAACGATTGATTCGGAAACAAGCAAATACATAATACTTATTAAAATGAAAATAGCAATAACATCAACTGGTGATTCTCTGGATTCAAAACTCGATGAGCGTTTTGGACGCTGCTCATTTTTTGTGGTTTACGATACCGAAAGTAAATCAACAGAGTTTATTCCTAACCCGAACAAGGAAGCCGAAAATGGCGCTGGACCCGCGTCGGTTCAGGTGATTGCGTCACGCAATGTGAGTAAAATTGTGTCGGGTGAGTTTGGCATGAAAATAAAATCGCTGGTTGACAGTCTAAAGATTCAGATGATTGTAGTAAAAGAGCCCAAAACCATTCGGGAAATTATACAAATGCTGAATCACTGATGAACTTATAGTGATTGGGTGATTGGGTGATAGAATGATGTCTGTTTTCGTCTTCGAATGTTTTTTTTTAGAAAAGTATCGATTAAATATTATTGTTTTTGAGGTGAGTAAATTTTCTTTCAGTCAATCAATAATCTATGAAACAATATATCCATAAATAAAAGAGGAGGTGCTTATGCCAAAAATGGATGGAACAGGACCCGAAGGAAAAGGTTCCCGATCGGGCCGAAAGTTGGGTGATTGTGCAGACCTAACTGATGGTGAAAAAATTGCCAAACTTGGAAAAGGGCTGGGCAAGAAACGCAAAGAGGGTTGTGGCAAAGGACAAGGTAAGCGACTCAGAAGCGGTGAGTAGCAATCAATGACCTGACGCCAGCCTACCGGATAAGTCATGCAACCAATCAACCAACCAATCATACAATCATTCAATTAATCAATTAATCAATCAATCATTTAACCATAAACTTTTTAAACTATGCCAGGATTAAACCAAACAGGTCCAGTCGGACAAGGTCCAATGACTGGCCGCAGAATGGGACGATGCACCAACTATGGTGCAGGACGTAAAGGTCAACCCATAATCGACAACACAAACGAGAACTCTCCTGAAAGCCCCATTATCACAACCGGGTTTGGTCGTGGAGGCCGGGGTAGAGGCCGTGGTCGTGGTATGGGCATGCAAAATCGTTTTAGAGGAGATTTTTAGTAATAACCGGATAATGCCAAACTAAACATTTGGCTTATATCATTTTAAACTTGATTACTTTATGAATAAAAAAATCGCCATTCCCATGGAGAATGGAAGTCTTTGCGCCCATTTTGGGCACTGTGAACAGTTTGCCATCATCGATGTACAGAACGGAATCATTACCGATGTCAAAACTCACACCCCTCCTGAGCATGTACCCGGATTGTACCCACGATGGGTAGCTCAGTTTGGAGTAACTGATGTGATTGCCGGGGGAATGGGACAAAAAGCTATTAACCTGTTTCACGAGCAGAACATCAACGTATTTATTGGAGCACCCATGATTGCACCCAAGGAAATTGTGAGTCAGTTTATCGATAATAAGCTGGTGCTAAGCGCCAACTATTGCAACCACGACGAAAACCACAGTCACGGGTGCAGCCACTAGTATTTGAGGTATGCTAGACAAAAGGTGCGTTAACTGTTTCCTGAAAACATACCAGCGCCTGTTTCAAAAGTACAAGGTAAGTGAAACCCAGCAACGGGCTTTCCTTGCCTTCTTTGAACATGCAACTTCGGGAGAAAACTTAAAATCTACGCCAGAAATCCAACGAAATTTGAATAAAACCTTTTGTAGGATCATCAATATTGAGGATCCCTTCCAACAAGAAAAGGATGAAAATAACAGAACTGCGCTTGAACTATATAACCTCTGGAAACCAAGGGTAATTGAGGCAGAGAATCCATTCAACCTAGCCTTAAGACTTGCTATAGCTGGCAATATAATGGATTACGGCGCAAACAGTAGCTTCGATATAGTGCAAACAATTAACCGAGTGCTACAAAGCAAATTTGCCATAGATAAGTCGGAAATGCTCAGGGATCGACTGTACAATGCTCAAAAGGTTTTATTTCTTGGCGATAACGCAGGGGAAATAGTATTCGATCGGTTGTTCATTGAAACCATTATGCATGGCAACATCACCTTTGTAGTCCGGGGGGCTCCCACCCTAAACGACGTAACATTGGACGATGCTGTTCAGGTGGGTATGCACTACGCTGCCGATTTAATTAGCAACGGTTACGATGCTCCATCGACCATCCTGAGTAGAAGCAGCGAAGAGTTCCACCGTGAGTATCGCACGGCCGACGTGATAATATCAAAGGGACAGGGAAACCTTGAAGGGTTGCTGAATGAGAACGATCCCCGAATATTCTTTTTGCTCATGGTAAAATGCGACATCGTAGCAGATTTGCTGGGGGTTAATAAAGGCGATTTTGTGGTGTATAACTCTGATCCATCTCTAAACTAAAGAGTTCAACTTCCTTTTGTTTCTGATTTATTTGATCGTAAGCTAAAATAAATTTCCATCAACAAATCAAATATAAATTGACAATGGAAAAGATAAAAGTTGGAATCATTATCTGCGATAGGTATCATACCTGTGCAGGTGGAAAGTGCTTTAGGTCGTTGCAGAACCTCGAGGGGGCTTTTGCCCGCTACAGGGGCATAGAGGTTGAACTTGCTGGATACACTACTTGTGGAGGCTGTCCGGGAGGAAATATTGAGTATGCCCCAGAGGAGATGAAAAAGAATGGGGTTACCCATATTCATCTTGCCACTGGTCTTTTGGTTGGATATCCACCCTGCCCAAGGCTAAAACAGTTCGCTGAGTTTATACCCGAAAAGTATGGGCTAAAAGTAGTTTTTGGCACTCATCCTATACCACAAAAGTATTTCACTACCCACACCAATCTTAACACATGGCACACACCTTTCCTAAAGGAGGCGATTAAAGAGACGCTCACCGACGAGCGCATAAGATTACAATATGACTAAACCCAAATCCATACGAATTGCCATTGCCAGCGGCAAAGGGGGAACCGGAAAAACATTACTCTCCACTAGCCTATTCTACACCCTACAGCAACATCAGTTGCTTGTAACGCTTATCGACTGCGATGCAGAGGAGCCCAACGATATGGTATTCTTCAATAGTGCCGCAAGTAAAACAATTGATGTAACACAACGGGTTCCCGTTATCGACGAGAGCAAGTGCACTTTCTGCGGAAAGTGCCACGAGTACTGCAGCTACAACGCAATATTCATAATACCCCCATCAAAAATAATTAAGGTGATGGATGATCTTTGCCATGGATGTGGTGCCTGCTCCGTTGCCTGTGAGTATGGAGCGATCACTGAAAAGGATGTATCGCTTGGCGAGGTCAAATTCTATCCTATATCCGATAAAACCACTGTGGTTGAAGCGCGAATGCGCGTGGGGGTTTACTCCCCGGTATCGGTAATAAAAGCAGCTATTAAGGAAGTTGAGTGCAACCACGTTGTGATTATGGACTCACCACCTGGCACATCGTGCCCGTTTATCCAAACCGTTTCTCATGCTGATTACGTGATTCTGGTAACCGAACCAACTCCCTTTGGGCTGAGCGACTTGAAACAATCGGTTGAAACTCTCAAAACCATGAGCAAACATTACGGCGTTATTCTAAACAGGGCTGGATTGGGCGATAACAAAGTCTACCAATACCTAAAGGACGAAAGCATTCCCCTGCTGATGGAGATCCCATTCGACCGAGAAATTGCTTCAATCTACTCCAAAGGAAGAATAGTTGCTCAGGAAAATCATGAACTCCAGGAGAAATTTTTTAAAATTTTTAGTAGCATATACCAAGTTTATGGAAATTGCAGTAATTAGCGGTAAAGGAGGAACAGGGAAAAGCAGCATAAGCGCAGCTTTTGCAACGCTAGGTGAGCAGGTTGTGCTTGCCGACTGCGATGTGGACGCCGCAAACCTTTACATCCTGTTTAATCCTACCCATAAGGAGGAAAAGGTTTACATAGCAGGTCAAACAGCTGTAATCGATTACTCCAGCTGCACACACTGTGGGGTTTGCCTCGATCATTGTCGGTTCGATGCCATCAGCAATTCTAACGGCAAAATAGAAATTTCAGAGACCTCATGCGATGGGTGTAAACTCTGCTCGCGAGTTTGCCCTCACAATGCCATCACCATGGTCAATAACGACAAGAGTAGGATGTACTCGGGCGATTTCCGGAACGGGAAAATGGTTTACGGACGACTAGCCCCAGGCGAGGAAAACTCAGGAAAACTAGTGAACATGGTTCGCAAAAAAGCAAAGCAGTTGGCCAAAGAAAATGGACTTAAACACATCGTAATTGATGGTCCTCCAGGCATTGGATGCGCTGTAATATCATCAATTACGGGAGTTGATCATGTACTGGTAGTTACTGAGCCCACCACATCAGGGCTTCACGACCTGAAGCGTACGCTGGAGGTGATATCTAAGTTTAACCTTAAGGCTTGGGTACTTATTAATAAGTTTGATCTAAACGCTGAGATAGCTCTGCAGATTGAAGGTTACTGCAAATTGGTTCAGGTATCCGTAGTGGGCAAATTCCCTTTTAATCCCGAGGTGGTCGATGCCATGGTAAACTGCAAAAGCATTGTGGAGTGGAACCCCAATTCAGTAAATGCTATATCCATTCAAAAAATTTACAACCAGATAGCAAATGCGTAACAAAGGGTACATACATCTTTACACGGGCAACGGCAAGGGTAAAACTACTGCCGCTATTGGTCTTGCCATAAGAGCCGTCGGAGCGGGTAAACGGGTTTTCATTGGCCAATTTGTTAAGGGTATGCCTTATGCAGAACTCGATGCCCTTATACGATTCCCCGAGATTGAGATTAAGCAATTTGGCCTCGACTGCTTTATTAAAAACAAACCCACACAAAACGATATCGAGGCAGCCCGAGAAGGTTTATCGGAGATAAAGTTTGTAATAAAGAAAAACCTCTACCATTTGGTCATTCTCGATGAGATATGCATTGCCTTGTACTACAACCTATTTGAAGTAGATGATGTGCTCGCATTGCTAAAATCAAAACCCAGCACAATGGAAATTGTGCTTACTGGTCGCTACGCAACACAGGAGTTAATCGATGCAGCTGACCTTGTAACAGAGATGAAAGTAATTAAGCATTACTATAATATTGGTGTTGATGCCCGAAAGGGTATTGAGTATTAATTTCCAAAATAGAAAAAAAATGAAAAGTACAGATGTGTTAATTATTGGCGGTAGCGCGGCTGGTATGGTGGCAGCAGTTACTGGTAGGGCCCATTGGCCCAACAAAAGTATAATCCTTGTGAAAAAGCAAAAGGATGTAATGGTTCCCTGCGGTATTCCATACATTTTCGGAACACTTGGCACCAGCGAGAAGAACCTCATGCCTGTTGACACCATGATGGAGAAGAACTACGTACAATCAATTGTTGATGAAGCTACAGCCATCGATACCGAGGGAAAGGTTATTACCTTTGCCAGTGGCGAACAAATTCGCTACCAAAAGCTAATTGTTGCAACCGGATCTACCCCAGTTAAGCCCAAATGGCTTGAGGGTGCTGACCTTGACAATGTATTTACTGTACCCAAGGATCGGCAATACCTCGATGGCATTAAAGAAAAGTTGGGGTCAGTCAAGAACATAGCCGTTATCGGTGCAGGTTTTATTGGGGTTGAACTCTCTGACGAGCTGAATAAGCATGGTTACAATGTTACCCTAATCGAGAAGATGCCCCACATCCTAAGCATGGCCTTTGATGCCGATGTGGCAGAAAAAATTCACGAGATGATTACACAGCGGGGCGTTAATGTTGTTACAGGTGTTGGTATTAAAAGAGTTATTGGCTCAAAGGCAGTGGAACAGATTGAGTTAGAAAATGGCAAAAAACTGCCTATGGATGCTGTTGTACTCTCCATGGGGTACAAACCCAATAGTGAGTTGGCCAAGAGATCGGGCATTCAGGTTGATGAGGACAACTTTATCGCTGTAGATGAGTATATGCGCACCCATACCAAGGATGTTTTCGCCATTGGTGATTGTGCTCAAAAACGCGATTTCGTAACCCGCAGACGTGTACCCACCATGCTTGCATCTACGGCTTGCGCCGAGGCTCGTATTGCTGGAATGAACCTTTTCAACCTTCACGTAGTGAAAACCTTTAGCGGTACCATCGCCATTTACTCAACGGCTCTCGATGGAACTGGCTTTGGAACAGCTGGCCTAACGGAGCAAAGAGCCAACGAAGAGGGTATCGATTCGCTAATTGGCATTTTCGAAGGCGTAAACCGTCACCCAGGAAACTTACCGGGTGCCCACAAGCAGATTGTGAAGCTGATAGCCGCCAAAAACTCGGGTGTTATTATTGGTGGAGAGGTATTTGGAGGAACTGAAGCTGGCGAGTTGACCAATGTAATTGGATTAGCAATTCAAAACCGCATGTCGGTAAACTCGCTCCTTACCATGCAGATTGGCACACATCCCTGCCTAACCGCCTCACCTGCTGCATACCCTCTAATAAAGGCTGCCGAGCAAATAGCCAACAAGATGCTCAAGCTGATGAAGGGAGAGTAACAAGATGGCAATATTTGAGAAACTAAACCTCCCCACGGTTAAGCATATAATCCCTGTAGCTTCGGGCAAGGGAGGTGTAGGCAAATCAACCGTATCGGCAAATTTAGCCATTGCCCTTGTTCGTCAGGGATATAATGTTGCTTTGATTGATGCCGATATTTTTGGTCCATCACTGCCTCGCATGTTTGGGGTTGAGGATGCCCAACCAGAAGTTGTGACCGAAGGCGAAAAGGAGATGATGTTTCCCATTGAAAAATTTGGGGTAAAGATCATGTCCATTGGTTTTTTTATCCGCAGAAATCAGGGGTTGATTTGGCGTGGTCCAATGGCGGCCAATGCTATAACTCAGCTACTGGAGAATACCCAATGGGGCAATATCGATTTCATGATCATCGATTTCCCCCCAGGCACTAGCGATATTCAACTCACAGCGGTTCAGAAGTTAACCCTGTCGGGCGCGTTAATAGTTACCACTCCACAGGAGATTGCCCTTAACGATGCCCGCAAGGCTGCATCGCTATTCAACAATAAAGATGTGAAAGTGCCTATTCTTGGGGTAGTGGAGAACATGTCGTGGTTTACGCCCAAACCACATCCAGATGAAAAGTACTATATATTTGGACAAGGGGGAGGCGAACGACTAGCCAATGAGCTGGGAGTTCCCCTGCTGGGGCAGATCCCTCTGATTGCTGAGGTTGGTGAGGCTGCCGACAAAGGGCTTAGTGTATTTAGCCAAAGCGAAAAGGTTCCAGCCGATACCTTTGACTCTTTAGCACTCGATCTAATCAGCAAACTCTAGTAAAAAAAAATCTGGGAAAGCAATTATGCTTTTCCCAGATTTCATAACCCTAAAAAACAACCCTTAAGGGCAAAACTAAACAAAGTGTAAGTGAATGTCTCTCTCGGAATTGGTTAATAGCTTAGCCAACATCTCCTCCTCCTTTTTCGTCTTCTTTAGCATATAATAGAAGATATTGGTCACAGTTTCGCTCATCGCATCCTCAGACGAAAGAATATTGTAGAGTTTTATTAGACAGTTGTCGAAGTGCACCTCAAGATTAAGAATACCTTTTACTGTTAAAGTCGACTCTGTGTCAAGCCCCTTAAAACACTCCGAAATTTGATTCGACAGCTTTTCGCACGGGAATTCGAGCCAAAGGTTTATGGCCTCAGCAACCTTTTTGTACTTATCGAGGTACTGTTCTCTAGCCCTCTCGTGCTCATACAGCTCATGCACTATCATGCGCACCTCCTCATCATCAATCCTTTGGTATAAATTAAAAAATAGACTGGCAACCTGTCGGTGGTACGATTGAATTTGCTCGATAATTCTACTTTTTTGCCTGTACATATAAATGCCCTTTCGTTAATTTATATTGATTTAAAACTCGTATTGAATCTAGAGTAAAGGTAAACTCAAGGCAAAGAGAAATCAAGCATATGTAAGGAAATGGGCACAAAGTTGAAATTGAGAAATATCAATTTATTTATTGAGCAAATCCAAGAAAATGGTTGTGGTGAAGGAAAAGCAATCTCTACTGATTACAGAGAAACAGGTTAACCCTTTTGATTAATTATCTTTAAGCGTTCCAGATCGAGAATTCGAATAGCTTTTCCATCGAGTTCAATGATCTTCTCCTCACTAAACTCAGCAAGGATTCGCACTAGGCTTTCGATGGACATTCCTGACATCTCGGCCAAATCTTTACGGTTGATATACGAGAATACATCAGCCTCCTGAAATTCTTCCCTATTCAGGTACAGTAGAGTGCTTGCCAACTTCCCGTTGAGCTGACGAAGGCCTAAATTCATACACTTACTAAGCATCAGGTTGTAATTCCTACAGTACCAATGCGCTACGTTACGCGAAAAGTCGCAACATTCGGCAATTAGCTGCTTTATCCCTCCGGGAGGGATTGAGCACACTTTTGATTCCTTTAGTGCTGCTGCCGAAAAATAGTACGATTCGTCACCAAACAGGGAGGTTAGACCTATGAAATCGTTGGGTCTTAAAAGTTTAATTATTATATTTCGCTCAGGACCTTCGATATACAATTTCACAAGGCCATCGAGAATAAACAAAACGTTTGTAACTGTAGTCCCTTCCTTTATTATCGTCTCACCCTTGCGGTAGGTTAGATGGGTTTTCGACAGGTTATAAAACTCGTCTATCCTCTTCACACTTTGGATAAAGCATGTAGACAAAGCGTGGCAACTATTGCAATCTGTTTTATTCAAGTACCTATCCATTAAATTTTGGTTGTAATTTCTTGTTCACCAAAAATTATTACTCAGAAATGGGATTTACACAAATATACGATTTAATACTGATTTATCTAAACACAAGGTAAAACTTAGGTTTATAATTGGAACGACATCAATTCTCGCAGAGAACTAATGAAAAAAACTATGCATAGGCCAAGGGATTGCATCCAACAAACCTTTAGAAAGAATAGAAATTTGCAATAATTTTTTAATAGCTTTACGGGTACCTTACTACAAGCGAATCCATGAAAATTTCAATACTAGTCGATAATACTCCTGGCCTAACCACCAAAGCCGAGTTCGGCTTATCCTATTTTATTGAGCATAGCAACCATACTATTCTATTCGACGCTGCTCAAACGGATCTGTTTTTGGCAAATGCCAAAATTATGGGTTTGGATGTTACCTATACCGATTATATTGTGCTTAGTCATGGCCATTTCGACCATGGCGATGGCCTCGAAAACTTAGATGGAGGAACCCTAGTATGTCATCCCGGCAGCTTTGCAAAGAGATATGGCAAAAATAGCAACCGATATATTGGACTTAAGTTAAGCCGTGATGATATGGCAAATCGATTCAACCTAATAGAAACCGACAAACCCTTCAACCTTTTCGATGGGGCTTACTTCCTAGGTGAAATACCTAGGTTATCGGAATTTGAATCACAAACAACTCCGTTTGCTTTTGATGATGAAACCCCTGATTTTGTTATGGACGATAGCGCCTTGGCCTTTACCACCGAAAAAGGACTGTTCGTAGTAACTGGTTGTGGACACGCTGGAATAATCAACACGTTGGAGTATGCAAAAGCAGTTACAGGTATTGATAAAATATACGGAATTATTGGAGGGTTCCATCTAAAGGAAAACAACAGGCAAACGAAAGAAACCATAGCCTACCTAAAGGCAAATAGTGTAGAACGAATTTACCCCTCGCACTGCACGGCACTCCCTGCCCTTGCTGCGTTCCATAAGGAGTTCAGCATTTCTCAGATTAAAACTGGGGAAGTAATCAATTTGTAAAGAAATCCTTACATCTCAAGAAATGAAATCATAAGATTAAGGAAACCAAAGAAAAATAGCTGACAAACCAAAACCATCAAGGCAAGCGGATTCTCTGCCTTTTTGGTATAATTTCCAAGTAGCATCACCAATGGAAATGAAATTACAAACCAGGCGAGGTAATTTTGCAATGGAGGTGTGCCATTCTCCCAACTCCACATATTAAGCCTAATGGCAACTGGTTCTAATAGAATATCGTATATAACCATTAGCAGCGCGCCAGCAAATCCCAGTCTCCATAAATTAACTATCTTGGGACGTAACACCATGGTTATCAAGTAAACCGATATCATCCAATTTACCACCATGGTAAATGGAGTTGAGTAAAATTTTGGCCCTAACGATGGTCCATAGCTATACTCCCCAAAAAGAATACCCGTATTAGTACCAATGGCCTCAACTGTCCAACCAATTATTCCCACGCTTAATATTGATATAAAGTACTTCGCTGAAAACGGTTTATGAAAAAGCATCAGCAAGATTAAAGTAAGTGTTGTGAAAACCCAGCTGAGTTGAAATACCTCAGGATTATCACGCATAATCCATAAACCAGGGATAGATATGCCATATCCTGCCAGAATGGTCATCTTGGCTAGCAGTAACTTATTAGTATTCCAAAAACGTGTCATCGTATTAAAGTGGTTTTATCATATTATCAACAATTCTGGCCGAGGCCAAACAAAGCGGAATGCCACCGCCTGGGTGAACGCTGCCTCCCACAAAGTATAGTCCCGATAAGCTTTTAGAGCGATTAGGGTGGCGGCTAAAAGCTGCAAATCGGTTGTTGGAGCTAATTCCGTATAGCGCACCACGATACGAACCGGTCTTTTGCTCAATAATTGGGGGCGAGAGGAGATCCTCACAAACTATGCTTGGCTCAATGTCGATCCCTAATTCGTTTTTTATCTTCGAAATAATATTTGCACGGGTTCGAGCAATAATCTCAGTCCAGTCCTGACCGTAATCGGCTGGGGCGTTAACCATCACAAACCAGTTCTCGTGTCCATCCGGGGCATCGGTGGGCACCACCTTTGAACTTATAAAGATGTAAACGGTTGGATCGTTTGAAACACCGTTATCACCTAATATTCTAAACTCGGCAGCATAATCGGCACTAAACAGGATATTGTGCACATCCAGCTTAGGATAAGTTCCTTTAACTCCCCAGTAAAAAATTAATGCCGATGATGAGGGTTTATGGTTTTTGTAAAACCAGCTCAGCTTACGGGTTGGCATCAACTTGGGGTAGGCTGTAAATATATCGGTGTTATTCACCACTACATCAAAGCTTGCAGAAACGCCATTGGCCTTAAGGCCAAGAATTTTTCCAGATTTATATTCAATTCGCTGCACTGGGCAACCAAATTCAAACTTCACTCCCATTTTCACTGCCAAATAGTACATCGATGTGGCTATGGAGTACATCCCCTGTTCGGGAAAATAGGCTCCAACATTATGCTCCAGATGTGGAATAATTGTAAGTGTTCCGGGGGCTTTGTATGGGTTGGAACCGTTATAAGTGGCAAATCGATTGAAGAGCTGGATGGTGTGTGGTTGGGAAAAACTTCGGGAGTTCACCCTGTGCATAGTTTCAAAAGCTTTCAGCTTTTTGATATTCTTTCCAATTTCCTTGGCTTCAGGCGAAGTAAACCCTTTCCACGAGGGGAATGGGCTAAACATGAAAAGCTCGGATGTTAAGTCGTAAAGTTCGTTGCACTCCTGTAAGTAACGCTTAATTTTGGTTGCTGGTTCACCAAGAACCCTTTCGGCTTCGGTTGCAAATCGTTCAGGATCGGACCACGAATTAAGCACCTTTCCATCGGGGTAAAAGTAACGAGTAACATTCTCAAGCTTTTTATACCTAAAAGTATTTGGAATACTTTCTCCTCCAAGTAGAAACAACTCGTCAACCAGCGAGGGTAAAGTGAATAGCGAAGGTCCTGTGTCGAAACGAAAACCATCCAAGCGAAGCTCGTTAAGCTTTCCCCCCACCCTTTCGCTCTGTTCAAATACGGTAACAGCATAGCCTTTGGCTGCCAAACGTATGGCAACGGATAATCCACCCACACCTGAACCAATTACAGCAGCTTTCAAACTATTAATTTTTCTAAATTAACACACTTTACTGCTTTTTGTTCCACTGCAAAACCCCCTCGCTATTTTTAATCAACTTTTGATTATCAACTAGCCAACGAACAACTCTTGTTGTCATATCGGACTTAAACTTAACCTTATCAACAAGCGCTTCTAGCGAAAGACCACCAGTGGCTAATGCCACCTTAATTTGATCGAGAATCTGATCGAATTGATACTTGCTCATATCCAACTCATTTCGCGAGGTGCACACATCGCATTTTCCACAGCGGGTGGCATTCTTCTCGCCAAAGTACTCCAGCAGCGACACGCTCCGGCATTTGGCTGTTCCCGAGGCGTAATTCACCATTGCCTCTATCCTCTTCATGTAGCGCTCCTTTCGAAGATGATAGTTCTCGCGGCTGATCCTAAGGTTCTTGTCATCGAGCCGCTCCTCGGTAAATATTATTAATGGAGTTTTTTTTCTTGGGATATAGTTAATAATCTTTGCCCGGCTCAACTTAATTAGGTTTTCGGTAACATTCGATAGCGAGACCCCAGCAACTCGGGCAATGTACGCCTCATCAATCCTCACGTAGTCACTAAATAAACCTGCATGGTTACGCAGCAAAACCTTTACAAAATGATCCATTTCGGCATGAGCCACTTGATACTTATACAGTTCAGTTTTACCCGCCACAACCATAATCCGGCTAGGATTATCTAGCTCATCGGTTAACTCGATATACCCCTCCAATTCTAAAAACTTAAGACAGCTGTACGCCCTTGCAAAATTGAACTTATAGGTTGTAGCAAAATCCATTAAGTTAAAATCGTAAACCTCATCCTTTCCTGCGCCAATGGCTACCGACAGGAAAGAGCAAAGCGCCTGGTAGCATCGACGAATCTCCTCGGGTTCGGGAAACGACGAGTCGACCCGTTGCTGAATCTTGGCCTTATCGGACTCGTTGTATAGCAGTATGGCGTAGGCCAACTTTCCATCGCGGCCTCCGCGACCAGCCTCCTGGAAGTAGGCCTCGGGCGAATCGGGCAAATCCATATGCACCACAAATCGAACCTCGGGCTTGTCGATCCCCATCCCAAATGCATTTGTCGATACTATAATTCGAGTTCGGTCATGCTGCCAATCATCCTGCTTGGCATTTCTTAACTCGGTGGTTAATCCGGCATGGTAAAAATCGGCTGAAATCCCCTCTTTTTGGAGCATTTGCGCAATATCCTGTGTTTTTTGTCGACTTCGCACGTAAACCACTCCAGTACCGGGCAATGCATTAACAATCTTTAGTAGATGTTTATTCTTATCCTCAACATTACGAACCAGGTAAACAAGGTTTTTACGCTCGAAACTCATTTTCACAACACGCTTCTGCACAAACCCCAGTTTCTCCTGAATATCCTCTACAACCTCGGGTGTTGCAGTAGCCGTTACGGCCAGGAAGGGCACGTCGGGCAATAGTTCACGCAACTCCGAAATCTTTAGATACGAAGGCCTAAAATCATAACCCCACTGCGAAATACAGTGCGACTCATCAATGGCAACCAGATTTACATTAATTTTTCGAAGCCTAACGCGAAACAGCTCCGTGTTAAGTCGTTCGGGCGACAGGTAAAGAAATTTAACATTACCGTAGGCACAGTTGTCGAGCGTAATTTCCAGCTCATGCTTGGTCATTCCCGAGTGGATGGCCACCGCTTTAATGCCCTTCTTCTTAAGGTTTTCAACCTGATCCTTCATCAAGGCTATAAGCGGAGTGACTACAAGGCAGAGCCCCTCCTTGGCCATAGCCGGAACCTGAAAGGTGATAGACTTACCACCCCCAGTTGGCATCAGCGCCAACGTATCAATACCCTTAAAAACCGACTCTATAACTTCCTGCTGAATGGCTCTAAAAGTGGTATATCCCCAGTACTGATATAATATCTTCTGAAATTGATTCAATGGGCTCACAAGTTGTGTCTCCACAAATGTAACCCGAATTGTTATTATGACAAGGCCTAATAATGAAAAACAACCCCTTATGTTAATGAGTTTTTTTGTAACTTGCCGAGCGAAAAAACCAAAACCCAACACCATGTCATTCTTAAACGATAAAGTTGTGGCCGAAGGACTTACGTTCGACGATGTTCTTCTTATTCCAGCTTACTCCGAAATACTACCCCGCGAGGTTGACATTTCCACCAATTTCTCGAGGCGCATAAAGATCAACACTCCAATTATTTCAGCAGCCATGGACACCGTAACCGAAGCGGGTGTAGCCATTGCCATTGCTCGCGAGGGAGGCATTGGAGTAATTCACAAGAATATGTCCATCGAGGCGCAGGCTAGCCAGGTTAGAGTTGTAAAACGTGCCGAGAGTGGTATGATATACGACCCAGTAACCATTAGCCCCAGCGCCACCGTAGGCGATGCGCTTAAACTCATGAAAGATTATAAAATTGGTGGTATTCCAGTGGTTGACGCAGAGCGCACTCTTATAGGAATTGTCACCAATCGTGACTTACGCTTTCAGCGTGACCTATCATCACCCATCAAAAATGTGATGACATCTGAAGGGTTAATCACCACCAATAAGAATATAAGTTTGGCCGAAGCAGAGGCAATTCTGCAAGAGTATAAAATCGAAAAGTTACCTGTAGTTGATGAGAATTTCAAGCTGGCCGGGCTATTAACCTATAAGGATATTACCAAAGCCAAGGATAATCCACATGCCTGCAAGGACACAAAGGGCCGTTTGAGGGTTGCTGCTGGAGTGGGTGTTACTTTCGACACCATCGATCGCGTTAGGGCGCTGGTGCAAGCCAAGGTCGATGCCATTGTTATCGACACTGCGCACGGCCACTCAAAGGGTGTTGTGGAGATGCTGAGGATAGTAAAGGCCGAATTCCCCGAACTGGAGGTAATTGTGGGTAATATTGCCACAGCCGAGGCGGCCATGGAGTTGGTTAAAGCGGGTGCCGATGCGGTTAAAGTGGGCATTGGCCCAGGTTCAATTTGTACAACTAGGGTCATTGCTGGCGTTGGTGTTCCCCAGCTTAACGCCATTTACGATGTGGCCAAAGCCCTTAAAGGAACAGGTGTTCCCGTTATTGCCGATGGCGGAATCCGCTACTCTGGCGATATTGTAAAAGCACTTGCTGCTGGTGCCGACTCCATTATGGCTGGCTCAATGTTTGCAGGGGTTGATGAGTCGCCAGGAGAAACCATTATCTACAACGGCCGAAAATTTAAATCGTACCGTGGTATGGGTTCACTTGAAGCAATGCAACAGGGATCAAAGGATAGATATTTCCAGGATGTGGAAGACGATATCCAGAAACTTGTTCCCGAGGGAATTGTAGCCCGTGTTCCATACAAGGGAACTCTAAAAGAGGTTCTTTACCAAATGATTGGCGGATTACGTGCAGGAATGGGATACTGTGGAGCACCCAGCATTGAGGCTCTAAAATCGGCAAAATTTGTCCGCATAACCAACGCGGGTATTGCTGAGAGTCACCCACACGATGTGGCCATAACCCGCGAAGCACCTAACTATAGCCGATCGTAGATAATTTATCAGCAGTAAGTACAAACAAAAATCGATGATATGAAGCGTACTTTTTTTATCATTCTTACCATTTTTACCAGCCAATTTGCGCTGGTTGCTCAGCCCAGGAGTTCAAGCGAGGAGATACTTCTCACCGTGGGCAACGAAAAGGTTACCCGTATTGAGTTTGAGCAGATATATCTGAAGAACAATCAAATGGTTTCAGAAACCGATAGAAAAAGCCTGGAACAGTACCTCGATCTATTCATCATTTACAAGCTTAAGGTGGCCGAAGCAAAAGTTCAGGGACTTCAAAATTCATCCGATTTCCAACGCGAGTTGGCAGGTTACCGAAAGCAGCTAGTACAGCCACATCTTGCCGACAACCAAACCGAAGAACGTCTGCTCCGCGAGGCATACGAGCGCATGAAACTTGAAGTAAATGCCAGCCACATCCTAATTGCTGTGCCCGAAACTGCTACTCCCGAGGACACAACCCTTATTTACAATAAGGCCATAAACATAAGAAACCGGATTATTGGCGGCGAAAACTTTGAGTCGGTTGCCCGGGCTACCAGCGATGACCCATCGGTTAAAAGTAACGGGGGAAACCTGGGATACTTCTCCGTTTTTCAAATGGTTTATCCCTTCGAGAGTGCCGCTTTTAACACTAGGATTGGCGAGATATCAATGCCCATTCGCACACGGTTTGGATACCACATTGTGATGGCACACGACAAACGCCCATCGCAGGGACAAGTTAAAACGGCTCATATTATGGCTGCAGCTCCAGTAAATGCAAGTGCCGAACAAAAAAACATGGCCAAGCAACATATCGATTCGGTATACAAGCTCGTACTTACCAACGCCAACTTTGGCGAACTGGCTACCAATTACAGCCAAGACCCTGGCAGCGCCCGTAATGGAGGTGAGTTGCCCTGGTTTGGACTAAAGCAAATGCCACACGAATTTGAGGTAGCCGCTTTTGCACTTAAACCTGGCGAAGTATCAAAACCCATACAAACGCAATTCGGATGGCATATCATCAAGTTACTTGAGAAAAAAAATGTGGGAACTTTCGAGGAGATGCTCCCTGAGATTAAAACTCGCATGGCTCGCGACGACAGAGGCCGGGTAAGCCGCAATGCCTTTATTAACCAGCTAAAGCGAAAGTACAACTTCGAACTCGACTCCAACGCCATTCGTTCTATGGAGCTACTTCTCGACTCCACCATATACACAGGCAGCTGGGAGTTACCCAAATCGCACCAAAAACGCTTTGCATTTGGTTTTGCAGGTGAAATCCATACCATGGGAGAACTGGCTTCGCGAATCGTTCAAAATAAACGACAGTATATAAATTTACCCTTTCCTGTTATAGTCGAAAGGGCTTTCAACGAGTTGGTTAACGAAACCATTGTTACGTATGAGGAGAACCGATTAATTAGCGAAAACCCCGAAATCCGATACCTACTCAAGGAATATCACGATGGTATTCTCCTCTTCGAAATCATGGATCAGAATGTATGGTCACTTTCCACTCACGACTCCGAGGGTCTCGAAACTTTCTTCGCTGAGAATATTCAAAACTACTCGTGGGAAAAACGCATTTACGTAAAGCACTTTAGCTCGGCGAACCAAAAAACATTAAAGAAAGTACAGAAATTGATTACCTCAAAACGTGGCGTAAACCTTAACGACGAGGAACTTTTAAAGAGATTCATCAGCAAGGGCGATACGCTTATTGCAATTGAGAATATCGCAGTACTTCCCAGTAACTATATTATAAAAGACCACGAGAGTTGGACAAATGGAATTTCTGGCATATCTAAAACCAACGATGGATTCGAATTTTACAGGTACATCAAAACTGTGGAGAATGATCCCAAATCGCTCGAGGATATCCGGGGGCAAGTGATTTCCGACTTCCAGGAGTTTCTGGAAAAACAGTGGGTAGAAGAGCTAAAGGGTAAGCATCCCGTGAAAATCAACAACGATGTGCTTCAGAAAATCATTTCTAACCTAAATTAGCTTTAATCCTTAACTTTTTTTATAAACCTTTGCGTTATTAACCAAACACAATGCGCTTAACTAAATTGCATGCCATGCACAAAATCCTAAAGTATACAACGCTCATACTACTAAGCCTTTTGCTGCTAAATGGATGCATTAACAAATCCAAGAACAACAGCAAGGTGGTGGCAAGGGTTTACAACAAAAGCCTTTACATCTCCGACATTGCCGATATTTTCCCCGAAAATATTACCAAAGAAGATAGCATACATATCCTATCGGGTTATGTGGATAGGTGGGTGCGAAAGCAACTACTGCTCAACAGAGCCGAAAAAAACCTCTCCGACGCCCACAAAGATGTTTCGAAACAAATTGAAGATTACAAATCGTCGCTCCTAATCTTTAAGTATGAGCAGGAGTTTATTCGACAAAAGCTCGACACCACTATCTCCTTCGACGAGATTGAGAATTTCTACACCGAGAACACTTCAAATTTTGTTCTCAGCGAGAGCATCGTCAAGGCACTATTTATCAAAATTAGAATGGACGATCCATACTACGATAAAATTCGATCGCTATACCGCTCCAACAAGGAGGAGGACATTCAGGCCCTCGACAATATGGCATATCAGGTGGCCATCAAGTACGACTACTTTAACGATCAGTGGATTCCATTTTCAAGTATCATAAAGGAACTGCCCGATCCACTCAACAATCCCGATCACTTTCTGCTTTCAAACAAGCACATCGACATGAATGACGGTACAAATGCCTACCTTATTAGCATTAGAGAAGTAGTTCACAGGGGGCAGTATTCGCCATTAGCTTACGAGAAACAGAATATCCGTAATATTATCTTAAATAAGCGTAAGCAAAGGCTAATCCTCGACCTGGAAACCAACATCTACAACGATGCCAGAAATTATAACCACTTTGAAATTTATATTGATTAACCACAACATTATCCAATGAAAATCCTTAACACTATCAATCGAAACCTTACCGCTTTTGTTTTTATCTTCATCTTATCATCAGGTTACAGCTACTCCCAGCACATTATCGACCAAGTTTTAGGCGTGGTAGGGAGCGAAAAAATATTACTCTCCGACGTAGAGCAGGAAAACCTTAGGTTAAAAATGCAGGGCCAAACCAGTGAGGAAGACATGAAATGCAACATCTTGGAAGACCTTATGGTGCATAAACTCCTTCTTCACCAAGCGGCTATCGATAGCATTGAGGTGGGTAACGCCATGGTCGAAAATGAGCTCGACCGCAGGCTTCGTTTCTTTATTAACCAGATTGGTTCCGAAGCTGCTCTCGAGAAATATTTCAACAAGAGCATGTTCCAGATAAAAAGTGATCTTCGTATTTCTATAAAGGAAAACCTACTAACCCAGCAGATGCAGAGTAAAATAGTGGAAAAGGTTTCTGTTACCCCTTCTGAAGTTAAGCGTTTTTTTAAGGAGATACCCAACGATAGCCTTCCTACCATACCCGAGCAGTACGAGGTTCGACAAATAGTGATGTACCCTCCAGCCTCGAGCGATGCCAAATTTGCGGTACGTGAACAGCTTCTCGATATCAGGGAAAGAGTGCTAAAAGGCGAACGTTTTGCAACGCTTGCCGTTGCCTACTCCGAGGATCGGGCATCAGCAACTCGGGGTGGCGAGTTGGGTTTTCGCGCCCGCGAAGAGCTGGTAAAAGCTTTTGCCGATGTAGCGTTTA
>JAVEYY010000054.1:0-19031 GCA_034003245.1 Tenuifilaceae bacterium
TTCTTTGGTACTCGGGTGTGTCTTTTTTTACCCCCTTGGGGATGAACCTTGAGAAAGGTTTGGACAATGATTTCCCCCTCAGAGAGGGGGACGAAAATTCTTCACGCCTCGAATGGCTATCGATTTCCGTTTGGCGATTCGCGCCCCCTATCTTAGGGGGCATATCGTCCACACCATAGGCAAGAAGATTAGGTGGGGGTGGTTTACGGGATTAGAGGGGAGGTTATTTTATTAAAAATATTGGCCTTGTGCGTTGTATTTCTAACTAGTCAGTTTGACAATGAAATATCCGGACATAAAAGGAAGAGCCCAAAAATTGAGAAGGAATCAGACGCCTGAAGAGGTTTTCCTTTGGAGGTATTTACGCAAACGAAGATTAAATGGGAAAAAGTTCCTGAGGCAGCATCCAATAATTTATGAATCTGTTGGTAACGAACACTTTTTTTATGTCCCAGACTTTTACTGTGCCGAGGTAAAACTTGCTGTTGAACTTGATGGGTTAATTCATCTTAGAACAAAAGAAAGAGATGCAATAAGGGATGGAATACTAAACTCGCTGGGCATTAAGGTTATAAGGATTAAGAATAAAGAACTTAACGATATTCATAATGTTTTAAAGAAAATTTCAGAATATTTATAGATTGTAATTCTTAGCCTAAAATTTAATGAAAAAAGATTTGGCGGCGGTGGTTTCTGGTTTTTTGAGGTTGCGGTCTTTGGGTTTGCGAGTGTTTCTTTTTTACCCCCTTGGGGATGAACCTTGAGAAAGGTTTGGACAATGACATCCCCCTCGCAGAGGGGGACGGGTGGACAAAGCAAAATGAATGAACATTCGATTACATTAGACGATCGAGCCTCCTATCTTAGGGGGCATATCGTCCACACCAAACGCAAGAAGACTCGATGGGGGTGGTTTCTGGTTTTTTGAGGTTACGTTCTTTGGGTTTGCGGGTGTTTCTTTTTTACCCCCTTGGGGATGAACCTTGAGTAAGGTTTGGACAATGACATCCCCCTCGGAGAGGGGGACGGGTGGACTTAATGCAGTGAATGCCCTTTAATTTTCTAATTGAAAATTCGTTCACCTTAGTTTAGGGGGCATATCGTCCACACCATAGGCAAGAAGATTTAGGTGGGGGTGGTTTACGTTTTTTTAATGCTTTGGTTTGGCCAATCAAATATTATTAGAAAAAATTGTTCGATAAAGGATATATTTACAACAACTTTAAATTGTTAAAAACTGTTTTATGTATTAACACAATTCTTACGATCTTGCATTGTTGAAAGGGTACATAATTTGTTAACAACAAATTACCCCTTACATGTCAACAATTTAAACCATTACAGGGTTATTGCCAATTTGTATTTAGTTTGAAAGCCAAAACACACCTAACTATGAAAGCAAATATACTCCGTACTGCCATACTTTCTTTAACAATTATCGCAGTGCATTCCACAACAAATGCTCAGATTTTTCTTCAAGAAGGATTTGAAAGTGGTGCTCGCCCAACGGGCTGGACCAATGAATATGTAAGCGGATCGGAAGTGTGGCGGTACCGCAATGGGGGTTTCAACCCAAACGACCCCAACAACACCATACCAGCGGGCGATACCGACATTGCCCGAAATCCCTCTTCGGCATACAGCGGAACCTATAACGCATTCTTTCAGATTCAGGGGAATATGAACGAGAAAACCAAACTCATTACTCCTCCCATTAACCTTGAAGGTGCGCGAAAACCTGAGTTAAGCTTTTGGCTAGCCCAAATGACTTGGACCAAGGTAACTGCCGACTGGGATGTTCTTAGAGTATATTATAAAACAGCTATAGATCAACCCTGGGTCTTGCTCAGCGAATTCCTTGATCCTGTTGAGGAATGGACTAAGATTCGAATCAATCTACCCGAACCGACATCGACCTATTATATTGCATTCGAAGCCCATAACCGATGGGGGTTTGGAGTCTGTATCGACGAGGTTATTGTAGAGGAGAAGGATATTATTCCGCGCTACGTGTCGCAGCTTAGCATCTCGCACCCAACCTTAACATTTGTTCCCACTGGCTCCAACAATGTTCCAATCCTCAGGATGGATGTGAACATCACCGGAAATACCGGAACCCCTACCCTAGAGTCGTTAAACCTTAAATCACTTAACACCAGTGATGGGGATATAGCTGAGGGTGGAGTAAAACTTTACTACACCAGCGGTCAAACACTAAACCTCAACAACCCCGTTGGCTCCGGGGTATCCTTTGTCGGAGGCAGTGCAGAGTTCACTGGCCTCAACCTTCCTCTTCCTTCGGGTGATTCATACATATGGATAACCTACAACGTAAAAGCGGATGCTACACATGGGAACTACATTGATGCCATGCTCGAGGCAGAATCCATTCTGCTCAACGACACGCTTTACCCCGCCACAACCCAATCACCACCTGGAAGACGAACTATAAACAAAACGGTTTATTTCGAAGATTTTGAGGATATACATAACTGGGATTTAATTTCCGAATTTCAGATCGATATTCCCGATGGCACCAAAGGCGGAACACCAGGAAACCCTAATGTATCAACAGCATACAGCGGAACCAAAATTCTTGGAACCGACCTCACAGGGCTAGGAAGCAACCCCGGAAATTACGAGCCCAACCTAACACTTGCCACAGCCTACACCGCAACCAGCCCCCTTATCGACTTGTTCTTTTACAAGAACATCAAGTTACAGTTTCAACGGCACCTAAATGTCGATTGGCAAGACAAATCGACCGTTGAGGCTACAAACAACTCGGGAACCAGCTGGACTAACATCTGGGAAAATTCTAATCTTATCACTGAATACTTGTGGTCTTCCCAGAATTACACTATTCCAACCGCACTTGAACGCACGGGTAATTTCAAACTCCGATATCGCCTTGGGCCAACCTCGCCCTCGGGTAACTATTCGGGCTGGAATATCGACGATGTAATAGTAACTGCCGAATTTATTGCAAAGGATGCCAGCATTACCGAGTGGATTAGCCCCAGCAGCGGATGTGGGCATACCGCCACCGAAAACGTAGTGGTTAGAGTGGCCAACCTGGGCGGCGAGGATATCACAACTCCATTCCCCGTTAGCTACTCCTTAAATGGCGGTGCAACCTGGGTAACAGCCACTGTATCCGATCCGATACCAGTTGGCGAATCAATTGTCTTTACCTTTCCCAATACTATCAACCTAACTGTTCCTGGCCTACGTTCCAACGTTCGGGCTCGTACCGAATTGCCCGGCGATCAGGCCACTGAAAACAACCAGCTCTCCACAAGCTTTTATGTTGTTCCCACCTACTCCTCACCATTTTCTGTAGACTTCGAGAGCAATGACGGGTATTGGCGACCCTTTGGAGCCTCCCTTTGGCAATATGGAAGCCCTACGGGTGACAGCATTAAGTCGGCCTCATCGGGTCTGAATGTTTGGGCTACCGATCTTAGCAAAACCTATGAGAGCATCTTTCTGGGCGAGGAACAGATCATTTTCTCCGACGATTTCGAAACCGATCTAGGATGGTCCTTTACACCTGAATTCGAACGGGGAAATGCCGAATGGCCAAAATACCCCTACGAGGGAAGCTACTACATTGGTACCGACATATCCGGTCAGGGTGACAATCCCTACTACTACGAGAATGGCATTACGCCTGCATCCTCATACAAGGCCACCTCACCCGCAATAAATGTAAATGGCTTTAGCGATATCACCCTGGAGTTTCGACGCAACCTTAGCATCACCCTAGGGGACTACGCCACCCTTGAGTTTAGCCCCGACAATGGCACTACCTGGATTCCTCTTTGGGATAACGAGGGGGCCGAAATTTACGACAATGAGTACATCCAACAGTCTTACCCCATCGACAACGAATACAGCGGCAGCACCCAAATGCTCTTCCGGTTTGCCTTAACCCAAACATCGGCCGAAGGTACCGTGGAGTTGGGTTGGAGTATCGACAACTTTACCGTAAAGGGTAAACCCGTTACCCCGGAGTATGCCTACCTCGAAAGTCCTTGCTTCGACCTTTCGGCCTCCGTTAAACCCATCGTTGAGGCTAAACTTTGGGTTGAAACCGAGGAGAATATCGACGGCGTTACCCTTCTATACACCATCGATGGCGGAATTACCTGGGAGCACTTTAACGCATCGTCCGATTATAACACCTACTGGAACTGGTATACCGGCCACAGCGTTTCTGCCCTCGGGCAGGAGGGCTGGAGCGGTACAACGGGAGGATGGATTACCGTTAAGCAAACCCTTCCGCCTGTACTGATTGGAGAACCAAATGTTAAATTCCGCTTTGCTTTCCTCTGCGACCAATCCAACAACAACTTCGATGGCGTGGCTATCGATGATGTGAAGATATACGAGGCACCCCGAGATCTGGGAGTTACCGAAATCCTAAATATGGTATCTACCTGTGAACTTAGCAACGAGGAAGAACTAAGCATTCGGATCGAGAACTTTGGCATAAAGGATTTAACCACTGGCGAGAAGATTGAGGCCACCATCCATGTTGATTACGAAGGTGACCATGCAGGCTCAGATCAAAGCGCAACAGAGGAAATCACCCTCGCCAGCCCTCTAGCTGTTGGGGCTACTCTCGATTACACTTTTATCCAGAAGTTTGACCTATCGGCTCCCGGCAACTACACTTTCACCGCAAACACAGCAGCCGAAGACAATCCAACATTCTACAGCACCACCCATAACGACACCGCTTCGGTAACCATCACCGTACAGCGTCCTTTCATCGACTTAGGCCCAAACATCTACACCGTTCTCCCCGATACAGTTCTTCTCGAGGCCACTAGTCCCCTCGAAGGGATTACCTACAAGTGGTTCGACAACGAGGCTCTTGTGGGCGAACTCAGCACTGCAAGTACATTTATGGTGCCTAGCATTGATGGCGGCGATTTCTGGGTAAGGCTTGAGAATAGCCTTGGATGTACCTCAGTTGACCATATCCTAGTGCAAAGGCTTCTGCGAGACGTAGGGGTTTCGTCGTTCGAAAGCCCAAATTCCAGCTGCGAACTCATTGAGCAAACGCCGTTCAGCGTGTGGGTTAGAAATTTTGGAACGGATACGCTGCTCACCGATAGTATTATCACCTTAGGCTACCAGATCGAGGCCCTTCCAGAGGTCGAAAACATCGACTATACCCTAACGAGCAACCTCCTGCCAGGCGACTCTGTCCTCGTCACGTTTACAGGAGCAGAAACCGATATGAGAGCCCTAACCACATACCAACGCAAAGCCTGGGCTTCAGTTCTATTTGATTACGACGACACCAACGATTTGCTCGACAAAACAATAACCGTTTGGGGGTACCCAACCTTTGCCTTCACCGATCCCAATATCGTGGAAGGGGAGATTAATCATTCCGGTATCAGCTACACGCTCGATGCGGGGGATACCTGGACTGCCTACTACTGGCACCGCGACGAATCAACCGATCGCTACTTCACCATGGACACCACCGGCCTGGTTACAGTTACCGTCTTCGACGAGCATATGTGCCCCGACACTGGTGAGGTGTACGTTAACCTTGAGTTCACAAGCCTTGGGGTTGTCGACATAATCTCACCCCATAGTAGCTGCGAATCTCCTTCGGCAGTAATCCCTGAATTCAAGATCCAGAACCTTGGTACGAGTACAATCCCCCCTGGCTCACAGGTAACTTTTGGCTATAAACTCAATGGGGTAACTCAGGATGAGGTTACATACTCATTGTTGGGATCATTGGCTCCCGGCGCTATCTTTAGTTCGTACTTCTCCAACTCTGTAGATATTTCGGCTGTGGGAACCTACACCTTCGATTTCTATGCCACCTTCGATGGCGACCCCAAACCCGAGGACGATCAGGTTACCCACATTGTCCATGTTTACGGATATCCCGACGTCGACCTGGGAGAGGATGTGTATACCCGCAACTTAACCTGCACCCTCGATGCGGGCGACGTAGCCCTTGAATATCTCTGGTCAACCGGCGAAACAACCCGAACCATAGATGTAACCGAAGACGGGGAATACTCTGTTACCGCTTCCAGTGGAGGAAACTGCGAGGACAGTGATATGGTAAACGTTACCTTCCTGCGCCACGATTATAGTGTAACAGCCATTAACAACCCAACTACTAGTTGTAGCGAGGAGATGTTACAAACTATTTCTGCCAGCTTTACCAATGTGGGTAACGATACTCTAAAAACAGGGAGCGCTGTTCAATTCAGCTACACCATTAATACCAACACTCCCGTAAATGAGGAATACACCCTTACAAGCGACTTGATACCCGGGGATTTCATCGATTTCAGCTTCGCTCAAAAAGTCGACTTTAGCATTCCTGGTCAATACTCCATCGAGGTGGTGGGTTCTTACGCAGGCGACTTTGTCCCGGATAACGATGGCACGTCCGAAACAATTGATATTTATGATCTGCCAACAGTTTACCTAGGCCCCGATACAGTTATCCGCTCTGGATTAATCACCCTCGATGCTGGCCCCGACCTTACCTACCTGTGGAGCGATGCCAGCACGATGCAAACCCTGGATGTCACTGAAACGGGAATCTACTCGGTAACCGTCACCAACGCTAACAGCTGCACAGCAACCGATGAGATTAGCATAATATCCCTGACCCCCGACTACGGCGTGGTTAGCATGAGCACACCCATATCGGGTTGCTCACTCTCAAGCGCCGAAGTTGTTTCGGTGATGTTTAAAAATCATGGCAATGATACCCTTTACGAAGATCAAACCATAGAGCTTCGACTATACCTCAATGGGGTTCTCCAGAGTACAGAGCAATATACTATCCTCGAGGAGTTCTATCCCGGCGATGAACTAGCCTATACTTTCAGCCGAAAAATAAACCTCAGCAATGCAGGATCCTACACCGTTCGGGCCGAAACGTATCACCCGCTCGACCAGAACTCAAGTAACGATGGGTTCAACAAACCCGTTGATGTTTGGGGAAATCCTTCGGTTACCCACACCGCTATCGATCCCAACGCACTCTGCTTAAACAACGCGCCCATTGATCTTAGCGGAGGAAGCCCTGCTGGAGGAACCTACAGCGGCTCAGGTATGGTTGGTAATCAATTCGACCCCAGCCTTGCTGGAGCAGGCATTAGTTTCATAACGTATACATACGTGGAGCCAGTCCATGGCTGTTTGGGATCACATACCCTTTCGGTGACAGTGCTCGATCTGCCGGATGTAACTCTTGATGCTTTCGACCCAACCTGCGACAACTCAACTCCAATCACCTTAACTCAGGGTTCTCCCTCTGGTGGCGTATATGGTGGTGAGGGGGTTACCGATGGTATTTTCTACCCAGCCGTGGTTGGTGCTGGAACATATACGATAAGCTATAGCATTAGCGATGGAAATGGTTGCACAAATACCGCAACCCAAGACATAGTAGTTAACGCAAAACCCGAAGTTACCCTATCAGAGATTCCATCAGTATGTATCTCGGCTGCTCCTTTCACCCTAACGGGAGGGAGTCCTTCTGGCGGAACCTATTCTGGAACGGGTGTGAGCGGTGACACATTTAACCCAACTAATGCGGGTGTAGGAACCCACACCATCACCTACTCGTTTACAAATGCCGAGGGGTGTACCGATATAGCTACCAGAACCATTACGGTTAATCCTTTACCCGTGGTAACCCTTTCCAGCTTTGGTATTATTTGTGTCGATAGCGAACCACTAGACCTCACGGGTGGATCACCTACTGGCGGAACCTACTCGGGCATTGGAGTCTCCGACGGTATTTTCAACCCTTCAAACGCAGGGTTAGGCGAAACAACAATCTTCTACTCCTACACCGACGCCAATAGCTGTAGCAGCTCCGCCAACGCCCTCATCAATGTGGTCGATATCCCAGTGGTGGAACTTGCTGATTTTGATCCCGTATGTGCCAACCAAGCTGCATTTGAACTAACAGGTGGAAGCCCAACGGGGGGCAGCTACTCAGGGCCTGGGGTTACCAATGGTATATTCGACCCAGGGGTTGCTGGTCCGGGAAACCATACAATCACCTACTCCTATACCGATGGTAATGTTTGCTCAAACTCTACGACCAAGCAGCTAACCGTACATGCTGTTCCTGCAGTTACCCTAGCTGAGTTCACCCCCATATGCGCTAATGCCGATGATTTCACCCTGTCGGGTGGACTTCCAACGGGTGGAACATATAGTGGACCTGGTGTTACCGATGGAGAATTTAGCCCCGCTACGGCTGGTCCCGGTACTCATACCATTACTTACACGGTGACTAATGTCAATGGCTGTACTTCTTCTGCGTCGCAGAATATTGTGGTTTATGATATTCCAGAAGTGTCCCTTTCCGGGTTTAGTGCGGTCTGCGCCAATGATGCAGATTTTACCCTAACAGGAGGATCGCCATCAGGTGGAACCTTTAGCGGAACTGGAGTATCCAGCGGAGTGTTTAGCCCATCAGCTGCTGGAGCAGGTACTCATACCATTACCTACTCTGTTACCAATGCCAACGGGTGTACCACAACAGCCTCTCAGGATATCGTGGTGTATGCCATTCCCAAGGTTACTCTGTCTGTGTTTGATCCTGTTTGCGCAAACGCCGAAGACTTTACCCTTACGGGCGGATCGCCCGCTGATGGAGTATACAGCGGAACGGGGGTATCCAGTGGGGTATTCAGCCCAACCACTGCCGGCGCAGGCACTCACACCATCACCTACTCGGTTACCAATGCCAACGGGTGTACCGCAACAGCCTCTCAGGATATCGTGGTGTATGCCATTCCCGAGGTTACTCTGTCGTTGTTTGATCCAGTTTGCGTAAATGCCTATGATTTCACACTTTCGGGTGGATTGCCTGCGGGGGGAACATACAGCGGAACTGGAGTATCAGGCGGAGTTTTCAGTCCTGCAAATGCTGGCGCAGGAACTCACACAATTACCTATTCGGTAACTAATGCCAATGGCTGCACCAATACGGCAAGCACCCCAATTACTGTTCACCCTCTCACCACGGTAACACTGGATGCCTTTAGCCCAGCTTGCGCCAATGCCGAGCCGTTTACCCTTACGGGTGGAAATCCAACGGGTGGTGCTTACAGCGTTAATGGGGTCGAATCAACAACCTTCGATCCTGCCAGCTTGGGTTCGGGCACTCACGTGGTAACCTATGCTTTCACTAACCTGAGTGGATGTAGCAACACCGCAACGCAGAGCATCGAGGTTTACCCTCTTACCAGCGTTACCCTGACAGCATTCACCCCGGTTTGCGGCAATGACAATCCGTTCACCCTTACTGGTGGAGCACCTGCGGGCGGAACCTACAGTATAAATGGGGTTACTTTGGCAACGTTCAACCCTCAAGACTTTGCACCGGGTGTTTACACCGTTGTCTACTCACACACCGATGGCAACGGGTGTACCAACACCGCAATCTCTCAAATCGAAGTGTACGCTGTACCTGAGGTTACTCTCGCGGCATTCGAAGGAATTTGTGTTAATGCCGATCCTATCACCCTTACGGGCGGAGCACCTGCTGATGGAGAGTATTGGGTAAATGGAGCCGAGAACAGCACGTTCAACCCAGCCATTGCGGGTGTTGGCAACCACACCATTACCTACATATTTACCAATGCCAATGGCTGTTCCAACACGACCAGCCAACCCATCGAGGTATTCGATGTGCCCACGGTTACCATTGCCGACCTTAGCCCGGTTTGCGCCAATGATGAGCCATTTGCCCTAACGGGTGGAAGTCCAGCAGGTGGAACCTATAGCATCAATGAGGTTGAGGTGATTGAGTTTAACCCTGCTAACTACGCTGCTGGGAATCATACAGTAACCTATACCTTCACCAATGCCGATGGTTGCACCAGCTCGGCCAGCACATCCATCGAGGTTTATCCCCTCACCAGCGTTACCCTGGCAGCATTTACTCCGGTTTGCGGCAATGACGATCCGTTCACCATTACCGGTGGAGCACCTGCAGGTGGAACCTACAGTATAAATGGGGTTACTTTGACAACTTTCAACCCTCAAGACTTTGCACCGGGTGTTTACACCGTTGTCTACTCACATACCGATGGCAACGGGTGTACCAACACCGCAACCTCTCAAATCGAGGTGTACGCTGTACCCGAGGTTACCCTCGCGGCATTCGATGGAGTTTGTGTTAATGCCGATCCTATCACCCTTTCGGGCGGAACACCTGCTGGTGGAGACTATAGAGTAAACGGGGCGGTTAGCAGTACGTTCAACCCAGCCATTGCGGGTGTTGGCAACCACACCATTACCTACACATTCACCAATGCAAATGGCTGTTCCAACACGACCAGCCAACCCATCGAGGTATTCGATGTGCCCACCGTTACCATTGCCAGCCTTAGCCCGGTTTGCACCAACGATGAGCCATTTGCCCTTACGGGTGGAAGTCCGGCAGGTGGAACCTATAGCATCAATGAGGTTGAGGTGATTGAGTTTAACCCTGCTAACTACGCTGCTGGAACCCATACAGTAACCTATACCTTCACCAATGCCGATGGTTGCACCAGCTCAGCTAGCACAACCATCGAGGTTTATGCTGTAACGAGCGTTACCCTATCCTCGTTTAGTCCGGTTTGTGGCAATGCCGATGCATTTGAGCTAACAGGAGGCAACCCAGCAGGAGGAACCTACAGCGGGCCTGGGGTATCGAATGGGCAGTTTAACCCGACAGTAGCCGGCCCTGGCGTTCACACCATCACTTACTCAGTAACCAATGCCAATGGATGCACCTCGAGCGCAATTTCAAATATTGAAGTTTATGCAACCCCAACGGTGAATCTTGGCGAGGACCGCGCAGTCACCGATCCGTTTACCCTCGATGCAGGGGCTGGATTTGCAAGTTACCTGTGGCACGATGGCTCAACCGCCCAAACCTACTTTGTGCAGTATCCCGGAACGTACTCTGTAGAGGTGGTAGATGACAATGGATGTGTAGGCAACGATGAGGTTATCATCACTTTTAGCACCTCCTTAATCTCAGCTATTGAACTGATAACACCGGAAACCGGTGAGTGCGAATCGGACGACTTCCCTGTTGAGGCGAAATTTGCTAATAAGCGGGGGGAAACCATTGCCAGCGGCCAGGTTATCACCCTAAGGTATCAGGTGCAGGGTAGCAGTCCTGTTGAGGAAGCCTACACCCTTAGCGAAGATCTAACCAATAATGCTGAGTTTACTTACACCTTCACCCAGCATCTCAACCTTGAGGCGGGCGATAGAACCATTCTGCTAAGAGCCGATTACGATCAGAAACCCGGCAATGTGCTGGCTCAACCTATCACTATTCATCCAAATCCAGTATTTAGCCTGGGCGATGATCTTGAGGTTACTCTTCCCTACACCCTTGAAGCAGGGATTAGCGATGTAACATACCTGTGGAGCACGGGCAGCACGGAGTCCTCAATTGTTGTTGACGAACCCGGAACCTACTCGCTCACCGTAACCAACCAGTTTGGATGTTCGGCAACCGATGAAATAGTGATTACGGCATCGTGGATAGAGGAGATTCCGGGCACGGGCACGGTGGTAAGCGTATTCCCCAACCCTGCCAACAGCTACATTTCGGTGGAGATTCAGCCACAAAAACCTGCCACCTTTGCCATTGAACTAATCTCACCAAGCGGGCAACGGGTGTACTCCAAATCCCTCACCAAGGATCAGCCCTTCACCCATCAGGTTGATGTGAGTGGCTTTACCGCCGGGTTGTACCTGCTTAGGGTTTCATCGGGTGGCCTGTGGATTTCCGTTAAACTGGTAATTCAGAGATAGAGACTAATTAACCGAATGGATTAATCAACAGCAGCAACTTTAGTTTCACCAAAAACAGAACCCCGCCCAAAAAGCGGGGTTTTGTTTTGCAGTAGTTGCTGAAAGCATTATGACGATCCTTTATATGTTCTGCGCCAATAATAGAACAAAAGATATCCACGTTCCTATTTCTTTAGCACCCCTGCTAAGCACCTCCACCTGTAGGGGAAAACCAGCCATAGCTTTACGGGATTCTTTCCCCAAGGGTGGAAAGTAGGTCGCATCCCTACAGGAGACATTCCCAAAAAGCGGATACCCTGTCGTAGCTATGCAGGAGACTTTCCCCTACTGGGGACACCTGCTACTACCCTGCAGGCCACTTTCCCCTACTGGGGACACCCTGCTGTACCCCTGAAATGGCTTTTCCTATCAATCCCCCCTAACATTAACCACCGACAAGTCAGGCTCCGCATAGCTTCCCTATGGCAAACACTATCTTGGATACCGGTTACTCTCTTCGTCTCGTCAAATAATGACGAGACCCGAGGTACGCATCTTCAAACTTCCGTCTTCAGTCTTCAAACTTCCGTCTTCGGTCTTCCAACTTCCGTTTTGGGTCTTCCATCTTGGGTCTTCCATCTTGGGTCTTCCAACTTCTGCCTTTCTTCTACGAGCCATATTTAACACATAGGGACATAGAGTTAAGATAGACACATAGTACACGTCTTTGTTCTTCGGGCTTCGGTCTTCCAACTTCGGTCTTCCAACTCTCTTGCTAATAACTCTTGCTCCCTGTCTCGGGAGCCACCGTTCTTTGGTGGTTAACGAGATTGCTGTTCTTCAGTAGCTGATCGCCCAACCCAATCCGGTATCCCTGAGAGGCAAAAGTTACCTCGCCCCCTCCGTTGGAGAATACCACGATGGGCAAATCGTTTACCGTTGACAGTCCTAGCCGGCTGACTAGCTCTTTGGCAATGGCGCTTCCATCGTCAATGCCAAAAACGGTATTCGATGGGAGATTTTTAAACCCATCACGCGTAAAGCGATCCCACTGACTCGCATCACCAAAAAGGATTACAATGGGAATACCCCACTGCTCAAAGGCTACCTGATGACGAATAAAATCGCGTATCGCATGGTTGCTTGGCTCCTGCCCTGCCCCCATGATTGCCAGCACAAAATGGCTCCCCTTTGAAGTCTCGTCTAGTGAAACTGCCTTCCCTCCACTTGCTGGGCGGTAACTAAGGTCGGTATTTATCGTTCCAATTGTCTTAATCGAAACCTCATCGATGCGCATTTTAAGGTTGACGCTGGTTGTCGCACCTGCTTTAACTCTAAACATCTCCACCCGTGCCAGCACATTGCCGTTTTCCTGTCGGCTACCGGTTATCAGCAAATACGCTCCCTCATCCAGGGCAACGGGTTTTGCAAATCGCGATTTCCAACTCACAGTTCCCTCGTACCCCTCGGTTTCCCTAAAATTTAGCCGTTGCAACTGCCCGTCCACAATTCGGGATAGGGTAAAATGGGTGTCGTACTGAGGATTTTCGAGGGTTTGAGTTGGAGTATACTTAAGGTTGATATACCCAAGCGCTGTTGGCGCTTTTGCAGCGGTTTGCTCAAAATTTACGTTATGCCAAGTTCCATCGTGGAAGTATTGCAGTTGGCCAGTTACCTCCTCGAGTCGAGCAGGAATACCCAAACTCCTGCAAACTGCAACAAAGAAAAAATTCTTGGAACGCGCATCAGCTACGCCTAACTTCATCACACCAACGGGCGACATGGGTATGCGCTGAGGATTATAATCATCCCTTACTTTTATCCCGCTTGCCCATTCTACCAGATTTGCTGGATTCTCTTTGGCCAATCGAATTAAATCCTCAGGCAAATTGGATTGGAACCACGAGCGGTAAGGGGTAAGCATCTCGTAGCCAACCCTAGGGTTTAAAACATACCTCAGAAAGATATTCCCTGCCTGTGGTTCAACATTACGGAGATGATCCAGCAACACATCTGCTGGGGTATCCCTAAGATCCTTTGCTGCAACCTGTCCGAGAAGCTGTAAGGCCAAATCCATCCGTTCCGGTTCAACCTGCCGCAAAAACATTTCAATCTCGCTCCAGTTACCACGACTTGCCTTTAGATATCTTACCACAAGATCTTTATCGGCATTTAAATCCTCGGCAATCTTCTCCGCCAATTCATTGGCGATAAACGAGGCGATATATGCGCTGCGTATGGAATCGTTCTGAGCCATTCGGAAATTTGTTGCTTCCACTTTGGTCTGCGGTATACTTCGCTCAATTCTGGCCTCTGCGGGTGGCACAATATCAAAATCTTGCGAAAATGGATTTTGGGTGCTAAAGTTAAGGGCAACCACAAACTCCTCGGCACTGCCCACACTGATAATATCGAACCCAATCATTCCATCCTTAGCTGCCCAAACCGACATGCTCCCCTTTCCTGCAGTTATGGATGTTATCCCTTCTGTGGATGATTTTGCGGATAGCACCGGGAAAAACTCGGCGTAGTTGTATATCCCAAAGCGAACATCGGCATCGGCAACGGGATTACCATCCTTATCAACAATTGTCACCACGGCCTTTGCCGTTGGGGCGTAGTTTGATGTGATGTTAATCTCGGCAAAAGCGTTGGTTTGCTGCATAATATCCTCAGGGCCATTGTACCGGCCAAAAACTCGAGTGTGAAGCAGCAGCGCTCGCTTGGCCGGTGCATCGAACCATCCCATGCTGAGCTCAGGCGCAGGTTCACAGGCGCCAATATAGTGCCACTCGCCTTCGGCCCAGGCCTCAACCCAGGCGTGGTTATCGTCGGTATGCGCCCAGCGGGGCGTGTAAACCTGTCGCGCAGGGATGCCCACGGCGCGAAGCGCCGCTACCGTAAAAGTCGACTCCTCACCACATCGGCCATAAGCCGTTCGTACAGAGGCCAGGGGCGAGCTGGTTCGGGCATCGGAGGGTTGGTAGGTTACCTTTTCGTGGCACCAGTGGTTAACCTCCAGAATGGCCTCACGCATTGGCAAGTTGACAACCCTATCCTTTAGCTCGCGATAAAACACCATTCGCGACGAATCCAGATTCTCGTTATTCACCCTAACGGGCAGCACAAAATGGCGGAACAACTCCTCGGGAACACTTTGTCCCCACGGCATCTCGTTCTGAGTAACGAATGATTGCCTGATATTCTGCAGATAGAAATCGGTTGAATAATCTACCATATCGCCTAGGGGCATGTATGCATAAAGAAACTTTAGTGCTTGATGCTCGCGCAACGAAAGGCCTTTAACGTCATCCAAGACTGCTAGAATTTGAGGTTGATCCAGTGCCTGGGTTTTCGCTTCCAAATCCTGCTCAACAACCGTTAGGTACTCAGCATCCGATATAAATGGGCGGTTCTGGCTACAGCCCATGGCCATTAGGGCCAAAAGAACAATCGCAACATTGACATTAAATCTTTTCATGGGTAATTTATTAAAAGGCTTAGGAACAAAATTCGTAATCAACCAATGAAATTATTCTACACTCTGTTAAGTACGACAATTAATAAATTTCAGCTGGTGTTTTTAAAAAAAGGAATAACCTAAAACCATTGAAATCGTTTTGTATTCAGAATTCCAATAGGGGTATCGTACTAAAATATTTCTAATAGTGTGATATCTTAGTTCAAAGCTATACTTGTTATAATAGTTGTAACCCAAGCCAACAGCATAATTATAAAAAGTTGAGATTTCTAAAATTCTCCCCGTATCATATTCAATCGTTGAATTGGTGGTTAAGTCCCAAATAAAGGAGGAATTAATAAATAATTTAGAACGTTCATTAAAATGGAAATAATGTCTAACGCCAAATGCCAATTCAATAGACTTGTACTTAACATCAATTTTTTGACTATTGTAAACTTTCTGAGATTTAAAGTCCTGATAAGTAGGTTCAATTATAACAGCCCATTTGTTTTTGTTAAATGGCAAAAAGAATTCAATTTCACCACCTAGTCTAAAACTAAAAGATGACTCAAAATCTATGTGTTCTGAGGCAAAAGAGAAGGTATTATTATCTAAACTTAAACTACTATGCTTTACTCCTGGTCTTACAGTAAGGTTTACTCTATCTTTCCAGTTTTTTGCCCCATACTTGATATAGCTGGCGTTTTGACAGTTATTATACTTGATAAAAAAACGTACCAACTCATTTTTAAAGAACTCTAGTTTATTGATGTCATTAAAGTTTATGTCTTGGCATTGTAAGTCATTGCGAAGCTGTTGTCTGTATTGATCATTATAACCAATCTTGTTGTTATCTATTAAAAAGGATTTTTGAACTAATTGGTTTATTTCAGAATTAGCTGATTGATAAAAAAAACGTTTTAAGCCTCTTTCTTCATAAATAAACAAAGTGGCTTTTCCCTCTATGAGTACTTTGAGAAAAAGTGTTTCTTCCTGAAAGGCTGGGTACCTGTTCGATGTTAGTTTAGCTATATCCTCGCTAGACCTATCAATGTTAACTTTGGCTCTAACATATTTAGATGCATTTTTAATTCCAAATTCTTTTACAGAGTGAATACTCGCTATTTGAATATCAGAGGTTTCAGAAAGTTTATATACAAATTCAGCAGGATTATATTGCCATTCAATATTTTTGATTAAACATTCAACCCTTTGATCATTTTCATCGATGAAATATCCGTTTTCAAATACGATTTGCGAATAAGTCTTCAAGCAAAATATGAGCATAAATAAAACTACTAAATGTTTTTTCATTTTATAAGACTAGAGTTTATGTTTCTGTTTGTAGTTTAATAATTTAGCCCATATCACTCGATTATGTTTATGAGTTTTGTTATCCATGAAAATAATCATTTGTAGAAAGAAAATACTTTTTCAAAAAAAACAACCAGTGGCCTACTCCACCCCTTTCATGGTTAGCTGTATACGCTTGCGGGCCACATCAACCTCAACAACCTTAACCTTTACGTGCTGATGCAGCTTCACAATATCGTTGGGATTCGACACGTACTTATCGGCCAGCTGCGAAATGTGCACCAGACCGTCCTGTTTTACGCCCACATCGACAAAAGCCCCAAAGTTGGTGATATTTGTAACAATACCAGGCAAAACCATCCCCACCTGTAGGTCGTTGATGGAGAAAACCCCATCGGCAAACTCAAAAACCTTAATTCCTTGCCGTGGATCGCGCCCGGGTTTGGCCAACTCGGCCATTATATCCTTTAGCGTTGGCAACCCAATGGTGCTGGTTACGTATCGGTTAATATCGATCTTCTTTCGCAGCTCCTCATCCTTTAGCAAATCGGCAACGGTGCAACCTAAGTCCTTGGCCATTTTCTCTACCACATGGTAGCTCTCGGGGTGCACAGCGCTATTATCCAGAGGATTTTTAGCCTCGGCAATACGGAGGAATCCTGCACTCTGCTCAAAGGCTTTATCGCCCAGTCGTGCGACTTTTTTCAGCTGGGTTCTGCTGGTAAAATCACCATTCTCGCGCCTATACTCTACAATATTCTTGGCCAGCTGAGGCCCCAGCCCCGAGATGTAGGTAAGCAAATGCTTGCTGGCAGTATTCAGGTTAACGCCAACATGGTTCACACAGCTCTCCACCACAGTATCGAGCCCCTGCTTGAGCTTGGGCTGATCCACATCGTGTTGGTACTGTCCTACGCCAATGGATTTTGGATCGATTTTCACCAATTCGGCCAGCGGATCCATTAGCCTGCGGCCAATGGAGGCGGCACCACGCACCGTAACATCGTACTCAGGAAACTCCTCACGCGCCACCGATGAAGCGGAGTAGATGGATGCGCCATCCTCGCTTACCACAAACACATTGATATCGCGGTTAAAGCGAATTCGTTTCACAAAAGCTTCAGTCTCGCGGCTGGCTGTTCCATTGCCAATGGCCACGGCATCGATCTTATACGAATCGACCAGCGCGGAGATTTTGCTCATGGCCTTTCCCGACTCATTTTGAGGCGGGTGAGGGTAAATAGTTTCGTTGTGCTTAAGGTTGCCCTGCGAATCGAGGCACACCACCTTGCAGCCTGTGCGGTAACCCGGATCGATGGCCAGCACATTCTTCTGCCCCAGCGGGGCAGCCAGAAGCAGCTGACGTAGGTTCTCGGAGAAAACCCTAATGGCCTCGTCGTCGGCTTTACTTTTCAGCTCCGAGGTGAACTCGTTCTCGATACTGGGCTCAATCAATCGCTTGTAGCTATCCTCAATGGCGTAATCTACTTGGTCGGCAGCGACAGAATCTCCTTTCACAAAGGCTCGGGAGATATCGTCCATCACATCATCGGCTGGCGGAGTAATAGAAACCTTTAGGAAACCTTCGGCTTGCCCACGCCTCATGGCCAAAAAGCGATGCGAGGCGCACTTATTTATTGGCTCTTCCCAAGCAAAATAATCGGAGTACTTAACCCCTTCGGTCTCCTTACCCTTAACCACTTTCGATCGGATTACCGCGCTGCGGCGAAAGTGGTTTCGGGCAATATTTCTAGCCTTTTCGCTCTCACTAATCCACTCGGCAATAATATCGCGTGCTCCAGCCAGAGCATCCTCAACCGAAGGAACATCATCAGTAATAAATCTATGGGCTACCCCTTCAATATCGCGTTCATACTGCTTCATTATAATTTCAGCAAGGAGCTCTAAACCTTTCTCCTTGGCTATTGTAGCCTTTGTTCTTCGCTTGGGCTTATAGGGGAGATAGATATCCTCCAGCTCAACAGAATCAAAACACTCCTCAATCCGTTTGCGCAGCTCATCGGTAAGCTTGCCCTGCTCCTCAATGGTGGTGAGAACCGTTTCCTTGCGTTTGTATAACTCTTCCAGCTTAGTCAACCTATCGCGGATGGCCGCTACCTGAACCTCATCTAAACTACCCGTTTGCTCCTTTCGGTAGCGGCTAATAAATGGGATTGTGGCGCCCTCGTTTAGCAATTTTACAGTATTCGAAACTTGCCTCGATGCAATTCCAAGTTCACCAGATATAATAGAAACGTGTTTATTCTCTTGATTTGTCATTAAAAAGCTCATGTTTTTGTCGAAATAATGAAACTAAATCACTATGGATTGAAAATCCATAGGTTTGTAAATCGGTAAAGAATGAAATTCTTTAACTTTATTCTAATATCCAGTTACCCGTCTGGCTGTTGGGTTTATCCCGATGATGCTCTAGATA
>JAVEYY010000055.1:0-18671 GCA_034003245.1 Tenuifilaceae bacterium
GTTACCCTAATGAAGCCAGCGGGTGATATTGGGACGCAGTTCAGCTACTCCGATACAGGCTACGTGCTGCTGGGCGAGATAATTGAAACAATCACTGGCCTATCGATGGGCGATGCAATTCTTGAACTTCTCCAACTTAAAAAATTGGGACTAACCGATACATATCTCGAATCTTTTGATGGAGACTTCACGGTTAAGCGAATTCATCAGTACCATCAGGGGCACGACTCGTATAACTTTCACCCCTCGCTCGATTACTTCGGCGGTGGTGGTCTACTCTCTACCACCCGCGACCTAAGCCATTTCTTCCACATGTTGTTTAACCACAAGGTTTTTGCTAACCCGAGCACACTCGACACCATGCTAACCTCCGTGCTGAATGGTGCAAAGTTGCCTATGGATTACAGGTTGGGCATCTGGCGAATTGAGGTAAACGGCAAAGAAGCCTATACCCATACTGGTTTTTGGGGAACACAAACGATTTACATCCCAGAGATGGATATTGCCGTTTCGGCCAACTACAGCCAGCGTTGGCATAACTCCAGCATCGCCCCAGCAATTCCGAAGATTATAGAAGTTATAGAAAAGAAAAAATAAAATTTCAATTTTATATGCAATCCCACAGGATTAGATGGTGCGGGAAGGATAAGTGTTAAAAAGTTGATAACGTAAAAGCGGGAAGATTTCATCAATCTTCCCGCTTTGGTTAAATGACCAATATAAACAGCGTTATTTCTTCTTGAACATTGTGTAAAGCCCAAGGATTCCAAGTATAACACCAACAATCATTGAGCCGGCATACATTTGCTTACTTAGGGTGTAGGACCCGCCCAGCTCGCTCATAAGCCTATCGCCTAGGCCAGCGTGAGGCGAATGGTTGTAGGCCCAAAACACAACTACAAGGCCAGCAATAATAAGTACAAGTCCGATTACAACTTTTCTATTCATGGGTAAATGGTTTTTTGGTTAAACACTTGGTTGTATTAGTAAGAAAACCGATTCACTAAATTAAATAATAATTCTCATTACCAAGGCATGTTCTCCTGGAGAATAGTAGTGGAGACGTCTGGCAGTTACCCTAAAGCCATTCTTTTGGTAAAGCCTTATGGCAGGCTCGTTTTTCTCGTTAACCTCAAGCGAGACTGTTTTATATCCACCTGATTTAGCGTAGTTTGATGTATAATCAATGAGCACTTGGGCTATACCAAGTCCCCGATGGTTTGGACTAACGGCAATTGAATATATCCTAAGGAGGCGAGAATTTTTCCTTTTCAAAAGTATTAGGCATCCTGCTATCGTGCCATTGTGTTGAGCAACCTGAAAAATGCAGCCTGAGCTATTGATTAAATATCTGAATTGCCTGCGATTAAACGCTTCGGAGTTAAAGGACTGATTCTCGATCGATAGAATCTCATCCAGATCGGAAATCACCGCCTCTCTTAGCTTAATATCTGCCATCATGCTACTGATGCTTGTTCTCCAAGTGCCTAACAAAATGATTGATTATCCTGTAGTAAAGCTCATCGCCAAGAATTGCATCCTCAATCTCGTGATCGATACTTGGATTATCGTTAATTTCTATAACCACACCCCTATCGTTAACCATTTTTAGGTCCACACCGTAAAGCCCCTTTCCAATAAGAGTCGTTGCTTTTAGCGCAGTTCGCAGAATTACCTTGGGTACATTATAGATGGGAACTGCTTCGGCAATGCCTGCACGACTTTTACCCGAATTCTGGTGATAGTAGATTTGCCAATGGCCTTTGGCCATGTAGTATTTACAGGCGTAAAGGGGCTCGCCATTTAAAACTCCAATACGCCAGTCGAACTCTGTGGGCAGGTACTCCTGGGCCAATACAATGGCCGAACGTTTAAAGAAATCGTCGAGGGTTTCCTTATAGTCCTCAGGGTTCTTAACTTTTTTTACGCCGTGCGAAAACGAGCCATCGGGAATTTTAACTATAAATGGACTCTCTAACTTTGCAGCAACCTCTTCGAATGATGCCTGGCTCGATTTGAAGATTAGCATTGATTTAGGAGCCGAAATCCCTTCGCGAACCAGCAGTTCGTTAAGGAAAACCTTATTCGTACAGCGAATTATCGATAGCGGATCGTCAATCACCACCATATCGGCCTGTTTGGCCTTTTGGGCTACCTGAAAGGTGATGTGGTTAAGCGATGTGGTTTGCCGGATAAACAAGGCATCAAACTCCATCAGCCTAAGAAGATCCTGCTCAGTGATCAGCTCGGCGTTGATGTTCATCTTTTTGGCAATATCAACAAATTTGGCAAGCGCTTTCTTGTTGCTGGGGGGGAATGCCTCGTTGGGATCGTGGAATATGGCCAAATCGTATCGGCGAACCTTTTTGGAACGCGGATTTCGCCAAATTTTCTTGTTAAACCTATCCAGCGCATTGGCAAAGTGATTCTGCTCCTCCTCGTTAAGCTCGTTAAGCTTAAGAGGCGTAATGCTCTCGATCTGGTTTTTCGATTTTGTGTTAAGGGCAACCCGAAGAATTGGGTACGGGTAGTTGTCGAACACGAAGCGGGCAATTTTTTCAAGTCCTGCTTCGGCGCACGAGCCAAAGTAAACATTTAGATACCAGATGTCGCCTTTGATCTTTTGCTTTTCGATCCAGTTGTGGCAAAGCTTATGAAGCGTGCTATCCATTCTAATGCCCGCTCCCGACTCGAGCTTATTAAGAACCTCGGGGGTTGGAATCACGCGATGCCCCCTAGCCGTAGCCAGCAGTGAGCAGTAGTACCCTTCGGAGTTATAGGTAATATCGCTACAAAGATTTATAACTAGATTTGGAGTTGATTCGGATTTCTGCTCGAGGTACTCCGATGCTGTAATAATACTTTCTGTTGGATAGTATGGTTTCCAGATAGATATATGATCCAGAAGAATTAGAACGTTCTGCATTTGATAATTTAATATTGCGTTTTGTGTGTTAAAGTTATGATTTACAAGAGTAATGATTGTTTCAGGAAGCACCAAATTCCACTACAAATATTGAAACAAAATTGAAGCGTTGTTCACCAAATCATCATTATTTTGTATAAAACAAAAATAATTTTTATTCAATTGATAATCTGTACAATAAATTTAGAGTAGGAGAAAATATTATAGTTTTTCCAACTTGAGTATAATGGGGCAACCTTAATTCAACTAATTTCGTAAATAAATCAACATGTTAAAATAGGATGATCTTTCAATAAAAAAACCACAGAGCTATGTATAAAACTAAAGTTATTCACACCCGATCGACATACTGGACACATGCAGCCACCAACGACGAGTATAGCGTTGTTGACTCCGACGATTTAGCCAAGGAGATAGAGATTCAGTGTAATCTATTTGTTGAAGAGGGCTTTCGGGTTATCTCTATCAACCCCATAACATCAGGAAGTTTTGCTAACGGCAACGGGTATGTGCATACCGAGAGCGTGATAATTACAGGAGAAAAGCTATAGAATTAGACTCTTCATGATCGCCTAACCCCATTATTTCTCATTAATCCTTTTAGCATTATGTGTTGATGGTTTTTTAGTCCGATTTTCTTTTTGAGTACAAGTTTTAGTGCAAGTGGTTGTCTTATGTAATCATAATGTGAATTTCAACTTTCGCATTTTTATGGATCATAGGTTACAACCATTTTGCGTTTTGATTCGTCTACAATAAGTTCAGGTTAGTTATGACCTAGCCTTATAAGTTGCAGATTACTCTATGTGGTTAACTAAATTATCAAAAAATGAAAGTGAAAAAGAATGTTGCCATCAGCGAGTCGGGATTTATTTTCGACCCATCCACGGGTGATTCCTTTACGCTAAACCCTATTGGGGTGGAACTTTTTGGCATGATCAAAGAGGGGAAACCCATTGATGAGATAATCCCCTATTTTACTTCGAAGTACGATGTGGACAGTTCCTCGTTTGAGCGGTACTACTACGATTTTGTGGGCACGCTAAAACAAATGCAGCTAGTTGACGATTATGAGTAAGCCAAAGATTACGGTAGCCCTTTCGGGCTTGAATAACATCGACAGCCCAGGGCCAGGTATTCCTGTAATTCGAGGAATTAGGGAATCGCAGCTCTTTGATGCACGTATTGTAGGACTCGCTTACGAAAACTTAGAGCCTGGCGCCTACATGCACAATCTGGTTGATAAAAGCTATAAAGTTCCATACCCGTCCGATGGGGTGGACTCGTTAATGGAGCGTGTAAAATACATTAACTCTGTTGAGAAGATTGATGTGCTTATCCCAAATTTTGATGCCGAACTCTATGCATTTATGAGATCGGCTGAGCTGCTAAAATCGATGGGGGTAAACACCTTTTTACCAACTCTCAAGCAATTTGAGGAGCGTCATAAAGCCAACCTTCCAGAGTTTGGTGAGAAATACGATGTAATGGTTCCTTTCAGTAAGCCCATTGGCAGCTTGGCCGAACTTGATAAGCTGGACGAGGATTTTGATTTTCCCTACGTTGTAAAGGGGAAATTTTACGATGCCTACATTGCCCACGACAAGGATCAGGCAAAAATGTACTTCCGAAAGATCTCAGCCAAGTGGGGGTTGCCCATTATTATTCAGGAATTTGTTACCGGTACCGAGGTTAATGTTGTTGCCCTTGGCGATGGGAAAGGCAACACCATAGGCGCTGTGCCAATGCGTAAGCAGTACATAACAGATAAGGGAAAAGCTTGGGGTGGCATTACGCTCGACGACACCAACATGCTGAATCTTACATACAAGATTATTGGAGCAACCCAATGGCGAGGCGGCATGGAGTTGGAGCTAATCAGAACCCAAAAGAATGAACTATATCTAATAGAAATTAATCCACGCCTCCCAGCCTGGGTGTACCTTGCGGTTGGCGCTGGTCAAAATTTGCCCGAGGCTCTAGTACAACTTGCACTTGGGCAATCGGTTAAGCCATTTTCCCAATACGATGTGGGCAAGATGTTTATTAGGTATTCCTACGATATGATTTGCGATATCTCTGAATTTGAAAAATTGTCAATGAGCGGCGAGCTATAGCCAAATCGGCATTAATGAAACGAAAAATTACAAACTATGGAAAAGTTACCCTTTGAACGTCCAATAATCCAGAAACTAAACGCTGGATTACCAAGCAAGTTTGGTATTCCAACCCGACTGGAACCCATTACTAATATTGAAGGAATACCTGTAAAAGAGCTAATAGCCAAATTTGGGTCGCCCACTTTTGTTTTCTCCGAAACCGTTCTCTGTAGAACCTACAAGGAGGCCTACCGAGCTTTTTCATCACGATACCCCAAAGTACAATTTGCCTGGAGTTATAAAACCAACTACCTGAGTGCAATCTGCAATATATTCCACAAGGAGGGATCCTGGGCCGAAGTGGTTTCGGGTTTTGAGTACAGTAAAGCCAGGGCCAATGGAGTGCCGGGAGAGAAGATCATTTTTAATGGCCCATATAAAACCACTGAGGATCTAACTACTGCAATCGAAAATGGTTCGTTAATCCATATCGATCATTTTGACGAGCTTTACGAAATAATTGGATTGACCGAGAAGATTGAAAAGAGGCCACGTGTTGCCATTCGCGTAAATATGGATACAGGTGTTTATCCCCAGTGGGATCGATTTGGTTTTAACTACGAGAATGGCGAAGCCTGGGATGCGCTTAATAGAATTATGCTTTGTAAGAAAATGGATTTGGTTGGTGTTCATACGCATATTGGCACATACATGATGACAACCAACGCCTACAGCATTGCTGCCTCTAAGCTGGTCGATTTGTTTCTTGGACTAGAACGCAAGCATAAGCATACCCTTAAGTACATCGATATGGGGGGCGGTTTTGCCTCGAAGAATACGCTTCGCGGGGCATTTTACCCCGGGACAGATACAACTCCTTCGTTCGATGATTTTGCCGAGGCAATAACATCGGCCTTAATGAAATCGGATATAAAGCCAGAAAACTTACCAATGCTGATACTCGAAACAGGCAGGGCCCTAGTTGACGATGCTGGCTATTTGGTGGGAACAGTTGTGGCAAACAAACGATTGGCCGATGGCCGGAGAGGCACCATTATTGACGCTGGAGTAAACCTTGTTTTCACCTCTTTTTGGTACGAACACGATATTCGTCCTGCTCAAGCTATATCGGAGCAAACCGAAGACACCACTATTTATGGGCCACTCTGCATGAATATTGATGTGGTTCGCAGTAGCGTGATGTTCCCCTTGCTTAAAAAGGGAGACCAATACGTGATTAAAAGGATTGGTGCGTACAACAACACCCAGTGGCTACAGTTTATCACCATGCGGCCAAATGTAGTATTAATCGACCCCAATGGAGAGACCCATATCATTAAGAAAGCTGAAAAGTTAGAGAATATTAATGCCTTGGAAGGAGTTCCCGATCATTTAAAACTATAGTATGCAAGGTTTTGCCAACAGCATAATTAACAGCTATGGGCAGGTATTCTTCTCAAACAAGAAAACCTTCTCGCTCCTACTCCTTGTTGCAACATTTGTCGATTTTTATACGGGTGCATTTGGATTTTTTGCTGTAATAACCACCAACGCCATAGCATACTGGCTGGGTTTCGAAAGGTTCAAGATTAACCAAGGTTACTATGGTTTTAACTCGTTATTGGTGGGACTGGGCTTGGGTATTTATTTTCAGCCAAGCCTACTTTTGTTGCTAATCGTTTTTCTTGCGGGGGTTTTTACGCTCTTTATCTCTGTTACAATGGAAGGCGTTATTGGTAAGTACGCATTGCCGTATCTCAGTATTCCCTTTGTGATTTCGTTATGGGCGCTCACACTAGCATCAAGAGAATTTATGGCACTGGGACTTAACGAACGGGGAATATACACTTTAAACGACTTGTACATCATTGGTGGCGGAACCCTTGTTAATCTTTACGAGTGGTTTAATGCCATTCCTTTGCCTAGCTCTGTTAGGAGTTACTTACTCTCCCTGGGGGCAATTTTATTTCAGTACAATGTTTTTACGGGAATTGTAATAGCCATTGGTTTGCTGTTATACTCCCGAATTGGATTTACCCTATCGTTAATAGGTTTTTATACAGCCTACCTGTTCTACATGTTAATTGGGGCAAGGTTTTCGGAGGTACATTACAGCTACATTGGGTTTAACTATATACTGTCGGCAATAGCATTGGGTGGCTTTTTTCTGGTGCCAAACCGGAGTACATATTTGTGGGTAGCTCTTATTGTTCCTCTTGTAGCCATAGTTACAATTAGCTTAAGCGCTATTCTAACCCCTTATTTCCTTCCTGTGTATTCGCTTCCGTTTAACTTGGTTGCGCTTGTTTTCCTTTATGTTCTTAAATTCAGGGTTCACAATAGAGCTAACCTTAACCCTGTTTACATACAGCAGAACTCACCAGAGAAGAATCTCTACTCGTTTGTTAACTTTATGGATCGCTTTGGTAAGGATGCCCCAGTTCCTGTTCACCTTCCTTTCTTTGGAGACTGGACAGTTACCCAAGGGCACGACGGAAATATAACTCACAAAGGGAGTTGGAAGCATGCTTGGGATTTTGAGATAAAAGACGAGGAGGGCAAAACATACAAAAACGGAGGTGATTTTGCAGATGATTACTACTGCTTTGGGAAAAATATTATTTCTCCAGCCGATGGGGTTATTGAGGAGATTATTGACGACATTCCCGATAATACCATAGGCGATAAGAACCTTGAGTATAACTGGGGCAACACCATTGTAATAAAGCACACCGAATTTCTTTACTCCAAGCTTTGCCATCTGAAGCCAAAATCTATTGTAGTGCAGGTTGGACAAAGAGTTAAGCGTGGAGATTTTCTGGCAAAGTGTGGTAATTCAGGGAATTCGCCTTATCCTCACCTTCATTTTCAACTGCAGACCACGCCATACATTGGATCAAAAACAATCGATTACCCGATATCCAATTATCTCGTAATGCAAGCCGATAAGCCAAAGCTAATGACAAATGCATCTCCACAGGAGGGCGAAATAGTTTCGAGCATACATGTTGACTCCTCGCTCCGGAAAGCATTTCATTTGGTTCCTGGCGAAAAACTATGGTTTAAGGTCACATCTAACGAGGATAAGATTGTGGGATGGGATGTTAAGCTTGATTACTACCTTAATAAATATGTTGAATGCGAAGCCACCAAATCTAAAGCATACTTTAAGGTTGATGAGGCAATGCTCTACTTCACCCATTTTGTAGGGGATCGAAACTCATTACTTTACTACTTTTACCTTGCAGCATTTAAGGTTTGCTTCGGAAAATATAAGGATTTAAGCATCACCGATAGCTACCCTACAAACATGGTTTTCTCCGCGCATAAGCTATTATTCCATGATTTTTCTGCTCCTTTTGTACAGTATATGAAGGGTAAGTATCAGCTAACCTATGACGGGTCGGAAGACCCACTTGGCGATGCTAGCGTTAGACTCGAGGCAACTACCGAGGCAACTGTGCTGGGGAAAATTCGACGTAGGGTTATTACATCAATATTTATTGACAGAACTGGGCTGGTTAAAATAAATGTAGAAGATGGTAAAGTTAAATACACAGCTCAACGAATTGATCAAAAAATGTAAAAATGATTAAAAGAGTATTCCATACAGCAATCACCCTTTTGCTTGTGTCACACTTAGCATCAAACGCTCAGCAACCACTGAGTTTGCCATCTGTTGATGCCACGTCGTATTCTCTTTGGCAAAAGAAAGATTGGAAAGGACTTGTAAAATTTGGGAATTATGCATTGAGCAAGAAGATAGATTTTTATTACCTCAGGGTTCGACTGGGCATTGCCTACTATGAGCAGAAAAACTACCATTCGGCCATTCACCATTTTGAGAAAGCATATAAAGTTAACGCTCAGGAACTATACCTAAAGGAGTATCTATACTATGCCTATCGGTTTGCGGGTCGTTATTCCGATGCTGCTATTCTGGCATCCACATTTCCAAATTCACTGCGCGAGCGGATTGGTGCCGTTGATAACAGTTTCATCGATCAGTTAACCCTGTTCTACGGCTCATATTTCTTAACCGAATCTACACCTATTGAAAATTTCCCAAACGATTTAAGCCCCACAGCAGACGGATTTCAGGAGATTACAAGAAGGCATAGCGTTTATTCGCTGGGGCTACGACACGACATTTCTCCCAAATTCACTTTGAGTCACGCTTACACCAATATCCAAAAAACATCATTCGATTTTTTAAAAAATGCAGAATCGGTTAAAATTAAAGATAATCAAAAAACCTCTGTTCATCAGTATTATATCGCTGCAAACCATGCCATTGCCAAGGGTTTTAGTTTTGGTTACGGCGCACACATTTTAAATGTACGATACCCAGTAGAAGTTACCTTTTTCCGGCAAGGTCAGTACTATACCGCAACTCAAGTTGTGTCATCAACAGATTTTGTGGGCTTTGCATACGCTCATAAGTCCATTAATTACTTAACCCTCGGTTCATGCCTATCTGTATCAAATTTAAATTCGGCAACTCAAGTGCAAGCCGACATGATGTTGACTATATATCCCATGGGTAACTTAAACCTGTATTTTACCTCTATGGGTTCATTTCACACCGAGATGTATCCAAATAATGGTCGTAGGAATGATTTTGTGTTTGACCAATTACTCGGTTTTAAAGTAACTAAATTCCTCTGGGCCGAAACCTATGCAACCTTTGGTGAAATGAAGAATTTTATTGCAAATACGGGTGCAACTGTTTATAACGGAGCCGAAGTTATTAATGGCCGATTTGGCGGAAGATTTTATGTCCTAATCAATCCTAATGTGAGTTTTATTGCAAGTTACTCCTACATTAGTAAGAGCAGCGCTTTTATCGAAACCGAAAGTTTGAACTCAGTTTACAATCTAATTTCCTATTCTAATCACTCAATAACAGGAGGAATCATATGGAACTTTTAAACAATATTTGGAAAAGTCTTGTAGTAATATTGCTACTATCGATTGCAACAACGACTGTTGCACAGGAGAATATACTTTCGGCATTTAAAGATAGCTATGTCCTTGAGCAAAAAGGCGATTTTGTGAATGCTGCCGAGAAGTTAAACAAGGTTTACCAGGCCGATTCCTATGAGATTAATCTTCGCTTGGGTTGGCTCAGCTATTTGGCCGGAAAACTTAGCGAAGCCGAATCGTTTTATGGCAAGGCCATATCTTTAAAACCATATGCCATTGAACCAAAACTTGGTCTGGCCTTCCCGCTTGCAGCACAGGCAAAGTGGGATGAGCTAATGACTCTATATGCAAAAATACTGGAAATTGACCCACAGAATACCCTTGTAAACTACAGGATGGGGCTAATTTACTATAACAGACAAAACTACGAGAAGGCCGATGTCTATCTGGAAAAGGTTATAAACCTTTATCCCTTCGATTATGATACGTTAATCCTTTTAGCGTGGAATAAGCTGTCGCTTGGCAAAACAAAAGAAGCAAGAGTACTATTTAACAAAACCCTTTTGTATAGTCCCAACGATGCATCGGCGCTTGAGGGCTTAAAATTGTTAAAGTAATTATTTGGAAGATTGTCAACTCCTTAGCCAATCCTAAAGCCCAGTATAAGCATATCATCAACCTGCTTTTGATTTCCCTTAAACTCCTCGATGGTAGTGGAAAGGGTTTCCTTTTGGGTAGTGCAATCCATGCTATGAATGGAAATTAGCAGCTCGCGAAAGTTCTGCATCAGGAACTTAATGCCCTTTGGCCCACCAAACTGATCGGCATAGCCATCGGAGAAAAGGTAGAGCATATCACCTTTTTGGAGGTTGATGGATTGGTTGCAAAAAGGCTTTTTATCGAGTACATGGTATCCAATGGGCATTTTATCGCCTTTTACTTCGAGCAGCGAAACCTCATTGTTCTCCACCAACCGGTAAATCTCATCGTTCTTATCTAAATTAAATTTCCCTCTACGAACAATCATTGCCGATAGGTACGCGCCTGCAAATTCCATCACTTGGTTTGCGGGATCGATAATGGTGATGGCCATATCCATGCCATCGTGCTGGTCAATCCTTTCGGATTGGGGATTTAACGATAGGATCACCATATCGCGCATGCGCGAAAGAATTTCGGAGGGTAGAAGGTTTTCGTCGCGGCTGGTTATATCGCGAAGCAGCGTGATGCCCAGCATGCTCATAAATGCTCCTGGAACCCCATGACCAGTACAGTCGGCAGCGGCAAGGAGAATTTTTCCGTTACTCATTTTGGCGGTCCAGTAAAAATCGCCGCTTACAATATTTTTGGGTTTGTAAAGAATAAACGATTCCCAGGGTAGCTGCGACAGCGTAACCTCACCGGGAAGAACAGCGTTCTGTATTCGACTAGCGTACGTAATGCTATCGGTGATTTGGCGTTGCTGCTCGGCAATTTGGTCGCGCTGGCGGGTAACAAAATCGCGCTGCTGCTCAATCTCCTCCTTCTGGCTCTCAATCTCCTCCTTCTGATTGCTAATCTCGATGTTCTGTAAAACCAGCAGCTGATTTATCCTTTTCTTTTCTCGATAGGCGTAAAAAATTACACCCGTAAGTACGCCGGTGAGCAAAAAGGCCACCACAAAAAATATGAGCACAACCCTTTGCCTGTCGAGCCGAGCCTCCTGAAGCGCTTCGCGCTGTCGAGCAAGCAGTTCCTGTTCCTTCTCGCGTTTCTCAAACTCGTACTGCATCTCCAAACGGGCAATATCGCTGGAGTTTAAGCTATCCTTATACGTTGAGTGATTTTTAAAAGCACTAAGCGCATTACTAAAATTTCCTTTCTGTCGATAAATCTCCGAAAGGCTAAGATACGCAGCGCTTATATCGGGGATAAGCCGATGTTTTTGGGCAAATGTTAGGCTCTGGTTGTAGTAGCGATGGGCTTGAGTTAGGTTTCCACTGCGCATCTCCACTTGACCTAAATGACGGTATAGTAGCGCCAGATCGATGCTATCGCCAACGCTACTCTTTAGCGAAAGTGCCTTGTTAAGGTAATTTCGTGCAAGTTCAATTTTGCCCTGCTCAAGAAACACAATGGCAAGGCTTATGTGATTGGCAGCTTGTCCGTGAATATTCCCAGTTTTATTGTTGATTTCAAGAACCATTTGCGTAAACTCAAGCGCCTTATCGTAGTTGCCCAGCTTATGGTAAATGCTACCAATTTCGTTTAAGCTTAGGGTTACACCTGTACTGTTGCCCGTATTCTGTTCAATTATTCGGTAATGATCTAATGCCGATTGGGCATACTGCATGGCTCTATCCAAAAGGTCGAGCCTTTTAAAAAGCCGGGCTATTCCCAGCGAGGTCCAAGCTAAACCTTCCCTCTCGCCTACCTCCTCGTGGATATCCATGGCCTTTAGAAAATGCTCTATGGATCGTTGGTACTGCCCAATAACGCTGTAAACATTGGCCAGGTTAACCAGCGTACGTGCAACCTCAGGCTGGTTGTTGGCCTTGGTGTTAAGGTCTAGTGCTTTTAGGTAGTAGTCGAGAGCGATTAGGTAGTTAGTTTGGAGTTGACTAACATTGCCGAGCCGGTTCAGTGCTAAAGCTTGGCCTTCGTGATCATCGCGTTCCTGAGCAATTTGATATGATATGTAAAAGTGCTTTGTGGCGCTTTCGAACCGATTTTGATGGTAAAAAATATAGCCTAGCTGAAAGTATGCCCTTTGAAGCAACTCGGCACTCTTAATCTCCTGAGCTAAGTCGATTGCCCTATTAATAAGCCCTAGTGAAGAGTCGGGTTTGGTTTGAGTGCAAACAGCCGATTTTTGGATTAAACTATCTGCAAGCGAATAGATGCTGTTAGTATTTTGTGCTAAAATATTGGTGCTTACAAATGTGAAGACAAATATTGTATTGAAAAGCAATTGCTTGATTGTGTATACCATATGGATAAGTAAAAGTTTGTAAGCCCCCTTTGCGTTGCTAAATTAAGCTTTTTTACCTTTTCATGGCATACTATCCCGAATTTATGTTCCCGAAATAGAAATTAAGGGTAAAATCTATAAAAACATTTTGTACTTTTAACCGTGAATAAAACCGTATGTTTATAAACCCTCAGGGTTTAAAGGGTTTCCACATTTTTCTAATTTAACGAGTTACGGTATGGCTATCCGTTTTAAGATGAATATCAGGGCAAAACTGCTTGTGTATGTTTTGGCAACCTCAATAATAGTGTTAGGACTGGTGAATGCCTACATCCAGCTTAGGAACTATAATAATGCTCTGGCGAATGCTGAGATGTATGCCCTAAGCACTGCGCAAAACGCTGCCAACAAGGTTAAGGCCGAGCTTGAGTTCGACCTTGGTTTTTCGAGGTCGTTGGCACACTCGCTCTACGGATATTACAAGTACCAAGGCAGTGTTCGTGATAGCATCTATTACGATATGATAAAAAGCTTACTGGAGAACAACTCTCGCTATATTACAATTTGGTATAACCTTGAGTATTCTGCCACTAAGCCCGGATACGATAAGAACTATGGACGAAGATCGGTTTCGTCGTTTATGCGCGATGGCCAAAGCAATATCCTAATTGAGGAGCGAAATGTTACGGGCGATATAGTGGGTAGCGAGTATCATAAAGCTAAGGTTAATAATAGAGAACTCTTATCCGATCCCTACTTCTTTAAATTTGATGGGGTAAACGATGTTATGGTAACAAGCGTTAGCGCTCCCATACGTCGGGAGGGTCAGTTTGTGGGGTTGGCAGGCGTTGATGTTACGCTTGATAAATTTCAGGAAACAGTAAAGCAAATTAAGCCATATCCCAACTCACAGGCTTTTCTCCTTTCCAATAACTCTACAATTGTAGCCCATACAAATGAGTTATATTTAGGAAAATCTTTTCAGGAAATTTACCCCGAGATTGCCATGAGGCATAGCATTTCCAACAAGGTGCTGATGGGAGTCCCCTTCACCTTTAGATGGGATCTCTTCAAAAAAGACCACCTGATTACCCTAACGCCTGTTGAGGTTGGTAACTTTACCACACCCTGGTGCGTTGGCCTAATTGTGCCCGTTAGTGAGGTTATGGTAGAAGCTCGCAAATCGATTTTCTATGGTCTAATGGTAGCCGGTTTTGGCGTGGCGTTATTGGCCCTAGTTCTTTCTTTTGTATCAAAAACCATAACTGCCCCCGTGGTACTTACCACCAACGTGCTTACGCACTTGGCACAAGGAGACATTGACCGTCAGAAAAAGCTTTCTATCCAAACAGGCGATGAAATTGAGCAAATGGCCGAATCTGTTAACAAGCTAATTGAGGGACTAAACCTTACCGAAAACTTTGCACGTGAGATTGGCCAAGGGAACCTCGATGTGGAATTTAAGCTATTAGGCGAAAAGGATATTCTTGGCATCTCTCTAATTGAGATGCAGAAAAGTTTAAAGCATGCCAAGCAGTTTGAGGAAGAACGGAAGTTGGTGGAACAAAAGCAGAACTGGGCAACACAGGGTATGGCAAAGTTTGGTGATATTTTGAGGCAGAATAACGACAACCTCAATGAGTTGTCGTTTAATACCATTAAGAATCTTGTCGATTATACCGGTTCAAATCAGGGTGGGGTGTTTATCCTTAACGATAATGACCATGATAAACCTTTCCTTGAAATGACCGCCTGCTATGCCTACGATAGACGAAAATTCCTTGAAAAACATATCGAAATTGGTGAAGGGCTGGTTGGGCGATGCTTCCGTGAGGGGAAAACCATTTTTATGACCGATGTTCCTGGCGATTACATCAACATAAGCAGTGGCCTTGGCGCTGAAAGACCTCGCTGCCTAGTGCTGGTTCCTTTAAAGTATAACGATGATATCCTTGGGGTGGTTGAAATGGCAACCTTTAAGGTTTACGAAAGCCATCAAATTGAATTTATTGAAAAGTTGGCCGAGAGCATTGCCGCCACTCTATCGAGTGTTAGAATTAACATTCGAACTGCTGAGTTACTTGCAAAGTCGCAACAGCAAGCCGAGGAGATGCATGCGCAAGAGGAAGAAATGCGTCAGAATATGGAGGAGCTCCAGGCTACACAGGAAGAGATGGAGCGCAAGCGCCAAGAACAGGAGAGCATTCAGCATGAGCTCAAACAAGAACTTACCCTCCTTAATGCTTTAATGAACAATATCCCAGACTTTATATACTTTAAGGATGAGAGTAGCCACTTTATCCGTATTAGCAAATCTATGGTTAAGCTATTCAATGCGAATACGCCAGAGGATTTAGTGGGTAAGTCCGATTTTGATTTCCATACAAAGGAGAACGCCGAGAAGTTTTTTATGGAGGAGCAGGAAATTATGCGTACCATGAACCCAATTGTTGACAAGGTTGTGCAAGAAAAGTTTGATGATGGAAGAGAACAGTGGGTATCGACAACTAAAATGCCACTGATTAGCACCACAGGCGAAGTTGTTGGAACATGGGGGATAAGCAAAATAATTACTGAATTGAAACAAGCCGAAATTAGAGCTCAAGTATTAGCCACGGAAGCCGAAAAACTTAAAGGAATGATTACCACACACGAGGGCGAGTATAAGGCCATTGTAAAGGCGCTCGACTCCACAACATTTGTGTCGGAATATACAACCGATGGTCATATTATCAGAATAAACGAACCCCTGCAAACCATTTTAGGAAAAGCATCGGCCGATGTGGAGGGTAAGCATCATTCCGAGTTTTTTAGAACAAAGGCCGATGATGATGCCTCATATCAGGAGTTTTGGGACGATTTGCACCGCGGAATCGTTCGTCAACGGGTCTTCAAGGGCTCTGTTGGAGGATCTAGGCTTGTGCTAAACGAGACATACTCGCCCGTTAAGGATAATGAAGGGTATGTTGAAAAGATTATTGCTATTGCGGTAAGAGGATAAAAAATGGCCAAAAGAATTGAGGTATATAATACTTTTGAGGAATCCGAAGAAAAAACTCATCGAATTAACCTCAGCTTATCTTACTGGCAAAGATGGATTAAGGGTATTGAACTCTCCGAATTTGCTTTAAAGTGTGTAAATGACCCCCCGGTGGTATATTCCACAAAATCAGGAAGCCATCAGTTCAATCTTTTCCTGCCAAATAGTAAAAAAGAATGAAGCTTGCATCCTTCTTCAACTCAATAATTGATTGCTTTAACAGGTACAATGTTAAGCATTTAATCGTAGGAGGACATGCTGTAAATGTGTATGGTTATATAAGGTCAACTGCCGATTTGGATATTTGGATTGATAAATCTGACGAAAATCTTGAAAACCTCCGACAAGCATTAGTCTCATTTGGTTATCCAAAAGAACAATGTCAACAAGGGATAGATGAGATAAGAAATAATAGAAATATTGGAATTTTTGATGATGATGATAATAAAATTGATCTAATCCAACTATACTCTACACGCTTAAGTTTTAGTGAAGCATATAGTCGAAAACATTCTATTGACAAGGGAGATGTAAACCTTCACGTTATCTCTTTGGATGACCTAATAATCACGAAACTATCTTCAGGGCGCCCCCGCGACCTAGATGATGTGAGGGAATTATCCAGATTGCGAAGTAATCAAAAAGGATAAATACTTAAATATTCATCATTCCATACAGCATCCTAATCTCCTCTGCCCAAATATCAGGATCAGTGGTTTCCAAAATTATGGGAATATCATCAAAACGGGGATCGTTCATAATCCGCTGAAAGGTATCCAAGCCTAAGTAACCCTGGCCAATGCTATCGTGCCTATCGACCCTGCTTCCCAACTCCTTTTTGCTGTCGTTAAGGTGCATGCCCATCAGGTAACTAAATCCAATAAGTCTTTCGAAATCGCTCCACGTTTTCTGGTATCCCTCCTCCGACTTAATATCATAACCAGCCGTATAAGCATGACATGTATCAATGCAAACCCCAACCCGCGATTTGTCATCCACATGCTGAATAATAAATGCCAGCTGCTCAAAATTGTACCCCAGGTTACTTCCCTGCCCCGAGGTGTTCTCAATAACCGCTTTAACGCCAGTTGTCTTATCTAACGCGATGTTTATACTCTGCGCAATGGTTTTTAAGCACTCCTCATCGCTGGTTTTACCCAGCGAGCTTCCCGGATGAAAGTTAAGCCTATCGAGACCCAATTGCTCGCAACGCTGCATCTCATCGAGAAATGCTGCGCGCGATTTTTCAAGTGGTGCATGTTCTGGATGTCCTAGGTTGATTAAGTAGCTGTCGTGAGGCAAAATATGGTTAGGAGAATAGCCATACTTTTCGCAATTCTTCTTAAACTCACTTATGCTTTTTTGAGTTAGTGGTGCAGCAACCCATTGACGTTGGTTTTTAGTAAAAAGTGCAAATGCCTTTGCTCCAAGCGCATTAGCATTAATGGGCGCATTTTCAACTCCTCCTGATGCGCTAACATGTGCTCCAATAAATTTCATATGCCGTTTTTAAAAATTTGATAGTTAATACAATTGCAAACTATCATGTATAACAAGCAGTAACATTAATATGTTTTGGCTCAAAATTAACAATTAAATTCTAAGCTTATGAATACAAAAAAAGGTAAACTAACAATTGAAGAGAGGGCTCTTCAGATTGACGGGTTTGACAAAGTTATTAGTATCATGAAGCAGCAAATGTTTCTTAGAAACCACAGTCAGAGCACACTTAATAATTACGTAAGAGCAATCGCTTCGTTGTGCCTAAGGTTCAACAAAATACCTGACCAAATTTCCGATTCAGAGGTAAATGAGTATCTAAATCAGCTAACTAACTCGAGCACACCTCCTTCAATAAGTACATTTAAGCACACCATTTTTGGCCTGCGCTACTATTTTAGAGATAGGGATAATGAAAGAGGGAAAAATTTTTTCCCACCTATTAAAAAAGAACAGAAATTGCCAATCATCTTAAACAAAACTGAACTTCGCGACCTTTTCAGCTCACCCAGACTGTTCAAACACCGACTTATACTAACTCTAATTTATTCTGCAGGACTGAGATCCAGTGAACTCATTAACCTTCGGGTTGGGGATATTGATTTTGAGCGCAAAACAATACACATACATCAAAGTAAGCATTACAAAGACCGAATAGTTCCTCTATCATCAATAGTAGCCTACAATTTAAGGAAGTACTTAAAAAAGGATAACCCAACCTATTGGCTTTTCAATGGCAATAGTGCTGATGGGAAGTTCAGCAGAACAGGTTTGAGATGGATCATGCGTGAGGCAGTAAAAAAGGCATCAATAAAAAAGGACGTAAGCCTACATTCTCTTCGTCATAGCTATGCAACTCATTTGCTGGAGCAAGGTGTAAACATCGTAACAATTAAAGAACTTCTGGGCCATACTGATATTAAAACAACAATAACCTACCTTCATGTTGCGCTAAACGATGTTATTAGAACTCACAGCCCAATGGACCGCTTAAACAATAATGAGTGAAATAAAGATGCAACAATCTATTGAAGAATGTCGGCCAACCGACTTGCTGTTTCAAAACTTAATCTGTTGATTATTCTTTATTTTATAATCCTTGTACACTAGTGTTGCGTTGTTTTTAGAATAAACCTTGTATAATCTTATAATTCAGCAAATTATAGACGTTCTTTGATTTTTTGATTTCAAAACACGGTACTTTTGTTAGAAAACCGTGAATAAAGGAAA
>JAVEYY010000056.1:0-18517 GCA_034003245.1 Tenuifilaceae bacterium
TTTCCTTTATTCACGGTTTTCTAACAAAAGTACCGTGTTTTGAAATCAAAAAATCAAAGAACGTCTATAATTTGCTGAATTATAAGATTATACAAGGTTTATTCTAAAAACAACGCAACACTAGTGACCTTTCCAATAAAAACGATTACAACCGATAAGCATATTAAGGATTTGATCGGCTTATTCGTATCGTTGTTTGCAGGTATCAGCCATAAATTTCTATCTTTGGAACACCAATGTTGTTGCTCAAGAAATGCATTTAAATCTGATCTCGTTCAATGTACCCTACCCTGCTGATTATGGCGGAGCCATTGATGTTTTTTATAAGATAAAATCCCTTGGTAAACTGGGTGTAAAAATTCATCTGCACTGCTACACCTATGGCAGGGAGAAGGCTGATGTTTTAGATGATATATGCGACAGCGTTAACTACTACACTCGGCCATTGAACTTAAGGTACAACCTATCAACATTACCCTTTATAGTAAAAACCCGAAGCAACAAAGCATTAACCAACACCCTTTTAGCCAATAATTACCCTATTCTTTTTGAGGGGCTGCACACTACTTATCCACTGCTAAGTGGCAACTTTTCGAACCGGATAACAGTTGTGCGAACGCACAATATTGAGCACAACTACTACAGCGGGTTAGCCACAACGGAAAGGAATCCTATCAAAAAGACCTTTTTTGCCTTGGAGGCCCTTAAACAAAAACATTACGAGAGAATACTGAGCAAAGCCACGGCCATTGCGGCCATTGCGCAAACCGATTTTGAGCATTTTAAAAACATCAACAAGAACACCATGCTTGTTACGCCTTTTCATCCCTTTGATAAGGTTGAGATAAAATCTGGCAAGGGCGATTACATTTTGATGCATAGCGATCTCTCTGTTCCCGAAAATATTAAGAGTGTACTTTGGATACTTCAAAATATTGCTCCTTCCATTAAGCACCAATTAATTGTTGCAGGAAAAAATCCACATCAGAGCATACGTGAGTTTAGCCGGGAATTGCCAAACGTAAAAATAGTTGAAAATCCAAGTGATGAGAAGATGGAAAACCTTGTCGGCAATGCGCATATCAACCTGATTCACTCTTTCTATCCACAGGGATTTAAGCTAAAGCTTTTGTATTCACTTTACAGGGGTCGATTTTGCCTATGCAACTCCTCGGTAGTTCAGAATACTGGTTTGGGTAATCTTTGCAACGTTGCTGAACAACCCGAGAACATTATCAAAATCATCAACTCTTTGTTCGATAGGGATTTTGATGAGGATCAGGTAATATTAAGAGAAAGATTTCTGAAGGATTTTTCCAATGAATTGCAAGGGAAGAAAATTATTGATATGATTTCGAATCGATGAACTCAATGAATTAATGCAATTTTGCGCAAATGAACAAACGAAGATTATCTAAGGCATTAAAGCGACTCAAGAATTTACCCACAAATCGTGCCCTACTGCTATACACTGCCAATAAGGTTAAGCATATCTTCCTTAAGGTAACTCGCTCCACCAAAGTTGCATATCCATCAACGGTTATGCTTGAACTCACAAATCAATGCAATTTAAAGTGTACTATCTGTCCAAGGGAATACCAGTATGGTAAGGAGATGGACAAAGGTTCAATGGCTGTTGATAATGCAAAAACCATTGTGGATGAGCTTTGGCCATACCTCGATTCCATTGGACTTACCGGTATGGGCGAAACATTTATGTTTAGGGAGATAAATGAGATAGTTGAATATATAAAGGAAAAGAATAAGGGGATTATTATTTCCGTGTCAACCAATGCAGTACTTCCAAATTTTAGCGAAAAAATTATTCCACTAATCAATAAAATTGACACTATCCAAATCTCAATTGATGGTATTGATAGCGTTTACGAAAGCATTAGATTAGGGGCAAAATTTAGCTTGTTAGATCAAAACATAAGGTTGTTGGTTGATTTGTGTAAAGGGACTCAAACAACACTTATGCTGAACATGGTGGTTACCAAGCAGAATTACACCCATATGCCCCTACTTGTTGAATATGCAAATGCCGTTGGTGTACAATACCTCGACTTTACTCTATTCAACTTAGCCTCTGTTACAGATATCAATGTTGACTATTACGATTTTTACAAGTCCGATGAATTTAAGGCCATAGTTCATCAACTAAATGCTGCTGTAAAGAAGTACCCTGCTGTAACTGTTACGGGGCGCAACTTTAGAACCCACAATAGCTTTCGAAAATGCCCATTCCCATGGACTCACTTTTACATAACCTGGGATGGTTTTTTGGTTCCATGCTGTGCAAAGCCTTTCCCCAAGGAGATGAATTTTGGAAATGTCTTTAACAAACGGGTAATTGAAGTGCTAAACTCCCATAATCACAGAGAATTTAGGAAGATGTGGTTTGCAAACAAGGCTCCTAAGTTTTGCGAGAAGTGCCATTTCATTCATATTGAACCTGTATAGTAAATTGAAAAAGGGGAGAGGCAATGCCTCTCCCCTTTTGGGATTATATATTGATGTATGGAAAAACTCTACATCATTCCGCCCATGCCACCCATTCCGGGGTTGCCCATAGGCATTGGGTTTTCCTCTTTCTCCTCGGCCATTACGCACTCGGTGGTAAGGAACATACCTGCAATCGATGCGGCATTTTCAAGGGCAACGCGGGTAACCTTGGTTGGATCAATTACGCCACTCTTGTAAAGGTTCTCGTACTGATCGGTGTAGGCATTGTAACCAAAGTCACCTTTGCCTTCCTTAACCTTTTGCACAACCACTGAACCATCCTGACCAGCGTTCGATACAATCTGGCGAAGAGGAGCCTCAATGGCCTGACGGATAATCTTAATACCTGTATTCTGATCCTCGTTGTCAACCTTAATGCCATCGAGCATTTCGAGAGCACGGATGTAAGCCACGCCACCACCAGGAACAATTCCTTCCTCAACAGCAGCACGGGTTGCGCTAAGCGCATCGTCAACGCGATCCTTCTTCTCCTTCATCTCAGTTTCGGTTGATGCACCCACGTATAGAACTGCAACACCACCAGCCAGCTTAGCCAAACGCTCCTGAAGTTTCTCGCGATCGTAGTCGGAGGTTGTATTCTCGATTTGCAACTTGATTTGAGCAACACGCTTTGCAATGGTTTCCTTGTTTCCAGCACCATTAACAATGGTTGTGTTCTCCTTGTCAAGGGTAATTTTCTCGGCCGAGCCAAGCATATCCATTTTGGCTGCATCCAAGCGTAGACCTTTCTCCTCGGAAATAACCACACCACCCGTTAGGATAGCGATATCCTCGAGCATCTCCTTGCGACGATCGCCAAAGCCTGGGGCTTTAACAGCTGCAATTTTAAGCGAACCACGAAGCTTGTTCACAACTAGAGTTGCAAGAGCCTCACCATCTACGTCCTCAGCAATAATCAGGAGCGAACGACCATTCTGAGCCACTGGTTCCAGAACAGGAAGCAGATCCTTCATGGTGGAGATCTTCTTATCGGTAATCAGAACGAAAGGATTCTCCAATACGGTCTCCATCTTATCGGGGTTGGTTATGAAGTATGGCGAAATGTATCCGCGGTCGAACTGCATACCCTCAACCACCTCAACGGTAGTTTCAATCCCTTTGGCCTCCTCAACGGTGATAACTCCCTCTTTCTTAACCTTTTTCATAGCCTCAGCGATAAGCTTACCAATCTCATTGTCGTTGTTAGCCGAGATAGTAGCCACCTGCTCAATCTTGGTGTAATCATCACCAATCTCGATGCTTTGCTTCTTAAGACCCTCAACAACTTTAGAAACAGCCTTATCAATACCGCGTTTCAAATCCATGGGGTTTGCTCCAGCGGTCACGTTTTTAAGACCTACGCCAATGATTGCCTGAGCCAGAACGGTTGCGGTAGTTGTACCGTCACCAGCGTCGTCGCCAGTTTTTGAGGCAACCTCCTTCACCATTTGAGCGCCAATATTCTCCATAGGATCGCTCAAATCGATCTCCTTGGCAACGGTTACACCATCTTTAGTGATTTGGGGTGATCCAAATTTCTTTTCAATAACCACATTGCGACCCTTTGGGCCAAGGGTTACTCTAACTGCGTTAGCCAGCTGATCAACGCCTTTTTTAAGCTGATCGCGAGCCTCGATATCGAATTTAATAATTTTTCCTGCCATGATTTTCTTCTTTAAATTTTCGTTAGGTAATTAAACAATCAGTTTCCGATGGATGCAAAAGCTACACAATAGCTAGAATGTCCGACTGCTTCATCATCAGGTAGTCCTTGCCGTCGATGCTGATCTCGGTGCCAGCGTACTTGCCATAGAGAACTACATCGCCCTTTTTAACTTCCATAGTTACATCTTTGGTGCCAGGGCCAAGGGCAACAACAGTTCCTTTTTGTGGCTTTTCCTTTGCTGTGTCGGGGATGTAAATACCGCTTGCGGTTTTCTCTTCTGCTTCCATGGGTTCAACCAGAACCCTGTCGGCCAATGGTTTAATCTTTACTTCTGACATTTTTAAAATGATTTATTGTTAATGAATAGTTGTTCGATTTACAGCCTTGCGTATATCGAAATACATGCCAAAGCCAAAATCTGACTTTTTGCCCGAAATTTTCTGTCAACATTCAGTGAAAATATTGCCACCTAAATCCATCAGCTTATTAGACAATCCTAACGTTGGGATATTTAATCGAATTCCTTAAGGTGTGTTATCTGTCTGTTTTTCTTTCATATAGATAACACAAACACTGGTTTCATAATGATTTACTGGTAATGTTGGCTTACCGATCATCGTGTCAAACTACCAATAGGCAATGCCAATAAATCAGTATAAAACAATACTTTAACAGAAATAAAAAACGAGGGTGTCAGTATCTGCCATACTGACACCCTCGCTGGGTTTAAAAATTCAATTGTATCGACTAGTTACCCTCTGGTTTCTCCTCACCGGCATTTTGCTCGGGAACTGGAGTTGGGAAAGTTGGCAAGGCCGATGGGCTTGGTGTTTTTTCGAGTTGCTCCTCAATGGCCGAACGGCTCACCTGAACCTCGTCGCGAGGAATAAACATGGTAGCTAATAGGGTGAGTACAAGTAAGCTAATGGCTAAAGTCCATGTAGCTTTCTCGAGGAAATCGGCAGTTTTGCGAACGCCCATTACTTGGTTCGAAGAGGCGAAGTTTGATGCCAAGCCACCCCCTTTTGAGTTCTGCACCAGCACGATTAACGTTAGCAGGACGCAGGCAATAATGATTAGAATTGAGAAAAGCAGATACATTGCTAATGATTTTTACGTTTATTTATCGGGTTGATTCCTAATTATTTCAATTTGAGCGGCAAAGTAAGCACTTTTTTCTGGATATTTCAAACTTAATTTCTCGTAAATTTTAATGGCCTTATCGCGATGTCCCTGAGCAAGGTATATCTTAGCGAGCGATTCGCTAGCGGTGTCCTCGGGTTCCTTGAGCGATTCCAGCGATATGTCCTCCTGCTCCTGAGGAATTTCTTGAGGCGACTGTCGGGGTACAATTCGGGGATTGGTTTCAATAAATGCATCAATTAGTGAGAAAGGATCATCGGGGCTTGCCCGTTGATTACTAATATCTATTGTACCCTTATTAATAAGATCGAGTACAGAAACTTCCTCCTCGGGGACGCAGGGCTCCTCCTCTTTCTCTTTTGAAAAATCGAGCGAAAGGGATTTAATGCTCTCCTCGTCGAGTGTATCATGGGGAATCTCTAGGGTATACAGTTGCGGATCCATAAAAACCTCGTCGTCGGTTTTGTGAGTCGAGGCTGAATCCGAATCGGTTAACTCAAGCAGCAGATCATCATCCTGAGCGTCTTTCTGATCAACTTCTACTTGCGGAATTGGGATTTCGGTGGAGCTAACATCCAGCGAGTCATCAAGCAGGAATGGGGTTTCCGGTTCAATTCTCGTTTCTAGAGTAGCTACAGGCTGATCAGCAAAAACCTTATCCTGTTTAACTTGTGCAGCAAGTGGGTTTAAAACAAAGAATAGGGCTCGCCTATTGGATGCCAAAGCAGAAACTCTACGAATAGAATCTTCAACATTGGCGCTCGAATCGTTCTTAAGCCCTATAAGGCTAAGCATACGCGCAGCGAAGAAATAGGGATTGGCATTCACCACCTCATCTAGCTTAGCCGAGGACTCAAGTCCTAGCTTACTGGGATCGTTTAAATATTCGAAGAATTGCTGCTTTTCCATATCTACCAGTTTGCTACTGCATTGTTGAAAATATCCTCCACAAGCTTTTCCACAATCAGGGTAACCAGCTGCTGTTCCACCTGAGCCAATTGACTAGAACTGGGAAAATCTTCGTAGTGAGTAAATGTTTTATCGTAATTCTGAGTTGGGTCAATTATGTTCTCGAACTTAACCCGCACCGCAATGGTAAGACGGTTCATGGCGGCCACCTCGTTGCCCTGAATGGCAACTGGCTGTACGCGATAGTTTCGAATCTCGCCCGAAAATGATAAATCGCCGTAAGCGGAAATAACATTTAACCGGGTTTGTGAGATAAATCTATTCCGAAGCGTTTCGGCAAGGGTGTTGCTAAGTGTTGGGTTAACCAGCGGAGCCAAATTCTGAAAATGCTCCACGCTCACAGTTTTTACTTCGGGCGCAATAGATGCACCCGAAAAGGAGTACTTTATGCTACACGACACCATGCCCATCGCCACAAAAAAAACAATAACTGGCAAAATACTTTTTGCAAAAAATTTTGATAATATAATATCCTTAATCATTTTTTTCCTAATCTAAATTATACTCCTTAATTTTCCGATAGAGTGTTCGCTCGGATATTCCCAGGTCAAGTGCAGCTTGCCGGCGCTTACCGTTGTACTTTTCAAGCGCTTTCTTTATCATTTCAATCTCCTTATCGGCCAGCGAGAGCGACTCCTCCAATATCTCCTCGGTATCCTGGATATGGGCATGATCGTGTGTGAAGGCCTTTGTCTCGTATTCGGCAGACGATGATGGAGCGATGTATGAGATGTCGTCCTTATAAAGATTCTTGATAATCCCAGCATTCTCCCTGTTCACATCTATGGTATGGTTCTCGCTTTGAAGCAAGTCGAGCACCAGCTTTTTGAGGTCGTTCACATCATTTCGCATATCGAAAAGGATCTTGTAAAGAATTTCCCTCTCGTTGGCAAACGAGGGTTCAGCGGGATTTGACCTGTTGATTAGGGCAGGCAATTTAGTAGGGTTATAATCGGGCAGATAGTTTAACAGCTTGGCTGCTGTAACCAATCGCGACTCCTCAATTACCGAAATTTGTTCGGTTACATTTTTAAGTTGCCTTACGTTGCCTGGCCACTTGTAGTTGATCAGCACCCTGCGGGCATCGTCGTCGAGGGTAACGGTGGGCATGCGGTACTTCTCGGCAAAATCGGAGGCAAACTTTCGGAAAAGAAGCGGAACATCCTCGCTACGCTCGCGTAAGGGGGGAATTTGTATTGGAACAGTATTGAGACGATAGTATAAATCCTCGCGGAACCGGCCATTCTGAATAGCCTCCACCAGATTGATATTTGTGGCAGCAATTACGCGCACATTTGTTTTCTTCACTTTTGAGGATCCAACACGGAGAAACTCGCCAGTTTCGAGCACTCTAAGCAGCCTAACCTGAGTAGATAAGGGCAGCTCAGCAACCTCATCGAGGAATATTGTGCCGCCATCGGCAACCTCAAAGTAGCCCTGACGGCTATCCATGGCTCCTGTAAACGAACCCTTCTCGTGACCAAACAGCTCGGAGTCGATGGTTCCTTCGGGAATTGCCCCGCAGTTAACAGCAATGTAGGAGCCATGCTTTCGGGCGCTGTAGGAGTGAATAATCTGGGGGAAAACCTCCTTACCAGTCCCACTCTCTCCAGTAATTAGCACTGACAAATCGGTTGGTGCAACCTGTAACCCAATATCGATGGCGCGGTTTAGCCCCTGCGAATTGCCAATTATCTCGAATCGTTGTTTTATGCGTTGAATTTCACTACTCATAGCCATATTTATATATACTGACAAAATTACATATTATAATAATATTCAACAACACGATTTTTCAAAATTTGTGCAAATTGACGCACTACAGAAGTGGTAAACTACATGACATTTTAGCTTTTTAAAATACCCACTATAACTTAACTGTACAGAAAGACAATCAAATTATATTGAAAAAAGAATAGGCCATCGCTTTTTAAAAAGCGATAGCCTAAGATATATACTGGAATATTTTAAAAAATCTACTTTCCTATCTCCTTTACCAGAAGAACGTATGTAGGAAAGTGATCGGAGAATCCGCCACGATACTGTCCACCGACATATGTACGGAAGGGGTAACCCTTAAATCGTCCGGAGGATTGCTGCAAAAATTTCTTGTTAAAAACACCAGCCCTATAGAAACGGTACGAAGAGTAATCGGTGTCGGTTAGAGATTTGCTAACCAGGTGCATATCAAATAGGCTCCATGTATCGCGCCAAGCTAAAGAGCCAATACCCTTTTTATATAGGTTAAAAAATGGGTTATACAAATTGTCATCTTTCATGTCCTTAACCTCAGCAACTGCTCTAAGGTGCTTGGTTATACTGAGGTTGTCGGGATTATCGTTTAGGTCGCCCATAAGAATAACCTTAGCGTTGGGATCGGCTTTTAGTAATGAGTCAACAATATGCCTACCCAAATCGGCAGCAGCCACTCGGAGAGGGCGGCTACGGCTCTCGCCACCGCTTCGTGATGGCCAGTGGGCAACGATAAAATGCATAAGTTCTCCATGCAACTCGCCCGAAACAAGCAGCTGATCGCGGGTAAAAAAGTTGTCGCGGCCGGGGATGGTAAGCCTATAACTTTTGGTATTCGTTACTTTAAAGTACTCGGGTTGGTATAGAAGAGCCACATCAACACCCCTGCGGTCGGGACCATCGTAATGAACAACCTGGTAGTTTCGCGATGCTATTGCCTCTCGCTTAGCCAGATCCTCGAGCACATCTCTATTTTCAATCTCCGAAACGCCAAGGATTGCAGGCCCATGAGGCGTGAAATCGGTGCCAATTTCAGCAATTACACGCGCCAGGTTATCGAGTTTCTCGAAATACTTGGGCGAATTCCACTTGTTTGGGCCATCAGGTGTAAATTCAATATCGTTTACATCAGGTGTATTTAGGGTATCGAACAGATTCTCCAAATTATAAAATGCCACGCAAACAACCTTAAAATCGCGTTTCTCCTGCGCAAAACCCGACAGGGTTAGCACTAAAACCAGTGCTAATGTGATTAACCTACCAATGGTGTTCTTTGAATTTGTCATAACTAAAATTTTAAAAATATGCTTAACCCCTATGATTGTCAATTGTCCTAAAACACTTGTATTTACTCTTCTTATAAAAGAAAATTGATCAAATTGAGGGGGGATAAAGATAGGTTAAATTTGTTTTTGGGGATACAATCTCAGCAATTATATCTATTTTTGAACCCCCTAACTTTGGGGGCTTAGCATTTAATTAACTCCTTTTATGATGTTTATGAGAAAAAAGATTTTACTGTTCATGTCGCTGCTTGCCATTTCAATTGTTGGATATGGGCAAACAGACACAACTGCACTTGAAACCCAAGGAGAGATTATCCCGATTATCACCCTTTCGTCGGCCGATTTTGATGGCGATGATGAGATGCACGACATCTCAGGACTACTCCAGGGATCACGAGACATATTTATGTCTACAGCGGGATTCACCTTTGGGAGTGCACGTTTCAGGGTTCGTGGTTACGAATCGGAAAACTCATCAGTGCTAATCAATGGAGTAATAGTTAACGATCCCGAAACGGGTAGAGCCTTTTACTCGAGTTGGGGAGGTCTTAACGACGCCATGCGCAACACGGTCAACACCATTGGGCTTGCCCCATCGGAGTATATTTTTGGGGGAGTGGCCGGGACAAACAACATTGTGATCCGCCCATCCGACAATCGTGCCGATACCCGCATTACCTATTCGGCAGCCAACCGCAGCTATAGGAATAGGGCCATGTTCACCCACTCCACCGGGCTGGTTGACAACAGCTGGGCGCTCACCATTTCGGGTTCGCGCCGCTGGGCACAGGAAGGGTATGTAAAAGGTACTTTTTACGATGCTTACGCCTACTTTGTAGCATTGGAAAAAAAATACGACGAGAAGAACAGCTTCGTATTCACTGCCTTTGGGTCGCCCTCAAAGAGCGCTCGCTCGGGTATTGCCGTTCAAGAAGCTTACGACCTAACCGGAGACCAGTTCTACAACCCAAACTGGGGCTACCAGAATGGCGAAATTCGGAATGCCAGGGTAAACAACTACCACAAGCCCATGCTTTTACTTACCCATATTGGGAGTTATGGAAAAACAAGTATTACCTCAACGGCCTCCTACTCTTTTGGCCGGGGTGGAAGTACAGCCCTTAACTGGCGCAATGCCTCATCACCCGTTTGGTTCGATGGCGATAACCTAATGACTTTAGCTGGCTCTGATCCTCGACCAGACTACTATCGCTATATGCCAAGCTACTACCAGAATACCGATGAGTATATGTTCAACTACCTCACCGATAAGTGGAAGAATGACGAGAAATTCCGTCAAATAAACTGGGATCAATTCTACTTTGCCAACTCCGATGAGATATCCTCGGAGGCTGCGGGAAAAAGATCGAAATATATCGTGGAGGAACGTCGTAGCGACCATAGCCAGTGGCTCTTTAACTCCAATGTTAGGCACGAGCTTAATAGCAATATCATGCTTACTGGAGGTGTTAACGTATCCCTTTTCAAGGGATTTCAGTTTAAAGTGATGAACGACCTTTTGGGTGGCGACTGGTGGAAAGATGTGGATCCATTTGCCGAGCGCGACTCAGATGATGAAACATACTACCAAAACGACCTAAATGATCCCAATAGGATTATTAAAGTAGGCGATAAATTTGGTTACAACTTTACAGCAAACATTAATCAAACCAACGTATTTGCGCAGTCGGAATTTACCTACGCAAAAGTCGACTTTTTTGTGTCGGCTAACCTGGCTCACACAACATTTTGGAGAACTGGCCACATGCGTAACGGCCGTTTCCCCGACAACTCCTTCGGCGATTCCGAAAAGCATAATTTTCTTAACTATGGCCTAAAAGGCGGCGTTACCTATAAGGTAACAGGTCGCCATTACCTCGATCTAAATGCTGGTTACCAAACCCGCGCACCCTATTTCCGCGACTCATACATTTCATCACGGGTTAGAGATCATGTGGTTGATAACCTGAAGAGCGAGCAGATTTTTGCCGCCGATGCCAGCTACATAGTACGTGCACCACTTGTAAAATCGAGATTTACGGTTTACTACTCCGAGAATCTAGATCAAACGTGGAACCGCAGCTTCTACCACGAAGGTTACAACACCTTTGTAAACTACATCATGACCAATGTAGATACCCGTAACATGGGCGTAGAACTTGGGTTTGAGGCAAACATCACCCCAGACATATCGGTTAATGCCGTGGGAGCATGGGGTCATTACACCTACAACTCCCGCCCTAGCGTAACCATTGCCCGCGATAATGATTACGAATTATTGGCCGAAAACCGCACTGTTTACTTTGAGAACTATATGCTTGGTGGATTTCCTCAAGCAGCTGCATCAGTTGGATTCCGCTACGACTCCCCAAAATACTGGTTTGTGGGAGGTAATGCCAACTACTTTGGAAAATGGTATATAGATGCTAACCCTGACCGTAGAACCGAAGAGGCGCTGGATGGACTTGTAACTGAGGATCCCCAGTGGAGTCAGCTTCTCGATCAGCAGAAGCTCAACGATGGGTTTACCGTTGACCTGTTTGCCGGAAAATCGTGGCGTCTTAAGAACAACCAGTACATAAGGGCTAACCTTAGTGTTAGTAACGTGCTAAACAATCAGAGTCTTACTGTTGTTGCCTTTGAGCAGCTTCGATACGATGCGAGGGAGGTTGATAGTTTCCCTCCAAAATTTGCCTACATGTACGGCACAAACTTTTTCCTCAACCTAAGTTTCTCGTTTTAATCAACACGTGTAAAAATTTCAAATTGATATAGATTATGAAAAGATTTAATTTAAAGCTATTTGCAGTATCAATTATAATGGCCATTGTGGCAACCAGCTGCATCGACGACCAGTTTGATACTCCTCCCATTAAGGAACTCCCAGTTGGCTCCGTAGTTACCCTCCAGAACTTAAGAGACCTTTGCCCTCCTGGCAATACCTTTAAGATCAAGGGCGACTCTTCTCTTTACGCTACCGTTACCATGGACGAGTCGTCGGGAAACCTTTACAAAACTATTTTTGTTCAGGACAACACCGGTGCTGTTAACCTACGTTTCACCTCAGCTACCACACTTAGTGAAGGCGATTCCATAAGAATTTACCTGAAAGGAGCCATCCTGTCGTGGTACAATAACCTTTTCCAAATCGACTCACTCCATGCCGATTACAGCGTGGTAAAGCAGGCTGTAAACAGAAACGTTGAACCACAGGTGGTGTCGATAACTGACATTAATCTTGATAAGGCATTCTTCCAATCACGCCTAGTGAAAATTGAAAACGTTCAGATAAGAGAATCTGATCTTGGAAAACCGTGGGCTCCCTACCAGGAATACGGTGAGGTTAACATTGAAGATTTAAACGGGAATACAATGCTAATCCGCACCAGTGGATACTCAAAATTTGCCTCTCAAACAGTTCCCGAGGGTTTGGGATCAATGATTGCCATAGTTGGACTTTACCGCGAAACAGTTCAGCTAACTATTCGTCGCGCAAGTGAGATTACCTTTACTGAACCTCGGTATGTGCCTGTAGTTAATGGTTCGGGAACCAAAGAGGATCCCTGGGATGTGGCAACCGCTATAACATTACAGAACCAAGATCCGCGAAAAGTAGGTTTTGTTAAAGGATTTATTGTTGGATCCGTTAAAACAGGAGTAACCACAGTGGCATCAACTGATGATATCCACTTTACTACCCCTGTGACATCGGCAACAAATGTTGTACTTGCCGATGATCCTAACGAAAGAGACCTGTCAAAACTGGTAATTATTAATTTGCCATCGGGGAAACCTCTTAGAACGCAGGTAAACCTTCTGGACAATCCCGATAATATGGGGAAATGGCTAAATGTAAATGGTACTCTTAGAACTTACTTCGGACTTGCCGGCTCGCGCGATAGCTCGGGCGAATTAACCGAGTTTGAGATTGAAGGTGGTGGCAGTGGTGGTGAAACCACAATTTTTTCTGAAACATTTGCTACAAGTCAAGGAAACTTCACCATTGTTAATGTTCTGAAACCTGAAACTTTGGATAATATTTGGTATCACAATACACAGTATAGTCAAATGGCCGCAGGGGCATACAAGGATGGAACTAATTATGCTTCTGAAGCATGGCTAATCTCCCCTGCAATAGACCTCTCTGGTGTATCTGATGCCATATTTACTTTTGATCATGCAGGTAAACAATTCGGAGCCCCTGTTTCAAACTTAACCATTCAGGTTTCTACCGTTTATTCAGGTGGTGAAATTAATGCCGAGAATTGGACCAAAATTGAAATACCAAACCATTTATCAGGTGAGACAAATGTATTTAAGTCCGCTGGAGACATGGATTTGACCCAGTTTTGTGGCAATAGTAATGTGCGTATAGCATTCAAATATACTAGTACAACAACAGGTGCAGGTAACTGGTATGTAAAAAATGTGGTTGTTAAGTAATCCCATTTAATTCTAACTTATACAAAAACCCCGAGGCTTTTGCGCTCGGGGTTTTTATTTTAGTAATTGCTTTGTGGGGTAATGCTGCAGCTAAATGGTAGCGAGTTTCTGACAATGCAAGGTATCCTATTGTACAATTTCTATATAAACAACAGCAGGCTAACCGCCATTACCACCATTCCGGCAATTAACCCGTAAATGGAGAGGTGGTGTTCGCCGTACTCGCGGGCAGCGGGCAGCAGCTCATCTATAGAGATAAAGACCATAATACCGGCAACACCGGCAAACAGAATCCCAAAGGTTAAGTCGGTTAAAAAAGGCATCAATATCAAGTAGCCAACCAAAGCGCCAACAGGTTCGGCTAATCCCGATAGAAACGATAGCGTAAAGGCCTTACGCTTATTCCCCGTTGCGTATAGAATGGGAACCGAAACGGCAATGCCCTCGGGAATATTGTGAATGGCTATGGCCACGGCAATGGCAATACCCAAATTGGGATCGGTTAAAGCGGCAGTAAATGTTGCCAATCCCTCTGGGAAATTGTGAATGGCTATGGCTAGTGCCGTAAATACGCCCATTCTGATTAACCGTTTATCATTCTTTGGCTTATGTTCTGCATCCTCAATAAGCTTAATCTCGTGCGGGTTCTCGGTGGATGGGATTAACTTATCGATTACGGCAATAATGGCCATACCTCCAAAGAACGAGGCTACAGTAACCCACGATCCCGAAACATAGCCAATGGCCTCAACCAACGACTCCTTGGCTTTAAAGAATATCTCAACAAACGATACGTAGATCATTACTCCTGCCGAAAAGCCTAGTGCAACAGAAAGAAATTTGGTGTTTGTGTGCTTGGTAAAAAAGGCAATAGCGCTACCAATTCCTGTAGAAAGCCCGGCAAAAAGGGTAAGACCAAAGGCGATTAGAATATCATTTAATTCGTATTCCATATAAAAAATATGTGGTAAAACATTTCATAAAACTAATGCTCCATAAACAATTTCAGTTAGAATATGTTTAGATAAAATATGAGCAAACATAGATAAAATCACGATTCTAGCCTCAATTTGAGTGTTGCAATCTCCGGACTAAAATCAATATTTGGGTGTTGTTTTTGAATCTGCTCAATTTTGCTTATGGTGCTATTAATAAAATCCCTGTACTCCTGCGTTCCGGTATTTAATGGCCTATGATTTATGGCTAACCGTATCTTTTCAATCTCACCCATTAGCTTATGGGCGGTTGAATCGATAAGCCAATCCTTAAACCGCTCCCAAATGTAGCTTATTGCCTGTGGGCTGGGGTGCAGCATATCGTCGGCGTAAAAGCGGTAATCGCGCAGGTCGTCCATCACAATCTCGTATGATGGGAAATAAAACACCCTATCGGAAAAATCGCTAACCAGCTGGCTAACGGCCAGCAAAAGAGTCGATTTGCTGATTTGATTCCCTACTGCGCCATCCTTCCAATGCCGAACTGGGCTAACGGTAAAAACAATCTTAAGGTCAGGTTTTGCATGGACAATTTCGTTGATTAGGTCGCGCCATAAAGTGGTAATCTCCTCCACGGTGAGTAACGAATGGTCGAATTCCCTTGCCGGAAGCTTATGGCAATTTGCAACAGGCAAACCTGTTTTCTTATAATGATAAACCCTGGCGGTGCCGAATGTAACCATTAAATACTTTGAACTATGCCAGAATTTACTGGAGGCTTGCAGTGAATCATTTATTCTACTTAGACACTGTGATTTATCGATATGCGAAAAGCTGGTATGATGATGAAAACTATACCACAAACCATTGTACTGGTTCAGATCGTCCTCAGTGTACGGTTTAGCTGAAATTACTCGTTGTAAGACAAGTGCTGTTGAAACGGGATTGTATATAACCCCAACTGGATTGACCAAAGCGGGCAACTTCCTTTCGGCAAGCATTGCACCAATATTCTCGGTAAAACACGATCCGAGCATCATTACCGGGGTATTGAAATCGATGCGAAAAGGAAAGGGTTTAACCTCAACAACTGTTCGGAAAGGAATTTGCATTTACGTTATATAATTATTATGCTGTTGTGCTTTAGCATTATTTGCATATTAGTGCTTTTCGTGATGTATTATGATCCATCTTTTACGAGCAACAAACAAAATATAAAAAAACCAAAAAAGTATTGCCAACATTGAAGTTGCAAAAATCCACCTTAACCAGAGAATTTCGACACCTCTGTAGAGCAAAAAAAGTATTGGGATTGGGACCCCAACAAATGGGGCTTGCCTGCTATACCTAATGTTGTCGATAAATTCTAGAGTATCCCCATCATTAACAAATAGTTTTTCTCGCTTGCTGCCATACCAGCTAAACTTTGCCTCAACGGTAATGGGGTTTGCAGCGATTTCTACAACCCTACTCTCACCCTCCTTAAGGGTTGTTACCTGATCGCCTTGTATAAAAATCTTGTACTTGCGCTCGTCCCACCAACTGCTGGAAGTACGCTTAAGGGTAACCCTCATCATATCTCCACTTTTTGCTACTACTCAAGATTTCCGCTTAGCCACTCCTTAATCATTCTAAAAACCTCATCCCTAACAGTTTCGTTATGCAGCTCGTGATACATATCCTTAAAGGGTACAAAACTGCATGTTTTACTGCTGTCAAAAAGTTGATTTGATGCCTGAAATGATGTAACGGGATCGGCATCGCCATGCACAAGAAGAAAGGGCTTGTTAAGGTTTCCAATATGTTTAAGCGCATACTCGCCTGCTTCCGAAATCCCTGTTAGCAAGCGAGGGGTAATTTTTCCGTGGTTCAAGGGATCGGTTTTGTACTTATTAACCTCCTCGGGAACATGACTAATTCCAGCCGCATCGAGAGGTGCGGCAATTTGCAGTCCGGGGGCTAATCGGTTTAGCACTTTTACCAGCAATTTCATGGGTTTAGCAGGTTCGTCAACCAGCTTTAACCATGGCGAGGTGGCAATTAGCAGCTGAAAGGGATTTGATTCCTTAAGCGCAAAGTTAATGGCAATATTGCCGCCCATGCTATGTCCGTAGAGCGCCACTGGCGTACTTGGATACAACTCATTAGCCTTGTTTATTGCCAAATTAACCTCCTCCAAAAAAACTTCGTAACGGGGTATATGACCACGCTTCCCCTCGGATTGTCCATGCCCATAATGATCCCAGGCAACAACTGCATAATCGTAGCTAGCAAACTGCTTTGCCCATCCGATATAACGCTCAGAATGCTCGCCCCACCCGTGACAAAGACAAATAACTGCTCGGGCCATTCGTGAAGGATTTAAACTCCAAGCATGAAGTTTTTCACCAGATTTGAGTGTAAGTTTGAAATGTTTTGGCTCCATATTTTTAAAAGATGTTTTTGTACACTGAAAACTCCTCTAATATATCGAATAAAATCTTATTAATGGAAGCGGAATTGGTAATGGTTAAGATAAAGGTAAAGGTAAAGGAAATTGCACAAATATAAGAAAACAAGATAGCGATTTCTACAGATCATTGCTCTCCTCGCAGCATTGACGAAAGCCATTAAACCCCTTACGGGTAATAGAAGTATTGCCAAAAATGGAATCAAACTGAGGTTGGGTAAGGGCAGTAAGGGCTTTCTTGGGCAAATTGATAATCTCCTGCTTTGGCATAATTTCGGGAAGCGACACTGCCTTAGCCTTTGCATTCCATGGGCACACCTCCTGACATATATCGCAACCGAAGCACCAGCCTTTCAACGACAGCTTCTCCTGCTCATCGAGGGGCGATTTTTTCTCGATGGTTAAGTACGAAATGCACTTGCGGGCATCAACAACACCTGGACTAACTATTGCCCCGGTGGGGCAAGCATCCATACAGCGCTTGCAGGTTCCGCAACGGTTTGGCACCTCTGCAAGGGAGGGCTCAATATCAGCATCCACAATAAGCTCGCCGATAAATACAAAAGAACCGATTTGCGGGTTTATCAACAATCCATTTTTGCCAACCCAGCCCAAGCCTGCTTTTTGTGCCCAAGCCCTCTCGAGTACTGGGGCCGAATCGACAAAGGCTCGGCCACTAATTGGACCATACTCCTTGCACAGCAAATCGAGCAATTGCCATAGCATCTGCTTTATAACAGTGTGGTAGTCGATACTTACCGCATATCTCGAAATTTTTGGCGCCTCAACGCTAACCCTGGGGTTGCCGGGGTAGTAATTAAGCAACACCGAAATAACCGATTTTGCCCCAGTAACCAGCTGGCGCGGGTCGATGCGCTTCTCGAGGTTGCGCTCCATGTAACTCATCTCGCCATGCATTCCTTGGGTAAGCCAGCTGGAAAGGAACACACGATGCTCATCGAGAGCCAGCGCTCGGCTGGCCCCGCAGGCAACAAAACCCAGGGCATAGGCCATGGATTGGACTGAGGTTAGAGGAATTTGATTCACCACTTCGGCTGTTGTAACTTCAAATATAGATATTTTTGGGGGATCGTTAAACCACTGCATGTTTCACATTAATCAATGCAATTACTAAAATCAATATTTAGGGTTATAGTGACTTGGGTGACCAGCGACTTGAGGCCTGATTCTTAATCAGGTTTTGATTATCCTTGATGCGAGGAGCAGGTGTTTACACAATCTACTTTACACTCACGATTTGAGGGCTATATGCTTTAACGTAAGCACTGAATCTTGTCCCTTATCTGTCGGACGACCTCCAATGTTTGTCAGATGACCTTCAGTGTTTGTCGGATGACCTCCCTTGCTT
>JAVEYY010000057.1:0-17421 GCA_034003245.1 Tenuifilaceae bacterium
ACGTTCAACAGGAAAAATATTTTAGGCTATCGAAGGGCTGTCAGCTTTCTGCCGTTATTTCTGGCCGTGCTATTTTAAATTTCAAACAACTATTTCAGGATGCAATTCTGTTAAGTTGCTGATAACCTGCCGATAGGCTTCGGTTTCCTGGTCTTCCGTCAATATAGCCGCTAACGGCTGGGGGTTGTGAGCAGTGGGGGATGACGTGGCGCAGCGTCGTCATCCGCCGTTAGTGCCGCCCCCGTGCGGGTTCTGCTGACCCGAAGTCATCACATCCCCCACATTGCTTACACCCCTTGTTGGGTGCTGTAGTTTTTTAACCGTGTCATTCACCAGCTTTTCAATGTTTTCTAGCTGTCCTAAAGGAACATCATTCAGCATCTGGGTGATGCTTAGAACCTTGTCAGACCTTCGTATGGCGTTCAACGGATGGTTATCATTGAGATTTTCCTCAGGGTTAGGGGTCCATTCAAAGAAATCATTCGGTGTGCATTTCAGCACTATGCACAATCTCTCCAACGTTTCCAGGTTTAGCCTCTTCACCCTGTTCTGCTTCAGTTTGGTGGCCAAATTGTCTGAAAACCCAGCTGTTCTGAGGAAGGAGAAAGGACGTTCCACGCCCCGGGCTTTAAAAATGCGCTCAAAATTATACCGTATCATACTATCTTTTCGATTTCAGGGGTTTCTTCCTCAAATATATCTATTTTCCCTCTATCATCAACGCCATTCCCCCGTTTAAATCGTTCGATTAGTCGTGCATATTCACTAACATATCGTGTATATAATCTTAGTAATCGTGTCTATCCGCTTTTTGTTCGTACCAAATGGATATTTTGTCGTGTCTATTTGTTTATTAATCGTTACAACGGAATAATTAGTCGTGTCTATTCTTTCCCTTAACGTTACAATTCATATTTACTTCGTTACAATTGTATAATTCATCGTGTCTATTCTTTTCCTTATCGTTACAATATGTATTTAATTCGTTACAATCGAACAATTTATCGTGTGTTAAAGATATTATCTCGTTCAAAATGCAAAGTTTATTGATGTTTTTCGAAATTCTACACTAGCATTTTCCTTTCGTGTTAACGGCCCTCTCCAGCTATTGCACCCAACGGTTGCGGGCTGGTGCTGTTTGGGAGATTGAAACGGTATGTCATCCCCCGAGATTAAGATACGTTTTTGTAAGAACTTTCCAATCCGATTTCAGCCCAAATGGCATTAGCCCGCTGTTGTAGCCTGTGCCTTAATTTCTTGTTGTGTTTTTAAATTTCGGTCGTTACCTTTTTGGTCGTTCTTCTTAGTCTAAGTGATTTCTGCTTTCTTAATTCTTTTTTCTTTTTAAAAAATTCACTTAAAGCTTTTTCTTCAGAACTTGTTAGAGGTTCTTGACTTCCAATAAAATCCACATCCAATTCTTTCTTCCTAGTTTTCATTTTTATTGGTTTTTAAAGTATCTGTCAATTAGTTTAAGCGCAGCTTGTGTTTCAATAATCATTAATCTACCGCCAAAGTGTAAAGCACCTAATGTTTCTTCGTAGTGCTTAATAAGTTGACTTTTTGAGATAAACGCTAAATTTCCTTCGTGTCCCCTTTGAAAGGATAGCTTACAAGCAAATGCAACTAAATTTCCTGGCACACCTGCATACATTTTTGTCTTGCCTTTGTTAAATGGCGCGCTTTCAATTAGATGCATATAAACGTGGTCAGATTTAACTTGCACGCTCAACAATCCTTGAATTACATTTGGATTATTAACGATAGTCAGTTTATATATTTCTCTTTCAGGCTGTTTAAATTCGGTCAACCAATTAAAAACCCAACCATTTTTCTTTGTGGTCAATTTTAGGTCTTCTCTTGTAACAACGGAAATTTCTGTCGGGAAACTATCACCAGTTACAATGTTTTCAATTGAATTAGTGAGTTTATCGATAACGAAATCTAATCCTATGTTTTTCTTTTTTGTCATAATACAAATATACGAAAAAAAGCTTTAGGATTCCCCAAAAAGGTAAAGTCTGTGCGGTCGTCTGGCATTGGCTACAACGGCTGGGGGTGTGACCAGTTTGGGGGCGCGGGGCTTGGGATTTATCACCCGTTAAGAAGCTCCCTGCGTGCCGACCCGCTCACCTAACCCATTCAGCCCAAATTGGTTACACCCCTTGTTGTAGCCAGTTATTTAATTTTTCTCTCTAAGAATTCCAAGTCATTATTTATTATTGCATTTAAACAGTCTAATGCATCTTTTTCTGTTTGACCTTGAATTTCAGTCGTATAATTTTCATCCATTTTCTCAATTAGACCAAATAGTTTTTTCACCAATTTTGGTCTTTTGAAAAAGATATACCATTCACGACCATCAACGGCTGAAATAACAATACCATTCTTATTGTCTTTGTTTTCAATTTCGAGAGAAGGAGAATAATAAATTTCTTCACTTTTTGATGATTCCATTTTATTCAAAAGTTCTTTCCACGGAATTTTTTCAAAAGTTTCAATAATCTTTTCTTTCTCAATGTTTCCAATTTCAACAATCTTTGGTTTAAATGGGTCACAAAATGATGCTCTAAAATTCATATAGGTTTATTTTTAAAGTTCATTAATAATTTCATCAATTCGTTTATGCCGTTTAATTATTTCTTCATCATATTCTGATGTTTCATTAAATACAGCTTTTGATATTAACTCATAAGCTTCAATCCTTAATTTACTATATTCAAGTAATAATTGGTTTTGTTTTTGAAAATCTTGTGGTATGTTTTCAATTGTGTTCATTTCGTTTAAAATTTCAATGCATTCTTTCCATTTAGGAATTCCTGTTTTTTCGATAAATAATACTATCTCATTTTTAGAATTTCTATCCAGCATATCAAATAATTTCATCGCTACCTGTTCATTCTCATTGTATTTCTTCAGTCCCGAATCATATTTATTTACATCCCAATCAGTTGGTGATAAATAAGCATATGCAAATATTCCACCAATTAGAATTACTGAACAAATAGCACCTATACCAGTGGCTTTCCAATTTGAGTAGAATTCATTTTTTTCTTCTTTGTGCTTGTTAAGTTCTTGACCTTGTAGATTTTCAACTATTAAATATATTATTCCTGTATAGATAAGAGGAATCAAAGCATTCGGAATTTTATCTAATATTGATTCAGGAATCTGGAATATTCCGTAAAATATTAACAGGGTACTTAATATTCCAATAATTAAGGCATTTAATCCTTGTTTTTCTTTTCCTAGATTAATGAAGTTTTTTCTAATCAAAATTCCAGCAGCTAAAGGTCCACCAAAATAGGTTGCTATTGCAATTGCTCTTTGAGAATAAAGTTTCATAGTTTCGCTAATTCTATTTTCTAATATGTTGTTTTTGTCTTCTGTGACGTCGATTTCTATAATTGGCTACAACGGCTGGGGGTTGTGAGCAGTGGGGGATGGCGTGGCGCAGCGTCGTCATCCGCCGTTAGGGGCGCTCCAGTGCGGGTTCTGCCTATTCGAAGTCATCATATCCCCCACATTGCTTACACCCCTTGTTAGCAACCTGTGGTTTTAAAAACTTGTCGTGCGGTCGGTATCCACATGTCCCCCCAAACACCGCTGCGAAACAATCAGCTACTTGCCTATCAGCAAGCCTGATTACTAGCGATGCGCGGTGGGTTAAAGGGAAATATTTCATCGTGTCCAGCAAATCCTTTCAATTTTCAGCGCCTAGCTAACAAAATTTCTGTCAAAGGCTGCTTACGTGCTATTATACGTGGGCGGGCTTTATCATTTCCATTTTTCAAATCCATACCCGAGTTGCATTTTCAGCCCGATAATGCTATGAGCCTTTTCCACATTTCAGCGTGGGCTTTTCACCCTAATTTTCAAAGCAGCCCAACGCAAGCTAAATGGGCTAGGCGTTATCAACCATTCTGGCGAGGGTAGTGAAATATTTTCTAGCCCCTCGAAGGCCTGTTCTCTCCAATCACTTTCCCAAACGCAACGCTTCCAGCCAACCCGCAAATTTCGATATCATCAAGCCATCTACGCCCCGAAACAGGCTGCCGATGGGCTAAATCTTCGTTTTCGTCCACCATGGTTGCTAACGGCTGGCGGTGCGTGGCGAACTGGAGATTGAAACAGCGTTTCAATCCCCCGAGACGAAGTCTCGAAAAAGCCGATTTGTTCGCTAATCGGCAGGTAGCCAGTTTGTCATGCAACGCTTGTTAGGGGCTGGCTTTATATTGTTAGTCTCATTTATTTCTTTCAAGATATCTTTTTTGTATTGTTGCAACAAGTAAGTTATATGTTGTTGTGTGTGCCTTCTAATATTATTATGATATTATTGTCTTAATACTAAAGTACATCGTTATTCTTATTCAGCTCCAGTTTTTCTTTTTCTTTTTGCTTGATGAAATGTTGTTCATTTTTTTCTTCTATAAGTCTTTTTTCTTCTAATTTATTCAAATAATCAGAATATAGTTGATAAGAAATAACAATTTCACAATCATGCATTAATGGTTCTATTCCTTCTGCATATAAATTAATTTCTGAATACTCCTTTTGTTTCTTTAGATCTCCATTAATAACGAAAGCATCCAAACCAGAATCTGTTCCTTTAATCCACTTTTTGTAAAAAGCCGATTCTATATATGCTGTTAACTGAATAATTATAGGATTTTTATCATTAGTTATCCATGAATACGTATTAGTTTTATAATTAAACTCTAATGGTTCAATTTTAGTCCTAATATATTTATTATCATATGTTTTAATAAGATGCAAAATTAAGCTCTCATATTTCTCAAGATTTTCTACATATTTAGGTCTGCTAGTATTGTCTTTTATCTTATTCAAGTTATTTTTTAATTGTTCTTTTAAATATAGTTGTACAGTACCTTCTTCATATTTAAGGTTAAGTTGTAATTCAGATACAGTAGGATAAGTGTTAGAACTATGTGTAATAACTCCACAAGCAAGATGATAGTACATTTTATTGTCGTAAAACTTTATAACAAACTTATCATCAAACAACCTTCCATTCTGATTTTCGAATTCTTTAACAGCCTCAAATTCATCTTTATCCATACCAGACCAAAAGTTAAGAAATAATAGTTTATCCTTATTAATGGCTATTAATGAATCAATTTTAATCGTAGTATTCCTATGTATATTATTTTGTTCACTTTCATTCGGAAAGCAACTAGAAAGAAAAATCACAATTGCAGCTTGTGATAAAAAATTCAGAAATGAAATTTTGTATATCATATGAAGTTTTTTTATAACATATAACTTACTTGATGCCCTAATAATCATAATTCTTATTAATAATTTCGAATTAATATAATGTAGTCTGTTCGTTTTCATAAGCTTGCCCCTAACGGTTTGCAATATAACCAGTGACGGGGAGCGGGCGACATCACTGTCAACCGTTACAAAACTTTGAGCGGGGCAGACGCTTTCAAGCTACCACAGCGCCCGACATTGGTTATATTGCTTGTTGCCGCCTGGTGTTATTTATTTCTCTTTCAACTTGTTAATAGTTTCTGTTTCCTGTGCGTTTGAGTAGGGAAGCTCTTTGGCTGGTTTTGGAGGTGTGATGGCATTGTGCGACCAGACAATGGGCTTCTCTATCGAGCGGTGGTTTATATGAGCCTTTCTTTCATTAAAATTCCCTTTTCTGTTAATCTGTATTTTTGTTTACTGCTGTTTGGTTTTTCAGGGATAGTCAACTCTATTAATTCTTCATCTAAAGCTGATTGGAGGTAGTTTTTCCTGAAATTCTCTCTATTTGCTAATTTCAATTTATCTTGTAAGTCTTGTCGTGTATGCTCTCCTGTAAATATTTTTATCAATTCTTCAACTTGCGTGTTGACTTGCATGGTTACTTGCGTGTTGACTTGCATGGGAAGTTTCTCCGTAGCAGGGAAAGTCATTCGTAAAAAATTCTCTGAAAACTTGAAGCAATCTTTGTTATATGCTTGTAAAATCCGTGGCACACCAGAACCTAATTGCTCAACCATTCCTAAATCTTTATAAATTCGCATAAGTTCTTTATTACGTGGCAATGACAATCCTTCGAAAAAGTCCTCTTGTGTCATCCCTTCAAATAGACCACCATAACTTGTTATTTCAAGTCTGTCGGAAAATATTTCAAATTTTGGAGGGATTTCTTTGGTGTAGTCGTTGTGAATTACGGCATTAATAATTGCTTCTCGCAATGCAACAGCATTCCAAAGTCTTGTGTCTATCCGTTCTTTGTAAGTGATTTTTGAGATGGTTTTATTTTCCAGTTCCAGTTTATCAATTACTCTTTTAGTCGCTTTTATTAATGAACAGTAACCGTATTCATTGTTTTCAATTAAATCAACTCTGTCGATACCTGAATACTTTGCAACTTTTATAGATGTTCCATTTTCATCAGCAAGCAAATAAGCTACGTAATTCAGTTTATTGTCTTCGGTTAATAATTCAAGATTTTGCTTAAAATGCTTAGTCAGCTTTAGTCCTTTTTCTTCGTAGTAAATTTTTAGCTGTTCAAAAGTTAAATCTTGACGGTTTGACCTTATTTTACCAAGCGAATTTCTAGTACGAGATGCAAACAACTTGTCAATCATCGACTGTGGCATTGGTTCCGCAGCAGTTCCTGTACGGATAAAACACCCCTTTTCTGTCATTCCAAATTTCTTTTTGAAATAGGGTTTTTCTGTACCACCTGCAACAATAATCTTGATTAGCTCTTTTCCTTCTTTATTTTCAGCAACTACATCAAACAATCCCATTGCCGAAGGTGAAATATTGTTTTTTATACGGTCTTTTATTTTGAGCATATCGCTATCAATATCCGAGACTCCCACCGCTTTCCCATGTTTGTCAATACCGACATAGATTATTCCACCTTCATGATAATTAAGAAAGGCAACAACCTCCTTTTCAATGTCAACATCACTATTGAGTTCTTGCTTGTATTCTATGCGATTGGTTTCAGACATATTTAAACCGACATTTTTTATTTTTAATCAATGGATTTATCAACTCCAAAAGTAATGAATTAGCATGAGTGGGAGGGCTAAAAAACAGCTCTTTTGCAAAATTAGGTTGAGTTTCGGCTTGTGGGTTTTGCAAATGTGCTGTTTTGTGCGTTGGCTATAAATTTCTTTTTTTTACAAGTTATAGATTATTTCCTCCTACACTTGGCGGCAACGATTGGGGGTGTGGCTAGTGGGGGAGGGCGGGTGGTGGATCTGTCCCTCGATGTGGGTGCTGGCGCGGGGGATTTGACTCGGATGCTCCGAGATCAACCCGCATTAGCTACACCCCCTGTTAGCGTTTGGGCCTGGGTTCTACTTTTTATGGGATACCTGGTTTGGGTGTTTGGGGTTTTCTTTTTCTTCGTGTTGATTTTACCTGTCCTCGTTCTGATGCCGCTTACCTTACGGGATGCTGAGGGTTTTAATTCCTGCGCGGGGGCAAAAAAATGGCTGGTTTCCCCTGGTGCGATGCCCGTGGGCGGGGGAAAGGCAAGCTCTTCCCGCTTTTGTTGCCCTTGAATGGCCTTGCGGGAAAAAGCGGGATGTGCTTGCCTTTGTGCGCCGGGGAAATACAACCCCGCGTAGACCTCTTGCATTGTTACCGTATTCAGCTTGACGCTTGACATGCCTAAATGTGCTGCGATATCTGCCTTTTACACGCAGAACGGTTATAGTTTTAGCTTTACCGTGGCTGGTTGCAGCCTTGCATCATCGGGTTTTAGCCCTGCGACTTGGGGTTGCAACTTTACGACATCGAGTTGCAGCTTTGCCGTCGCAAGTTTTAACTTTGCCACTCCGAGTTACAACTTTGCCACAGCAAGTTTCATCTTTGCCGCTCCGAGTTTTAACTGTGCCACTCCGAGTTACAACTTTGCCACAGCAAGTTTCATCTTTGCCGCTCCGGATTTTAACTGTGCCGCTCCGGGTTTTAACTGTGCCGCTCCGAGTTTTAACTGTGCCACTCCGAGTATCATCTGTGCCACACCAAGTTTTAACATTGCCACTCCGAGTTACAACTTAGACGGAGGGAGTTTTAACTTTCTGGGGGCAAGTTTCACTTTTGCCCGAGCGAATATCGCCCTAGACCCTGACGATTTCATCCTACATGCGCCGATGTGTAAACTTGATGCCGCTCACGGACTTGTACTGGGGGCTGGATGGCCCGAAGACGGACTTGACGTAGGTCTTGACATCGGTGGAGGTATCGACCACGCCGGTGTCGGCCTTGTAGAGCAGGTCGTTGCGGGCGATGCGGGTGGACCTGAGCGGGATCTCGGCGGTGACGGCCGCGGTGTTGACGGCCTGCAGCTGGGTGTACAGGGCGGTGAGCGAGCTGACCTTGAGCTCCTCCTCGTTGGGGGCGTAGGCCGACAGGGAGGCGAGCAGCTGGATAAGCTTATCGAGGTTATCGAGGCGGTTATCGAAGCTCATCTGGGAGGCGGAGGCCTGGGTGACGGTTTCGCCCTGGGCTTCCATCGCTTTTAGCTCATCCTCGGTGAGCTTGCGGGACGCCCTGCGCCCCTGCAGCTTGCGGACGAAGGTGAGGGCGTTCTCGTGTGCCTGTGGTGGGACACCAGACGCCTTGAGGGCGCTGCTGACGCGGGTGATGAGCTTGCTGAGGGGCTCGAAGGCGACCTCGCGCGCGTTGCAAGCGTTCCTGTAGGCGGGATCGGCGGCGTTGACGGCGGCGACGGCCGCCTTGGCTGCGGTGAGCTGAGCGTTAAGGGCAGCGAGCTGGATGCTGTCGCGGGTAGGGTTGTAGCTGGCTCCAAAGGCCGAAACGACGGCGATGAGCTTCTCGAAGTTGGCCACCACCTTGGCGTGGCCGGTCTCAACTGTGCTGGACATGATTAAATAATTTAAGGTTAAATGGTTAGGGATTACTGTAAGACAAAGTTCAGGCATTGGGTAACCTGATGATCGAAATTAACCTAAAACTTTTAAACAATTTATAAACAGGTGGTTGCGGGTGGCGGAAACGCTGGGATTGCTGCCGCAACACGGGCATACAAGTTAGCCACAAATGGGCACGGAAATATTTATAGAAAATGAACACAAATAATATTTTGACTATTTCTATGAGCAGAACAAACAGATATTTGTTTCTAGGCCACACGATATAACCGAGCCGTTATTTGGTGAGTTCGGCGTAGCCAATAGTGCAGCAGCTGGGGCGCATTAACCGATGAACCTATTATTACTAACAATATCAGAGTATAAAGCATTTTCATAGCTAGTTATTTGATAAGGTTATTGAAAACTTTACAGGGTATTTGAAGTATTCTTTTGATACAATCACTATGTAGAACACATCAGTGGGTTTTTGGCATAACATATCCTCTATTTCGATGTTATACTGTAGTTGGTCGCATTTTAGGGATAGGGTTTGGTCTTTCATATACGCACAAGCTGGTCTCTTGGTGCGCCCAGCCAACACGAAGGATTCGTTGAAGTCGATTTCTGGAAAGTTGATGCAAGAAATGTACTTTTGAAAATCAGCACTGTTGCCTATTACCAGAGCTACATTTGTTTGATTTTCATCTACATTCTGAAGTGTAAAGTTATCCCCTTCAACATTTGTCCCAAAACCTTGGAAAGGGATTTCATAGGTAACAGGATCGCTACATTCAGGATTGGTTTTGCATCCATGGAACATCAATAGTATTGCAACGGTTACAATAAGATGTCCCCCAATTTTGTTTAGTGTACTCATAGATTTGTATTATTTAGGTTAATCATTTTTATCAAGTATTTTGCCATGTTTACTAACTAATAATACCTGGTTTTTTATGCTACACGTTAGGTAGCAGGTAGTTGGACACAAATAAAACCTTGAATATTTCTAAGAGCAGGGCTATATGATGACTGTTTTAACTCCATTTGGCGTAACCGCGGCATCGGAGGTTTGGGTTATGACCTAACGCGAGAAATTAATCCTTAATAAACTTATGATTTGAAGTATGATGACCATCTGAAATGCTTATTGTATATAAACCTGCATTAAAATCAGAAATATTAATTAATACACTTTGGCAATTTTTATCATAAGTTTGAATTTTGACCAGATGCCCCCATTTATCAAAAATTTTAATCTCACTAATGTTTCTACTGTAAACATTTTCATAACCCGATTCTTCCATTTTCGCAACATCGAAAGAAATATTTAGCATATCATTGACAGGATTTGGTGAAATTAAATAAATACTTTCTGATCCACTATTAGCATTAAATAGGAACTCAAACTGTGCATTTCCACAAGATGTTTGCGAGAGAAGACGGAATAATGCCCAACCATCGGCTGGGAGATTCATTACTAATTGATTATTATAAGAATTGTAAAACCAAGAGATTGGATTTCCTTGTAAAAGAGACCACGAAGGATTTACTATTTCCTGCGAGCTAATAGTGGCATAAGTATATCCGGGTGACACCGGATTGTCACCTTCGTAATCAGGGGTTAATGGAAGTTGATAAGCATTATTATTTGTAACGTAATAGCCCTCTATTGAACCTACGCTTAATGTGACATTTTTGTTTACGATTAAGGTTCGATTTCTCCCTTTTAGTGGAGTACTCAGCACACAAGTTACAGTCCCGTTAAAATTATAGGGACTTGTAGGTTGACCTACAATATAAACTTGAGCCGTATTCTGACCACTTACAATTTGTAGATTATTGCTTACAGACCATTGATAGATGCATCCTTCAAGCCCAGATGGAACATTGTACTGGGATGGATTAGAGCAAAAAATTACATCTGAGCCTTGTATTTCAAGAGGAGCAAGAACTAATGTAGGGGCACTACTTAGATTCTGGGAGGGAGAGAGCCAGTTACTTAATCGAGTACTACTTGTGCCACCACCGGTAAATGAACGATTGAATTTACCATAACGATCGCTAAAGTCAGTGAAATCACAACTGCTCCAACCGGCATATAGTTGGCCTATTACCTGATAGTACTCATTAAAAAGAGCAGAACCAGAAGAGCCAGGAGCAACCGTACCTACTCGATAATAGGCTTGCCAGAAATCATCATTGAGAAAATAATTTAGCACATTCCTTGTTTTTGTCAATCTCATATCAGAACCTTTTGGATGATGGATGATGAATGACATGGTTTTACTGGGTTTTGAGGTTTGTCTATTCCATCCGGCATAGTTTACGCCGTCCCCTATACCTGGTGGATTTGATAATTCGAGAAGTACCATATCGCTATTTTTCCAAGCAGCACGTAAAACAGCACCAGAGAATTGAATTCCTCTTTCGTTAACAACTCCTCCACATTCATTTTTCCAAAACTGGAATTGAAATGTAGCGTAAGCCAATTCGGCTTCTTCAGAGGCATCTATGCTGGCATTTTTGTTTCTATCTATACAATGAAAAGCTGTCAGGAAATAGGCTTTTCCGTTTTTCAGCTCATTATTTAGCAATGTACCTGTGCATTGGGCTCCGTTTACATTGAACCGGGCAACTGCCCTAGCCGACATCATTTTTTCGAGGGAATACTTAATGGATGGATTGCAGATTATATTGGCTTCTTTGGAAATATAAGGTGCATCGCCCAAGTCAACAAAACCCGCAAGGATTTTTGGAATTCTGATATTACTTTGGAAGGTTTGGAAATTGTTTCTTTCGATGATATAGATTATAACTGATGCATCATTTATTGGGGCAATACCAATTTGATTTGCATTCGTGAAGTGTTCCTGTTTTATTGGGCCTATTAATTCTGTTTTGCTTTCGTTGTAGATATACATCTCGGCAATTGGAGATAAATCAAATAAGTCGAATTCTAGACCTACATTGAAAGAATTTATTGCTGTCGCCTTAATGGTCCAGACTTTGCCTTGGGTTGTATTCGTGTAATTGCCGTCGGACATGACTATGCTAATTGGGATTGCCTCACCATAAAGAAATGCGCTATTCGTTTGTGAGTTTTGATCCCCCTCAACGGGCAAGGGAGGAGTTTCGGGTGTCACATTATTAAGAACAACAGTTTTAGTATTTATTGTCGTAATTTGGCTATAACCAGGAACTAAATTGGGTAAATCAGAGGGATTAATTAATTGTGAAATAATTTGTGATTGAGCTATAAAACACATACGTACTAATAGGATGCAAAATACGATTCTTTTCATTGGGAATAGTTTTTAAATGTCAAAAACATTAATGATTGTAATTTCCTTTAACAAATATGTTATCGGAACCTCGTAACTGCAGCCTGTTGTTTCTATCTTGGTTTTTGAAACATAGAAGTCTATAGATATCTTATAGCCAATAATTTTTATATCAGCTGTTAAGTCTTTTGTCTTAACAACATTTGTATATTTAATACTGTTCACTATCAATGTATCACCATATTGTTTGGTGTTTGGATAGACAGATAGATCAATTAACCAGTAGTCATCTATACCATTGGTGCTACAGATTTCTTTCCCAATTATAGTGCCACTTGCATTTTCATAATCTGGTTTATATGGTGGTTTAACACAGGAACTTTGTGTAACGCTAATTGCAATAAAAATTGCAAACGTTACTTTGAAAAAGTTGGTGATTTTCATAGTAGTTGTTTTAATTGTTTCCATTTGACCTTGTGTTGCTGAAAATTGGGATTACAACCTCTGCAAGTAGTATTTTCTGGATGGTAATGTCGTAGAGAAAGTAAACCAGTTATAAAAGCGGATTATGACTATGACAGGAGTCATAACCTAACAGGTGGGGGATAGAGGAACTATACAATGAGAGTTAAGTATAAGATCGCGAGGAGAATTGCCGTTAGGTATTTTGAGGAAAAAGGAGCGAAGCTCCTTTTTCCTTTTTTAGGCTAACCCGAATAGTTTAATCATCGTCGCCTTTACGTTCGATTGGCGGAATTGAGTCGGGGATTTCACGTGGGAAGTCGTAATCCAACCCTTCGGTAACCCACTCATCGCTTGGGAAAGGGGGTGTTTCTGGATTAATAGGCTCGTCATCATCGGATGACTGGCGATTGTTCTCATCATTTGTTGTCATAGCAGATAAGGGTTTAGGTGATTTTTGGTTGTTGTACTCATTTAGGGATTTGCCAATAAAAAATGGTATTGCTGCAAGAATTATGAATATAATGGAATAAATTGTATTTAGGCTTGTTCTGTAAAGGGATTCTGCACGTTGATTGTTGTTGTTCCTATTCTTTGTAGTTGTATTGACATAGGATTCTTTTATGCCCCTAAAAAAAATGTCATCGAGTTTAGGGTTGTCCTTACACTTTAGCTCGTACTCGTAAAGGTTTTTTGAAGGTGGGTTATAGCCGTACTTTAATCCAACAAATGATTTAAAGAGATAATATCCTGCCCTAGATGAGAAAATGAGTGAGCCTAGAATAAAAAAGCAAAATACCCAAAGAGACCAATGCCCGTAGATGGAGAATAGGCTTACGCCAAAATATGCATAAGCAGAAAGTATAGCAGTCATAAAACCAATTGGGATTGACAGCCTACTGGAAAGTTGTTCCTTCCGGTTTAGCTCGAAGAAGTATTGCTCTTTGTAATACTCGTATCGCTTATCCATAATTATAGAAATAAGAAATTGAAAGATTGCATATTCCCATACTTATTGCCATCTGATGTTTTTTAAGAGTACGTTATAATTATTATTACTAACCTATCCTTTTGTTTTTTTCCGCTTGGAAACTGTGAATAGGTTTGCGGTGTACTTTTCGTAAAGCTCGAAGAGAAACTCCATGCGCTTGGCCTCGGAGGTAAAGGGTTGTGGGCGGTAAGCCAAATCGACGGCTTTGTCGAGCTCGTTGTGCGCTTTCACCAATGCTGGTGGCATGGTTAAGGGGTCGTAGAGGTCGGCAAGGGAACTGTTAGAGAACTGGCCTCTAATATCGAGAATCTGCTGGGATATATCCTCTACAATTCTCACCTGTTTTTCGTTGGGGTATAGAGGCCATGGGTAGTTGTTGTATACTAAACTATTGGAGTATCTGAAATCACTTTTAAGTCTACCACAAATATTTCGCATCCAAATATTATGCATGAAGGAAGTAAGTATACCGAAATGCCATAATGTAGCACCGGGAACAAGTTGAATGGTGTTGCTCGCGATCACATTTGGATTAATAAAGCTTATTGGGATATATTTTCTGCGTTCTGAGGACACTTCAGGTATTGCTAGGTAACTTGTTGTGGGTTGAGAAATCTGAACAAATTGTGTTGGCTTTTCGGCGTTTTTCCTAGTTAGTGAGGCCTTGCTGTTCATCCTAAACTCCTTAACAGCAGCAACTCTTTTTTTTGTCTCGGGAAGTTGATTGAGTTCGGAAGGATCAATATCTACAAGCCATAGACAGTAACGTTGATTACCCCTAATGAAGTTTTCTCCACTCATGTAAGGACGAATCCATTTTAGAGCTTTAGGCTCTTTATGCAAGAAGTCGTTCAATTGCTTCTCATCGTCAAAGATAAAGTGCCCACCATCGGTAGGCTTATTCCCCCAAATCATCTTAGGAACATTACAAATGGGTTCAATACGAGTGGAAATAATGATGTCTTTGGCTTCAACGAGGTATGGATTAATGTTGCTGGCTTTGACCTGATGGGGTTCTGCTTTAATGGAATCGTATTCGAAAAGAGTTTTATTAGTAATGTCAAAGTTTGCAAAACCTATAATTACTACATGTACAGCTGCTTTGCCTTTGGCCTCATTTGTCCAGCAGAATGTCCTATGAGCAAAATGAATTTTTATATTGAATTTGTTTATTAAGATACCCCAAAGGATGCCTGCTTGCTCACCTTGGGATATTGAGTTTGTTGAAACAAAGGCAACGCGGATATCAGTTTTCTGAATATATTGAGCAGCTTTGTAATACCAAGCACTTACATAGTCGAGAACGCCGCAACCCTTGTGCCCTTGAAAAACTCTAATCATGTCTTCTTTTTGCTCTGTATTTTGATAGTGATGTCCCAGAAATGGAGGATTTCCAATAATGAAAGAAAGATTATCCTCTGGTACAACCTCTTTCCAGTCGATGTTTAAGGCATTTTCATTAACAATTTTTGCTGATCTTTTCAAAGGTAATCGGGCAAAGTATTGGCCAAACTCATTGCTGATAATCATATTCATCTGGTGATCGATGAGCCACATGGCCACCTCGGCAATGCGGGCGGGGAACTCCTCGTACTCGATACCGTAGAACTGGTCAACGTTGAGCCAGATAATATTCCCGATATCGGTAACACGCTGTCCTGTCTTGTGTAGCTCCCTTAGTATCTCCAACTCCAACAGGCGCAGCTCGCGGTAGGTTATCACCAAAAAGTTTCCGCAACCGCAAGCGGGGTCAAGAAACTTGAGGGTACTTAGCTTTTTATGAAATTCGGGTAGCTTGTTCTTGATGCCCTTAACGCTTTCAAATTCTCGCCAAAGCTCGTCGAGGAAAAGGGGTTTGATAAGCTTAAGGATATTGGCCTCGCTGGTGTAATGTGCGCCTAAGTTACGCCGCTCGGTAGGATTCATCACACTTTGGAACATGGAACCGAAGATTGCGGGGGAGATTTTGCTCCAGTCAATGGAACAGCACTCCAAGAGCGCTTGCCGCATTTTGCGGTCGAAACTTGCCATGGGCAATATCTCCTCGAATAGTTTCCCGTTAACGTAAGGGAACTCGGCCAGCTGCTCGTCGAGGTTCTTGAAGCGGTTCTCGTGGGGGGTGTTTAAAACCTGAAATATTTCCTGCAGCTTAGCCGCCAGGTCGCTTCCATCCTCGTTTGTTCGTTGTACAATGAAATCCTGAAACTGCTGCTTGTTGAAGATGGTGGTATCCTCGGCGAACATTATGAACAGGATGCGTACCAAGTAAACTTCTAATGGGTGTCCTGTGTAGCCGATTTCCTTTAGGCGGTCGTGAAGTTTACCCATCAGCTCGGCTGCCTTAATGTTTGCTGGGTCTTGCTCCTTGTAAACCTTTTTCTGGTAGCCCAGGAGATAGCCGAAATGCTGAACGTTATTCACGAGGTCGTTGAGCTTAAACTCAATGTGCTTATCCTCCTCGAGGTCGAAGAGCTTAAAGGTTTCGAAGTCGCAAATGAGGATGTACTTGGGTAGCTCGTGTTGCTTTAGCCCGTGGGTGTAGTCGAGGGCTTGCTGAAACGCCTTGTCGAGGTTTTTGCCGCGACTTTTCATCTCGATAAGGATGGTTCCCTTCCAGAGGAGGTCTATGTAACCGTCCTTGTCGTCGAGCTTTTTTACTCTATGCTCAAAAGTGCCAACACGTTTACTTCTAATGCCAAAAACATTAAAAAACTCTACTAAGAATGGTTTCGCATCGGCTTCTTCGTTAGACGTGTCGGCCCATTCCTTAGAAAAATTTAATGCTCTGTCTTTTATTTCGTTCCAGCTTAAAGGCATTTTATCTTAATGGTTTTGAGTTCATATTGTGGAAAACCCAGTGAGTGCGCGGGAGAAGTTGCACCTCTTTTACAAGCCTATGAGTTTGCTTAAAGTTAGGTGTTTAGTTGTAGTGGCTTGAAAATGTGGTGCAACGTGCGGTGGGGTTGCTTCTTTACCCTAATGCGCCCGGAGGGCGCAAAGCGGGGGGGGGAATTAAAACCCTGCGCAGCTGGGTAATTTTCTTACGCTACTTTTTTTGGTCGTTTCTTTTTGGTTTTTTGGGTTGTTTTAAAGGCTATTTTGCCTTGACGCTAACGGGTGGGGGTGTGCCCAGTGGGGAGAACGGCGCCTGCGACGTTATCCCCCGATAAAAAAGCCCCCTGCGAGTGGGCTTGGCTCAATTGTCTAGCAATCCCCACATTGGGTACACCTAATGTTAGCGGCTGTATTTTTTGTCGTTTCTTTCGCGGGCGGGGTGGCGCAGGTAAACTCAAAGAACTTCGATTATTCGCTTTAAAAATGCGCTTTCGCGACAACGTGCGCCGTGCGGTCGCCTAATATTTTTCCTGTTTTCTTTTCGTTCGGGATTCAAACCCTACTTTTTTCTTTTCTCCCTTTCTAGCCGTTACGCTGTCTTGACGTTCAACAGGAAAAATATTTTAGGCTATCGAAGGGCTGTCAGCTTTCTGCCGTTATTTCTGGCCGTGCTATTTTAAATTTCAAACAACTATTTCAGGATGCAATTCTGTTAAGTTGCTGATAACCCGCCGATAGGCTTTGGTTTCCTGGTCTTCCGTCAATATAGCCGCTAACGGCTGGGGGTTGTGAGCAGTGGGGGATGGCGTGGCGCAGCGTCGTCATCCGCCGTTAGGGGCGCCCCCGTGCGGGTTCTGCCGATTCGATGTCATCACATCCCCCACATTGCTTACACCCCTTGTTGGCAATAGTTTTTTTTAATAATCCTTTCAGTTCATAAAAGAATCTTCTAGCGTTCCTTCTATTCTTTCCCCAACTTACAATCTGTGTGAAA
>JAVEYY010000058.1:0-15350 GCA_034003245.1 Tenuifilaceae bacterium
CTGAGCATCTCGATTTTTGACAAAACGCCAATAAATGAACTACTTACAAACTTTTCAAAGAACAATGAAATCAAAGATATCTATAATCAACTGAATTTATTCGACTTATAACGCAACACTAGTGATAACAAATCATTAATCGTATTAATTATGAATATTTATATTGGTAATATTTCTTACACTATGACCGCTGAGGAGATAAAGGCTATATTTATCCCTTACGGAAATGTATTAAATGTCAGAGTTATAATTGACAAGCAAACTGGGAAATCGAAAGGCTATGCCTTTGTTGAGATGGAGAATGAAGTTGAAGCACAGAATGCTATTAAGGGTTTAAATGAAACAGAAGTTAAGGGGCGTAATGTAAAGGTAAACTCAGCCCATCGTAAAACGGCCAACGTTTAGGTAAACATTAGGAGACGTAAATAACTAAACGCCAAATGCTTTTTTACAGAACAAATAATTCTTTAAAAAAGTAGTAGGTTGTTACACCCGAAACAGCAAATTTTAAACCAGTACCTAGCAAAAATCCCACAAAAGAACCAAAGGCAGATTTTAAAGCTGTCCGCTGATCTTGATTATAGGTTATCTCGCCAATAAAGGCCCCCACAAAGGGGCCAATAATTATTCCCAAAGGAGGGAAAAAGAAAAGACCAATTATTAGCCCTATTGTCGATCCCCAAACACCCCGCTTGCTGCCTCCAAATTTTTTGGTTGTCCAAATAGGGAAAACATAATCGAGAACGGTTGCCACTGCAGCTGCAATTCCCAGCCAAACGAGTAGCTCGAAGTTAATATTGCCCCAGCGGGTAAAATGCAGAAGCAGTATTCCAACAAAACTTAGCGGTGGACCAGGAATGACAGGAAGAATACAACCAAGTATGCCTAGGATAATTAGAGGAAATGCTAGTCCTATAAGTAGATAGTCCATGATAATTCTTTAGTGGGGTTAAGGTTTTCTAGATGGTAAAACTATAAAATTGTTGCATCTCATGAAATAATATCCGTAAATTTAACGCAGGAAATGTTTTTATGGAGATAAAATCCATTAGTATTCTTCTTTTTGGCCGCGTGCAGCAGGTAGGGTTTCGTTACTTTGTTTTCAAACTGGCTGCTGAACTGGGCATTGTTGGTTTTGTCAAAAATCAACCCGATGGCAGTGTTTACGTTGAAGCCGAGGGCGAATCGCATATTATTGAAGTTTTTATAGCCCATTGCAAAATGGGGCCACCACATTCCACTGTAACCAAGTTTTATGCAAATACTATCCCACAACAGGGATTTAAGGAGTTCACAATACGGTAAAAACATCGGGATATCAAGGTAAGTTTACTATGGAGGATCAATATCGATTATAACTCACCACTTCGTAAGTCTCTTTTCTGCGTTTCTCTCTTGTTTCGGGTTTGGCAGGATATCCCAACGTTATAATTAGAATCGGTCTTTTGCTTCGAGGAATGTTCAGGAGTTTCTTTACTTCAGCCTCATCGAACCAGCCAATCATACATGAGCCTATTCCTTCGGATGTTGCTGCAAGACAGATATGCTCTGCAGCAATTCCGATATCGATAAGCGGAAGATTCTTTTGCTTTACCAAGCTACCAAACTTGGAGTTGAAATTACCCCCTTCGAGCACAATGACAATGTGAATAGGAGCCTGCTTGGTAAAGTGATTCATCCCGAGTATTTTGCTCGATGTGGTATCGGCTAGCTTATTCTTAATTTCAGGATTATCAACAACGATAAATTTCCAGGGTTGAGCATTACAGGCCGAGGGTGAAAGCCTTGCAGCGTCTAGAATTCGTTCAAGTTTTTCCTTTTCGATATGTTTGTTAATATATCCTCGATCGCTTTGACGGTTTTTAACTAGTGATTGGAAGTGTTCGCTTGGGTTCATTCTTGATGATTTGATACCAGACAGGGCTGATTGATTAAGTTCTTGATGCACTTACAACTCTCGTGTTTAGACTTCAGCTTTCTACCCTTTGTACTCCTTGCTAAATAGTTTTAGAGCGTTGGACTCGGCGATAATTGTTCCTTCCCCTTGCTGAACCAGCACAATCATGGCCTTGGCTACATCTTCGTCCTTAATACCTCTGTATTTTTTTAAGGGTCCTATAAAAATGAAACGAAAAATGGAGTATAGAGCCTTGCCAATATCCTCACCTAAACGCCTCTCTGTTCTATTTCCAAGTAGGAGAGAGGGACGAACAATCACCAACCTTTCAAAGCCAATTTTCTTCAGTTCCTCCTCGGCTTGCCCCTTTGTGCGGAGGTAAAAGTTGCTTGAAGTTGGGTTGGCTCCAATGGAACTAACAACGGCCATTCGATTAACGCCTGCTTCTTTCACTCTTTTTGCAAAATCAACAACCATATTAAGATCTACCTTAAGGAAAGCATCCTTTGAGCCAGCTTTTTTCATAGTAGTTCCCAGGCAACAATAAGCAGTGTCAATGTTCAACGGAATTGAATAGTTGCCATTATCAATGGGTATATGAACAGACTTTTCGCTAATATTTTTGGGCTTACTCCTCGACACTAGGTATACCTTTTCCTGATCGGGATTGTAACCTAAAATTTTGTGGAGTTTTGATCCAATAAGTCCTGTTGAACCAATAATTATTGACGATTTCATATGGATATGTTTTTGCTGTTAGTAAGGTATGTTATTTCAAATTTGCTCATTAACATTGTTGTTTAATTCTTCAGTTGGATAAACATCAATGTTTATTAATTTGGCTCAAGATATAGATTTTTAATTTATTCAATACATCTTTTGCTTCATTTAGATTTGTTACAATAACCCAATCGTGAAACATCTTGGGATATTCAAAGTAGTTAAAGTCTATTTTTTGGACTTCCATTATTTTCATGCACTTTCGGGCATCGGCAATGAGCATATCGTTTGTTCCTATGAAAATTGAAATTTCTCCAAGATTGTTGAAATCGCCATAAATTGGGCTTACGCGAAAATCGGTAACACTTAAATTGCCTGCATATTTCTTCCCTGCTATTTTTAAGCCATTAAGGCTCAACATCTTGTCGAGTTTGTCGTAGTTGGCTATTTCGGGATTATCCATCGAAACATCGAGCCAAGGCGAGAACAGAATGATTTGTTGTGGCTGTTTAATGTCCTCATTTTTAATTTTCATTGCAAAGCCAAGGGCTAATCCTCCACCAGCCGAATCGCCCATTAACATTATTTTTTTTGAAAAGTAACATGAAATAATTTTTGCATAAACAGCATCAAGAAATTGATAGGTATCAATACAGGTAGCTTCAGGCGCCAATGGATAATCGGGAACAACGATTGTAGCGTTTATTCTGATGATTAGCTGCTCAACGAAATCCCAGTGCAGATTGGTTATGTTGGCGTAGTTAGCACCGCCGTGCAAGTAAAGAATAACAGAATCTGATTCGATATTTTTTTGAGATAATGTCCAAATTTTTCTTCCGTTTTGCTCATCAACCTGCACGTTGCATCTTTTAATTATTGATTTTGGTAGTTTTGCTGGTACTTTGCTGTAACCATTGCGCAGAATTTTCTTCTCCATTGCCCTCTTCATTCCAAATAAACCCATGAAGAATTGAATAAGCCTTGACTCAGGACTTGGTGGAATTGGGTGATAGTATTCCTTGCCGCTCATTTGGATTTTCTTTTGATTACCCTATCGGCAGCGAGTTTGCCGGTTACAATTGACATTGGAAAGCCCGATGGGCTGTAGGTCCACTGACCAGCCTGAAAAACATTTGGCAAAATGGTTTTTACCGAATTATTAACTTTAAGCATTTGATTAACAGCCGGAACAGTTGGATTGGTAAACGCCCAGCCCGTAATGGCTCCGTGCGCATTGCCTGTTAGCCTTTCAAAGGTTGATGGCGATGATGAAAAGCGGTCGATTACCTTATCTTTTAATTTGGGGAAAATGGTATCATTCAAAATTTCAACCGTCAGGCTTTCCATAAAACCCCTTATCTCATCTTTCCAGCCAAATTCTTCAATCCGCTTATCTAATTCATAATCGAGGAATAGACTCACTTCAAGCCCTACCATTCCTTCGGGTGCCAAATCGGAATCGCGAAGAACTGGGATTGCAACTTCAAATGTATTAAGCCTAAAATACCTGCCAAGGTATTGTTTTAAGTGACTTTTAAGATCAGTATTGTCGGGTTGGATTTCATTTGATGTTAAAAATTCTTCAATCTCACTTTTCGACACTGTTGAAAGTCCGCTTTTATAGGGTGTGTAGAAGAAATGACCAGTACAAATATTTTCGAAATGCTCCTTACTTTCCTTTACCGTTAGGTAAACCGTGAAAACCGAATCGCCACCTTTTAATGGTTTTAAATCGAATCTTTTTTGCTCGATTGATTTGGCTAACAACTTATTTTCTAACTGATCAACAGGGATAATATTGTAAAGTTCCTTGTTATCGCCTGCCCAAACCAGATTTGAGTATTCTGTTTGATTTCCTTTACTATCAACAACAAATTTTTTCTCAGGATTTAATTCAGTAATGGCGACTCCCGTATTGATTAATCCTCCTTTTTGGATTACAAGTTCCTTGATTTTATCAATAATGGTAGCCGTTCCTCCCTTTGGATAGTGATATTCAAGGTAAAGGCTAAAGTAGCTTAGGGCGAACGATGTTGGAGTATTTTTGAAGAAGTGTTGCGCAATAATATCAATCAGAGCTTGATTGGTTGTAAGTCTTGCCAAGTAATCCTCAACAGGTTCGTAAAGCTTATTAATTTTTCGCATTGTGAACAGGAAGCGGAATAGCCAGGGAAGCAATTCGCCGAACAAGTACTTTTTATTCTTGGCAAAATCCATTAGGGCAGGATTATCGATGCCATAAAGTACATCCATATAGCCAATTATCATTTTTATCTCCTTGATAATGGTAGAAATATCGTTTTCATTTTCAGGATAAAAAGATTTTAGAAATTCTTCATACTCGGCAATGCTGTTTTTGTCGATTACCTTAATCACCTTATCCTCAATGCCAACTGAGATGACAACCTTTTGAAATTCAATATCAATGCCAAGTTGCCTGAGCATGGGAAATACGATGCCAGAATTTTCGATTGATCGTAGGCCCGAATCGAAGTAAACACCCTTGCGTTGAAAGGTTTGCACCAAACCTCCAACCTTTGGTTGCCTCTCGAAAAGCGCTACCGATTTGCCCGATTTGGCGATATACGCAGCAGCAGTTAGCCCTGCTATTCCGCCACCAACAACTACTGCATCGAACTTCATTTACTTAATTTTTTTAATTTGAGAATTTTATTTGCAGCAATTTTCCCAGTTAATATCGACATGGGAACGCCAGCTGGACTGTAAGCCCATTGTCCTGCTTGGTAAACATTTGGTAAAGGGGTAATTACCGAACGATCGGCAATTTGAATCTTATTTATCACAGGCATATCCTTTTGGAACTCCCACCCAACAATTGCTCCTTCGGAGCTGGCAATTCGGTTGTGGTAACTTAGGGGCGAGAATGAGAAACGATTTATCACCTTATCCTTCAGCATGGGAAAAACTGACTCAGAGATTACTTTTAAAACAAGTTCCTCAATCTCGGAATTGAACTCTTCGAGCCATCCCACCTCTTTTACCTTTTTAAACAGCTCGTAATCGGCAAGGAAACTTACAATTATTCCTGTTTTGCCCTGTGGGGCTAAATCCTTATCACGAAGTCCAGGAATTGATATTTCGAAGGTGTTAAGCGTTATGAATTTTTTAAGCCAGTCGAGTATTTGCTGCTTGCTTACATTGGGGAAATTGTCCAATAGTTCGTAAAGTTCCTTTCGATGCGTTTCGCCCAAACCATGTCGCGATGGGGTATAGAAAAAGTGCCCATTGGCAATTTTGCCAAAAGTTTCAAGCGGTTCATCAACCTGAAGGAATAGCGTAAATACCGATTCGCCTCCCTTGCTGCTAAGAATTTTCGCCTTCCTTTCTACAAAATTAAATTTTATTTCAGAAGAAAGATTTTCAGTGTTTGCAATTCTGTAAAGCGTTTTAAGGTCGGCTGCCCAAATTAGGGTCTTGTAGTTGTACGCGTTACCCTTTTCGTCTATTACTGATTTATTGTTTGGGAAAACTCTAGTAACTGTTGTTTCTGCTTTAATCTCACCACCAAATTCAACTGTTTTTTTATGCAAAGCATCAGCAAGTTTGCCCACGCCCCCCTTGGGGTAGAAATAATCGAGATAAAGTGAGAAGTAGCTTAAGGCAAAGAATGTGGGCGTATTCTTGAAGAAATGCTGGGCGATAATATCCCTGAGCGATGGGTTCTTTACCACTGAATTTAAATAATCCTCAACTGGAACCTGCATTCGGTTAATTTTACCTACGGTAAATAGGAAGCGTGGCATCCAAGGAAGGAGTTTTTTGAAGATGAAGGATGTGTCGCGTTTCAAATCCTTAAAAAGCGGATTCTCTATACCGTAAAGCACATCCATGTAATTCATTATCTTGCGGATGGTCTTTACCACTTCATCAATTTCCGTCTCGCTCTCGGGGTAGAATTTTTTCAGTAGTTGCTTGTACTCTTTTAAACTATCTATATTCTTGATGCTTAGTATTTCATTCTCAACACCAAGGGAAACGGGGCTTTTAACCACTTCAAGGTCGATGTTTAAATCCTTAAGCATGGGGAAAATTATACCAGCATCCTCCAGCGCCCTAACACCAGCATCGAAATGAAAGCCGTTACGTGAGAATGAGTTAACCAAACCGCCCAGTTCCTTGTTCTTTTCAATCAGAAGAACTTTTTGGCCCTCACGGGCGAGGTAAGTTGTTGCTGTTAGGCCAGCTATTCCTCCGCCAACAATTATGGTATCGTATGTGTTATCTGACATAGACATAAAATGTGGTACTTAAAAAAAGCAAATACAAGTTATCAAGTCAATTTATCTAATCCAGTTATTTTCAAAGTTTCATTCCATAGCATAACAGCTACCTCTCTATCCAATGCAGGTGGCGCGGGTTCCTCCTCAGTGGTTAGGTTAAAGAATTTTCCGCTTACACCAACCAAATCCTGCGAAACTCCAAGGTAGTAAAGAGCCTCTGCTGATATTTCGGGCGATTTTAGGGTTTTATCGAAGAAGTTTCGTTTAAACCATTTGTAAATAGGACCGTTTTCCTGTCCCGTTTCCGTTTTTACTGCCCCGGGATGCATAGTATTAATGGTTACCCCTGTATTTTTGAAATGCTCATCAAAAACCAGCATCGAGAGTAGCTGAGCCGTTTTGGCTGAACCGTAGCTATTTAGTCCAGAATAGCTTCGTTTTTCCCAGTTCAAATCGTCAAGCCTCAAACCCCAGGCTGCAAACCGATGCCCCTCAGAGCCAACCATAATTATCCGAGCCTTTTCTTGGGATTTAAGTTTATCCATTAAAAGGTAGTTCATTATGAATGATGATAAGTAATGAACTACGAATACCTTTTCAAATCCTTCGGAGGTTAATTCACGTTTGGTAAGATAAACACCGGCATTGTGAATTATAATATCGATTGGAGATTCAAGTTGAGTCAACTCGTTTGAAACTCGAAAAATATCTTGTAGATTGCTTAAATCGGCAATTCGGTAGTCGCACTTAACACCAAATTCGCTCTCAATCTCGCGGCGAAGATTTTCGGATTTTTCGGGATTTCGGTTGATGCACAAAAGGTTTGATCCCTTGGATGCATATTTGCGGGCAGTTACGTAACCAATGCCCGATGTGGCACCTGTTATTACTACAAGTTTATCTTTAAAAACGTCGGTGCAAATTTTGGGGTCTTTGCGATTATTTCTAATCATTGCGAATATATTCCCCCACTTATACTCGCGAATGTATTGTCGTGTTTTCTTATTCATATTAGGTGATTATCCAAATTTCTTAATCAAGAACCTACGGTACATCTTACCAAAACGCGGTATATTGTTGAAAATATCTCCCCACAAATCGTAGTAGTCGCGCTGCTCCTTAATCAATCCGTCCTCACTGAGCACCAGTTTTGTTGCGCCATACATTGGCGTATTGGGGTATTTTTTAAACATCATGGTCATAACCCAATCGAACATTATCACGTTATCCTTTTGAGTAATTGCAAGAATCTCCATTTTTAGCTGCTTGGTGCGCTGGGTAAGGCGGTTGCACATGGCAATAAAATTATCGAGTCCTTCGATTCGTTGGATTGTATCCTGAAAAACAATTTCCTTGTGATAGTAAGGAAAAATGTGCGACCAATCGGGTTTTCCTTCACGATTATAGGTCTGTGACCACAGCTCCTTGATTGTATCAACATTAATTGGAACCCTTTCAGATTTGTCCATTAATTGATTCTCGTTAGAATTCATGATAATTAGAAATATTTAGGTTTACATTTTATCAAAACCGATTCATTTAGTTCGAATATTGTTTTCTCAAACGAAGGCGGGCCAAAGTTCATGCTGGGATTATTAGAGAAGCCAAAACCTTCCTTTGGAATCCCCAGCCAGTTTGTATCAAGTTTTTCATTCTTGTTCTCATCATGAAAAAACTTGAAGGAATACATTCCAGGTTTTAAACTGTCAATAACAATAATACACCTGTTATTTGATATGTTCCTTGTTCTACCAGCCACCACTGCTTCTTTCGCATTGCTAAGCTCAAGTAGCACATGTCCGTTATTGTTGTTTAAGCCGTGAATTTCAATTGTTAGGGTATGTTGAGCCATTACTCCGATAGGGGAAAAGCATAAGAAAATCAATATCTGAAAAATTTCCTTCATCAACATGCCTTTTAATTCAGAAACGCTTTATAAAAAATTTCATTTAAACATAATAAAAAAAGCCTTTGATTGTATTCAAAGGCTTTTTTCTATAAATTATTTATTCAACTTCTGGGACCTATCGCTTGGTATCGATGGAAGTTAGTTGAATTAGGGATGAAATTTTTTAAAAAATTATCCTCCACTGTGGAATGGCCATCATGCTGGTTTGGTAAACAAGTTCTGCTTTACCTGTAACCTCATTGAATTGCTCCGATTGGATATTCTTGTAGTTTAATAGGTTGGTAATCTCTATACCCCATTCTTGTGTTACACCACGCTTATTTGACCGGAACATAATTTTAATATCAGCTTTTATGAAATCGTCGAGTTTATTGCTAAATGCTTTGCTGTAGTCCCACTGTCGCTCATACTTCTGAGTCTCCTCATTAAGCACTGCTGTCCATGGAGTTGTCCGTTTTCCCCCAGCCCACATACCCTTGAAATCGATGGCCAAAGACCGCTTAACAGAGGGATTATTCTTGCTAAGGATAAACTCTTTACCAATAAGCCCGTTAAAAACGTAGTTGTTGTTAAAGGCAGAGTTATAGGTTCTGCCATCGCTACCTGCATACTTCGATTCAAAAATTGACCCAGTTACTAGAAAATACAGACCTTTATTTAAAAAACGCTCCAGAGTAATTTCAACACCAAAATTTTCGCCAGTACCCTCGTTTTTCATGTAGTACGAGGGCATGCTAAATTCGAAACTTGCACCATTATTTAGCATTGAGAAAGAGTTGCTCCCGTGAGCATCTACAGGTGCATCAAAAATGCTTTGATAATATGTTTCCAGCTTAACTCTGGTAAAGCCGTTTATCTTAAAGTCGTACCCAGCCACAAAGTGGTGGCTTTTGGTTAAGCCCAAATCGGTGTTGGTTTTGATATATGTTCCATCTTCTTGAGGTTCGTGCAGAAAGTACACGAAGAGAGGCGATATTTGGCTATGCAATCCGTAGCCAAAGTTGATAGAATGCCGAGGCCCAAGCCCGTATTTTACGCCAACACGGGGTTCAATGGAGTGACTATTATTGAAGGCAAAGTAGTTGTGATGAAGGCCCGAGTTGATTGTTAGCCTATCGGTTGGGCGGAACTGCCATTGTATAAAGGGTTGAATTAGCCAGGTTGTGCCGTCGAAATCTATTTGACTTCGGTATTCGTTATACCGATAGTGCCAAAATTTGTCGAAAAAGTTGCTCATCACCATTTTTGCTGAAACTCCTGCTTTTAGCGTATGCTTAGAGTTAAACCTATGGTTTACAAAGGTTGATGCTGAAATTCTATTATCAATAAAGGTAGATTCGTAGAATCGAAATTTGTCCAAGGTTTCGCTTAAAGTATCCATGTAATTAAGCGATTTTTGAACCATTCCTGCAACCGTAGTTTTCAGAAAAGTGTTAGGGTTAATGGTGTAGTGTGATGAAATACCCACAACCCCCATGTTGGTTCCTGATGTGATGTCGAACCCTTCGCCTCCGTAGTAGTTTAGCTGTTCTTTTGTGGTATCCTTTCGACTATCCCATATCTCAATATAGCTTAATCCACCTAACCCAAACATCGATATATGGCCCAACTTGGTGTTTGGTAGATTTACTTTAAACGATAAGTCCTGATATTGAGGAACTCCCATCGTGCCAAAATCCATGCCCAACTTATCGAAGACACCCATGGTGGAGTATCGGTAATTTATAAGAAAAGAAGAACCTTTCGTACGGTTTATAGGGCCCTCAGCCCCAAACTCGAAGCCGTTGAAACCTATCTGTGCTAGAAATTCGTACTGCTCATTATTTCCATTACGCATTTGTAAATCGAACACGCCCGAGAGGGCATTGCCATACTCAGCAGGAAAGGCACCTGTAATAAAATCGGAGTTCTCGAGCAATGTATTGTTGAGCATACTAACTGGCCCACCCGTAGACCCGCTCATTCCCCAATGGTTGGGACTTGGAATATCAACACCCTCTAGCCGCCAGAGTAATCCCATGGGCGAGTTTCCCCTTATAATAATATCGTTACGTGAGTCGTCAACACCAACCACACCAGCAAAGTTTGCCGCCATTCGGGCAGGATCGTTTCTGCTGCCGGCATAACGCTCGGTTTCCTCCACGGTAAATCCACGTGCACTAACGGAAGCCATACTATTTAGCGACACGGTTTTATCGGCTCTATATGTTACCACAACCTCTTCGACTGAAGTAACCATCTCATCCATATATATATTAAGCACAAGTTCCTTGCCCGATTGCAAGTTTACGTTATTGATATTTACATCGTTATATCCAATAAAAGAAATGCGGAGACTTACTCGACCAACCTCAACTCCTTCGAAACGGAATTCTCCATTTTCATTGGACGAGGTTGTTTTTACAGGATCCGGAAGAGTAAGGAATACGTGAGCACCAGGTAGGGTAATTCTAGTTTGCTTGTCGTAAACTACACCACGAATAGTTTGGGTGACCGATCGAGCGAATGTAATAGAAGCAAAAGCCACAAATAATAGGGTGAGGAGTTGTTTTTTCATCTTAGAATAATAATTAGGGCGTTTAAATCTTTTGCACATTATCAAAATATGTACCAAAAAGCCCTTTGTGGGTAATTCTTAAGAAGCATCTTCCTAATACAACAGCTGTATAGGCTATGACGACTTGCTGGTAATTAGGTGCATCTCCAATAGCTCTCGAAGTTGAGGTATGGTGAGGTCTTTAGATATTTTTCCTTCATTTACAAATGAAATTTTCCCAGTTTCTTCCGAAACCACAACAACAAGTACATTTACAATTTCGGTTATGCCAATGGCTGCTCTATGGCGTAGGCCATAGGATGCGGGCAAGTCGGAACGTTCGGTGAGAGGAAGAATACATCTTACTGCATATATTAGATTATTCTTGATGATCATAGCGCCATCGTGAAGTGGGCTGTTTTTAAAGAAAATATTCTCAATCAACCTACTCGAGGTCTCAGCATTAATAATATCGCCAGTATCAGCGTAAACTTGTAAATCCGATTTCTGTGTAATAACTATTAAGGCGCCTACCTTGGCCTCGGCCATATTCCGACATGCCCTCACAATAGCTTCTATATTAACGGGACTATCAAATTTACTCCCCTTAAGCATGAAAATCTTTTCGAGAGAAAAGCGATTTTTCGATAGGTATCGTGTTCCTAAAAGAAGAAGAAACCTTCGGATTTCTTGTTGAAATACAATTATAAGCGCAATAACCCCAACACCTATGATTTGTCCAAGGATATTGCTTAGAAGTTCCATGTTCAGAGCCTTAACAATAAGCCAGAAGAGGTAGAGAATGAAGATCCCCATAAAGATGTTAATGGCAACCGTTCCTCTAATCAGCATGTATATCTGGTATAAAAGGAAAGCCACCAGCAGGATGTCAATAACATCAAGGACTCTTACTGTGATGAAAAGTGTAATTAGGGACTGATTATCCATTGTTTGAGTTTCCTATCCCTCTGCGGGTTGATTAGTACACAATTGGGTGAGTTTTATTGCCTCCATTGCCTCTGCAACATCATGTACCCTTAATAGTTTTGCTCCTTTTTGCAAAGCAATGGTGTTTAGCACCGAGGTTCCATTTAGGGCTGTTCCGGGTTTTATTCCAAGGGGTTTGTATATCATCGATTTACGAGATAGCCCAACGATAATTGGAAGATTGAAAATCCTGAAAGACTCCAGATTATTAAGTAAAGTGTAGTTATGTTCCATGGTTTTGCCAAAACCAAAACCCGGATCAATTAGTATATCCTTAACTCCAAGGCGGGTTAACTGTTCTGTCTTTTTAGCAAAGAACTGAAATAGATGCTTAATCACATTGTCGTAGTGAGGATTAATCTGCATGGTTTCGGGAGTGCCCTGCATGTGCATGGCAATGTATGGGACACCAAGTTCGGCAACGATTTCAAACATTTTTTTATCCATGTCACCCGCCGAAATGTCGTTAATCATATTTGCGCTAAAGTCTCTAACCATTGCTTTAGCCACTGATGCCCTGAAGGTATCGATGGAAATGATGACGTTTGGAAATCTTTTACGAATAACCGATGCAGCCTTGCTAAGCCTCCGAATCTCATCAGCCTCTGAGGTTAACTTAGCACCAGGCCGTGTTGAACATGCGCCAATATCAATAATTGCTCCACCTTGCTGAATAATTTGCTTTGCCCTACGGTAAATACGGTGGCTCATCATAAACTGGCTACCACTGTAAAAGGAGTCGTTGGTAATGTTTATAATCCCCATAACGGCTGGTGTAGATAAATCAAGAAGCTGGCCATTACAGCTTAAGCTACTCTTGCTCTGAAAAAAAGTGGAGGCAATTTCCATGTTCCTAAATCATTTTGCTTTCGGAAGCTAAAGTACAAAACATTTAACAACTGTTTGCCTTATTTCGCTCACTAATTGCATAATTTGAAACCTTATGATTAGTTAACTCTTTGGAGAGTTTCAAATTATTCCGAAAAGATTAACTTTGTGGTTTTAGTAAATATTGCATTAAGTTTATGAGTTTTATAGTAATCGAAGGCCTTGATGGCGCCGGAAAATCGACCCAGCTAAAACTTCTAGCCGATCATTTTAGTAGTCAAGGAATACAGTGCGAAGCACTGCATTTTCCCCGAACCGATTCCCCTTTCTTTGGAGAGCTAATTGCCCGTTTTCTTCGTGGTGAACTGGGTAAACTCGATCAGGTTGATCCATACGTGGTTGCCATGCTGTATGCTGGCGATAGGAGAGATGCAGCGTCTATTCTCCAGGATTGGCTTGATAAGGGAAAAACTATTCTGCTCGACAGGTATGTTTACTCAAATATTGCCTTTCAGTGTGCCAAACTCCGCGATGAGCATCAGCAGAAAAGGCTAAGGGACTGGATTTACGAGTTGGAATTCGAGTATTTCAGGATTCCCAAACCCTCACTTAACATCTTTCTGGATGTTCCGTTCGATTTTACCGTATCGCGACTTCAGAATCAGCGTAGTGGTGCCGATAGGGATTATTTGCAGGGAAGCGTGGATATTCACGAGGAGGATTTGACCTTTCAGGAGCGAGTTAGGCGTGTATATCTTAAACAGCCAGAGTACGATTCCGACTTTGTGGTTATTCCTTGCTCCAACTCCGATGGCTTAATGGGAGATAAAGAGGAGATTTTCTCAAAGATTTTTGAACTAATTCAAAGTAGATAATTGCAATACTATGAGCAAAATAATTTTATGGGTTTCACGCTACTTACTGGCAATCACTTTTATATTTTCTGGTATTGTAAAAGGTGTTGATCCGCTTGGCTCGGCTTACAAGTTCGGAGACTACTTCATGGCCTTTGGCTTAGACTTTTTTATGCCCCTTGCATTGCCAATGTCGTTTATTCTTTGTGCGGCTGAACTGCTTATAGGGCTTATGCTGCTATTCAATATTCGAACAGTTTTAGCATCGTGGGGTGCCCTTATTTTCATGGCAGTATTCACTCCACTAACTCTAGTTCTTGCTATATACAATCCTGTTTCCGATTGTGGATGCTTTGGTGATGCCTTAATTTTAACAAATTGGCAAACATTTTTTAAAAATCTTCCCCTGTTGGGAGCCTCAGCCTTTCTAATAGTTTTTCGAAAGAAAATACAACCAATGTATCGCTTTTTCCCCGAGGTAACTGCAACAATCCTATTGGCCATAATATCCTTTATGCCGTCAATCCATGGTTATTACAACCTGCCATTGTTCGATTTTCGCCCCTACAGCATTGGAACTAACATCCAACAGGCTATGGAATTTCCCGAAAATGCGCCACACGATGAGTACAAAACTGTTTTGTACTACCAAAAGGATGGGATCACAAAAGAGTTTACCCAGGAAAACTTCCCCTGGCAGGATAGTTCCTGGGTATTTGTTGATAGTAAATCAATACTTGTGAAGAAAGGCTATGAGCCCCCGATTAAGGATTTTGTTTTAACCGATTTTTACGGATGGGATAAAACCGATAGCATTCTTCACTCGCCAGGTTACTTTCTGGTTGCAATTGCCTACCGTCTCGATAAGGCCAATGCAGAGGCATTTACTAAGCTTAACGAGCTTTACTACAAAGCTAAGGAACAGCAAATTGGTTTTGTATGTATAACGTCATCGCCAGCAACTGAAATTGATAGGTTTATTAGTTCTACTGGTGTTGCCTTCCCATTTCTAATGGCCGACGAGATTATGCTTAAAACTATTATCCGCTCAAATCCTGGGATTTTGTTACTTAATGAGGGAACAATTATTGGAAAATGGCACTACCGAAACCTGCCGGAATCAAAATATTTTGAAGGGAATCTTGGGGCAAAGACCATGAAATTGCATCGAAATAGAGTAGAAACTCTTTGGGTATATCTTCTAATTGTTATTATGCTATTTGCTAAAGGAGCACTTGCAAAGCTTGACCCAAAAACTAAATCACTATGGATTGAAAATCCATAGGTTTGTAAATCGGTAAAGAATGAAATTCTTTAACTTTATTCTAATATCCAGTTACCCGTCTGGCTGTTGGGTTTATCCCGATGATGCTCTAGA
>JAVEYY010000059.1:0-14599 GCA_034003245.1 Tenuifilaceae bacterium
AAAATAATAAATGCCCTTACCAAAAAACCAGCAGCCAAAACCGATAGCAAAAGCGTAAGCCAGTACGAGACCTCGAGGCTATAGTACATAAGCACCCATAAGGCAATGTAAGGGATTACTGTATTTACTACTTGCCACCAGCTTGCTAAGCTACTGGGATAGTTATATCTCATTACAATTTGTTGCCACGAGCTGTTTGACGGGCGGGAGGTATCCATTTTGAGTGTCGGATTTTAGTTAATAAATTGGTTAACTTAAATCAATTTCCCACTTACAAATGTACCCTAATTATTTCTGTATTATCACCAAGATTGCAAATAAATTGGCTTAGCGTTAGCAGGACAGAATTTAAATCCAAGCTAACGCTAAACCAATGGCAGCAGAGTGTTTATGCTTCAACTTTTGCCAGCTCTACTTTTTGGGCAATAATCTCTGTAATGTAACGCTCTTGCCCAGCTTTGTCGGTGTATTTGCGAGTGTTAAGTTTTCCCTCAACCTGCACAAGTGCCCCTTTTTTCAAATTGCTGCGCAACGACTCATCCATTTTTGTGCGCCACATGGTTACGTTATGCCACGTAGTACTTGTAATCCAGTCCCCACGGGTGTTCTTGTAACTCTCGTTGGTGGCTACACTTAGTGTGATTAATGTGCGTCCGCTCTCAAACGATTTAACTTCGGCATCCCGTCCAAGAAAGCCCTGAAGTTCTACTCTGTTAATTGTTGTTTCCATAGCTGTAAATATTTAAAGGTTAACTAAATGGTTTTGTTGATGCAAAGTAAGGATGAGGGCAAACCGGTATTCGGTTAATAAGTGGGTATAGTCGATTATTATTCGTTTGTTGTCGTTTACGCCTGAATATAAATCAAATTTACATGACGTTTAACCACATTAGGTTATGCCCAAAATTTTCATTAAATCGTTTTTGACTCGATTTACATGATTAATGAACTTCTAGCAGATTAGGGAGTCAAAATTCGTAGTTACTTAGTTGATTTAAAGACAAATTGATGAATGTGTTCTTGTTTATTTTTTTAAAAATTTTGTAGTTCGATTCCTAAATGCTTTACTTTGTGCCGAAATTTTATACCATATTATATACGCCAATGCTAAAAAATCTTGTAATAGTTGAGTCGCCTGCAAAGGCAAAAACCATAGAGAAGTTTCTGGGCAAGGACTTTACCGTAAAATCAAGTTTCGGACATATTCGCGATCTGTCAAAGAAGAAGCTCGGTATCGATCTTGAAAAGAATTACAAACCTGAGTATGTGGTCAGCAGTGATAAGGGGAAGGTTGTTGATGAGCTGAAGAAACTTTCGAAACAGGCCGAAACCGTTTGGTTGGCTTCCGATGAAGACCGCGAGGGGGAGGCAATTGCCTGGCATCTTTGTGAGGTTCTAAAACTCGATGCAAGCAAGACCAAGCGAATTGTTTTTCATGAGATCACAAAGCCCGCCATTGAGGCAGCCATAAAGAACCCACGATCAATAAACCAGGATCTGGTGAATGCACAGCAAGCCCGTCGGGTACTCGATCGACTTGTGGGTTTTGAGGTTTCGCCCATTCTCTGGAAAAAGGTTAAGCCATCGCTCTCGGCTGGTCGTGTCCAGTCGGTGGCCGTTAGGCTAATCGTAGAGCGTGAGCGCGAGATAATGGCGTTTGTGAGCGATTCCTTTTATCGGGTACTCGGTCTTTTTCAGGCCGAATTACCACTAAAAGCGGAACTTAATACACGTCTTAGTAGTAAGGATGAGGCTTTAAAGTTACTTGAGGAGTGTAAAATTTCGGAATTTACAGTTGCTGATGTTTCCAAGAAGCCTGCTAAAAAGAGTCCTGCTCCTCCATTCACAACCTCAACCCTTCAGCAGGAAGCTAGCCGAAAACTTAACTTTTCGGTTTCGCAAACAATGACCATTGCCCAACGGCTCTACGAGGCTGGTTATATAACCTACATGCGTACCGATTCGCTTAACCTTTCGGCCACAGCAGTTGATGCTGCCAGAAATGTGATTGTTAAGGAGTATGGCGAAAAGTACCACAAGGCAAGAACCTATAAATCTAAATCGAAGGGTGCACAGGAGGCTCACGAAGCTATTCGCCCAACATATCTCGATAAACAAAAAATTTCTGGAAACTCAGCCGAACAGCGCCTTTATGAGCTAATTTGGAAGCGTACCGTTGCTTCACAGATGAGTGATGCATCGTTGGAGAAAACAACAGCCACCATAGATATATCAGAATCCAAAAGCAAGTTTATTGCTTCGGGCGAAGTGTTACTTTTCGACGGGTTCCTTAGGGTTTATTTTGAGTCGACTGACGATGAGAACGAGGAAACAGCAAAGGATCTTTTACCCCCTCTTAAAGCAGGAGATAAGTTAACTCCGCTTGAGATAACGGCTACCCAAAGGTTTACACAGCGGCCACCCCGCTTCACTGAAGCGAGCTTGGTAAAGAAACTCGAAGAGCTAGGAATTGGCCGCCCTTCAACTTACGCTCCAACCATAACCACAATTCTCAATCGTGGGTACATTATCAAGGACGATCGCGAGGGAGTAGATCGAAAGTATCAGGTAATAGTACTTAGGAAGGGCACGATATCGCAAAACCAAAAAGTTGAAATTCATGGTGCCGAGAAGGCAAAACTTTTCCCAAGCGACATAGGAATGGTGGTAAACGATTTTTTGGTGGAGCATTTCCCAAAAATTGTGAACTTCAACTTCACCGCATCTGTTGAGAAAGAGTTCGATGATATTGCCGAAGGGAACAAGGAGTGGACGGAGATGATTGATAAGTTTTACAAACCCTTCCACAAGGACGTAGAGAAAACGTTAAAAGAATCGGACTACACCAAGGGCGAACGTGCGCTGGGGGTCGATCCAAAATCGGGGAAAAAGGTAAGTGTTCGCATTGGCCGTTTTGGGCCCATAGCACAAATTGGTGAGTCGGAGGAGAAGGATGGGCAAAAACCTCAGTACGCCAGCTTACTTAAGGGCCAACTAATTGAATCAATAACTCTGGACGAAGCTCTTGAACTCTTCAAACTACCCAGAACCCTAGGCCAGTACGAGGAGAAAGATGTTGTAATTGGTGTTGGCCGATTTGGACCATATGTAAGGCATAACTCAAAGTTTGTATCGCTTAAGAAAACAGACGATCCTATTACTATCACCCTAGAAAGATCCGTTGAACTTATTGAGGAGGGACGGCAAAAGGATCGTGAAAAATTCATTAAAGTCTTCGATCAGGATCCAGATTTACAGGTTCTTAATGGACGATGGGGTCCTTTTATCAAGCATAAGACAGAGAATTACAAAATCCCCAAGGGAACCAACGCACACGAACTCACTTTTGAGGATTGTATGAAGATAATTGAGAGTCAACCCTCAACAAATTCCAAAAAAGCGAAGACTGGTACAAAGGCCAAAACCAAAAAATGAACTTAACCGATTACTTTGACATCTCCGATGCGCTTCCTGTTTCAACAGGATTGGCCAAGAACGCATCTATTTATGGAAAAATTCAAAATTTGGGTATTAGCAAGGGGATTCAAATTGAAGCCAACTCGCTCGTAATATTTGGAGTCAAAGAGAGTCGAAATTCTAGCAACCCAGGAGCAGCCCAAAGTGCCGACGCAATTCGTAAGTATTTGTACAGCCTTTCGGGGGTAAGCGTAAAGCAGCCGCTAGTCGACTTGGGAAATCTTAAGGTTACACAAAATCCTTCCGATACATATATGGCTGTTCGCGATGTGGTTGGCCATATTCATAGCAAAGGCGCAACCTGCATTGTGCTTGGCGGTACACAGGAGATTACATGGCCATTGTATATGGCCATTGCCGAGAGTACCAAACGCATTAACCTGAGCATTATCGATTACACCATCGATATGGGTAGCAACGATGGCGATTTTTCATCTACATGCTATATCGATAAGATTTTGAACGAATCGACCGAAACACTCTTTTCGTTGAATTTACTGGGGTATCAGGGCTACCTAGTCGATTCCAAGCATATAGATTTGCTTACAGCTCAAAACCACGAGCTTATGCGGTTAGGATATGTTAGGGGCGCTATGGCCGATGTAGAGCCAATTCTCCGCGATTCACACATTGTAAGCCTCGACATGGGATGCATTAAGCATAGCGATTCTCCAGGATCCATCTATCCGTCGCCCAACGGGTTTTACTCCGAGGAGGTTTGCCAGCTGGCTCGATACTCTGGGGTAAGCACAAATGCTAGAGTTTTTGGAATTTTTGAACTCAATACTCTTGCCGACAGGGGCGAGCAAAGCGCTAGTTTAGGTGCTCAAATAGCATGGCACTTTATCGACGGGTTCAATGCTAGGGCAAAACATCCACAAGCATCTGAAGGACAGCCAAATGTTAAGCGGTTTTACGTTAAGAGTCCAATCCCCAACATCCAAATGGTTTTTCTTCAGAATACACTCAACAATACTTGGTGGTTTGAGTTCCCTGCAACGCCAAATACAGGAGATATTCCAATGGTGGTGGCATGCTCATATAGCGATTATCAGAAGGCAAGTAAGGGGGATGTTCCTGAGCGATGGATGCGCGCTTGGCGAAGGATGACATAACTCACCTAATGGTTTTGACCATCTAATTCATGGAGATTCATCGCAACATAAGGGGTGTTTACAGATTTTTATTTGCAAAAAGTAACATAATACTCAAATCGAAGTATAAAGCAGAAGCGCAATAATTTTATCTTATCAACAGATAATTGTTGATAAAGTTTGTTGGAGAATTTTTTTTTTATTTACTTTACCTTTCGGTTAAATACTATATAAATGGGTAATAGACGATAGTTGATGAAAAAAATTTGGATAACATTATCGTTTTTCACAATAGTAAATGCAATGGCGCAACAGGATCCATTGCTCAACCATAGCGTTTTTAATCAACTATCAATAAATCCAGCCTATACTGGAAGTAGTGGAATGATTTCGGCTACTGCAATGCACCGTCAGCAATGGATGGGATTTGGTGAGGGAAGCCCAATTACAAGTGTTTTTAATATTGATGCCGCCATAAGTCCATTTGGGTTTAATAGCGGAATAGGGTTAAATATTTTGCAAGATCAGTTTGGTTTTAATCAGGATATAGGAGTCAATCTTTCCTACGCTGCACGTTTTACAATTCAGGGTGTTGGTAATTTGGCCGTTGGTGTTAATGGTGGTTTTATCAATAACACCTTAGACCCAACTTGGAGATTTCCTGACGGAACAGGTGATGTAACCGTACCTGCGGGCAAGGAGAGTGCTGTAAACATGGATTTTGGAGCAGGAGTTTTTTTTAACAATAATGAAATGTTTTTTGGAGTTTCTGCAACCCATCTCAATGAATCTACGTTTTATCCAGAGTTTCCAAGTCATTACAAAAGACATTATTACTTGGTTGGAGGATATTTTATGCAGTTTGCCAATCAAAATTGGGAGTTTAATCCCGTAGTTTTAATTAGCAGCGACTTGGTAGTAAACCAAATGTCACTAAATGCGAACCTAATATACAATAAAAGGTTTTGGGGTGGCGTTTCATATCGTGTGGGCGAAGCGGTTACTGGTATGGTGGGGGTACAACTTTTTTCCGGATTACGCGTAGGATATGCCTACGACTTCTCGATTACTGAGATTAGTGGTTTTAACAGCGGATCGCACGAATTTATGCTTGGATATAGTTTTTCATTGAAAAAGGAGCGTGCTCCTCAGCAGTATAAAAGTATCAGATTTTTATAGACGTTAAAGCATTTTAAAAATATTTTTACGTTATTTGCAATTAATAATCGGAGTGTTATGAGAAATCTTCTTGTATTTGTTGTTGTTCTTACTGCTATTGTTAGCAGCTGTGGCCCCGGCCAAAATGGTGAGCTAACAGGAGTTCCCGGAAGAAGGGGCTACCAAGACCCTACACCCTACGGAATGGTATTTGTCCCCATGGGGTCGTTTAAAATGGGTGGCGACGATGAAGATATCACCTGGGCAATTAATGCTCCTGCAAGAACCGTTTCTGTTGATGCTTTCTGGATGGATCAAACCGAAATAACCAACAATCAGTATCGCCAATTTGTATACTACGTTCGCGATTCCATTTCACGTAGGCTTCTTGGTCAGCAAATAGAGGACTTTGTAATCGAAGAGGATGAGTTTGGCAATCCTATCGATCCTCCCGTTTTGGTTTGGGAGATTCCCATTGATATGCGCGACGAGGAGCAGCAAGAAATTCTTGCTGAGATGTACTATACAAAGGATGAGCGTTTTTATAACCGCAAGGAAATTGACACCCGAAAGTTAAACTACGAATTCTTCTGGATTGACCTACAGCAAGCAGCACAAAAGAAAAACCGTTGGAACTTTGAAACAGGATCGTACGAGGAGAATGCCGAGATCGTAAACCAGATGGGTGTTCCCGTTAGGGTTACAAACCGTTCCTCGTTCATCATTCGCGATAAGGTTAACGTTTACCCCGATACGCTTGCTTGGATAAGTGATTTTAGTTACTCATATAACGAACCTTATACAGCAAACTACTTCTGGCATCCTTCATTCGACAACTTCCCTGTTGTTGGTGTTACCTGGAGACAAGCATATGCCTTTGCAATTTGGAGAACCCAATTCTTGAACAAATTCCTTTCAAGAAGCGGAATGCCACCTGTGCCAGAGTTTAGACTACCAAATGAGGCTGAGTGGGAGTACGCTGCTCGTGGAGGTCTCGATCATAGCATGTTCCCCTGGGGTGGTCCATATACCCGTAATTCCGAGGGCTGTTTCTTGGCCAACTTTAAACCACTTCGCGGTAACTACGTTGATGATGGTGGATACATTACCCTACCAGTGGGAAGTTATGAGCCCAACGATTTCGGTCTCTACGATATGGCTGGAAACGTTGCTGAGTGGACCGCCAATGCATTCGACGAGAGCGCCTACATCTTTATGCACGACATGAACCCAGACTATAAGTATAACGCTAAACCAAACGATCCACCCGCCATGAAACGTAAGGTGATTAGAGGAGGAAGTTGGAAGGATATAGGATATTTCCTACAGGTTGGAGTGCGTACATATGAGTATCAGGATAGTGCAAAAACACATATTGGTTTTAGGTGCGTGCGCACTTATACAGGATCAAAATAACTTTGAACATTACCCAAAAACTATAGTTAACCCAAATAAACTTCATCGCGATGGGATTTAATATTTCTGAAATCGTCCAAGGGGAAAAGTGGAGAACCTTCATGAAGTACCTGTATGCATGGGGAGCCGCGCTAGTACTCACCGGGGCGCTGTTCAAACTAATGTATTGGCCTGGCGCAGGTACTATGCTTACTATTGGTATGACCACCGAGGTAGTTATTTTCTTCTTTTCGGCATTTGAGCCCCTTCATGATGAAGTGGACTGGACTCTTGTTTATCCAGAACTTGCTGGTATGTCCGACGAGGAAGAACTCCGTAAGTATCGAAAAGGAGCAGGTTTAGAGGGCGTAAACGCCGAGGATTTGAAGGAGATCATAGCTAGCGTAGTTTCAGCCACCCAGGGTGCTGCACCTGTAGCCGTTGGCTCATCGGGTCAAGGCGCCCCTGTATATACAGGAACTGGAGGAATAGTGTTCTCTGAGAAGTTTAACCAAATGCTGGAGAACGCAGAAATCGGACCAGAGCTCTTCGATAAAATTGGGAAAGGCCTTAAAAACCTAAGCGAAACAACAACCAAATTATCCGACATAACACAGGCATCCGTTGCAACAAGTGCGTATACTGATAACATGAAGAAGGCCGCAGATTCCATTGCCAACTTTACTGAGAGTTATCAGGGAAATGGTCAGGTGCTTAGTGAATCGGTAAATATTCTTTCCGAAAGTTTCCAGAGAGCTGCAGGAACCGTATCGGAGAGTGGTGCTAATTTCAAGGGGAATATAGAGCGCTCTGTTAGCAATTTAGAGAACCACTTGAATAGCGCTGGTAAGGAGGTACACGATCGACTGGTTCAATCTGGTGCCGAAGTGGCAAATCAGGTAGGTTCAGCAGCAACTGGTCTTACTACCATCTATAATCAACTTGCTGAGGCCATGAAAGCGAATGGGGAGATCGTTTCAAAGGGAAGTTCAGGATATCAGGAGCAACTCGACAGACTTAATAAGAATATGGCCGCACTGAATGCGGCTCACGAACTTCACCTTCAGGGAACCTCTGAAAAGCTTAAGGATTCTCAAGCCGTTTACTCTGGTGTAGAGGCGATGATGAAGAAGTTGAAAGTTTCAATTGAGGAGACAGACAAGTTTGGCGAATCCATTACCAAACTTAACCAGAATATTGCCTCACTTAATACAGTTTATGGCAATATGCTTTCTGCTATGAACGTTATGTCAAACAACGCATAATCTTTTACCAAACGCAATAACCAATTATGGCAGGCGGCAAAGAAACCCCAAGACAAAAGATGATAGGTATGATGTACCTAGTGCTAACTGCTATGCTCGCGTTAAACGTGTCGGCTACAGTACTAGATGCTTTTGTCCTGGTTGATTCTGGACTATCACAAACTACCAAAAGTTTTTCCATTAAAAACGAACGGCTCTACAACCAAATGGAGAAGGCTTACGCCGTTAATCCCACTAAGGTTGAACCATGGAAAAACTCAACTGATGCCATCAGGGAAAAAACTAAAGAACTATTTGATTATATACAAGAGTTAAAAGTTCTTACTGTTATCACCGCCGAAAAGGAGGATTCACCCGCCCTTATTGGCGATAATCAGGTGGACGCTAAAAAGATTAGCGGTAAAGGAGACTCAAATGTGAGTGGTCGCGTTTTTATTGGTGCCGAGGGGGGAGGAAAAGCCTACGATTTGAAGAAGCGCATAGCTGAGTATAGGGACTTCATGCAAAGCCTAGTCGATCCATCTACAGGGGAGCAGTTAATTCAATCGATTGGAAATATACTTAATACCGAAGATCCCCCAGCCGAGGATACATCTACCGACACTCATCATACATGGGAATCATCTCGATTTGATCACATTCCACTTGTGGCCGTATTTCCACAGCTTACTAAAATGCAATTGGACATTCTCAATGTTGAGGCCGAAGTAGTAGGATATCTTATTAGTCAAGTGGATGCTGGTGACTTTAAGGTTAATAAACTCGATGCTGTGGTTATACCAAAATCGAACTATATTGTTCAGGGGAACGAATTTCAGGCTAGCATTTTTCTTGCTGCATCCGACACCACTCAGGTTCCACGTATTTATATAGGAAACTACGAGAAATTTATTACCGATCAGGGATTTGAGGATTATCGTATGGTGGGTTCGTACGAAGAAATCAAGGTAGAAGGGGGACGTGGAATTTTCTCTCAACGATCGAATCGTCTTGGAATTAATAAGTGGTCTGGGTTACTTGAGGTAACGGCCCCCGACGGATCTAAGATCAAAAAGCCATTTAATCATGAGTACGAGGTGGCACAACCCAACGTAGTTGTATCTCCTTTGAAAATGAACGTGTTTTATCGTGGTGTGGAAAACCCAGTAGAAATATCAATTCCCGGAATCTCTATGGATAAATTATCAGCAACGGTTGATGGCGGTGGAACAATTCGTAAAGCAGGTGATAGTTTTATAATAATTCCCGGTCGTACAGGAAATATGTGTAATGTAGCCGTTGTAGCCGATATTGATGGACAGAAGAAGAATATGGGAGTGAGACCATTCCGTGTTAGGGATGTTCCCGACCCATCGGCTGGTGTTAGAGGTGTAACTGGTAGAATAGTTGATAAAAACGAGTTGGCGGCTTCGTTAGCAGTTGAGGCAAAAATGCCAGCAGGATTCGATTTCGACTTAACATTTAACATAACTGGATTTACCGTTATGGCTACTGTTGGTGGCTTTACCCGTACAGCCATTTCAAATAACCAGCTTATAACCGATGATCAGCGTAGGTTGTTTGATGGTTTACGAAGCGGACAATCCGTTAACATTATTGATATAAAGGCTGTTGGGCCCGATGGTCGAATACGCGATTTGAACGATATAGTGTACAGAATACGTTAATTTTTTGAATATGAAAAGAATATTTGTTTTCCTTACTTGTGGAGTTGCCCTTCTTACTCTTTCGCTAAGCGCGTATGCGCAGGGTGATATGAAAGAACCCCTAGTAAATGATGGTATTTATGAAAGGGAAACCGTAAAGCAACGCATTCCTGTGCCATATCCACACTTACGCGAAGCCGATGCTATGTGGACCAAAAGGGTGTGGAGGATTGTAGACCTGCGTCAGAGAATGAATCATCCACTATACTTCCCAACAAACAGGATGCATGATCGTTCCAGCCTTGTTCAGCGTTTGATGGATGCCATAAAGTTTAATGAAATTAATGCATATGATGCTGACGTCGACGACGAGTTCTCTGCGCTGATTTCATACGATCAAATTCTGACCAAACTCGATGCCAAGGACAGGGAGAGAAAGGATGTTAGTCCCACAACAGGGCGCGACACAACCATCATTATCCCTGGTAGCATTAATTGGGGAGAAATTAGGGAGCTTGAAGTAAAGGAAGAGTGGTTCTTCGACCGTCAGCATTCGGTTATGCATGTTCGCATAATTGGTATCTGCCCCATTAGGGTTTACACCCGTATAGCTCAAGGATCGCAAGATCTAGATATCGAAGGTGAAACCCTAAAGATGAGACTTTTCTGGGTGTACTATCCACATGCGCGTAGCGTACTGGCCAATACGGCTGCTTTCAATAGTGCAAACGATGCTCAACGGAATTCGTTCGACGATATCTTCTTTAAGCGTAGATTCAGTTCTTACATTGTTCAAGAATCGAACGTTTACAATAACCGCCGTATTAACGACTACGTTTTTGGTGGCTTACCAAATATGCGTGAGTCAGAACGGATTAAGAATGAGATTTTCGACTGGGAACATGATGTTTGGGAGTACTAGTAAACTCTAGATATAATAACAAAGGCGGCTAATGGCCGCCTTTGTTGTTTATGTATTGCAGTGGGAGTATTCTAAAGAAATTTATCCCCCTTCTCGATTAGAACATCATTTTGAAATTTCTTGATTTCCTGTTCCTTTTCCTTTTCACAGATAAGCAGAATGTTGTTCGATTCGGCGACAATATAGTCTTTTAACCCCTGAACAATAACAAGCTTATCGTTGGGCATAGATATAATTGACCCAGAAACATCGTAGGGCATTACGTTGGCACCACTAATGGCGTTGCTGTTTTCATCCTTTTCCCGATTCTGGTAGAGCGAGCCCCAGGTTCCCAGGTCGGACCAGCCAAATTCGGAGCATATTACGTACACATTATCGGCCTTTTCTAGGATTCCGTAGTCAATTGAGATATTTTTGCAATCGGCATATACGTGCATAAGGCTATTGTCGTGATCAACAGAATGCACCTTGTGCGAAAAGCCCTGAAAAAGACCATATACATCGGGGAGATACTTATCGAAAGCACTATTAATTGCAGAAAGCGACCAAATAAAAACGCCCGAATTCCAGTAAAACTCACCGCTTTCGATAAATACTTTGGCAAGCTCTAGGTTAGGTTTTTCGGTAAAGGTCTTAACCTTGTATAGATTTGGAATAGCACGCTCCGATTGTTTACATATTTGAATGTAACCATAACCCGTTTCGGGTCGACTAGGCTTTATGCCTATGGTAAGCAAAGCTTGTTTTTCTGATGCAAAGGCTATTGCCGTAGTGATGGTTTTAACAAACCTGTCGGGTTCGAGAACAAGATGATCACTTGGGGCAACTACAATTATGGCATTGGGATCTCGCTTCTCAATTACCTGATTTGCGTAGGCAATGCAGGGTGCTGTGTTCCGTCGCATGGGCTCTAGAAGAACCTGCTCAGCCGTTAACTCGGGAAGCTGCTCGAGAACTGTTTCCCGGTAGGCACTTCCTGTAACCACATAGATATTTTCGGGTGGGCAAAAGCGTGTTACCCGGTTGAATGTTTGCTGGATAAGGGTGCTGCCCGTACCCAAAATATCGAGGAACTGCTTAGGCTTACTTGATCGACTAAGTGGCCAGAACCGACTGCCTATGCCTCCGGCCATTATTACACAGTATACATTGCTCGTGCTCATACACCAATTAGCTTTGATTTGAGGGCTGATATAGGTACCTTTTGATACTGCGCTTGGGCGTTTTTTCGAACTCTTCGGGATAAAGTTGCACCTTCGATATTTGGCAATAACTTGGTAACGATTTATTGGCCAACACTCTATTTTCGTTCATTATTTTATCCAAATCAGCAGTTCTAATCCCATCCTTATCAGCCAGGTCGAAATCGGGGAAGATAAGTGCCGATAACTTTCCGTTTTGCTCAACAACAAGCGATTCCTGCACATAGGGAAGGTTGTTGATAATGGCCTCAATCTCCTCGGGATAAATATTTTGACCGCTTGGCCCAAGTAGCATATTTTTGCTGCGCCCTTTTATGTAAAGGTAACCATCCTTATCGATTAAACCAAGATCCCCAGTATGGAGCCATCCATCCTTATCAATTGCCTGACTTGTAGCCTCGGGGTTCTTGTAGTAACCAAGCATTACATTATCACCCTTCACTAGGATTTCGCCTACAATATTTTCGGGATCTTCGGAGTCAATTCTCACCTCCATATTTACTACAGCTTTTCCGGAAGAGTACAAACGAGTGGTTTTCCACGAGTCGTAAGTAATAATTGGCCCACATTCAGTCATTCCGTATCCCACGGTAAACTTGAATCCGATATCTCTCAGAAAAGATTCAACTTCGGGATTAAAGGCAGCACCACCAATAATCACCTCAATGAAATTACCTCCAAATATGGAGGAGATCTTATTGCAGATTGTTTTTTTGATTCGCTTGTCTACAACTGGAACCTTAAGGAGCAACTTGAGTGACGGGCGTTTTAATGCCTCAAGTATGTTCTTCTTGTATATCTTCTCAATGATTAGCGGAACCGAAAGCACAACACGGGGCTTAATATCGTCGAAGGCCTCGAGGATAATCTTGGGAGACGGATTGCGGGTAAGAAAATGTATGTGGCAACCCTTGGTGGTTTCGTAAAGAAATTCGAAAGCCGCGCCATAGGTGTGGGCAAGAGGTAGCATCGAAACCACCTTATCGCCAGCCTCAAGGGGAATTACCTGTTTTGCAAAAAGCATATTGCTCCAAAGGCTACGGTAGGGGATCATAACCCCTTTCGAAAAACCAGTTGTTCCACTGGTATAGTTAATCACGCAAATATCGTTTGGGTTTGTATCGTGAAAATAGTTTACATTATCAGGCTCAAAACCATTGGCATACTTTTCGGCAAATGCCGAATCAACATCTCCCCTAAAATCCTTAACAGAGAATGGTGTATTCTCGTGTAAAACATCAAACTTCGAAAGTGAAATTATGCACTTAACTCCTCGCATTTGCGACTCATCGAGGTTTTCCCAAATGGGATCGCCCGTAAAGAGTACCACAGAATCGGAGTGGTTTACGATATGGTGAACGTTATCGGGTTTAAAATCGGGAAGGATTGGGACGATTACTGCACCATAGGTTACCGTTGCCAAAAAGGCCACAGCCCAGTTGGATGAGTTGCGGCCAATCAGCGCTATTTTATCGCCCTTTTGAATGCCTGTTTTCTCGAAGATGATATGGATTTTCTCGATTTTCCGGGCCACATCCCTGTATTTAAGCGTGTCGGCTTTGTAGTCGGTAAAAGCGGGGAAATCCCAGTTCTGTATAATGCTCTGCTCTATAAGCTTAATAAAACTTTTATCCATACCAGGTAAACGTTGTGAAAAGGCAAATGTAAGTAATTTATTACGAGAACTAATTATATGTTAATGGAGTATGGTGCAAGTGGTAACTATCCAGAAAACTGACGAGCCTTTTTGGTCCTTGAGCGACACCATATTCGGGCAATAATAATTCCTATTGATAAGCCAAAAAGATTGGAGAGGATATCGATGGGGTTAAATGTGCGAGAGGGGGCAAGCAGCTGCAGAAACTCGGCACCAAAGGCTAGGATCACGCCAAAAAGCAGCAATACTTTCCATTGATACGAAACGCAGTTCATTCCACTTGCAATAAACGATAAAACAGGAATTACAAGAAATGCCAGCGCATGGAGAATATAGTCGGTTCGGAAATCCAGAAAATCAATCTCAAGGGCTCCTGAATCCATTGATGGACTTACAGAACCAAGAATAATTGCTACAAAGTAGAATACCAGAAAAAGTCGAATTAACTGTTTCATCATGCAAAAGTAGGATTTTTTTCAAGTCGCACAATAATTTAATGGATTGGTGCTAAGGCAAACAATGAAATAGTTACTTATTATTTATGTTGCTAACCAAGTTCTGGAAATTAGAGCCAAAAAAGCTTAAATTGCGGGGTATTTACACTAAAGTATTTAGGAAATTATTATCAGCATAAAACGACATAAAATTATTAAAACAAATGAAACACCCATGACGGATTTTAGACACACACGAGCATGATTATAGCGCTCCGATGTTACTTTCGTGGTAAAAATTGAACAATGACAGAAGCACAGGATAAAATAGAATTTGCTCAGGTAATTG
>JAVEYY010000060.1:0-14392 GCA_034003245.1 Tenuifilaceae bacterium
CCGATAGCCTTCAGGTGGCTACTGCGGTGGGGCTCCACCTCTTCCCATTCCGAACAGAGAAGTTAAGCCCACCAGCGCCGATGGTACTGCAGTCATTGTGGGAGAGTAGGTCGCCGCCATCCTTCAAAAAGCCCCGATATGTTATATATCGGGGCTTTTTTTATATATTCGCACTGAATATGAACCTATCCGTTTTAACTATATCAATTTTAGTAACATTGTTCCAGAATTCTTTAGGATCAAACCAAATTGAATTCCGCGACAATGATCTACTACAGTCTGTATCCAACACTTTTGCTGAGGATACCCTACGAGGAAAAAGGTTGAACGCACAATCGTTGCAGTCCAAAATTACTCTGCTCGATTCTACAACGTTACAACTACAGGACTCAACTGCCTCTCAAACTGAAGGTATTAAAGGAACATTTAGAGATAAGATCGATACAAGATCAATTCTAGAAATACTCTCCGTACCTAGTACCAAGAAAACGTTCTCGTGGAAGCTTAATAGTACTTACCTAGAGTACGAGAAAGTTGAAATCGATACGGCCTTATGGTTAAATCACTATTTTTATCCGCAGCAGAAAAACTTTGAATCATACACCTTTCTAGGTAATCTTGGAAGTCCAAGTAATCCTGATCATTTTTTTAGTAGATCAAGGGACAATACTTTCCTGCTTGGCCGATACTATAGCGCATACTTTAAGGATATTCGTGAAATTTCCCAATATAACGTCCGCTCGCCGTTTACAAAACTATTATATACAAGTGCGGGAAAAAGATCGGAAGCGGAACAGGTATTTAGCGCTCTTCATACTCAAAATGTAAATAAGCATATCAATTTCGGTATCTCTTATAATCATTGGGGTACTAAAGGTGTATATCAGCATCAGGAAACTCGAAACAACTTAATATCCCTTTTTGGAAATTACCATAAGGGAAACTTGTTTGGGCAGTTCTCGTTTGCCAACAGAGTTTTTAATAGTAAGGAAAACGGAGGTATTGACGATTACTCGTTGGTTGCTGACACTATTGAGACAAAACTTATCCCTGTTTGGCTTTCTGGAGCAAAAAGTATTACAAGAGAGCAGTCGCTTTTTGCTATGGTTGGTTACACGCTGCTAAATATTAAAGAATTAACGAGAGACACTGCGAAGACAGAGAATTACATCCCATTAATCAACACAAAACTTCTTGTTTCGCGTGAGCATCATTCGAGAATGTTTTCGAATACTTCTACAACGGCTGGTTATTTCGAAAACTATTTCATCAGCAGTGAATCAACATACGATACTATTTCGCAGGTAAAATGGGATATAAAAGCGGTTTTTGAGATAAATCAGTTTGCAAATATTCCTGGTATGCCAGGACTTAGGGGGTGGCTTGGCTATGAGCATGCCAACTATTTTATGTTTAGGCCCGAGGACTACATTTTTGCAAAGGAGAGTAACAGATTGCAGTCGGCACATATTGGTGTAGCAGCTTTTAGCGACAGCCCATTCTTTTCTTACCGAGGAGCGGCCAAGGCCTACTTTACTGGCGATAAAGCTGATGATAAGGAGTTGAAGGGTGAGGTTAGGCTTTCGCTATGGAGGGATGCCGATATGCCGCAGCTAAAGGGAAAGATTGAAGTAACTGAGACAACACCCAATATTATTTATCGCACATTCTTCTCGAATCATTTCCGTTGGGAGAAAGACTTTTACAAGGAGAAAAGATTCTTTCTGGGAAGTAGTTTGGAGATTCCCAAGTTGAATGCAGAGATAGGTTATAATTTAATGCACATTAGAGATTATCTCTACTTTAACGAGCAGAGTATTCCTTCGCAAACCTCAGATGTAACGGTTACCTCAGCATTTGGGCAAATTAACCTGAGGTTTTGGAAGAACTTTAACTTTTTTAACAGGGTAGTATGGCAGGTTAATTCCAATCGAGATGTGCTTAGTTTACCAAATATTATTGCATATAGTGCACTCTTTTACGAGTCAGTATTGGTGCCGGGTGCCCTTTCGGGTCAGTTTGGAGTAAATGTGATTTTTAGATCACATTTCTTTGCCGATGCGTATAATCCGGCAACAGGTCAGTTTTACAACCAACGGGTTATTGAGTATGGAGATTATCCCGTTGTGGATGTCTTTGCAAACCTTAAATGGAAACGAGCCATAATCTTTGTAAAGTACGAGCATCTTAACCAAGGTTACCCAAATAACCGCTCATTTTCAGCCTTTTCCTATCCTATAAATCCACAGGTCTTTAAGTTTGGCGTTTCGTGGATTTTCTACGACTAGTCGTCAAAAAAATCCCCTTTCATTCCTTTTTTATCCTAATTTTGTCTTCTTTTTAGTATTACACATATTGCTTATGAGTTTTATATATAGATATTTGAGATTATTACCAACACTTGTGTTTGTTGTTGTTCTTGCCGGATGTAATATCTTCTCGGGGGGCAATCGCAATATGGGTCGAATGGGAAGTAGAGACCTAGATCAAATTGTGGAGAGCGGTGTTCTTGTTGCTGTAACCGATATCAACTCAACAAATTATTTTATACATAGGGGCGAACCCATGGGTTTTCAGTTCGATTTGCTTCAGGAGTTTGCCCAGCACATAGGGGTAAGGCTTGAGATTATCGTGGAGAACGACCTGGATGTTGCCTTTAAAATGCTTGAGGATGGTGTTGTTGATTTATTTGCAAATAATTTAACCGTTACAACTGAACGAGGCCAAAAGTATGGCTTTACGGTACCTATCAGCATAACAAAACAGGTTCTTGTGCAACGAAAGGAACCAAATGTAGAGTTGATTCGTACTCCTCTGCAACTGGCCCGCAAGATAGTGTATGTGCAAAAAAGTTCTGCGTCGGCACATAGGCTTAATAACTTGTCCGATGAGATTGGCGACTATATTGTTGTTGTGGAAATGCCCAACTACGAAGCCGACGAACTTATTGAGCTCGTTGCCAAAGGGGAGATTGACTATACCGTATGCGATGAGGATGTGGCTCGTGTAAATTCTTTTTACTACGAAGATTTGGATGTTGAGACCCCAATAAGCTTTGAGCAAAACCAGGCATGGGCTGTTTCGAAAAAGTCGGAAAGCCTTTTAGTAACACTTAACGAGTGGCTTAATGAGTTTACTAAAACGGCGGAGTATAGGATTATAAAGGGCAAGTACTTTAATAACCCCTACTGGGCACGAAGAGTTTTATCGGAAAATGCACAGGTAAAATCAGGTTTAATATCGCCTTGGGACGAAGGATTTAGGTATGCAAGTTCAAGTATCGATTGGGATTGGCGACTATTTGCCTCAATGGTGTACCAGGAGAGCCGCTTTAAGCACAATGTTGAATCGCATAAGGGCGCATATGGATTAATGCAGTTTATGCCCGCCACAGCTGACTATTTTGGAATTAAGCATAAGTCCGATCCTCAAACTCAAATACGGGCAGGAGCCAAGTATTTACAGTGGCTCGAGAAGCGTTTCGAGGATAGCGTAACCGATCCTGAGCAACGTGTTAAATTTATTCTTGCTTCGTATAATGCAGGTTTGGGGCATGTTATCGATGCTAGGAACCTAGCCCGAAAGCACGGAAAAGACCCAAATGTGTGGGACAACAATGTTGATTTTTTTATACTTAACAAGTCGAACCCCGAGTTTTACTGCGACACTACCGTTAAGTATGGCTCATTTAGAGGCGTTGAAACCTATAACTACGTGAACCAGATAATGCAGCGCTACAAGCATTATCAGAATATCATTCCTCAGTAGAGCGCTGTTAGCTCCGAGATAATCATGGCTGTAACACCCCAAACCACCTCGTTTTTTACTGCGTAGAAGGGCGCTGAAATAGGGAGGTTACCAATACAGATTGTTTTTACTGATATGTTGTCGCGACTCTTAAAATCACTTAAATTTGCTGTGATTGTATACTCAACTTCCTGTAAGTTTGGATGTAGCTCATTAGGTTTAGCCATAATTCCCACCACGGGCAAAACAGTGAGATTGCTAACAGGGACAAATAAAGGTGTTAACGTTCCTATTACTTCCACTGTTTTTGGATCAATGCCAATTTCTTCCTCTGCTTCGCGCAAAGCCGTTTCGATTAGCGTTTTATCAAAACTTTCTTTTTTGCCCCCCGGAAAGCTAACCTGGCCGCTATGCGCGCCATTGTAAACAGCTCGCTTAATTAGGATGGTTTGGGCTTGTCGATTATCGGGATATATGGCAATAAGCACAGCACTTTCGCGGGTGTTTGGGTTTTGGTTATGATGCATACTGGGACCAACGCGAAAGGAGGGAGCCATTCGCTGTTGGACTTTAAATCCGGGTAAATCTTTTTGTAAATTGATTTTTAACCTCTCTACAGTATAGTCAAAATCGTCCATTTAACTATTACTTTCTGAATTGCCTGATAAAGTTTTCAACCTCGGGCACACCACCCTGATAAATCAGGTAACCATTATAGGGTTCCTTGGGAGTAATCTCGCTGTTGATGGGCGTGAGCATTAACCGACGAACCTCCTCGGGATCGTTGGTTTGCCCAAGAACCCAACCCAGCTTAATGTACGCCGTTTCGGGGAGCATATTCTCGGCGGGGATCACCCCTTTGGCCATCATATCTCTTCCGGTGTCGTAAACAAACATATGCACGTAACCCCACAGGGTCTGCACGGTCATAAATACGTGAACTCCCTTCTTGTGTGCACGTTCAAGGGCAGGATACAAGGGTTTATTTACGTGTCCAAGTCCTGTTCCTGCAATAATAATTCCCTTGTATCCCCGGTCGACCAGCATATCGATAATCTCGGGCTGCATGTTGGGGTAGTAGTACTGGATGGTTACCTTTTCCTCGAAGTAGGGGAGGATTTTTACATCACTATCCTTACGCCTGTGGGCGTATTCCTCCTTTATGGGCTTAACGCCATCCTTACGGCTAACCGTGGCCACGGGCGTATCGCCAATGGTTCGGAATGTGCTGCGGTACGACGAGTGCATTTTACGAACCCTGGTTCCGCGATGCAGAAAGCCGTACTCGTCGGAGGTGGGGCCAAACATGCACACCATTACCTCGGCAATATCGGAGTGGCCGGCAGTAAGGCAGGCATGCATAAGGTTTAATGCAGCATCGCTACTGGGCCTGTCGGAACTGCGTTGTGATCCCACTAGCACAATGGGAACAGGCGAGTTTTGCACCATAAAGGTGAGCGCTGCTGCGGTGTGGCTTAAGGTATCGGTGCCGTGGCCAATAATAATACCATCAATGCCATTCTCTATCTCTTTTCCTATGGCTATTGCAAGAGCCTTGTACTGCTCGGGTCCCATATTCTCGCTGAATACAGCGAACAGCTTTTCGGTGGTGAGGTTGCAGATGTCGGCCAGCTCGGGAACGGCACCATATAGCTCGCCGGGCGAGAAGGCCGGGATTACGGCTCCCGTTCGGTAGTCGAGGCGCGAGGCAATAGTACCACCGGTACCAAAGAGCTTAACCTTGGGCAGATTAGGGGTGAAGGGAAACTCCTTTTCGGGAATCTTATAGGTGGCCTTAAAGTAGCCAATCTCCTTCATATCTTTGATGGTGAAAATATCGATACCGATGTTGTAGCCGGTTTCTATTTTTAGCACAATGTGCTTATCGTCGTCGTTCTCGGCGCGGGGTAGAATGGTTCCGTTAAACTCGCCCCGGGTGGTGTTTATGGTTACTTTTCCCCATACCCTAGAGTTATACTTTTTGAGCACCTCGAGTGCGCGACCCTTATATCCTTGAAAAAAATCTTCCATTCCAGTTTTTTTTTTATTGAACAAAATCAGTACCTACAGCTTTGCCTCAATGGCCTTACGAAGCTCCTTAAGGCTTACATTTCCAACAGCCTGTTTGTGGAGTTGGCCTAAAACCCAGCTAACCACAATCTCCTTGCTATCGGACTTTGATGTTTTTATCTCCCTAAACTTTTCGATTAGGTAATCGACCGGAGCCAGCAGCTCGTCCTTGGTCCGGCGTTTAAACCCAATGCTGGTCAGCACCGAGTTAAAGTCCATGTTGGGATACTGGAATACCACGGGAAGCATGTATTCGGCCAGGGTAAACTCTAACTTCTCCTTTTTAAGGTATTTGAAGGTATCGACAATTCGGGTGTACCCAAAATCGTTGTGCATGGCCATGGTGCCCTCGATATGCTTAAGCGTATGGCCCAGGAATGTTCCTGCATATCGGCCGGTTACCCCCAGCTCAACCAGCTGCTCAATGATGGGGACAAGGTTTCGTTTTAGTAGAAAGGTATAGGTATCGGATGGGATTTTCCATCCCATCAGCTGGTTGAAGCGTTTGGATACCTCGGGGGGAACGCGTTTGCGTAGCATCTCGAAATACTCCTCCTGGATAGGGATTGGTGGGGAGTCGGTATCGGGGTACATGCGGTCGGCACCCGGAAGTACGCGCTCGAAGATGGTGGTGCCATCGGGTAACGATTTTCGGGTTTCGCGGGGAACTCCCTCAAAGGCCATTAGGCAGCGCTCCTCCACGGTTTCGATGGCAGTGGGGATATCGTCGACTGGGCCCCAAACCACGCAGATGGCATCATCGGGTGAGGCCTGCAGCAGCTCGGAGAGGGTTTGGGAATCGGCTTTGGATAAGGGGTGCTGCAGCTCCTCGGTGCTGGTCATATTGGGTCGCTCGATACATGCTATAACCTTTAGCCTATCGGCCAGCTCGTTGCTAAACGATTTTCCTGGTTGTGTGAAATGCGATAGAACTCCCTTAAAGCCGGGTAGCTTTATGGCGATAACCTTTACACTGTTTTTTTGAGATATAGTGGGGATAAAATCGAGGTTTAGCTTTTTGGGGCTAATCTCGTGCCACTCCATTTTCCACTTTTTGGGCTCGGGAAATCGTTCGAGTAGTAATTTCCGAATATTTAGCAGCGCCCACTGCCTAAATGCCTCGTTGTGCGACAGCTCGGGGATCCACTTGTTATGGGCCACACCCTTTATCTCCACCCTAGTTCCCCCAGCGCAGCTCACGTTCACATCCTCGCGACCAGCGCCCATTCCTGTTCGAACTCGTCCTGTGCTTCGGTTCAAAAATCGGATATGCTCGGCTGCCTCGCGCAGCTCGTCGGGGGTTAGGCAATGGGGATGGGTAACGGTTTCTATAAGGGGCATTCCCAGCCTATCGGTTTTGTAGATACGGGTATGACCAATATCGGAGATCTCGCGGCACGAGTCCTCCTCGATGCTTAGCTGCAGGATGCCAACCTTTTTGTTGCTTAGCTGAATCTCGCCCTCAACACCCAGAATGGCAGTGCGCTGAAAGCCTGTGGGGATGCTGCCATCGAGGTACTGCTTTCGGGTGATATGTACCTCACCCACAATGTTGAGCTTGGTAAGGAGCGAAATCTCCAGCGCGTACTCCAGCGCTTCGCGGTTAATGGGGAAGGGGGGAGTATCGTCGATCTCGTAGGTGCAGGTGGTTCTGTTGTTGATGCGGTAAACGATGTCCTTGCGGGTTTTAAACTCCATCAGCGCGGTTCCATCGTACTCACCCATCTCGCTAAGTGTAGGACGCATATGGCGGATAATCTCGGCGTGGTAGTTACTGCTCTCGTGGTATATGCCCGCTGGGCATCGGCAAAAGAGTTTCTGCTTGGTTTTTAGCTGCTGGTGCACCTCAAGGCCCGACTTAAAGCCGATGCGCTCGTAGTCGGATTTTTTTGCTTTTTTGCGGCTCACGTAGCCAATATCCTTTTGGGTTTGCTGGTAGTTTTTGCGGGGGTCGAAGCTACTACTGCTGGTTTTCTTTTTCATAGTGTGGTATCTTAGGGCTAGATAGGGATGTAGATTTTTTGTACCACTAAATATAAAATTGTTTGCCGATACGGCAATGGGAATTGGCAATTAGTTTTTTACGGGTTATGAACAGGGGAGAGCAGCAAGAGCAGGAGTAGGGAGCAAGAGAGAAGACGGAAGCAAAGCGCAATTTTAGTTCTATGTGGCTATGGGTAGGCTATGCTTTCTATGCGTTTAGGTATAGGTTTGGAGTTTAGGGTTTTGACCGAAGATTGCAGACTGAAAAGGGTTAACCTTAGTGAAACTTAGTGCCCTTAGTGACTTAGTGGTTTAACAAGTCAGAAGACGGAAGAGAGAAGCATTGAGCAGAGAGCGAAGGGCCGAGGTGAGTGCTATGTGTTAGCCATGATTTCTATGTGGTTAGTTCAAAAAGTTTAGAGTTTAGAGTTTAACGTAGGAAGACCGAAGTTGCCTGCCTCGTAAACCGATGCTTTTTGGAGGAGGACGAGGGAAGACGGAAGACGGGAGCGAGGAAGTATGTTGAATTTATAAATATCAAACACCTAAAATTGAACAAATATGAAGGAGGTTGTCTCAAAAGTCCTCAGTGGAACTCTGTATATGCCCTTGTTATCCTCAGTGAAATGCTAAATGATATAGCAGATTTCTCGAAGCTTATAAGGGAAAACAGTTGGCTTTTGAGACAACCCCATAGTCGATTAGATTGGAAACACGAAACAACCCAATTTCTCAGCCGTTATTTATCTAGCCTTTACCTCTCGCTTTACACTTGTGGGTTTACTATTTTGGCCCGCAGGTTTGCTATTTGAGCTTGTGGGACTATTTGAAATAACCTTTCTATTCTTTTCGCTTTCAAGGCCTTTTGATAGATCGGAGGTGTTTACCAGTTCCGATAATTTTGTAATTGCGGCCAGGCTTGGGGTGTATTTAATAATTGTGGATGGGTTTACCTGGGCTACCGAAAAGAAGGTTCCGTAGTGCCCCTCGGTTTCGTACATAAATCCCATGTTACCACGGCCATATAGCTTGCCCCATTTCGAAACTACTTTCACCAGCCTTCCGTCGCTCTCGAAGAGTTTCAGCGAGATGTTGAGTTTTGTCCCGTTATTGTTGATATCATCAATAATTGAGTTGGGGTTGTTGGTATTGTCAACCTCGGCTACCAGCATCAAATATCGGCCTGCCACCCAATTAATTGTTGCACCGGTATTGTCAACGGCTCCTTTTAGGCCCGATAACACCCATTCCCTACCGGCAAGTGGATAGGCTGGAGAGCGTTGTACATCCCAAACATTTTCCTTTACATACTGTGCATTGAAAAAGATGGCTTGCCTTACCGTGTTCGATTTTTCGAGACTCTGGTTAAGGTCTGAGCTGTTCACCAACTCCGACAGCTTGGTAACTGCAGCCAGACTGGGATTGTACTTTATAATTGTGGATGGATTAACCAGGGCTACAGAGAAAAAGGTTCCATATCGACCTTCAATCTCGTACATAAATCCTTTGTCGCCACGGCCATATATTTTTCCCCATTTCGAAACCACCTTAACCAGCCTGCCATCGCTTTCAAATAGCTTAAGGGAGATATTGAGCTTAGAGCCATTGCTGTTGATGTCATCAATCAACGAATTGGGATTGTTAGTGTTGTCGATCTCTGGAACCAGCATTAGGTAGCGGCCATTGCCCCAGTCGATGCTTTGGCCAGTGTTTTCCAAAGCACCTTTCAATCCCGAAAGAATCCATCCCTTTCCTGCGACAGGGTAAGCCGGAGAACGCTGGGCATCCCACACATTCTCTTTGGTGTACCTGGCGTTAAAGAACGCACTCTCTGTTATACCATTTGATTTTTCGAGACTTCGGGTTAAGTCCGAAGCATTCACAATTTCCGACATCTTACTAATCACGGCCTTGCTGGGTTTGTACTTAATAACAGTGTTTGACGGAACAGCAGCCACCGAGAAGAATGTGCCGTAGTGCCCTTCCTCTTCGTACATAAACCCTTTTTCGCCAATCCCCACAATTTTTCCCCATTGCGACAGCACCTCAACCAAGGTGCCATTACTCTCGAAAAGATGAAGGGATACGTTGTACTTTTTGCGTGAGTTTATCACATCATCGGTCAATGAGTTGGGGCCATTAGCATTGTCCACCTCGGCCACCAGCATCAAGTACCTGTCGTTTCCCCAGTCTATTTTTCGACCTTTTGCATCCAGTGCATCCTTAAGCCCCGATAAAGTCCAATCCTGGCCCGCAACGGGGTACGAGGGAAAACGCTGTACATCCCATACCTTATCCTTTCGGTATTTGGCCTTAAAAAAGGTTGCCTCATTAAAGTTGCTAATACCTTGCGCTTTGCCCGATATTAGGGAAAGTGCCACTAGTGCGCATGTTAGAGCATATTTAATTGTTTTCATCGTGTATTAATGTATTGGTTAAACAATTCATTAAAAAATTTATTGGCAAACCTAGGCATTATATATAGCACATGGTTGAAAATGAGGGGGGACAAAAAGAGGACAGAGTATAAAAAAATAAGAAATTCGCTGGTATTGCTTTAGCGTATGGCTTGCCCCCCTTGATGGATGTAAAAACTTCCATGCCGCAGTGCTTCAACCGCAAGTAAGCTGCTTAGCAAGATTATATGGCAAGATTGGAGTCTGTTTCAAGCGGGTTAGGGTCTTTACATGTACCTGTCAATTCCGAAGCAGCCTGAAATTCGCTTGCCAAGGGTGGCAGGTAAGACTAACGGTAGGGTTTAGTTACCTTGGCTCAGGGATACCGATATGAGGGTTTTACGGGACTTTGAGTATTTCTACAAATCCTTTTTAAGATAAATCATATCAACAAGTTGTATGTCGCCATCGAACATAGGGTGGTCGTAATTGTCGGTGAAAAAGTTCTTTATACGATGTGATATTTCAAATCCACAACTTTCGTAAAACGATAAAATAGTTGGCGTTTCGCCTGTCCCTACAAGCATTGTTTTGTAGTGGCTTTTATAAATCAGATATAAGATTTATTAATGCTCTACCGTACCCTTTGCCTTGATACTTCTCGTATGTCGCTATGTTTTTCAACTCGCAGGTTTCGCTATTAATGGGCACCACAACGCAAACACTTTTCAAATCATCGTCATATAAAGCAAATAGGTCTCCACTTGGCAAATACTTGTCAATCATTTTTTCCGACTCATCTGCCAACAGTAATAAGTCGAGGAACTGTTTCTTATTGCCTATTATCTTTTCAATTTTCATCATAACTCATTAAACTCCCAATTTGTATGTTTTACCTTCCGATGTATTGCCACGCATGTGCCTAACGGGCAGGTGTGATTTCGTCATGGCAGAAAGTTCCATGACGAGAGGGCGCAGGGCTTGGGATTTATCCCACGTTAAGAAGCTCCCTGCGTGCCGACTCGCTCAACCTAACCCATTCAGCCCAAAACTTGTCTCGTCTCGACTTAAGGAGTGACGAGATTGGTTACACCCCTTGTTGTAAGCTGGCCTTCTGTCTACCGTCATTGTTAAGTCGTTGTATTTCTGTGCTTTTTATTTCGATTTTTGTTTCGTTTTCTTTCTGTCTGTTTTGTGTGTTGGCTGTTTTAAAAATTTTAGGGGGAAGGGATTTTGAAAAATAATTTTTCCTTTGGGTGGTAAAGGTGGAAGCTCTTTTGCAATTTTTGGTCTGTGCGTTGGCTTGAGCGAATTGCAAATGTGCTTACACCTGTGGTGAGCAAATCAATCAAACCATATTAAACTGATTACATATCCATAGCTGTCCGAATAATAGCATTGCTCATACATTTGTCTGTCTGCTCTGTTGTCATTTGAAGGTATATAAAACCAGGCGTCTGCTGATACTGATTCAATTCCTGTGTATTTACTGTTTTCTTTTGTGAAATACTCTCCTGCAACTGTAGTTTGGGGAACAGCGTTACCTATTTTAAATTTAAAAGTCCAATTTGGAAAGTCATTACTTTTTACAAACCATTTAGCAACATTTTCTTTTGAAATAATAGCAAATATTTCGTGTGTTCCAACTTCTCCGAAACGGATAAGGGTTGACAATACGCTTGTTTGAAAGCTATTTGAAAGGCTAAGAATTGTATCAATAGAAAACTTTTTGTTTCCAGTTAGTTTTCTGTATTCTGCGGAAAAGTTTCTGAATTTGTCTTTTGGCATTAGTAGGCAACTCGCAAAATAGTCTGCTTCTAATTCAATTGCCGATTTGTGGTTGATGTTATGAAATGAAGCGTGTGGTTCAAGCAATCCGTATTTTAAACCCAAACGATGTTCGTCCAAGAAAAAATGTCCGAGTTCGTGAGCAAGTGTAAATCTACCACGTTTAGAGTTTTGCTTGTTCCCGTTATCAATGTTTATGTGAATGTGAAAGTCTTTGTTGTCTGTATCATATAGCAACATTCCATCAAAAGCGTCTTCGTAGTTGTCAAAATGAATCGGTACACATTCAAACTTGGCAATCTCATCAAGCAAAGTAAGATTTTTGTCTGAAAACTCATTAGCAATATATTCTGCTAATTTACTTATTCGTGTTTTCCGACCCGTCTGAATCATCTTTTGGTTTACTTTGATTTTTCTTGATTTTGTCCATAATGTGCTTAGGCAAGTTACTGCCATTACGTGCTACCATACGATATGGGTTAATTTCTTCCTGATTAATATCAGAAGGCATTTTTACGATTTTTTTTTCTCTAAAAGTGCCGTTAATGATTTGATCAGGGTCAATCTCCTTCCCTGTTAAGCCGAAATCAACATCACCATATAGTTTTTCAAATCTTTCAAGCTCAACTTCGTTCCTTGGGAAAAGGAAACCCGAAGAAGACAACCATTCAGTTATGTTCTCTGGTGTAATATGTTTTTTATTTTGAGCCATATATTTTTATATGTGTATTAACTGCTTCATTTGCCTGTTTCTTGTAAACACGAATACTGTTTTGCGTTAGGTCAATTTCATCTTGCAACTTTTTCGTTAGGTGTCTTGGCAAATTATATCCTTCATTCGTTAATGATTCGTAATGCTTGTAAGTAAGATAAATTATCTTGTGTTTTGGCGTAAGTCTTGCCAAAGCTTCATTTAAAAGTTCGTACATTCTTTTCAGCCCTGCTTTTCGTTCTTTGCCTATTTCAAGCATTTCAATATCTGGCATTTCACGAATTATTTCTTCATCACCTGTAAATGGATTGGGTTCTTCCGTTTCGCTTCTTTTATAATCAGCTAATAATCGTTTAGCAATACCAAAAAGGTAAAATGTGATAGCTTTATGGTAATCTTTTTGCTTCGATTTTGAAAGGTCAAATTTTGGATATTTCCAAATTCTATTAAAAGTTTCGTAAGCTAATTCAGTGGCAACCTGTTTATCATATCCCCAATTTATACAAATTGGCACAAGTTTCTTAAGAAGGTCTAATTGGTAACGGAAAATAAAAACCGTCAATGCTTCCTTAGCTACTTCCGCATAGTCAAGTTCTTCCTTCCATTGGATATATTCCAAGAGGTTCTCAGTTGGTTCGTTATTTAAGTCTTGACTTGTACTCATTTTTTACTGATACATATTAACTACCAAAAACCGTTAGTAACGGTTTGAGTAATATAGATGAACGCTGTTACAAAGATAAGATAATGTAACGCTTTCAGTAGTTAGTTTGAATAATTAAATTTTAAAGCAATGTCAGAAAAAGAAACCAAACCTTCAGGTGAAAAAGGTAAACCTGAATTTCAACTTTCAATCAATGGTAAGTTGTATGAGTGGAATCATCCGAACATTACGGGTGCAGAAATCAGAAGTCTTGGGAATATCCAGTTAGAAGATGAAATCTTTTTGGAAAATCCTAAGCCGAAGGAAGATGAATTAATTCCAGACGATAAGAAAGTAAATCTTGCTCGTCCCGGTATTGAACGTTTTTACTCCAAAGCTAAGGAAGTAACCATTTTAGTGAACGGAACACAGCACAAATGGACAAAGGAAAAAATAAGTTTTAAAGAGGTTGTCGTTCTTGCGTTTAAGCAGTTTATAGACAAGCCGACAATGGTTTATACTGTAGCTTACGAAGATGGCCCAAGACAAAATCCAGAGGGTTCAATGTTTCCTAGTCAAGAGGTTTTTGTTAAACATAAAATGATTTTCAATGCAACAGCAACTGATAAGTCTTAATCCAGACCTGAATCGTCTGCAAGAAGAAGGTTACGATATAGAGGTAAAGGGCGGACACTTAGTTGTCCGCCAAATTCCCTATGCGACTCCTTCCAAAAATGTAGCCTATGGTACATTGGTTTGTGTATTAAACTATGCAACCCCAACAAAAATATCAACGCCACCAGATCACACCATTTTTTTCTGTGGGGAAACACCTTGTAATGCTGATGGTCAAGCACTTGTCGCAATAATTAATAATTCTAATAGACAACAACTAACAAGTGAGCTATTGGTAACACATTATTTTTCAAGCAAACCAAGTTCAGGCAACTACCCGAACTATTATGAAAAAATCAGGACTTATGCCGAAATACTTAGTATTAACGCAAAAGTTATTGATAGTAAAGTAACAACAAAACCTTTTAAAAAAGTTTA
>JAVEYY010000061.1:0-13857 GCA_034003245.1 Tenuifilaceae bacterium
ATTCTGAGCATCTCGATTTTTGACAAAACGCCAATAAATGAACTACTTACAAACTTTTCAAAGAACAATGAAATCAAAGATATCTATAATCAACTGAATTTATTCGACTTATAACGCAACACTAGTGGTAATGCCAATCAAATTTATCATTGATATTACGATATGGTTTTGAGAACCATAAGCTTAGTGGAACTGTAGCCACCAGCCTATTCGCTGGAAGGTACTTGAGTAGCGGGTAAGGGGAAACAAGATGCTCAAGGATTTCGAAAGCAGTGACCACCTCAACGCCAGTATAGTTCTGAACCAGTTTAGGATCAATATCCAGATCCTCTCCCCTGGTGTTTTGGACATTGTAACCTAAAGAGACAAACTTATCGGATAATCCATTTATTACTCCCAAATCCAGGATATGCTTACAATTTGGCTCAACCTTTTTAAAAAAATCTAAAGTTCGTTGGTATCTTATCTGCTTTAATTTTTCGGCTTTCATAACCTCTATTTTGGGTCAAATTTATGGTTTAAATTCTTTTAAGCAAACTATAAAAATCAACTTTCTTATTCTATTTTAATCGAGGGTTGATTTTTAGTTATTACTGCCAAAACACATCAAATGCAATGCCCCAAAAACATGAAAGGAAGGGTTAGGTTACTCGCCCAGTTCATACTTAATTGATAAATCAAACTTTGCATGCTATATGCAAAACAAATAACTGACTTCTTGATAATTAAACCAAACTTGAAATACTGCCGAGTAAGTTTAGGGAAACCAATATGAAAGCAGTTTTTGTAAATTTTCTCTTAGTAATAAGTTTGAAATATTAAAAAAAATTATTATAACTTTGAATTAGAGTAGATTCTCAAAAAATATTTCCTGAAGATAGTTAAACCTTACCTACAGCAAAATTACAAGCTGCTATAATTATTTTAAGACTTTCAGTTATAACCCGTAAAATACTTTAGAAACTTCAATACTATATGTTTAACTAAAACCTAAACCTATCTATGAGAAAATTAATTACTGCATTCCTAGCATTACTAATTACTATGGGGAATGTGAGTGTTTTTGGGCAGGGTCAAGGCGGAGGGATTACCGCAGAGCTAAACGGTAACCTCTTTGTTCAGGATGATCTTCTGCTAACACCCACATACCTAAAGGCGCGTTTTTTTATATCCGATGAGTTGGCCGTCCGATTTACGACCTGGGTCGACTTCTCGAGCCATCAAAACGTGCCAGAGTCTACCCTTAACTTCTTCTCCATGGCCGCTAGGCCAGGGATTGAGTACCATGTTGCCTCCGAAGCTGGCGTTTTTGCGGCCTATGTTGGAGCCGAAATAATTTTTGATTACGCTCAACATAGCTTCGACACATCGATTGGGGTTCCAATTAGCGGCGCTTGGAGTATCTCCGATATCCACAACTTCCAAAACAGAGGTTTTATGTCGTTTGGGGGTGGTATTGTGGGAGGTGCCGATGTGTACTTTGGTGGAACAGTTTACGTTGGTACCGAGTTAGGTTTAGCCTACAAGTATACAAACCATGCTGAAGTTCTCTACGGCACAGAGCTATTCCTGGGCAAGTCAAAGTCATCACAGTTTTACATCGACCTAAGCCGGGTTATCCGCATAGGATTTATGATTAAGTAACCCTAACTAAAACTAAAAACCTACAATATGAAAAGATTTACACGCAGGCTACTCAGTGCATTGGTCACTTGGCTAATGGTTTTGCTATTTGTTTCTGCAATGCCCTTTGCCATGGCTCAAACTCCTGATATGACCATTCAGGAATTTCTTGATGCCAATGACGTCACTATTACTAATGCATACCCAGGCGACCAGATATCGGTTGTGGTTCATGGTAATGTGGATTTTAACTTCACAACCACAGCGGCACGATACGCTTTGGTTAATTCGGTTTACTTCAACAGCCAGGGTCAAAACGGGCTGAATTTCCCAATATCGACAGTAACAGTTAGCGACGAGGGAACTCATAAGGAGATAGTAATAAAAGCAACTATACCCCATAATATACCAAAGGCATACTATGCCCTGCACCAGCTGCGGGTACTTTGCGTTACATCGAGTACCTCAATCAACTTTGGGGAATTTGCCATTAGCAACCTCAACGTAATTGACAGCTATAACGACAGCGAACTTGCGTTAACCGGTGGATATAGAGATGATTACTGGAATGGCTCAAACTGGATTGATTATTTCTCGTTTAATTCAGCTGGGCCAAGGCATTTCACCTCTCCAGCATTTAATGTTCATACAGCAACCAACAGCACAATAAGCTACGAGATAAGGCGAACCTCAAATGCTGTTCCACCAACTGGCAGTGAGATACTTTTTGAGTATAGCACCAACGGGGAAACATGGGTTGAAGTTAACACCATAAAGCTCGACATGGGAACTTCGTGGCCAGCCAGTGCAATAGAGCATGATGTTGTGGCTGGCATGGTTTCGGCAAACACTCAGTTCAGGTTTCGCCAAAAGTATGCTGCCTACACCGCAAATACTCATACGTGGGAAATCCGTAACTTCATTATAAATGTTCCCGCCTCAAGTAATAATTTCGACGAGACCCCTACTCAAAATTTAACTATAAACTCACCTTCGTACACCATTGCGCTTACAAATCCGGGTTCAAGCCCATTTGAGATTGGAACCAATATAGGGGTAACCATATCGAATGTTAGGGGTAAATTCCCCGACGGGACAAAATTTGAAAGATACCTCTGGAACTCATCCACAGCGCCAAACGACCGAACACACTTCGGAGTCCTTGCATCGGGACCAACAAATGCACAAACATTTTCGGTAAATGCTCCATTTATACTGGGAAGCACCCTATTTTTTGGATTACGAGCAGAAAACTCAGAAGGCATACTGCATGAATCCTGGACTGGTGCATTCACCACGCAGAATGTATCCATTGTAATTACTGATGTAGATTACACCGAACCCATTGAGGACGCAGGAGGAGAAGCAACTTCGCCAGGCAAGGAGATATCGGTTGACTACAACATAAACGGCGATTTTGCCACTCCAAATATTAATGTTGTACTTGAATACCAGATGGATGGGGGCTGGTATTCACTTGCAACCAAAGTAGCCGAACCATCAAGTACTGGGACTATTTCGGGAACCTTACCATTTATGCAGCTAGCCACCTCGCTTCCCATAAGGGTTCGACTGGTAAACACGAGCAATATTGGCTATCAAAACCAAACTATTGCACGTAGCAACGCAGCTTACGAGGTTGGTCCATACACTGTTGAAGAGGGTAGCCGATTTGGTTTCCACATATACGGTGAAGTACATGCAACCCAAAATGTATCCATTGAAATCTCCACTGATGATGGGGTAACTTGGAATGTTCTCGGGACAAAAGTGGTTACTGCAGGATTTAAGGGTTTCATTATGCATTATGCTGTTGATCTGTACAGCATTCCTGCTACAGGAAACGTAAAATTCCGTCCCGCACAAAGCGGAGATGAAGGAACTATTGATGCAGTAATTATTGGTCATAGGCTCGAAAAACCTCTAGTGTTCCCAACCATAAATAGCACCTCAAGCGTTAGCATAATTAACCCTTCACTTACCATTGGCGATATGAGCGTTATTAACAGTGGTGCCATTGCCGAAAATGGATACTTTGAGTACGAAACACAGTACACGCTTGAGTATGCTACCCGTGGCCTTTGGCCAGCCGATACCTATTTTGCCTTTGTATTTGAGCGCAACAACAGGTATATGGTACTTGCCGAAAGTAATCTTCAGGGTGAGCGCAGCGTAACATTTACTGTACCCAGCAAGGATCAGCTGGCAGAGTACTTTGGGGTTAATCTTGGATCGAACGAGAATTTCACCATTAAGGGATACGCATATTCTCGTAACGCAGCGTTTGGAGGATATCCAAATCTTAGGCTGTATCTGCAAGCCCAGTACATCCACCCCAACGATATCCTCAAGGTTAGCGGAGGTAATGCAAACCTTTATTTCGAAGGGAATGATGAGCGTTACGCCATAACTAAAGCATATGATTTGTCGAATATGGTAGAGCCAGTAAAACTTGAATTTTGGTATTGGTCTGAAATTGGAATTGCCACATTACAAACACTTCCCAAAGTACAAGTTTCTATAGATAATGGAATTACCTATGCTGATTTGGATATCACCCAGGAATCCTCCTCGGCGACCTTGATTTATCATGAGCTTAATAGGTTAGAAAAATCAACAGGATACATCCGGTATAGTATCGAAATACCATCAAATTATCTCACTGCCGAAACCCATTTCCGTTGGATTCAATCAATCAACAGGGGCTGGTGGCAAGTTTACAACTACGTTAGTTCAGACGATCCAAGAATAACCGGCGTAAATAACGAGATTCCATTCTACGAAAAGTTCCCCGTTTCGCAAACGATGAACTTTGTCATTGATGGCATTACCTGCTCGGATTATGCTGATTCGTTCGATGACTACTCCTGGACCTTGGTTGATGAGGATCTCCTGCCTATTCTCGATCCTGCAGCAGTAGCCGGTGAGCAGTTCAACTTTGCCTTTGAATACAATGCTGGAGGAGCAACCGAACCATCGTTCCCCTCAGGTACAGAGTTCTACTTCGCTCTAAACACAACCGGTTCGGTGTCTGTGCTAGACCCTGAAAATGGTAACCCTGTAATTTTTGGCCCATTCCTAGCAGTAAACAACTCCATTGAGCAAACGGTAACCATGCCCAATTTTGTTGAGACAGGGATATACTATATTATTGCACATGCCGATGTTACAGAAGAGGAAACAGCCTGCTCGTGGAGTGCAATAGTAAAAACAGATCTATTTGTGGAGAATAAGCAAGCACAGGATGCCAGCAAACTCGAGATTAACAACCCCATTGCAAACGATGTGTTTGGGATAAACGAGGTATTCTCTGCAACCTACTCCACCTATGGCCCCTGGCCTTCGGATGTGAAATTTGCTGCGGTTGTTAAAGCCAATATCAACTCAAGCGGTCACGAGCAGTATCAGGTGCTCGACGAGGCAACTGCAACGGGTTTAGGTAAACTACTGGAAAACCTCAAGATGATTGAATTCCCTTGGTGGTACACACATCTTACCGATCCTTCGCAAAGCAAGTACCTCGAGGATTATCAACTAGGTATGGTTGCTTACCAGGGCGATGAGCTAATAATGGGCAATACCGAGTATGGCCCGCTCACTAAAGACGATTTCATCGTTTTCCAAGGTGCACCCGATCTGCAAAACTGGATAGAGGTTGAGGGAGATAGGCAATTCCTTACCAGGGCATTCGACCTGAGTGGAATGAAGAATGTAGTGCTCGAGTTTAGCTACTGGGCCGATAATATCACCGTTTCCAACAGTACCCTACCCCAACTTCTGGTATCGATCGACGGTGGGCAAACCTTTACACCACTTACGGTAAATAGCAACTTTGGAAACTTAGGTTTCTTAGGCAATAACGAATCTAATAAAACCTACACTGTTTCAATCCCCGAATCCTTTATTACCAGCGCAACACACTTTATGTGGAAACAGCAGGTTAATGGTGGCGCAGGTAAGGATCGATGGGCCATTGGTAGTAATATAAAGGTAAAATCGGGAACCTCGAATATTTACGAAGGTCATCAACAGTTTATCGATATCAAGCTAACATGGCCTAAACTTGGAAATTATACCTGGTCGTTGGTTGAGGTTGATGGACTGGAACCAACCCTTTTCAACGGAAGCGATTTCGAGTACCACTGGACACTTAATCTCGATCCAATTACTGGTCAACCCCTCAAAGCACTCCCCGAAGAAACAACAGTGGAATTCTTCCTTTGGGATTCTGGCGATTTTGTAATCGACCCATCAACGGGCAACCCCATTTCACTAGGCGTAGTGAATGCAACGGGTGTGTTTGAAGCATCCATACCATTCCTTACCGATAGGAAATCATATGGGGTTAGAGCCATCGCCACCTTAAATGGCGACGTGTACGATGTGGCCACAGTTAAGAGCATAAGTATTTTCAACGACGTAATCCGTGCAACCCTTGTGGAAAACAATCCAGTAGTTTTTGCTGGCGATAGAATTGAGGTTGTGGGAACCATTGAGAATACAACCAATGTATCGGATTACGACAATATCTGGTTTAACCTGGTTCTTAACGATGGCACCCAGTTCTGGCTACTTGATGCCAAGCAAGGACTTAACGAAAGTTTTACTGCCGATCTTCATCCCAGTATCTGGGGAAATCTACCCTATGCAATTATTACTACAGCCGAAAATCCTCTGGGAACTCCGGGTGAACCAATAAACCTTGCCGGCGGTTTACTACTCGATGTTTCGGATATGAATGGGGTATATAACAGCTACGATTTGGGCAACAACTCCTTCACCCTTAACTTCTGGGGATCGATGCAGCAGATCTACACTAACAACAATAATAGCAACTGGGATCTCACCAAGCAATCGGCCCTAAGGTATAAGGTGAAAATGGAAAAAGAGTTAGCTGAACTCACCGATGACCAGAAACTTGTGTTGGCTTACTCTGTTGATGGTGGTGTTACCTTTACCAACCTAGCCTCGTACCCCGATGCCCGTTTCACCGACCCACTATACTTCGATAACGAGGACTTAGACGACTGGTTTAACGAGACAATTCAAATCCCAGCAGAGGCTAAAACAAAGGCAACAATACTCCGTTGGAGAGTTGAAGAGTCGAAAGGATATGCTATGATTAAGGATATCGAGCTAATTCCTTTTGAGGATTACTACTGGGTTCCCCTACAGCCAATTACCAGTACTATAAATATCACCCAGCAAAGGGTTGATTTAATGGCGAAAAACTTAACAGCTTGTCCCGATGGTACAGTTGAGCTTACCTATAACATCAGGGGTCGATTTAGCGAGCTAAGCGAGTTTACCCTGCAGTCGTCGGCCGGCCCAATTACCATTGGCAACAAGGACATCAAGTTTGGCGGAATCACCGAGGGCTCTGGTGATATTAGCCTAAACCTTGGACTACTCGATAATCCTATCGCAGGAACTAATGTTCAGTTCATACTCAATGCAAAAGACTCTAAATTCGACGAAACCCCATTTACCGTTTCTGGAAACTGGTCGGAACTTGGCGTTGAGATAATACCATTTATTGAGGATTTCATGCCTAGCATCTCGGCACAAACCCTTGGAAATAGCGAGTACTACTCCTGCACCGATGAGGAACGCGTGGTTGTAATCAATAATATTAAGGAATACTTTACTTACCAGCTACGTAATGCAATTACTGGCGAGCTAATAGGAAATGCCGTTTTTGTTGATACCAACATCAGCGATCTTATGGATGGCAATACATACCCATACTACAATCCGGCAGCCGATGGAGGAAATGGTACACTTGAAATTTCAATAGGCGCCATTAGCGAGCGTACCATTGTCGAGGTAATGGTTACCTCGCATAATGCTACAGGCGATCTTACCTGTCAAACATTGGTGGTTAACGATCAGGCTACTTTCAATACCCGTAACCTAACCATTCAATACACATGGAGCGGTAGCGATATTGGCTCTAACTACTGGAAAGAACTTGCCGAAAACGAAGAGTTTAGCATTTGTGAAGGAGCAACTAATCTGCAATTCCGTCTCTACGACAACATCGAGCAAGCACCAGTGGCTGGTAACATTAATTGGTATCGCGACAATGCCGAAACTCCAATTGCAGCCGCAACACTTAACAACTACCCTGTAACAGGCAACTACTACGTGATATACAAGCATAGCAGCTGCAGCGATTACATCTCCGACCCAATTCTAGTGACAGTCGTTGAAAGACCCGTTAAACCGATTATTACATTTGAGGGCTCACAGGAGCTCTGCGAGGGCGAATTTGCCACGCTTACCACTTCCGATAGTTATGGCTATTACAGATGGTACAGTATTGGCGATGGAGCTACAATAATCCCCGGCATGAATTCCAACAGCCTTGAGGTATACTACAGCGGAACTTTCAGCGTTGAGGTTTCTAACTCTCCGTTTAATCCTAACGTACCCGTATGCTCAATATTCTCAGATGATTTTCAGGTTAAGCTTAATATTCATTACAGGCCTAACACACCAAATAGCTTCGAGCGTGTGGATAGAGTGCTTTGCAACCCAGGTCCAGCCCAAATGGAGCTCTATCTTGTTGAGGACAACGTTTGGTATCAGCTGTTCGATTGGTATACCAAGCTACCTACGGGTGAAGCCCAGCTTGGTGGCAACCAGAACACCATGATTCTTACCTCTGGTGAACTTGCTGAAGACACTAGATTGGGAATTATGGCGTGGCGAAATGGTGTGGAAACCTGCGAACCGGTTTACTCAACTACCTACCGCGAGGTTACCGTTCACGATCTGTACATCGATGTGAATGGTAATACCCTTATTGCATCAATTGCCCCCAACAGGGTTAACAGCTACCAGTGGTACCGCAATAATAGGATCATTACTCGTGGCGGAAATTCGCAAACCCTCAATATTTACGACGATGCAACCTATAAAGTAGTAGTAATAACCTACGATGGTTGCGTTCTTGAGTCATCGCTGGGTCGCGGTGAAGAGCCTGAAGATGAGGCTAAGGCAACAATTACATCGCTCTCTCTATTCCCTAACCCAGCATCCGATAGGATTACCATCGGCTTTACCAGCGCTGATAAGGGCGATGTGCGAATCCGCATTCTAAATCTTAACGGTGAGGTAATTTACGATAAGGAAATTTCCAAAACTGACACCGAGCTGATTCACGAGATCTCTGTAAAATCGCTTAATAGCGGATCGTACATAATCCACATTATTGGTGAGCAAGATGTAAAAGTTCAACGGTTCTTAAAATTCTAAAACAGCTAATGTCATGAGTAAACTTAAAATTATAATTGCACTCTTCGGAATAGCCATTCTGCTGAATGCCTGCATGAAACCCGAAGAACCCACAACTGTTCAGATTCTTACTGGTGAGTGGACAGTGAGGAGCGTTATTGCCGATGGCGAGGTGAATTTCCCCGACCATACATTCCTCCAAAATTCCATCCTTCACCTCGACCGCAACGCCACATTCCTGTTCATAAATGTTGATGGTAGGGCAAAGGCGGGAACTTGGACATCCACCGAAACAGAGCTTAGTCTTAGCGACCCCATCGAGGGAAATATCAACTTTACCATTATCTACGCCAGCTACGACAAGCTGCATGTGGTTCACACCATCAGCAACCAGCTAACTGGCGGGATAGAAATACGATATCTCTTTGAGCGTATAAGGTAATCGCCTGCTTAATCGATAGTCAGATGGGCGCCCAGAATTGGGCGCCCATCTCTTTTTCACCAACTAGAAAGAATATCAAATGTTTCAATTTGGGTGTTCATAAATTAACAAATCTAGTTCTTGGGTATAAATTAGTCAATTCTTTAACTCCTGCAATTTTTTTCAACTCACACTTTCATATAACAAATATTCACCCTAATCCCTTAAAACATCACCTCCAGCATAATTAAATAGTTCAATGGATTTCTACCTAATACATTTGCTCTCATAAACCAAGAACCAGTATAAATGAGAACAAAAAATTACCACAAAAAGTCTATTCTTTTGATAGCCATACTAGTTTTAGCCTCAATTGTTACATTTTCGCAGAACGGACTAAAGCAAACCGTGAGGGGAGTAATTGTTGATACCGACACCAAGATTCCTCTAATGGGTGTAACAATAGTAGTTCAAGGAACTAACCCAATAATGGGCACCACATCAGATTTAGATGGAAATTTTCGTTTTGAGGGGGTTTCGATTGGTCGTCATAATTTTGTATTCACTTATGTTGGCTACGAGACATTTACGCTCTCCGAAGTGATGTTAAGTTCTGGAAAGGAGGTAGTGCTTAATGTCGAGATGAAAGAGTCCTCAATGACTTTAGGGGAAGTGGTTGTAAAGGCAAGTTCGAATAAGGATCGACCTATAAACTCAATGGCAACCATTAGCGCACGTACTTTCAGTGTTGAGGAGGCAAGTCGGTACGCAGGAGGATTAGACGACCCAGCCCGTTTGGCCGCAGGTTTTGCAGGAGTTGCCACAACCCAAACCACCAACAACGCAATTATTATCCGCGGAAATTCGCCCCGTGGCGTTTTATGGCGAGTTGAAGGCGTTGATGTACCCGCTACATTTCACTTCCCCAATGTGGATTTTGTGGGAGGTGGTGGCTACACCGTGTTCAGTAGCCAGATGCTTCGAAATTCCGATTTCTACACAGGGGCTTTCCCTGCAGAATATGGTAATTCATTCTCGGGTGTTTTTGATGTTAAGATGAGAACGGGTAACGCCGAAAAACGTGAATTCACAGCTGGATTAGGTATTCAGGGAGTTGATTTTGCTGCAGAAGGTCCCTTTGTGAAGGGGAAGGAAGCCACCTATCTGTTCAACTATCGCTACGGAACTCTAGGTTTAATTGGCAAAGTAGTCAACTTCCCGAATCTACCGACCTTTCAAGATTTAACCTTCAAACTAGATTTTCCAACCGAAAAAGCAGGTACGTTCTCTATTTGGGGCATGGGCGCCGATGATATCAACAACAAGGATGCGATGGAAGACACAACAGAATGGGTAACATCAATTGACTACATGACCCAGAGGTACAAAAATCGTTTTGGAGCCGTTGGTTTCTCGCACCGCATAACCATTGGGAACAACACCTACCTTAATACCGTGCTAAGCGCTGATGGAATGCGATATACATTCGACAAAAGGGAGTACTCGCTCGATATGCAGATGCTTCCCGTGATCAACTCGCAAAGCACCGAAGGAAAATATACGTTCAGGTCGACGTTGAACAATAAGTTTAGTTCCAGAATCAGCTCGCGAACAGGGATAACAATTAGCAGCTTGTTCTTCGATAATGATCTAAAGCTGGCATTCTTTAACGATCCTGAAAATCTTATTAATTTTGTTGATAACAAAGGTACAGCTCTATCGACCCAAGCATTTACACAGTTTAAAATCTATTTGTTGCCCAACCTGTCAACCAACATTGGTGTGCAATCCATGTACCTTAACCTGAACGGGAAGGCCACCATTGAACCCCGCGCAGGCATAAACTGGGGTTTCACCGGGAAAGACGAATTGAGCATGGCTTACGGTTTGCATTCGCAAATGGAAGAGCTGCGAACATACTATTCGGAAATTAACTATAACGGGACAATAGAATTCCAAAACAAGAATCTCGATTTTATGAAATCGCACCACTTTGTGCTGGGATACAGCCGTAAGATTAGCGATGTGGTTCGAGTTAAAGTCGAGTCATACTACCAAATGCTCGAAGATATTCCGGTTTATCCAAATAGCTCTTTCTCAATTGTCAATGTCACTAATAACTGGGCAATAAACCGCAAACTGGAAAATACGGGTACTGGCAAAAATTACGGAATCGACCTTACCCTAGAGCGTTTCTTAAAAAATGGTTATTACTATCTGTTCACCGCAACCATTTTCGACTCGAAGTATACCAGCGGCGATGGAATTGAATACAATACCGTTTACAACAGGGGTCATGTAATCAACCTGTTAGCGGGTAAAGAATGGATGCTAAAAGGCAAAGATGTGCTCGGTATAAGTGCAAAAGTTACCTACATGGGCGGACTGCGTTACACTCCAGTTCTTTACGAAGAATCAATGGCCGCCAAATGGGCTTTGCCAGATAATACAAGGGCATACGAGGGACAGTTTCCATCAACAACAGGTGTTGATTTGTCAATCACCTACAAGGTGAATAAGGCGAAATACTCGGGTACTTGGTATTTTATGATGAAAAATGCCCTGATGCAACCCGATTACAGCGACCCATTCTACAGCCGGATGAAAAACGATGTAATTATTGATGAGATGAAAATGCCCTTCCCGCATGTGGGTTATAAGATTGAGTTTTAACGATGAATTTGATGCCGGGGCGTAATTTAAAGTTACGCCCAGTCTTATTTTCTAAAAGAGAAAGTGAGACCAACTCTCAGGATAATTGAGACCCCAATTTGGGAAGTTGAGACAACTGAAAAAACGAATGACAGTTCCTTTGCTATTATTTTTAACGATATCAGCAAAAGAGCATAGAATAAGCGTAATTTTTTTTATGAATACTTAGTTTCTTTTAGGTGATTTAATTATACACATACTAATCTCAAGTGGCAAAACTATTAAAAGCAATTACAATGGGAACAAATTGACGAATACTCAGTTCGCGGAACACTTACCGATAGCGGCATTGAAGTTACAGGGAGTTTATACTTTATTGAGGAAGGCCTATTCACACATTTCGAAACCAACGATCGTTTCTACTCCATGGGAAAAAACAACTACAAAAAGGTGAAGTTTTCTGCAGTTGTTGATAGCTATTAAATGCAGGGCAACATAAAGGTAAACGAAAAAGTGAAAGTTATATGGCATGTGCCCGATGGCGATTTTGAGTATAACTAAAGGGGTTGGACAGGATTGAATTCAACTTAAACAACTGATATGGAATCCTATATAGAAACCATCTCGAAAAAGCAAATCCGATTTGATGAAAAGGTGCAAATTCCCTATCAGAGAGTTGAAGGTTTGGGTGATGTTGGAGACATACTGAATAGTTTTGAAATCCTTTTGAAAGGTAATATGCTTCCAAGAAAACTAAGTATTATCAATGACTCTATAAAAGCATAATTTATGGTTGAAGTTTCTGAACTAGATTTTATAGCTGAAAAAGTTGCATCAACTTACATACAGATTAGGCTTGCAGTTGTTCCCTCCGATCCTGAAAACTCTGCCTTAACAATTCTTATTTGGTAATTCCTTTAAATCTCATTATTACTTCTTATATGAATTATCTACAGAAAAAGCAGCAAAAAGATGGGTGCGGTTCAATCTATGAAACACCGATGATTGTATACAGGCATAACCGCGAGTAGAAGTCTTTAAGTATTTTTAATTTTCAAGCAATACATTTGTGTGGTAATATCAAAAAGAAAACGTCCCAAGTTTATTCAGGTTTAAATTGATAAATTTGAACACTCAGGGTGATGAGGTAAATAGATTGCTTAATATTAGATAAGTAAAGGCAGAAGAATTAAAAACTCTTTGGAATCGAAAATGCCACTGAGATAAGAAATGCTGGCTCAATAAATGCTTGTATCAGACTAAAAATAGTTGATAATAATGCTTGTATTAATATGCTTTTCGCGATTGAAACTGCTATTCAAAGCGTTAGGTAGCACAATATAAATCAAGTAAGTAAGAGCTTAAAGATTTTTCAGAACAATAAATCGACGCTAAACACATATTACGAATAGAGTGTAATTTTATAGAAATTGTTTTTAGATAAAAAGGCGTGAAAAATAGTAACAAAAAAAAAATCAAACCTATGCAAACCAATTCATTCAAATTCATCTTTCGCATTACTGCGGCACACACAGTGGCGTATTTTTTTGCTGGCATCTTTGCTGTAGTATTTATGAACTACAAGGAGCATTACACTTCAGATTCGCTAGGGCTACTTATGTTGCCTGTTGACTCTCCTATGGTGGCTCTAGGGCCTGGATTGAATATTATTAGAGGTATAATTCTTGGCGTCATTCTTTTATCTGTGCGAACGATAATTTTAGGCGATAGGGGCTTTTTAAAATTAGCAGTATTAACGCTTGGGTTATCGTTTATTTCTACTATTGGGCCTACTCCTGGCTCGTTCGATGGGTATATCTACACAAAACTACCTCTTCAGTATCACCTTTTAGGCATTCCCGAAACGTTGATTTATGTGGCCTTGTTTTCGGGCATTCCCTACTTGTGGTATAAAAATGAAA
>JAVEYY010000062.1:0-13350 GCA_034003245.1 Tenuifilaceae bacterium
GATCTCAACGCTAAGCACACACGACTATTGCCATAGAGCATGAAGATGAAATTTTGACTCTCTTAGCGTTTTCGCAGTGAATAAAATATGTACTAAACAATGAAAATATAAACAGATGAAAAAATCGTTTCTCGAAATTACTTCCAACAGAAAACTAACAAAAATACCATACGATGATATTGTTTACATCGAAAGTTTATCGGATTATATACGAGTGAATACTTTGAAAGAACAAGTTATTAGTAAAGAGAAGATTAGTAGTTTGGCTGAAAGGCTACCCGAGATCTTTATCAGAATCCACCGCTCATTCATTATTAATAAGGAAAAAATAACGAGCTTCTCGTCCGATGAGGTTGAGGTAAATGATGTGCAATTAAACATTGGGCGTAGCTATAGAAAAGCCGTAAAAGACACGCTAAAACCAATCAATGATTAATTGTGAGAGAAGTTACTGGATATACTTAACAAAAACCGCCCCTAGAGGCGGTTTTTAAATATCAACTAAGGGCAGTATACGTTTACTTTATTTTCTCCTCAAAGGCCTTAACCGCCGCTTGCAGATCTGTTTTTAGCTCGTTAAAAACATCCTTTACGGTCGAAATCTTATCCGATAGGTACGCGTTAGCTCCAGCAAAAGCGTAACCGCTCTTCATATTGCCTTTATAGGCGTTGTAAAGGGCTGTAATTATACAGTAGGGGCTACTGGAAACATCGCAGGTTTTAATGCAGTGGAATGGGTATTTAATAGGACGTTTAAGCCCTTCACGCACTTTGTCGATAAAAGCGTTCCTAACGGCGCGACCGGGCATGCCCACTGGGCTTTGAATAATCTCTATATCGCTTTCACTGGCATCGATGTAGGCTTGCTTAAACTTGATGGAGGCATCGCACTCCTGAGTGGTTACAAAACGGGTTCCCAGCTGCACGCCGCGAGCACCCTTCTGCATTATATTGAAGATATCCTGTCCATTGTATATTCCCCCGGCGGCAATTACCGAAATCTCCTGGTTGTACTGCTCCTCAAACACGCTCACCTCTTTAACTACATCGGTAACCAGCTCTTCGAGCGAGTAGTGGGTGTCGTTTAGCTGCTCTCTCTTAAACCCCAAATGACCTCCAGCCTTTGGCCCCTCCACCACAATGGCATCGGGGAGATAGTTGTAGAGCGATTTCCACTTCTCGCAGATAATCTTAGCGGCCCTACCCGACGATACAATGGGAACCAACCTGGTAACGCTATCGGGTTGGAGAAACTTTGGGAGATCGAGAGGAAGTCCTGCTCCGGAAAATATGATATCGGCCTTCTCGGAGATGGCGGTCTTCACCAGTTCGGCAAAGTTCGACATGGCCACCATGATGTTCACGCCAATAATACCCTGGGTCTTCTCCTTGGCAAGGCGTATCTCCTTCTTAAGCCCTTCAATATTTGCCTCAATAAAATCGAGCGCTGGATTCCTATGAACCAGACCAAGACCTGCGGCGGAGATTACTCCAACACCGCCCTCGTTGGCCACGGCTACGGCAAGACCCGATAGGGAAATTCCAACACCCATTCCACCCTGGATTATCGGCACAGGGATGGTTATGCCGCCTATCTTCAGTTCTCTCATCATGTATTGCTACTGTAAAATGTTAGGGCATAAAAGTAGGTAAACATTTGTTTAATTGGATGCCCTGCGTCATAATAATGGTTAATATTGGTAAATATTTTTGTGCAAATAAGTACCCTTTTCGCTATATTTGTATGCAACACTTTTGCTTTCAGTAGTGTATGTAATGGCATGGGGGATGAGTACAAGCGATAGCAAGGATTACAGGGTATGCCTCGAGTGCGGGGATAAAATTATTGGCAGGGTAGATAAGAAGTTCTGCTCCGACCAGTGCCGTAATACTTACAATAATAGGCTTAATAGCGATAATACCAATACCGTTAGGAATATCAACAATATTCTGCGGCGTAACAGGCGCATTCTGGAGAGCCTGAATAAGCAGTCGGGTAAAACCATGGTGAGCCGCGAGAACCTGCTAACAAATGGGTTTAACTTTACCTACCACACCCATACCTATAAAACACAAAAAGGCTATACTTACCATTTCTGCTACGAGCAGGGATACCTGTTTTTGGAGGATAAGAATATGTATCTGCTTGTAGCTAGCAAGGATAAGGAGGTTTAATCCACCATCTCGAAACCAGCAATATCGCTCACGCGCATGGGTCTTCCATTGCGAACGCCAACGCCAGTTACTTTAGCTTTAACCACAGGTTTCAAGTCGGGCAACCGCACAATTTCCTGATCAAAAATCACCCTAAGGTGTCCCTCTTTCCGCATCGACGAGTTTATTTGGAACTTATCGCCGCTGGTAAGCGATTGCTTGTAGTCGATCTCGATGCGGTGAACCACCAGGTCGATACCCTCGGTATGCAGCTTGGCAAAGTCGATGTTTCGCTCTAGCAGAAATGTGTGTCGCGCATGTTCAAGGTAGTTGAGGTAAACAGCATTGTTTACAATGCCCTGCAGGTCGCACTCGTAGTCGCGAACGGTAAGTTCTAGTATGTGTTTTGGGGTCATGGGTGATTGGTTGATTGGATGATTGGTTGACCTGCCTGCCGGCTAGGCAGGTTGGATGATTGACCTGACAGTGTGCGAAGCTCCTGTCAGCGTCTAGGAATGATTGGATGATCCGCCTGTGGGCGGACTGGTTGTATAATTCGTCTTGCATTGCCAACTGCATTTTGCCAACTTTCTTTTGATTGAATAATAAGGTTTAAGCGTTATACGTCATTTATTATTTCTCTTATCAACATCCCAAAACCATCTGTTTACGAGGCAGGCGTCTTCTGTCTTCTGTCTTTCAGACTTTCAGACTTTCAGACTTTGTGACTTTGTGACTTATTCAACACATAGAAACATAGAATTACGATAGATACATAGTACATATCTTCGGTCTTCGCCCTTCGCCCAGCGCTCTTCGCTTCTGTCTTCTGTCTTCAGACTTTTTGACTTCTTTTACATTCTCCATTCCCTATCCGCTTCTATATCGCTTAATAATAATGTTGTATGCTGCAACGAAAAGGTATTTAATATCGGTCCAAAGCGGATGCTTGGAGTAAGCATCGAGGTACTTATGCTCCGAGGCCATAATCTCGTCGAGGGTTTTAGGATTATCAACATAGAAAGGGGGAACCAATCCGGGTCTGTACTTAATGCGTTTCTCCTGCAGCTCCTTGGTGTAAAGGCTAAAGTAGTGCCGACTCAGCGGGCGAACACCCACGATTTTTAGATCGCCCCTAAAAAGATTGATCAGCGAGGGTAGCTCATCAATCCAAAGTCTACGCATTAGATGGCCCACGGTTGAAATCCTGAAATCATCCTTAAACTTACCACCCTCCTGGAGGCTATGTTTTTTGTATACATACTCCTGTAGATACTCGGCGTAGGGGTGCATGGTTCGCATCTTGTAGATCTTAATCTCCTTGCCTCCTTTGCCCACCCTTCGGAGCTTGATTAGCGGGCCGTAGGTGGCCTCCAGGTCGTAGGCTGGGTTCTTTATCTTGCGACTGATCACGTACAGGTGGTTGCCTAAAAACTCCTCGTTAAGCACCTCAAAGCCGCAGGAGTAAAGCCGGCCCAGCAGTTCGGCGCGTGAAAGCACTCTGTTTTCGCCTCGAGTTAGGAAGAAGTAGATGCCCTTGGTGAGGTTAAACTTGGGTAGTACCCTTTTTATGATGTAATCGAAGGTGTAGTATATATAGTTGATTACCGGAGGGAATTTCCTTAAAATCCTTCGTTTTCGCAGATCCTTCGTTTCGGCCATGCAAACATAGATGCCACCTTTGGGCAGTTTGTCGTTTACCGACTCAAAGAATTTATTTATCCAACGAATATCGTTTACCCTTTTTAGGTTAACAATGGTATGGAAAAAATGCGAGGGCTGGTTGTCGATGTTGAAACGCGTGGTGGTCGACACGATAAGGGTTGACTCCACGTTTAAATTTATGGCCTTGCTGATATAGGCGTAAACATCTAGCCCCAACTCCTCTACAATGGTTCGCCGAATGGCTTTTTTCCGGGCAAAGTCAACTTTTTTAGCCGACTCATCAAGCAGGGGAATCTCCGGCGGTGAAACAGGAACTCTTCGGGGGATTGGAATTTCTCTTATCTCGTGACTTTGCTTAATCAGGAACCATAAGCCGTAGGTAATCACCTCGAGAACCGTTGCAAAGCCAATGGTTCCCACTACAATTATGCGCGAAAAGGAGTAGCTGTACAAAAAAAACATTATGGTGGTAACCATTGCTAATGTTACCAGGTTGCTGGTTACAATTCGCTTGAAAACTGGGCTAAACTCCTTGCCGCTGAAAACAAATTTTCCGAACGCAATGGACGATATTGCCCACGAAAACAGGAATATAAGTAGTGGTATAGGGTAGTGCTCGATGTAGTATGAAAGCCCGTTAGGCTTTACCGAGATGCTCAAACAGAATCCCGCAAAGAATAGCATTAAATCGATTAAGAGCAGAAAAAACCGTGTGAGCATTTATGTAGTTTATTAAAAATCAAGCTAAGTTAATCGATTTGGAATGGAACAACAAAATTAAAAACAACTTAAACCTCATTTAATAACCTTAACGCCTCAAAGTTGTGGTGGTTGAGGGCTAGTAGTCGGTTTTGGGGAATGCTAAGAAAATGTTTGTGGTTTGATAAGTAACGAGCCAGATACTCCTGTTCGGATTGACCGGGTGTGGGGATAATAATAGCTTTTCGGTTTAGCGCAACCAGATCCATCACGGTGCTGTATCCCGATCGGCAAATCAGAAGCTTTGCCGAGACTATTGCCTGCGCCATCTGCTCGTCGGGTAAATGCGACATTAGCGTTGCGTTGCCCACAACCCTGGCCAGCCTGGGGCCAAGGGGTAAGCCTTGAAATATTAGCACTTTTAACTTAAGGCGGTTAGCTACGCTGATTAGTATTTGCTCAAAGATGTCGCGCTGTGGTGGAGGCCCCGAAACAATCCCAACCAAATCCCATTCCGATTCAGCTTTCTCAACCTCTACGCTGGAGAACCTCGATTGGATTCCAATATATCTAATGTTGTTGGGTAACTTCTTGGGATTTGAAAGATCGCCCGAAAAGCGGAACCCCTGCTCGTTATCGGGAACCCAGCATTCGGTATACTTCTCGGCATATCGCCTAACGTACCACTGCCCAATGGGCTCGGCCCATCTAAAAGGGCGGGGAAATAGGATGCGAAGCTGGTGGGTAATAAGAACCGATTGTTGGGTTGCCCCCCAAAGACCATAGCGATTATCGGAGATAACCATATCGATCATATACTCCTTGACAATAGCTTTAAGCTTTTTGTGCTCGAATCGGGTAAGCAGAAAAAATCGAAGAGCAATATCAACTAAACGTATTATCCGTAATCGCCCTCTCGATAGCTTTACACTGATTGATGGGAAATGGATATACTCGAGATCGGGAAATCGTAACCTTAGCAGCTCGTTTGATGGAAGGTCGCCAGCAACAACCACTGAGCAGCCCTTGCCGATTAGGTCGGAGATAATTGGGATTAACCTTGTAGCATGCCCAAGACCCCAGCCCAGAGGGCTAACCAAAATTCGTTCGTTTCCCTTAATCTCTATCATCTTATCCTGATACTTGTACTGGTATTCCTAACTTTCTGGCTTTATCGGCAATTGTTTCGAGTTCGCTAACCGGAACCTTTTTAAGCGTATCAACGGGCGTGTCGCGGGCTATGGTGTAAATCATTATCTCCTTTGGCATAAGCCGTCTTACTGCCGCAATCCATTTTTCCACCTCTCTGTCGGTTGTGTTATCAACCGGTTGCCCATTGAAACTCCCCTTTATAAACATGGTTTGTAAGATAAAATTGCCTTTGAACTGCTCCAAATGATTAATTATCTCCTCGGCGGTTGTTGGTTTATTGGGCTTGTTCAGAAGTTTTATGGTTTCGTCGAAAGTTGAGTCTAATTTAAGAATATTTTGGTCAATTTTCAATAACGATTTTACCACGCTAGGCTTATGCAGCATGGTTGAGTTCGATAGAACAGCAATTCGAGCCTCGGGAAAATAATGGTTGCGAAGCTCCAGTGTGTCATCAATTATCTCAGAGAAATTGGGGTGGATGGTAGGTTCACCATTGCCAGCAAAGGTTATTACGTCGAGTTTGTCGCCGTTTTCAATCATCGCTTCAAAGCGTTCGAGCATTCGCTGTTTTACCTCGGCTCGGGTTGGCAACTTTGAGCTTTGGGTGCTATGGGTCCAGCCACACTCACAGTAAATGCAGTCGAAGCTGCAAACCTTAGAATTGGTGGGGAGTAGGTTTACACCCAGCGAAACGCCCAGCCTTCGGCTGCGGACAGGCCCAAAAATTATCTCATCAAAAAGAAACGTTGCCATAAAACCCTATTAATTGGGAACAAAGTTAGAAATATTTTATCGTGTATGCGTGGTGTTAAACAACACCGGTTAGGGGTTTGTTCCTGCTCTCGAAGAAATTGGAATTAAGTAGCTACACCAGCTTTACAACCCTGCTGTTTTCTTTTAGCTTGCAGTTGGCAAAGTCGAATGGGGTTATCAGGTTTAGACCAGGTGATTTTCCTAGCTCTATGGTTCCCAGTTCCTTTTCAAACCCCAACGCTTCGGCTCCATTTACTGTTGCCCATTTAAGTAATTCGGGAAAAGGTATCTGAGGGAAATTCTCCTGAATAATCCTTATTTGCTCAAGAATCGAAAGTGTGCTAGTAGAGGCTAGGCTGTCAGTTCCAAGTGCAATTCTTAAATTCTCATCAATCAGCATGGGAATGTTTGGTAGTGTTTTTTCGATGTAAAGATTTGAGGCAGGACATAAAACAAGGTATGCATTTGGGAAAAAGCGTTTTAGCTCTTTGGCATCCTCACTCCTTATAAATGTGTTGTGCACAAATAGAGTTTTAGTTTCCTTGCTTAGATGTCGCTTTGCTAGGTTGATTAAATTACCCGACGGGGCATCATCAATAGGAAGGTTCCAGTTCTGATAATTCAGGGCTAGTTTACCTTTTTGCATGCTGGTGAACAGCTCTTCCTCCCTGCTTTCGGCAAAATGGATGGAAACAATGGGGTTGTGTTTCGTTTCCTCCATGAGAAGCTTTAACAGTGAGGTTGAAAGCGAGTAGAAGGAGTGAGGCGTTAGGAAAGCGGGTGCATTAAATGTCTCCTCGGCAATTTGTTTTGCTATTTTAGCTCTCTCCAGAATAATCTCTGCTTTCGATTTGTCGAGTCCTAAAACCTCTATTAGGTTTACAAATCGGATTTTTGAATTCTGCTTGGCCAAAAAACTATCGGTTGTGTTACAGATATCGGCAACAGCAACAATGCCCTGCCGATTCATATCTGCAATTGCGTCTTGAATAGGTTTATCGTCAATAATATCCCCGGCTAATCTTGAATTGCGAATTTGGTCTACAAAGTTGGCCAATCCTGTGCCTTGATCAATTTTGCCCTTAAGATGCGAAAGTTCGGTGTGGCAGTGGGCATTTACAAAACCCGGAACGATTATTCCATTCCGAAACTCGGTGTGTGCATACTCCTTTTCCTGACCTTTGTGGTCAATTATCTCCACCACAACACCATTGTCGTTAACGCCAACAACACCATTTCGGATAGGTTTTCCGCAATTGGTGTAGATGTAGTTGGCAGAGAATCGGCGCATGGCTATTCCACCATTTGCTGGGGCACTAGTTCCAACTTGCTGGTGTCGTAACCCAGCGATTTGGCTTTTGATACAATTGAGTTGTAAAGCGCTGCCTCCATCTGCGGCTTTCGACTAAGAATCCATAGGTAATTAGGAGAGCTACTGCCAACCAAAGCCCACTGGTATTCGCTGTCGAGGTCGAGAATAAAGTAGTCGGCGCCAAATGGCCAGAAGAAGTATACCTTTAAACGGTCAGGTTCATTGGGGTTTGGCGTTTTGGCAAAGGCCTTAGCCTTTGATCTCTTGCCGTCGAGGGTGTTTTTATAACCTTGATTTAGAACCTCAATGTTCCCGTTTTTTTTAAGCGAGTAGGTTGCTGTAACACCAACCAGGTTCCGCTCAAAAGAATGGGGGAATCGGGCAATCTCGTACCAAGTTCCCAGGTAGCGAGTAATATCAACATTTTTTACTGTTTCCATCTCGGTTTTGGTTTGACCTTTTGCGCAGCTTACGCTAAGAAAGGCAATAACTATTACAGCAAATATTCTGTTTGACATATCGTTGGGGTTATTTACACCAAGATTACACACAGCGCCACGGTAACCCATCCAAGAGCAAAGCCAGCGTACACCTGAGCGGCATTATGGGCCTTTAAAGCAAGTCTGGCCCAAGCAATAATGCCCGAAAGAGCTATGGCGATGATTATTACCCAGAGCATATTGTAGTATCCTTTTTGCGAAAGGGCAAAGGTTAATCCCACTAGGCCACCAATCCCAACCATGTGAATGCTAATTTTCCACCAAATTGAAATCAATAGAATGAGGGCGATGGTAATTGTTGCCCCCAGCATAAATGTCGATATCTCGTTTGGAATTGGGAGGCGTTTTAGAAAGTAAAACGAGAAGATATAAGGGATTAGGGTAAATGTAACTGGAACAATCCGCTCGCGATGCTCCTGCATCTGGATGCTCTTTACTATCCCTAGCCGGTGAAACAGGGGGATCATTAGTAGCGGCAGTATCAGCGTGTTGATGCCAACTATAAGCAGGATTATTCGTTTTGCCTCAATGGGCAGCATAATCATGCTGTTGTTGGTGTGGAAAATGGTAAGTAGGCCATACGTGGGTATAAGCATCGGATGTAACAGAGCCGAAGTTATATGGGCAAGGGTTTTGTTCATCCTTGTAAATGCTTTTGTCGAGATTTACAATTACAACTCCTTACGGAGTCTGGCAACGGGAATTCCAAGCTGTTCGCGGTACTTTGCCACGGTTCTGCGGGCAATGGGATAGCCTTTCTCCTTCAGAATATCGGTTAGCTTTTCGTCGGTTAGGGGGCGGCGTTTCTCCTCAGCCTCAATGCAATCCTGAAGAATTTTTTTAATCTCCTTGGTAGATACCTCCTCGCCCGAATCGTTTTGCATCCCCTCACTAAAGAAAAACTTAAGGGAGAGAATACCGAAGTTGGTTTGGATGTACTTGCTGTTGGCAACCCTTGATATTGTTGAGATGTCGAGACCCGTTTTTTCGGCGATATCTTTTAAAATCATGGGTCTTAGCTTGGTCTCGTCGGCAGTTCTAAAATACTCTTCCTGATACTCAATAATTGCCTGCATGGTGAACATCAGCGTGTTTTGCCTTTGCCGAATGGCATCGATAAACCATTTGGCCGAGTCGATTTTCTGCTTCACAAAGGCTACAGCCTCCTTCTCCTGACGGGAGGCATTGTTTCTGTTGGCTGCGTACGACTCGAGCATTTGCGAGTACTCGCGGTTTATTTTCAGATCGGGAACGTTCTTGGAGTTCAAGCTTAGGATAAGCTCTCCATCAACTAAATCGAGAATAAAATCGGGGATAATATGGTACGATGCCCTGTTGTGAGGATCGTTAAAGCTGCCTCCGGGTTTGGGGTTCAGCTTTAGGATCTCGTCGATGGCTTCCTTCAACTCCTCGTCGGTAAGGTTTAGTTTCGACTGGATTTTATCGTAGTGCTTACGGGTGAACTCATCGAAATGGTACTTGAGAATTCTGCGTGCCATTGCAATGGGTTGAACATTCTGGTTCTTGTTCTCGATTTGTAAAAGCAAGCACTCCTGCAGATCGCGTGCACCTACTCCCTCGGGGTCGAAATCGTGGATTATGTATAGAATTTGTTCCAACTCATCCTCGTTGGTCTCGACTCCAACCGAGAAAGCCAAATCGTCGGCAATGGCCGAGAGTTTCCGTCGCAAGTAGCCATCGTCGTCGATATTGCCAATTAGGTAAAGTCCAAGGTTGCGCTGGCGTTCATCGAGTACTCGTAGTCCAAGCTGGTTCTCGAGATGCTCGTGAAACGAAATGCCTGTGGAGAATGGGATCTCCTCGTGCTTGTCGTCCTTGGAGTAGTTGTTCGACGAAAGTCGATAGGATGGAACATCCTCGTCGTTTAGGTAATCCTCAAGCGAAAACTCATCATCGTTGCTGTTCGCCATATCGTCGTTGGGGCCCTCCTCTTGAGGGGTTTCCTCGTCATAGTTTATGCCCTCCTCAAGGGTTGGATTATCCTCCAGCTCTCTCTTTATTCGTTGCTCAAGCTGCATGGTTGGAATTTCCAGCAGCTTAATTACTTGAATCTGCTGGGGCGATAACTTCTGAAGAAGTTTTTGCTGTAACCTTTGCTTAAGCATCGTATTATATGGTTTTTTTACTAGAACTCACAATTATTTGGTGTGCGGGGGAATGGTATCACATCGCGGATGTTGCTCATTCCGGTAACGAAAAGTAGAAGCCTTTCAAAACCCAGACCAAAACCGCTGTGTGGTGCCGAGCCAAATTTACGAGTATCGATGTACCACCACATCTCCTTTTCAGGAATTCCCATCTCCTTCATTCTGTTGGTCAACGCCTCGAGGTTCTCCTCGCGCTGAGAACCGCCAATAATCTCGCCAATTTTTGGGAAGAGAACATCCATGGCCCTTACGGTTTTGCCATCGTCGTTCTGCTTCATGTAAAATGCCTTGATATCCCTAGGGTAATTGGTGAGGATAACTGGTTTCTTGAAGTGCTTCTCCACCAGGTAACGCTCGTGCTCGCTCTGCAAATCTGCACCCCAGAAAACGGGGAACTCCCATTTTATATTGGCCTTTTCGAGAATATCGATGGCCTCAGTGTAAGTAAGGCGAATAAAATCGTTCTCCACCACAAAGTTAAGCCTTTCGAGTAGCTCTTTATCCCACATCTTGTTGAGGAAATTAAGGTCGTCGTTGCAGTGTTCTAGTGCGTAGCGGATTAAATATTTTAAGAAATCCTCGGCCAAATCCATGTTATCCTCAATGTCGTAAAAGGCCATTTCGGGTTCAATCATCCAGAACTCGGCCAGGTGACGTGGCGTGTTGGAGTTTTCGGCACGGAAAGTAGGGCCAAAGGTGTATATCTCGGAGAGAGCAAGGGCTGCCAGTTCACCCTCGAGCTGACCCGATACGGTAAGGTTGGTTTCGCGGCCAAAAAAATCTTCGGCGAAGTTCACCTTGCCATCCTCTTTTCGGGGAGGATTGCCAATGTCGAGCGTGGTAACCTTAAACATAGCGCCTGCTCCTTCGGCGTCGGATGCGGTAACGATAGGGGTGTGAATGTAGAAGAATCCTTTGTCGTTGTAGTATTTATGAATGGCGTAGGCCATGGCATGGCGAATGCGAAGCACCGCTCCAAAGGTGTTGGTGCGTGGACGCAGGTGAGCAATTTCCCTTAGGAACTCCAGGCTATGTCCCTTTTTCTGCAGGGGATATGTTGTGGCATCGGCCTTGCCGTACATTTCTATGGTTTTTGCCTGAATTTCCAAGGGCTGCTCGGCACCAGGCGACTCAACCAAATTACCCGTAACATTAATACATGCTCCTGTATTCACATCTTTTAAAAACTCCTCGCCAAAAGCTGTAACATCGGCTACTACCTGAATATTGTGTATGGTTGAGCCATCGTTAAGGGCGATAAATGCAACATTCTTGTTGCCCCTACGGGTACGAACCCATCCCTTTACCACCACCTCGGTGCCAACTTTACCTGCGCTGAGCAGCTCTGCAATTTTCGATCGTCTTTTAAGTGTCATTTAGTAAAATAGTTATCCAGTAAAACTAGGAAATGTGCTATGTTTTGCACAACAATTCACAAAAGTAGCTATTTTTTATAAAATAGATACCTTAACTACCTGTTTGATTGGGTAGGGTACGATTTTTGTTGAAGAGGCCTACGCTTAAGAACCGTAGTAAGTTGAGAGTCTTTTGCGGAAAACCCGTTCGTTAGCCTCGTTGATGGCTTTTATCAGAGCTTCAATTTTGTCGAATCGTTGGCTGTATTCGGTGTTCGAAAGTGTTTCCTGATCCTGAAAAACTACGTAGTCCATCTTATAACCCGACTTGTCGAGGCTCATGGCCACAGCTGCTTTGTAATCGTCGAAAATTATGATTGTGGGGAGGTTGTTGAGGCTGTATAGCAAGACCGAAGCGGTTACCCGCTGCTGGATATAATCAATTTGATATGTTCCCAGATATTTTGCGCCTAGTAAAAGTCTAATCAAATCGATTTGGGCCACTTTCATTCGCTGACCCTCAGCTTTTAGCTGATCGTACTTTTTCTGCGAGGTGGATAAGAAAAGCTCAATGAATTTATGGGGGATGCCCTGTAAATCTTTCAGATCGTTTTCTTTCTTTCGCAACGTGTACTCACGTTGTGCCAATTTCTGGTTATACGGGATGTAATGTGTCCATTTTCGAGTTCGTTTGTAGGATTGGGTCATGGGTTTTGGCTTCCAGTTGGAGGCTGGACGAACCATTATGGGGTCGGTAAGGGAAAGGTGGTTCGATTCCAGCGCGTAAACCAAACAGTTTACAAAATGTACATAACTGCCCCCGAGGGTTCCGTGTAGCGCCGACCATAGTGTGGTTGGCCTAGTGGTTATTATTGTATCGCTGCTGTTAAGTGTTTCCGTTTCGAGTTTGCGGTTTTTAATGTAGCTGATAAACTCCTCGTCGAGGCTAACTGGGTAATAGGTGGTGGTCTCGTTGTCGGTGTCAAAGGTTACATCGCCTGTGTGGTGGAGAGCCCGCACATCCATCACGTAGTTGGTGTCGTTCGAAAGTTTTACATGAAGGTTAAAATCTCTTCCCCATCGCATCTCACTAATTGATGGCATGGTAGGTTGTCCAACCAAAACTAAAGAGTTAAGGATGGCCATTAAAGCGGTTATAAACCTTGCTGTTCTCATCGGCCTCGGCTGTTTTTTTCTTCGTTAAATATACTTAAAAACAGCCGAGGAGTTTCAGGCTGATGTAAGTTTTTCCCAAAATGATTCTTAACGTTTATACAGCGTGCTCTTTGCTAATTGTTTATAGAACGCTACTTAAAATCCGTTAGCATCAGGTCTATTTTGTCGAATAGTTCACCTACGCCCAGTGCAGCCCATAGAATGAATAAGCCAGTCAGAACTTTAACAATCCAATGGTTTCGAAGCCCAGTAATTTTATGGAAAAGTAATCCTACTTGAGGAATGTATATAAATGAAACACCCATGACGGATTTTAGACACACACGAGCATGATTATAGCGCTCCGATGTTACTTTCGTGGTAAAAATTGAACAATGACAGAAGCACAGGATAAAATAGAATTTGCTCAGGTAATT
>JAVEYY010000063.1:0-12530 GCA_034003245.1 Tenuifilaceae bacterium
ACAACTTACTTGTAACATTACCAAAGGTGGATATATACAACGGAAAAGTGTTGTTAAAGTATACCTTTGGGTGTATTGTGACAAATATAGCTTAAAGCTCCAAATCATCAAAGGGGGACTTAATGCGCTCTAGGGATTTTTGGGACACATGGGTGTAGATCTCGGTGGTGCGGCTGCTCCGGTGACCCAATAATTCCTGAATATAGCGCAAATCGGTGCCCGACTCGAGCAGATGGGTGGCGTAGCTGTGCCTGAGCCAGTGAAGCGTGGCGGGCTTGCTGATATTGGCATCGGCTAACGCTACCTTTAAAACCTTGGAGAGCGACTGCTCGGAGTACTGCTCGCCAGCAAACTGCCCCTCGAAAAGCCAATCAGTGGTTCTATACATCTTCTGATACTGGTCGATAAGGGCAATAATCTTGTCGGAGAGCGGTACTAGCCGATCCTTGCGGCCCTTGGAGTTCCTGATGGTGAGCATGTGCCTGTCGCGATCCACATCATGGGGCTTGATACCGAGTAGCTCGCGGCGGCGTAATCCACAGGCGTATACAATGGAGAGCATGGCCCTGTGCTTAATGTTCCTGGGCGATGCCAAGATGGCCTGCACCTCTTGCTTGCTGAGTACGTTGGGCAGCTTGTGCTCGCGCCGTGGACGCTCCAACTTCTCGATGTCGATGCTGGAGTCGACTATCTCCCTGAAGAAAAGCTTGAGCGAGCTTACAAGATGATTTTGATAGGTGAAGCTGTACCCCTCAGCCATAAGCTTGGAGTGGACAAAGTCGATCACATCGCTGTTGCTTACCGATGATAAACTTTTGCTATCGATATGGCGGGCAAATAGGTAAAGTATCTCGACGTAGGCGCGAACGGTATTCTCGCTGTACCGTTTGTGCTGCAACCATAGCTTGAACTGCTCAATAACCTTTGCGTTTTCGGGTGTGGGCTCGGGCCTTAACGGAATAGGAGTAGCAGCTTCATTCTCAGGCTTGGTTGGTTGTTCGGGCCTAGGATGAAGCCTCCTTCTCAATGTAGCTGGTAGCGCTGAGTAATCGACCCAGAATCCATGGAATGCGTTGTAAACGGTTGAGAAGTCGAAGAGGTCGGTGGTGATATACCACGCCTTGTTGGTGTTGCTCCATCGCGCACCCCTTATTCCCCTGACAATGCAAATAAGCTTTTCATCCTTGGGAAATCGGATAAAAACCACATCGGCCTCGCGATGATATCCTGGTTCCAACTTGATATTTAGATGAGCCATAAGTTTCTCTTTTTGGTAAAGCTTCGCCCCGTCAGTCACAGGGCTAGCTGCATTGACAAAAAAGATTTTATAAATGTAGAGAAAATATTTTTTATTACATCACAACACTTGTTGAAAAAAACATGAAAATTTAATTTGATGATTTTGTTGTAAGTAGAAATGATATAAGTGTAAGTAATACATGTTTATACGCTTGTTGTTGTGGCTGATTAATCTGGCTTGTGTAATTTTTCTTTATAAATATTTACGCTTGTTAATATGTGTATATATTGGCTTGTGTTTTACACGGTATGTTCTTGGAAATTAAAGTTATACACCGATATATTAAGTTATTTGCTTTTGACTATCATCTTATTGAAAATTGTTTTGACGTTAACCATATGTGCATCGCCTTTCTGTATGTGTTTGACCGGCAGCCTAAAGCGAATTACCACATGATGGTTGTTCCCGTTAACACCCTTTTTCTTAAAAAAATTAGTGGAGACACCCCATTTACGAGAGGATTATCTTACCAATTGTTATTGATTTTGAATTGTGAAAACATCAAAATTTAACTGTCTGCAAAAAGTGCTTAAAGTTGAGTGTTGAAGTTGTTTAAGTATCAGTAGCATAGGTGTATATGCGATTGTCGAGGAAATTTACGAAAAAATTACTATCTTTGCCTGCCGATTACCATTTTGGCTAATCCTTGGGGTACGACAATGCCTGCAGTAAATTGCTGTAGCACGAGCGGAATAGAAGTTAAGACGGAACCCAGAGCCAAAGTATTCATGGCTTTACGCCAGCTGATCAATGAAATAAAACTACGATTATGACATACTATCCAGAGAAAATTGCCCTTTCCACCAAATCGTTAACCCTGCTGCGGAAACTGATGCGCGAGAACCCTCGGCTGCACGAAATCTACTCCATAGCCCAATCATCGGAAGAGGCCACAGCAAAGGTGGGTGACTGGGCAATGGAGGTTCTCTCCGAAAATCCCAATGCGGTAAACTATTACAAGGGTTTGGAGGGTGGACGCAAAGGATTTGAGCTGTTGCGTTGGCAAGATTTTGCTGCAATTAGAATACTCGATTATATTAGCAACTCGGGACGGGAGTTTGAGAATCCTTATCGAAATGGCGAGAAAACCCTTAATGCCCCATTCGAGCTGCTTTGGCTGGGAATTAAGGAGGGGGCAGGTGGCGCCAAGCCTCTTTTCTTTGAGGATATGATTCAACTTTTCCGACAGTTTAGCAATCAGCTGGCTCAGGCAAAACCCACAGCCCAACAGGTTGAGAGTTGGATGAACCGATGGCACGATGGCCTTGATCCCGAGATCGTGAAGATAAGGACCGAGAATAAGAATCGCATTATCCGCATCCTGATGCGAAACATCGAGAGCTGCGAGGTGGGCGAGAGCCGGTACTGCTTTAAGGAGGATATGAGCGAGGAGCAGAAGCTGGAGCAGATGCAAAAGTGGTGGGACGACTACAAGTTCCACCTGCGCTTTGCTGTGCGCTCGCCCAGCCTGCTGAATGAGCTGCTCGACTACTCGCTCGATTTGGACACTCAACGAATCCTTGAAAAAGCTGATAAGAAGGGGATTCCCTTCTTTGTGAATCCATACTACCTTTCGCTGCTAAATGCCCGTACACCCGACTTTGCGGTGGGATCGGATCTGGCCATTCGTCACTACGTGATCTACAGCAAGCCGCTGATCGATCATTTTGGGAACATTCAGGCCTGGGAGAAGGAGGATCAGGTGAAACCGGGCAAACCCAACGCGGCTGGATGGCTGCTGCCCTCGCACCGCTGCGTGCATCGCCGTTACCCCGAGGTGGCAATCCTAATTCCCGATACCATGGGGCGTGCCTGTGGTGGCCTTTGCGTGTCGTGCCAACGGATGTACGATTTCCAGAGGGGAAATCTGAATTTTAATCTCGATAAGCTGAAGCCAAACGAGACGTGGGAGGAAAAACTCAAAAGGCTTCTGCTATACTGGGAGAACGATACTCAGCTTCGCGATATCCTTATTACCGGAGGTGATGCGCTGATGAGCCAGAATAAATCGCTTAAGAATATTCTGAATGAGGTGCTGCAGATGATCATTAGAAAGGTTGAAAGTAACAGGAGCAGACCCAATGGACAAAAATTTGCGGAGATTCAACGTATCCGACTTGGGTCGAGATTGTTGGCCTACTTGCCCCAGCGAGTAACCGAGGAACTAACGCAAATCCTGGGCGATTTTAAAACCGAAGCATCGAAGTATGGGGTGAAGCAGTTTGTAATCCAAACGCATTTTGAGTCGCCCATGGAGGTGACCCCCGAATCGGCATTGGCCGTGCAGCGCCTAGTGTCGGTTGGGTGGACGGTAACCAATCAGCTGGTTTTCACCTCAGCGGCATCGCGCCGCGGGCACACGGCAAAGCTTCGTAAGGTGCTCAACGATATTGGCGTTATCACCTACTACACCTTCTCGGTAAAGGGTTTTCAGGAGAATACTTTTAACTACGCCACCAATGCACGTGCCGTGCAGGAACAGGTGGAGGAGAAAGTGATTGGGAAAATCCCCTCGGAATACCTCAAAGAGATAAAGCAATTCCCGCTTGAGGCCGAAAATATGGTGAAGAATCTCAAGGAACTTCGCCAAAAGGCGGGCATCCCGTTTATGGCATCGGATAGGAATGTGATAAATCTGCCGGGAGTGGGCAAGAGCTTAACCTATAGGACTATCGGGATAACCCGTTGGGGACGACGAATCCTGGAGTTTGACCATGACCATACGCGTTGGCATAGTCCAATTATCGACAAGATAGGGAAAGTGGTGATTATTGAGTCGAAACCCATGGGCGAGTACCTTCATCAGCTCGAGGAGATGGGGGAGGATAAGCGCGAGTATGCAAGCGTTTGGGGTTATTCCATTGGCGAAACCGAGCCACGATTGTCGATCTTTGAATATCCGGGCTACGATTTTGATATCACAGAGGAGCTGACAAATTATGAGATATAGCAGAGCAGATTTGTGATTTTGAAGTTTGGATGATGTTATATGGTTTCGTCAATGGTAAATGTTGGGTGACAGGGGAATGCTGATGTAATATTTTCGTCCTGTATTTTGTCCCTACGGGACAATGGGTGATGGTTGTTTTTCTGCTACCGATATGTTGTCCCTAGCGGGACAATGAAATATTGGGAAATTGATTGTTCTACCGATTTGTTGTCCCTGACGGGACAATGGATGATGGTTTCTTTTTCTGATACTACCGATATGTTGTCCCTAACGGGACAATGGATGATGGTTGTTTTTTATGCTACAATGTTTCCCCTTTTCGGGAAGTAGCTTTCAACGTTTTATAGCAGATGTTGCTGGCTATGTAATCTGCCCCGATGATTTATAGCCTTTTATGCATCAATCCCGTATTTTTTCAGCTTAAGGTATAGGGTGTTGCGGCTAATGCCCAGCCTGCGCGAAGCTTTGCTGATGCTGCCATCGAATGCGTGGTATGCCTTAACAATTAACTCTTTCTCATGCTCCTCGAGGGATGTGACGCTCTCTACTTCCTTAAGCTGCTCGAGGTAAAGGTTGCGTCGTTTGAAATCGCGCTCGTTCTTAAATGTTTTGAACATATTCCCCTTATCGAGGATAATCCGTTGGGAGAGCTCGACAAGCTCCTTAAAGTTTTCGGGCCACTCGTAGCGTCGAAGGATTAACATGATTTTCTTGGGGATTTCCAATTTTTTCATGTCGAGCTCCTTAGCCTTAATGGCAAGGTAATGATTTAGCAGGAGCGGAATGTCGGGACGACGCTCACGAAGTGGTGGAATCCTTAGCGATGCGCTGCTAAGCGCATAGAATAGGTCGATTCGAAACTCGCCAGCCTCTATTTTTTGGCTTAAATCGATGGAGCTGGTGCAGATTACCCTTACATCGACGCTGGTTTTTATGGGCGATCCTAGTCGGCTAACCTTGCCCGATTGTATAACATCAAATATTTTATCCTGAACCGAAGGGCTCAGTAGTCCAATCTCGTTAATGTAAAGAGTGCCACCGTTTGCAAACTCGAATGCTCCGGGTTTCGGGGTCTTTCGTGGGTTTGCTTTTCCACTTTCGGTATATCCCCAGAGAACTTCCTCGAGCTTTTCGGACGACATGGCGTTAACATTAACCTGAATAAAACCAAAATCGGAGCGGGAGCTGTGGTTATGTATTGCCTGTGCAATGGCCAGTCGGCCAGTGTGTTTCTCGCCCAGTAGCATAACTGGCAGATTGGTTTGGGCAATGGCTTTGGCCTCCTTAACTACTCGCTTGAGCTGTGGCGATGTGCCTAGCAGGTCGTCGAACCAAACACGAGCGGTATTGCCCATGTACTTGTTGGTTTCGTTAAGCACATGTTTTAGGCTACGAATTGTGTAAACCTGTTCCTCGATCCTGTTGGATGTTCGCGAAATGGCTTTACTGTTTAGAAGGTAGAGGCCGCTGTTTGGCACATGTGAAATTTCCACCTCGATGTTCTCAACCTCAGCCCATTTGCCATCGGTATAGGTTATGGCAGCCCAGCTGGGGATAAACTTGGTGATAGATTTCTGCTCAATCTCCGATCGTGAAATGCCCAGCATAAGGCAAGCCTCGTTGCTTACAAGTAGAATTTTGCCCGATTTATCCACAATTACATCAGCATGAGCGTAACGGTTAAAGAGGTTAACTTGCTGGTCGATTAGCTTGGCGGCTTTCTTTTTTTCTTCGAGGTACGAGAGTTCCTGCTTAATGCAATTTACGGTTTGACAAAGGAGTGCCTGAAGTGGGTTTGATGCGGACTGTTCCGGAATGCACAAGGCTAGCGTTCCCGAAATTTGATTGGGATGAATGCATATGGGGTATGCCCAGCAAATCCAATTGCCTAGGAGGTTATCGATTGGTGCATTGCCAGTTAGCATCTTTTCGCCTTGATGCGTTTTGAGCACATTGTCGATAGCATCGAACAGTACGGTGTTGGGCTGAGGGAAACTCCCCGGAATCATGAACTTTTGGGTAAGAATCTCGGACACCTTCTCGGATGTTACAATATGCAGAATACAACCCTCGGCATCGGTTAAGAAAAGGATTAAGCGATCCTCGTCCAGCAGGTCGAGCATTTTATTAAGGTATGGGGTTACTCCATCGAGAAACCAAGTATTTTCCTTTAAACGTGTCTTAATCTCGTTGGCGGTAAGTATTTTTCGATGTAACCCGTTTGAATTTTCAATATCTATGGTATTACTGTTGGAATTTGAATTTTTTTTGGTCATGGTTAAGGTTTTTGGTTGTGGTTGGCGTTCACAATAAAATTATTAAATAATTAATCAAAAAAGTAAGCAATAACTGGTTTTTTAGCTGAGGATATAAACGAGTGTTCAAAATTTGTTGACGATAACAGCTTTTAATATCAACAAAAAGTATAAGGATCAGTAAAACAGAGATATTTGCTATTATGCTATTTGCTAGTGCAATGGGTTATACAAATAGCAGATATCAGAAAAATCTATATTTTTTGGCAAATGTGCGTAATGAATGGGTAATAAAAGGGAAGTTCCCCTGATTTTAGGGAAGGATGTTTTTCCGCAGTAAAAAGATTAGAAATGCCAGACTTGTTGGTTTTTGCCAAAAATAATGGCTTGTAATTATTTAATCGGCCTAAAAGTAAGTATTAACCACACGGCTAATTGCCCTTTGGCAAACAGGACAAAAACCAGCAGCGGTGTTGCTTTTCATCCGGCAATCGTAAAAAGGTCGGTAAACGCCCTTCGACACGTAACCGCCTCCCTCGAAAAGCCCAATAACTTGATGGTACTTTGAATCTGAAGGAGTTGGAGTGGGCGTTTTTTTGTCGATCATATCGGCCCATTTAGCCTTAAAGTTTACCCTTGTGGTAATGTTAGGCTCCCAGGGTTCAACGTTAAGGGGGTAGTAGTCGATGTAGGCAACATCTGAGGTGTAGTACTCATCGCCCAGCCCAGCTAGTCCGTGTCCCAACTCGTGAATAAAAACTTCCTTCGCCAGCTGATGTCCAGAAGTGGCCACATTGTAGTGATTGTAAATTCCTCCGCCACCATACTGATTGGTGTTGACAAGTATGTATACAATATCGCCAGGTGCATTGGCGGCAATATCCATCACCTTTTTGTAATGAGTTGTGGTAAGATATCGGTCGATATTGAAAGTGTAGTACGATGATCCCACGGCTGTGCTATTCCAACTCCCGGTGCCGGGATTAGTTGGCCCCTCGTTTTCTGATGGCGACTCAATAGCCCAGATATTAATATCATCCTTAAAGTTGGAGAAGGGCTTCTGTGAAAGTAAAAAGTTGGTGAGGGTTACCACATCGGATCTGAAGTGCGATATCTGCTCGGGGGTATATCCTTCGGCAATAAAAGTAATGTCGAGTTTGCTGTTGGGATTTCCACTATTGTGAATTTGGGTCACAGGGAACTCTTTAACCGGAACTTGCTCAATGAAAATGCTGCTGGGGTTAACCTCAAAGTTATACAACTCATCAAAGAGTCCATTTTTTGCATTACGGTATTTTATCGATACCGTTGATATTCTCTTGGGAAAAGGAATTCGGGTAACCTGTTCGAATGCTCGGTTGATTTGTTTTGCCTCCTCGGTGGTTTGCCACTCCTGGAAAAGTGTGCAGAAGCCATTTGAGTAGATTAGCGATTCTGATTCCTTATCGTAAACCTCAATCCTGTATGAGCCCAAGTTTAGCGTGTCGATGGTATACTGGTGCGATCCGCTCCAGTGGGGTTCACGTTTAAGGGACTCGAGGTAAACTCCCTGCTGATGACTGTTACCGGCAAGAAAGTAATCGATGCGAAGGGCGTGGTTCTCGAACCAGTTGAAAAAAATATCCTGCGAAAAGCAGCTGAGGCTTGTAAAAACAAACGCAAAGAATAAGATTGGTCTCGACATGGGGTGTTGTAATGTGGATGAAGTGTTAAGGTAAATGATTCCTCATAAATTGATACACAGCAACCATTTCCTATCCCAGATAGCTCTTTAGCACTTTGCTGCGGGTAGTTTGCTTAAGTCGTTTTATGGCTTTCTCCTTAATTTGGCGAACGCGCTCGCGGGTTAATTCAAGCTCCTCGCCAATCTCCTCCAACGTATGTGGGTGCTTGCCGTTTAGCCCAAAGTATAGCCTTACAATGGAGGCCTCGCGAACAGAAAGGGTTGCCAGGGCTCGCTCAATCTCCTTTCGGAGGCTATCGTTAAGAAGCCCGCGATCGGGCGAAGGCGATTCGTTGGTGAGGAGCACGTCGTACATATTACTCTCCTCGTCCTGCGAAATGGGCGCATCCATGGAGATATGTCGATTAGAGCTCTTTAGCGCTTCCTTAATGTCACTTGGGGCAATCTCAAGAACCTCGGCCAACTCATAAACGGATGGTTCGCGCTCGAATTTCTGCTCCAACTCGGTGAAGGCCTTGTTCACCTTGTTGATGGATCCAATTTTATTGAGCGGGAGTTTTACTATTCGCGATTGTTCGGCCAAAGCCTGCAGAATAGCTTGCCTTATCCACCACACGGCGTATGAGATAAACTTAAAGCCTCGGGTTTCGTCGAAACGTTGAGCGGCTTTTATTAGGCCAAGATTACCCTCGTTGATTAGATCGGGAAGACTTAATCCTTGGTTTTGATACTGTTTTGCAACGGAAACCACAAACCGGAGATTGGCCTTCACCAGCAGGTCGAGGGCAGCCTTGTCGCCCTCCTTAAGCCGACGGGCCAAGTTGACCTCTTCCTCAGTGGTTAGGAGCTCAACCTTGCCAATTTCATGCAGGTACTTGTCGAGCGAAACGGTCTCCCGATTAGTAACCTGTTTAATGATCTTCAGCTGTCTCATCGTGTTGTGGCTCAATTAGAGCGATGAATATATATATTAAATCTAATTTAATTGACATAATTGCTTGAATTTTTTTTAAACTGGAAGGATTTTTTTTTGTTGATTAGGTATTCTGAGGATTAATTGTTAATATTGCAAAAAATATCCCAGAATTTTTTTCTCGATTAATTCATTATTCCATTGTGTTGTTACACAATTCTCTTTTTCAATCAAACTTTTTTTTATTGACACCCCCGGTAAGGATGTAAATGCAATTACCAAATAAATCATATCAATTTATTGTATGTACGATATTTTAGAACTTAATAAGAAGCTACTTCCTGAGCTTAAGGATATAGCTAAGCAGATGAACATTAAGCGGATAGAAGCCTTGCGAAAGCAGGAATTAATCTATCGAATTCTCGATCAGCAAGCCATCGACGCGGCAGAGGCTGACAGCAAAAAGTTTAAGGCTCGTGAAAACGACAGGCGTAATCGTAAACCCGAAAGGCCTCAACACGAGAAATCTCAGCACGACAAACCCACTCCAAAACCTGCCGAAGTAAAGCCCAAGGCGGCTGAGAATCTAGAGCCTATAGAGAAGAAAGCGGTTGAGGTAAAGTCCGAGGAGAAGAGACCATATTCGGGACAACCACAGCAACAGGGTGGCGACAGGAACAAGCGGAAACGATTTACCAGGAAAAAGGATATGCCCGATGATCGCTCGGGCAATCAACCCGCCAGGGTTAGAGACGACTCGCCCATTGCCAATATGCAAAAAGAGCCATCGTATGAAATGGTTGATGATGCCGTTAGCTATGAGGAGCCAGACAAGGGTGAGATGGTTGAAAACATTGAGATTGCTGAAATTGCTTCATCAGTTGAGCTAAAGCAAGAGGATCAGGTAACAGCCACATCAAACGAGGAGGGCAAAAAGAACTTACAGAGAGATTTTCATCACAAGAAAGGTAATGAGCGGAAAAATGGTGAACGATTTGAGTTCGACGGAATCATAAATGCAACCGGTGTGCTTGAGATTATGGCCGATGGTTACGGGTTCCTTCGCTCGTCGGACTACAACTATCTTAGCTCACCCGACGACGTGTATGTGTCGCAATCGCAAATAAAACTTTTTGGTTTAAAAACTGGCGACACCGTAACCGGAACAATTCGCCCTCCCAAAGAGAATGAAAAGTATTTTCCGCTGATTAAAGTACTTGAAATAAACGGTCGCACCCCCGATTACATTCGCGATCGCATCCCCTTCGACTTTCTCACGCCACTATTCCCCGATCAGAAATTTACCCTTATTGGAAATGGACAAAATACGCTATCGGCCAGGGTGGTGGATATGTTTTCGCCCATTGGAAAGGGTCAGCGTGGGCTAATTGTGGCACAGCCAAAAACTGGTAAAACCATTCTTTTAAAAGATATTGCCAACTCCATAGCAGCTAATCATCCCGAGGTGTACATGATAGTTTTGCTCATTGATGAGCGCCCTGAGGAGGTAACCGATATGGCTCGCAGCGTAAACGCCGAGGTGGTTTCGTCAACCTTTGATGAGCCTGCCGAGAGGCATGTTCGCGTGGCCAACATAGTTCTCGAAAAGGCTAAACGCCTTGTGGAGTGCGGTCACGATGTGGTAATTCTGCTCGACTCCATTACCCGTCTGGCACGCGCCTTTAACACGGTTCAGCCCGCATCGGGCAAAGTGCTCTCCGGTGGTGTTGATGCCAACGCATTGCACAAACCTAAGCGCTTTTTCGGAGCCGCTCGTAATATCGAGAATGGAGGATCACTTACAATCCTGGCTACAGCCCTAATCGATACTGGAAGCAAGATGGACGAGGTGATCTTTGAGGAGTTCAAGGGGACTGGTAATATGGAACTGCAGCTCGACCGTAAATTGTCCAACAAGCGGGTTTACCCAGCCGTGGATATCACCGTGTCGAGCACTCGTCGCGACGATTTGCTGCTTGATAAGGACACACTCAATAAAACATGGATTCTTAGAAATTATCTAACCGATATGACATCGGTGGAGGCCATGGAGTTTATGCGTGATAGGCTGGTGAAATCCCAATCCAACGAGGAGTTCTTTATGACCATGAATAGCGATATTTAGAAGACGGAAGACGAAAAAGGGAATAGGGAAGACCGAAGAGGGAAGTTATATTATTCAGCGAGCCAACTGCGTATGCAGTTGGCTCGCTGTTTTTTTGTATTATTAGGGTAAGGATTAATGCGGGTTGGATGACCCCGCGAAAGATTCTTCTAACTTCTGTCTTCTGTCTTCTAACTTTGTTATATCTTTGCAGCACTAATCCTATGGGGCTGACTTTGGTTTTGACAGCAAGAAGAACGGATTGGTAAGCATGTCGAGCGTTGGGAAGCTGGCTCGTTAATCTCAGGACTCAGACCGATAAACGGCAATAATAACAATTACGCACTCGCTGCCTAATAAGTACCAGGTACTTCGGGCTTAATCACGCCAACTAGGTTGGCGCGACGAGTAGTCTCACGGAGGGCTTCGCCCACTGGAACTCCGGCTTGAGGCTTCAAACCAAATGGGCTAGTGCGGGATGCTCCCCGGTTCCCGCGCGAAAATTCTGGGGATAAGGCTTAGGTTGGTCTCTTTCCACCTGCCGAGGCTCGAAAATCAAGGAGAGATAAGCATGTAGAAAGCCACTTGGTTCCTTGTTTGGACGAGGGTTCGAACCCCTCCAGCTCCACAAAACAGTTTTGAGCAAGAGTATTGAGCAAGAGGTTGGGTAAGCCCAACGACGCTTGCTCAAAACTGTTTTGTTCCTCAGTACTCTTGCTGTTGCTCTTGCTGCTACTCCCTTTTTCGTATTCTCTTTGTTCGAAGGCAGTTAATTACTCATCGAAATATTTTTGCAGGCTGGAGCCTGCTGGAATATTTACGACTTAGGCGCAGCCTAAGCCGAACGGGGGGGCTATGAACACTTACTTGGCACATTAAATATTCTAAATAAGGTTGACGATGTTACAGGACTTTCTGAAACCATTAGTAATGAAGGCATAAAAACTGGTGTTAGGATTTATAAAACAGCCAAAGATGCAACCGAAATCTTAACCAATCCTGTTTTGTCGGGTAAGGGTGATTTTATTACAACTCCAGCCCTTATCTTTGACATTCATAGTTTCGGTCACAACATCAATCAAATTAGACAAGATACGTTTTCTGGACAATAAATGAAGAATTAGCATTATGCATGAAGTCATTATTTTTAAATCCAAAATTTCAAAGGGCGCGATCTTCCTTCCATACTTGATTTTCTTTTTCATCTGTTTATATTTTCATTGTTTAGTACATATTTTATTCACTGCGAAAACGCTAAGAGAGTCAAAATTTCATCTTCATGCTCTATGGCAATAGTCGTGTGTGCTTAGCGTTGAGATCAGTT
>JAVEYY010000064.1:0-12528 GCA_034003245.1 Tenuifilaceae bacterium
CTTGTTCTCTTTTTTAAGAATCTTGTTAATCCTTTTTACAACTCTTTTAGTTTGCCTTTCACTAAAAACCTGTTTGCTTGATAAATATAAATCTTCAATATAATCTACGCCAGGAGTGAGAAGGTTTATGTCCCTGTCTTTTGTGCGAATCCTGATGTATGCTTTGGATGAAAAGTAGCTCGCAATATCATCAGTTTCTTCATCTGATATACCGCAATCTTTGCCAATGTCGTACATAATGAAGGACTTGTTTGTACTTCCATCAGCTAACATGTACAGCCTTAAAAGGAAGTTATCCCTATTTCTCCTCTTTTTCTCAATGTCCATGATATTAAGAATTACTCATTGCTACCTAAAAAATAGATTGGTTGTAGAGGGAGCATATTCTTGTCATCGTCAGTCATCTTATAATAGAATTCTTGCCAAAGGTCAATAAATGTATCAATGTCAAGAAGGCGAATATGCCGATGGCTCTCTCTTGCAGAACGCTCTGCCTCAGAGGTAAAAGTACCAGATGTTACGAACAATCCAATATCTCCATCTTTGTTTAGTAGTCCAGTCAAACTTCTTATATCATCTACTGGTATTGATGTGTCGGGCCTATGCTTTACCTGAACCTTTAGTCTTGGAGCAGTTGCACCAAGTGGGTCATTGTATGCAATGATATCTAAACCTCCATCTTTTCCCTTTGGTGAAACAAAAGGAGTGTGATAATTCATAGCACGGAGAAGAGCGGCGACCATATCTTGAAACTCGTAAGGATTTTTGCTCCTGATGAAGTCTTTTATTCCTGCCTTTGCTTCTTCACGCAACGAGTCTAAGCTTGCCTTAATCGTTTGACTTTTGTCTAAATCAAGTTCTGTTGGTTCTTCTTCGCCTTTAGTTTTCTTCTGCTTATTATCTTCAGCCCAATGTTTGTATAGTTGGGAGGCTGTTTCAAGTAGTTTTACTGGCCCTTTTTGGATAGCCTTTTCTCCTTCATCTGTTAGATACCACACGCCCTTGTTTTTCCTCAAATAACCAGCTTTCATCGTGTCTATAGTGAAGAAATGTAGGATTGATTCCCATCTAACATATCCTGTCTTTTCGTATATTTCTTTCTCCCATTCAGATAATTCAACAGACTCCCTAATCTTGTTTACTACCTCTTTGCCAGGCATACTGCCACCTGCGGCCTTCAGGATCTTGAATGCTTCGAATATCACTTTGACAGCAGTTTGTCTTGAAGGAGAAAGTTTTTCAATTTCGCTACTCATTGGATTGAATATTTAGAATTATGGCGTCAAGTTACTAAATAATTTAATTGTTCTCCCTGATTACTTGCGAGATATGTTTTATTTATTATCTTTGTCATTCAGAATTAAGGAGTTACTATTTCGTAACATAAATTCAAACTACACTAACCCCTTTTACTTAACTAAATATGAGGATTGTCCACTGGGCAGTCCTCTTTTTTTTGATGTCAAAAACTTTCAACAAAAAGTGTTTGTATAACAAGCACATATCACTAATTTCGTGTTCAGAAAGAATCGGTTTCATAACAGGAACAAAAAGCACGAAGAGAGAGAATGAAAACGAAAGTGATAGAGAGATTGAAACCCAAAGCAGCATCGTTGGGGTTCACAAAGAAAGAGCTTGAAGGTGTCACAGACATAATCGTCAGAAACCTGCAAGAGGATGCGTCAGACGAATCTGTGGACGAGGAGATAGACAAAGCACTCCAGTTTCTTGAGATTTCGCAGTCAATGGCAAACAGAGTAATCAATGCCAACATCACCAAAACAAAACAGCCAAAAGGGGAGGAAAACACTTCTCCTGACAACGCTACTCAACAAAGTGATGAACCTGACTGGTTCAGAAACTACAGAGAACAGCAAGAGCAGAGATTACAACAGCTTGAGAATGCTAAAATCTCAGAATCAAGAAGAGAGAGATTTGAGAAGAGCCTATCAGGGTTACTTCCTAAACAGAAGGAAGACAGACTGAAAGACTTTGACAGGATGGCCTTCAAAGACGAAGAGGATTTTCTCACTTATCTGGAAGATAAATCAGCAATGGTGTCGGAGATAAATCAGGAACTGGCCAACGAAGGGCTTAGTAAGATGTCAGCACCGCCAGCAGGTACTTCAGCAAAGTCGTCAACAGATGAGTTCATTGAAAAGATGGTTCAACTAAACAAAAACGCAGAGTAAACAATGGACTACAGAGAGACACCTCAAAGTGGGAAAAGCTATATCCATATGTGGGATGTAGCTTCAACCGAAGAGTTCAACGGAGGATTTGCCATTGAGAAATCTAATCTCCCTGCAACACAGGAGAAGGTACTCAAAGGCACATTTCTGAAGGTGGACTTCAACGAAAAAATAGCAAGAGTAGTGAAGACAGCACAACTCACAGAAGCCATTATAGCAGAGACAACTTCAGTGAAAGTGAAGAAAGGAGCAATGCTCATAAATGGAGATATACTTGGTTCAGGGACAAAATCAGTATCAGTGGCTAACCTTGACACTACCAACCCTGACTATGATACCTTCACCATAACAGCAGGAGCACTTGGAACAGTATCGGCAGGTTCAGTATTGCAAGAGTATGCAGAAGCAGGATCAAGTAAGCCAGTGGTAAACCCAGATGGTATGGCCTACACCGACTCAAAGATTGATGCCTTGCCATCCTGCACAGTGATATTCAAGGCTTATGACATTCAGCCATTGGCCTTACCACAGCCTTTGACATCAGCAATAGTCACAGCACTGAATAAGTGCCAATTCATCATAAAATAGGGGGAGAGAGATAGATGGACAAGAGAATAATTGACATCATACAAGAGCCAGTAGCGTTCAGTGCCTTCATCAACGAAAACATGAAAAACTCAACCTACAAGGTTGCGTGGAATGAGGAGATGAGTGTTGAGTACGAGGCTTCCAAGAGCTTCGCAGAGCTCACAGCAGAGTATGCTGCTGCAATGGTAGGTACTGTCATTGACAGGAACTCACCAAGACCAAAAAGAGATATGCCAAGTGTAGGGGAAATCTCCGGCACACTGGCACGATTCGGGGACGAGTGGCAAATCTCCAACGACAGACTGGAGAAGTACTTCTACATGGAGGACAGATACCGCCAAGTGAGTAAAAACCTCACAGAGACACAGAAGAATGACCAGTACAAGAACATAGTCAAGTACCTGTTCAATCCTTATGAGTTAGCGGCTATAGCACCTCACAGAAGGATTTGGGCACAATACCTTGAAGGGTTGTCAGATGGTCAGGTAACACTTACCAAACACAACAACGAAGGTGGTCTGGTATGGAAGACAGCATTACCTATCGGCATACAGAAAAATATCCTTCGTGCAAAGGATGAGATTTGGTCAGAGAACACCCTTGAGACTATGGATGTGATTAGTGTCCTGAAGTATCAGGAGACATTAGCCAATAGTGCAGGTAAGTCAGTCCTCAAACACAGGGTAAGTGATGCTACTGCCTCACTCATTGAGCAGTGTAAGCAATTCAGAGACCTGATAGGTCTGAAGATGCTCAACATACAGACAAGCACCACCCCGGGCATATCACTGGAGCATATCAACAACTACCTAAACTCAATCAGGATAGCACCTATTGAGGTGGTTAAGGAATTTGGTACTTATGCCAATGGGACAACCTTCTCTCTCTTCAAGGATGGAAGAGTCGTTTCTATGTGTGCACCGAGAGTGGCTGTGCTGAAGGTATCAGACCCACTGGAGGCATTTGACCCTATACCGAACAAAGTATATACTTCGTTCTTTGACAACCTTATCTCCCAGTGGAGAGATAGCAAAGGTCGTTATGTGGCTTATGAGATGTTTGCCTTCCCTGCCTTCGTAGGAAGGGGAGATGTATTTATCCTTGATGTAACCAAGAAGGCTTAGTTATGACAAATTCAGAAGCTATTCAGGAAGACCTCAGACCATACCCAGTGAGAAGGAGTTTGATTGAGAGGAAGTGCGATAAGTATGGGTTGGATGCGAGTGGTTTATATAACACACAAAATGAGAGGTTAATAACATTCATAGTGGTTGAATTATTGTCGCAGATGATAACTCTCAACAATGTGGCGGAAGGTGGAGTATCTCTCTCCTTTGACAAGAAGGCAGTGGAGACACGCATCAGGAGGCTGTGTGGAGAGGTCGGACTGGATAGCAATGAATTTGTTCAACAACCAACAGTAAGATACATCGGGGAGTGATGAGAGGTAAGCTCTTATACAAGATAGAACAGGGAGGGGGAGTCATTGATGGCGACACTGTCCCTGTCATCTCTTCATGGAGTCCAAAGGCTATGGATTGCACCTATCAGGCCAATACCATAAGCAACAAAGGGCGATATGAAGGAGGGGCTTTCATCACATCATCATATACAATTTTGATTGACGAAATGGACTTCAGTGCCAAGATGGTCAGGCTTATCAACACCAGAGGGGATTTGGTTTGTGAGAAGGTCATACAAAGCATTGAGGTATTGGAAGAGGTTCAAAAGGTTAAGATTACCGTATGATGTTTAACATCACCCAGAAGACAAGTTTGGCAGAGATAGATAGCTATATCAGGCGAAAGATTGAGGAGAAGGAGATTGCAATCGTCTCTGCCTTGTCTTATGTGGGTGAGCAATGTGTAAACGAAGCAAGGGACAATGGCAGATACATCAACAGAACAGGCAACCTGAGGAGTTCAGTAGGATATGTAATAGCCAAGAATGGCTTTGTCGTTAGTGGTGGTGGATTCACACAGGTAGCACAAGGTTCACAGGGATCAGGAGAGGGGAAACGCTTCATTGATGAGTTGGTAGCCAAACAGAAGAAAGGCATATACCTGATAGTGGTGGCAGGGATGAAATACTCTGCCTATGTGGAAGCGAAGAATCTCAATGTTCTCTCTTCAGCAGAGCTACTGGCCGAGTCATTAGTTCCAAGCATATTGAAGAAATTAGGTTTTGTTAAGAGATGAGCAAGGTAGGAGGAGAGATAGAGTACGACATTATGCGTCTGGTTCGTGCAAGTGCACTGAGGGATGCTGTCAATGGTGATATCTACTTACAAGGAGCAAGGCCAGTAGGTTCAAACAAGGAAGATATAGTCATCTCCTTTATGGATGGACTGGATGCCCAGATACAGACAGGAATAGTAACTATCAACATCTATGTACCGGACATTGATAATGGCACTGGGGTTTTGGTAAAGAACACCTCTAGATGTCGTGAGTTGGAGAGGATAGCTTATAACTCTGCCAAGCAATTCAAGTCATACGGATACTACTTCTCTCTTGGTTGGCTTATTACCAGTTTCCCTGAACCTGATATCCATCAGCACTTCGTCAATGTGAGAATAAGATTTAAGTTAAAGTGTTAAAATATATTTGATTATGTCAGTTTTATCTTGGGGAAAACCAAAGATTGAATTTGGTCTGTTAGGAGATGGCGATACTCTTCCTACAGTATGGAAGGAGATGCCAGAGATAGTTGAAGATACTTCTAAACTCATTCCCACAAAGGGAGAGAAGAAGGAAGCTACTGGAGAAGGTGGTGAGGTGATTGATATTCGCCACAAGAGGAATAAGTATCTCTTTGAGTGCGAGGTATTCGTTAAGAAGGGAGATGTTAAACCTATTGCCGATAACGATGGTATCGTTTCAGGCAAGTATGCAGTGAGGCTCACTCCAGAGGATGATACTCTTGAAGGATTCATCATGGAGAAGACCACTGTTTCTGCTGAAGAGACCTGGTCAAGTGCCGATGGCAAGAGATGGAAATACTCTTTTGATGGCTTGAAACCATCATCAGGCAACATACTAAAACCTTATACCAAAACGCCATAATTGGTTGTAAATGACAAACGGAAAGACGGACTTGTCGGTAGGTGGTCAAACCGATAACTGCGGTTGCTCCTTATGGAGGAGATGTATCTGCGAAGCAGACATTCGGTTCAACTCCGACAACCTGCACTACAAACCTATGCAAGTATGAAGAGAAGGATAGAGGAGAAAGCATCAGATACCATTTTGCAAAGGAAGAAGAGTATTATGGTCGGAGGAGTAAAGTATGAGGTTTCTCCTCCTTCCATAGCTACTCTGATTGAGGTTTCAGGATTGGTATCACAGCTCCCCAGAGTGCAGTCTGAGGGAGTAAACATAATAGAGGAGGTTATTCGTACAGCTAAAGATTGTCGTGTTATAGGGGATATTTTAGCTGTTTTGATACTTGGACCAACCACCAACCCCAAAAACACAAAACATCGTCTTTTAGGCCTTAAAAATCGTTCCCAGAAAGAGTATTCCAGACTGGTAGAAAAGATACTTTATGACCTTTCACCAAGCGAGGTGAATAGTCTGACTATGGAACTTCTCAAGTTGAAGGAGATACCCGATTTTTTCGCCATTACCGCTTTCCTATCAGAAATAAATCTACTGACTCCCACAGGGAAGGCGGTGTAGATGATAATGACAGTATATGGGCTATGGTGGGAGGATTAACCAAAGCCTACAACTTAACAATCACCTATGTTCTTTATGAATTAAGTTACATCAATTTGGTGATGTTCAGTTCTGTCCTTCCCACCTATGACGATGCTAAACCAGAAAAGAGGAGAATGAAGGGAGATGTCATTGATTGTGATAATCCCAAGAACAGGAATGCAATAAGGAACTTAATAGCGGAGATGGATGAATAACAGTGATGGAAGGATTTGGTGGTTATTAGGTTTAGACAACACTCAACTTCAGAGGGATGCCAATGTCACTAAGGAGCAGTTCAGGAGGTTAGGCAACACAGCCACAGAGGAGGGCAACAGGATAAACACAGCCTTGAGGAATGCAGCCGCAGGATTAGCGGCCTTCCTCTCTATTCAGCAACTGGCTCAATTCTCAAGAAGCATAGCAGAAGTAAGGGGTGAGTTTCAGCAGTTGGAGGTAGCCTTCAAGGTTATGCTTGGCAACAAAGGTCAGGCTGATAAACTTATGGCTCAGTTGGTGAAGACAGCGGCTACCACTCCCTTTGACCTTAAGAGCGTAGCAGGAGGGGCAAAACAACTCCTTGCCTATGGCACAAGTGCAGAAGAGGTGAATGAGATACTCATCCGACTGGGAGACATAGCCGCAGGGTTATCCATCCCTCTTGGGGACTTGGTGTATCTGTATGGAACCACGATGACACAGGGCAGGATGTTCACTATGGACTTAAGGCAATTTATGGGAAGAGGTATCCCTATGGCCGAAGAGTTGGCAAAGATATTCGGTGTTGCTAAGGATCAAGTGGCAGACCTTGTGTCGGAAGGTAAAGTTGGTGCTTCAGAGATGAAGAAGGCAATAGAGAACATGACCAGTGCAGGTGGTAAGTTTAACAACCTGATGGCTGAACAGAGCAAGACCATCACTGGCCAGATTTCCAATCTCAAGGATGCCATTGACTCTATGATGAATGAGATAGGTCGTTCTAATGAAGGGCTTATCAATGATGTCATTTCAGGTGCTTCCTATATGGTTGAACACTATGAGGAGATAGGAAAGATACTTGGTGTTCTCATCTCTACCTATGGTGCTTACAAAGCCGCTGTCATCACAGCCCACGCCATACAGGGTGCTTCTGTTATGGCAGGTAACATCAAAGCTTGGTTTCAACTGGCATCAGGTATCCGTTCAGCAAAGGATGCCCAGATAGCTTTTAACCTTGCCACGAAGGCCAACCCTTTGGGTTTGCTTCTTGCCCTGATAACAGCTGTAGGAACAGCCATATGGGCCTTTGGTAAAAAGACAGACGATGCTACAGACTCCATCAGTGGACTGGCCAAAGCCAATAAGGAGGCAACGGAGGAGATGGACAGGCAGAGTGCTAAAATCAAGGCTCTGGAAGATGTCATCAACAACAGCAATATAGCCAATGAGCACAGACGAAAAGCCATCAACGACCTGAAGAGCATCATCCCTTCTTACAACGCACAGCTTGACGAAGAGGGCAGGTTGATAAACAACAACACAGAAGCTATCAAACTCTACCTGACACAACTGGAGAGGCAGATACGGATGAAGGCGGCTCAAGAAGAACTGGAAGAGGCTTATAAATCCGAGAGAGACCTTCAGAGGGAGTTGTCAAAGAATAAGTCAGTTTATGATGATAAAAGCACCAATTCAGCATACTACAATCGTCCTCTGATTGATGTAGCAGGATGGTTTGGTAAGACCGACTTACAGGAGGCAGAATCTGCTCTCAACAATACTAAGACAAAGTTGCAGGAGGTGAGAAATACCATCTCTGAACTGAAGAGAGAGATAGAACTCTCTTCACAGCCTGTTGTGGCTACTGTTTCAGGGGGAGGCCCAACAGAAGAGGAGATAGCAGAAGCAGAGAAGAGAGCAAAGGAGAGAGCCAAACTGGAGGCTGATGCCAAGAGAAACCTTGAGGAGTTGACAAAGGTGGAAAGAGAGCTTGTGAACAGGCTCAATCAATCCAAGATAGACCTTATGGCTGAAGGTTTTGATAAGGAGATGGCACAGCTTGAGTTTGACCATCAGAGAAGAAAAGATGCCATCACAGAATTTGGCAAGGAACTCCTTGATGCCCAGAACAGGATTGAGAAAGACCTTTGGTTGAAGAGTGGAAAGAAGGAGGAGAACTTCACTCCTTTCACAGAGCTTGACACTACCAGTAAGGGTAAGATTGATGATTTAAACAATGCTGAAGACAGGCTCTTTGCCAACAGCAAGGTTGAACTCTATAAGAGCCTGCTTGAAAAGTATCAGGACTTCACTGCCAAGAGGAAAGAGATTGAGGAGGGATTCAATGCTGATGTTAAGGTGTTGAATTCCCTCAGAACAGATGAGAATGCCAGGGAGATTGAATCGGCAATAGCAGAGGCAGGAAAGAATAAGGAGAGGCAATTGGAGGCTCTTAAAAGGGCTTTATTGGATGATTACGGACTGGGAGGATTGCTCTCTGAAGATATGTCTGATTTCTTCACCAAAGAGGTGAAGAAGGCTATTCCTCTATTCCATTCCCTTGCTGAAGCGACCACCAGTCAGTTATTGAAGGCTAAAGATGCTATCAAGGGTATTGAACTACCTGATAAATTGGTTGAAGAGTTAGAAGAAGCAGGATATAACACTGAAGAGCTTGTTAAACTTCTTCAGGAGGCAAAGAAGGAGGCTACTGAACAGATTGATGAAACCTTCTTCTCAAAGTTGGAAGGTGTTGTAGGTAAGTTATCACACGCACTTGGCAGTCTTGGCAATTCCCTTTCTGAACTGGGAGGAACAGCAGGTGAGATAGGTGGAATTATGTCTGGTTTATCATCAGGAATGGAGAATCTGATGACTGTTTTCAAGAGTGGTGCTACAAGTACAGACAAAATATCGGCAGGTATAGGGGCGGCACTGACTCTGATAACGATGGTCACAAACCAGATACAGGCCAATAGGATTGAACAGCAGAAGTGGAGAGATGCCATAGCAGAATCAGTCCATCAGGCTTCACTCCTGAGGATAGAATCACTGGACTATAAGCAGTCCAATCTTTTCGGTGTAGAGAATCCTTATTCAAGGGCTATAGCAGGAGCAAAGCAGTATGCCCAGTCAATGTTTGAACTCAACTCGGCAGTTGCTAAACTCAATGAGGGACAGATACAGACTGGCACAAAGAAAGTTGTCAGTGGTATAAATATAGCCACTGGTGCAGCCGCAGGGGCTGTGTTAGGAACGGTAGTGCCCGGGATAGGAAATGCTGTTGGTGCTGTGGTGGGGGCTGTAGTGGGTGGCCTGATAGGTCTATTCACACGGAAGACAGTACCAGTGTTTGAATCTCTCAAGAAGAAGTACGGAGAGATATACAATTCAGAGACATTTGAACTCAACCCTGACATCTTAAGGGACTATGCCAAGCTTGATGAAGCTACCAAGAAGTTAGTTGACAACTGGAAGGAGATAAAGGATAAAGCTCTTCAGGCACAGGAGGAGATGCGACAGAACTTCAAGGATCTCGCAGGAGACTTGGGTAAGCAGTTGTCGGATTCTCTTGTGTCAGCGTTCAGGAATGGAGACATATACTCTGCCATTGATGACTTTGATAATTACCTCTCTTCTACCATTGAGAACATCATCTCTCAATTGATTTTCGCACAGATATTTCAAGAGAGACTTGATGAGCTTGAGAAACTCTTCAACGCCAGTTTTGGTGAAGATGGAGATATGGATATCACAGATGACTTGGTGTGGTTTGGTCAGGAGTATAGCAAAGGGATTGAGGAGTACCTAAAGGCTATGGAACAGGCTCGTCAGAGTATGAGAGAGCAGGGCTATGAACTATGGAAACCAGACACCACAAGGACAGCTTCACAGAAAGGGATAGCCTCAATGAATCAGCAGTCGGCAGATGAGTTGAATGGTCGTTTTGCGGTGATGCAAGGACATACTTATAGTATCAATGAGAGTGTCAAAATACTGTCAAACAACTCAGTCTTGATTCTGAAACACTTGTCAAACATTGATAATAACACCTCTCGGCTTGAGAACATAGAGAAGGATATCTCTTCTGTCAGGAGTGGTATAGATACAATTAACCTCAAAGGATTGACAATAAGGAAATGACAGGTGTTTTAATCATAGATGGAGTTGATGTTTACTCTGCATTTGGTGTGTCTCTCCTTGAGGGCAGCTATGCAGGGTTGGTCTGTTGGCCTCCTCTGGTTGAGCCTGTTTACAATGACTGGCCTGATGAAGATGGTATAGAGGTGGACTTGGAATCTCCTATGTTGGATAGTAAGACCTTCACTATGAACTTCTCCAGTAAGGATGTACTTGGCAGGAGTAAGTTCTTGGAGATGCTCTCTTCCACATCTTACCATGAATTCTCTTTTGGGGAGTTAGGTATTGTCAGGAGGTTACGGATGGTTGTTCAGCCAAGCTTTGAGGAGTTGCAGGGGATGAGTCTTTTCAGCCTGGACTTCGTTGATGACTTCCCTTTGGATGGGATAGGGAATCCTTTGCCTGTTACACTGGGAGTCGCTTATCAAGGTCTTGAAATAGATGGGGTGGATATCTCCCATTTTGGGGTGCGTATGCTTGATGGTTGTATTAAGGAGATAGAGAAGCTTCCTTCTGTCAAGGAGAATTTACTCATAAATACACACTTTTTGTGTGGGTCTATATACGATGGGGAGTATGTTTTCTTCAAATCTAAGGAGGTAACCCTGAATTTTCTCCTCACAGCACCCGAAATACACACTTTTTGGAACGATTATCATTCCTTTTTGTGTCACTTGACGAGGTCTGGTGAGAGGACTCTCTATGTTGACAGGTCTGTTTCGGAGTATAAGTGCTACTATTTGTGTGGGTCGGTGAGTGATTTTTCCATTGATGACAGGGTTTGGTGTGAATTTTCAGTCACACTGGTTTTCACTTCGTTCAGAGCAAAGGATTATGATATACTTCTAACCACTGAAAGTGGTGATTTGATTATTACAGAGGATGGATTTTTTGGGATTGATTTAGAGGGGATAGAATATGGGAATAGTTAAGAAGAAGTTGAGTGAACTGCCTGAATCAACATCACTTGATGGGCTGATTGTCTTGGCGGTTGATGGGATAACAAATAAGAGTTCAAAGGTTGGTATAGGATTATTGAAGGGTAACAGAGGTGATGTTGGGCCTATTGGCCCCACTGGCCCTATCGGCCCAAAAGGGGATAAAGGAGACAAGGGAGATAGAGGATTGACAGGTATCACTCCTAATATCACAATGAGTGTTAATTCTCTTTCTCCTGAATCAGCACCTACAATAAACAAGTCAGGTACAGCAGAGAGTCCTGTCTTTGTCATTGGCATCCCCAAAGGCAAGGATGGTGCTACTCCCACATTCAGGACTGGCACAAATGGTATAGAATGGAAGTATAGCAATGAGGCTGATACCTCCTTCCGTTCACTTGTCGGATATGATGTCTTGAAGTTGAAGTTTACTGACCTGACTGCTTCAGATATAGCCGTGCTTCAGAAACCAGCAACAGATAAAGTTCAGGATCTTGAATCGTGGAAGCAGGTTGCTGTATCGGATATTGGCAACGCCATCAGTGGAGCAAATCAGGCAAGAGACTCTGCCATTGATGTAGCAGAGCACCCTACCTACATAGGTGCAGACCACTATGTTTACCAGTGGAATAGGGTGTCTAAAGCATATCAGAAGACAGCTATCTATGTCAGGGGAGTACAGGGTATTCAGGGTGTCAAAGGTGATAGAGGTGATGCAGGATACACTCCAGTCAAGGGTGTTGACTACTTTGATGGAACACAAGGCCCAAAGGGAGATAAGGGTGATACAGGCCCAATAGGCCTTCAGGGTGTTCAGGGTATAAAGGGAGATACCGGCAAAAGCATAGAGTTATACAAAGGGACTACTCATATCCAGTGGAGAGTTGTTGGTGATAGTGTCTGGAAAGACTTGGTTGCCATCACTGCTCTCAAAGGTGATAAGGGTGATACTGGCTTGACAGGTTCACAGGGTATTCAAGGGCCTAAGGGAGA
>JAVEYY010000065.1:0-11232 GCA_034003245.1 Tenuifilaceae bacterium
AATGCAATTAGTATTTATAACAATAAAAGATTACATGTATCTTTAGGGTATAAAACTCCAAATGCGGTCTTTAAAAAGATAGCTTAATTCTATTAGTAACCTGTAGCCATATTTTAGGACTAGACACCCGTCACTTATCCTCTCACCGATCACTCCCCTCCTCGTTGGGGCGGGCGGCGGTGTAGGTTCGCCAGCGGTCTATCACCTGCTGCATATCGGTGGGGATTTCGGAATCGAAGGAGAGCTCCTTGCCCGTGGTGGGGTGGATAAAGCCCAGCGACTTGGCGTGCAGCGCATGGCGTGGGCATATGGTGAAGCAGTTCTCAATAAACTGCTTGTACTTGGTAAATGTGGTGCCCTTCACAATGGAATCGCCGCCGTAGCGATCGTCGTTAAAGATGGGATGCTTAAGATACTCCAGATGCACACGAATTTGGTGGGTTCTTCCTGTTTCGAGTCGACACTCGATAAGCGTTACGTAACCCAAGCGCTCCAGCACCCGCCAATGCGTTACCGCATGCTTACCGTCGGAGCCATCGGCAAAAACGTGCATTTTCATACGGTCGCGGAGACTGCGGCCAATATTACCAGTAACGGTGCCCTCATCGCCCTCCATGTCGCCCCACACCAGCGCCACGTAGCGGCGCTTGGTAGTGCGCTCAAAGAACTGACGCGCCAGGTGGTACATGGCGAACTCCGTTTTGGCAATCACCAGAATCCCCGAGGTATTCTTGTCGATGCGGTGTACCAATCCCGGACGAACATCGCCCGATTTGAATAGCGGAACATCCCTAAGATGATGCATCAGCGCGTTTACCAGCGTTCCGGTGTAGTTACCGTGCCCGGGATGAACAACCATGCCCGCATCCTTATTCACCACCACCAAATCATCATCCTCGTAAATAATGTTAATGGGGATATTCTCAGGGATAATCTCGATCTCCCGGGGTGGGTAGGCCATTACGATGGAGATGCTATCGAGCGGCTTTACCTTATACGACGATTTAACGGCTTTGCCGTTGACCAGGATATTCCCAGCATCGGCAGCCGACTGCACACGGTTACGACTTACATTCTGGATTTTGCTGGTGATAAACTTATCGACACGGAGTAAACCCTGTCCTTTATCAACATCTATGCGGAAATGCTCGTAGAGTTCCTGCTGCTCTCCACCCTCCTCGTCCAGCTCATCATCGGAGTAAACGCTCTCGTCTTTTACCATTTGGCTACAACAAGTTTTTGAGTTCCCAGAATGCGCCCGCCCTCGGTCACCCTGACCAGGTAAGTACCACTTGGGAGTCGCGATATATCGATGGGTTGTCCGCTATACCTTACCGACAGTAGAAACTGGCCAGTTATTCCATAGATATTTACAATCGTATTTTCGGAAGGGTTTGGCAAATCGACTCTAATATACTCTTTGGCAGGATTTGGATATAGGGTGAAGGTTTCCCGTTCGATAATCAACGGGTTGCTGGTAGGCCATTCGGTAAGTTTGCCAAAGACCGGTCGCACCATTAACGCCCCCTCGAACTGTGTGTTTTTCCAATTCCCATCGATATTATAGAAGTGTTTTTGCCGGATATTCCTATTCCTGTCGAACCCCACGTTTAGCATATCGGTTGTAATCTGAATCCACCCAACGTAGAATGTTCCGGGCTCGAGCCACAGCTTCTCGTTGAGTTTAAAAAGGGTGAATCGATTTAAGCTATCGGTAAAGATTGGCCTAACGCCCTCCTGCACGTACACTACATTGCCGGGTTTACCATTATTATCATCCCACACGGCCAGCTTAAAGTACTTCTGATTGGCGTCGCCAAACGTTCTGTTGAAGTACATGTAAACCCCTACCAGCCAATCGGCCTTATACGATGTGAACTTCACGGCAACCCTGCCGTTCTGGGTACCCTCGCCGTAAAGGCCATATCCGCTCTCGGCCGAGCCATCGTCGTAGGCGTAGTAGTTCAGGAAATTCTGGGTGTATCGAATGGTGTCGTTCCAACGCAAATGGGCAGTGGCCTCGCTAAAATCGGTTGTGAGGAACGACGAGAAGGTAAACCGGGCCGAATCGGCCCACGACGAGGTTAAATCGTAAAGGTATAGGCGTGAGTAGGTGAATTCGGTTAGTCCAGAGATATTGCTATTCCCTCCGGAGTGGTTATACTGCTGATTGGTGGAATGGTTATAAACCTGAAACAGGCGGGTAATATTCCAGATTTGCTTACCCAGGTTTCGGTAGGTTATTTGGCTAACCAGCGGGTTTGTCAGCTCGGCGCTTCGCGCCGTTTGGTTAAAGTGCAACCAGGGCAATGACTCGTAGTTGTTCAGAATCGACCCCAGGGGTTTGGCAAAGGTAACATCGTTGAGCAGGGTATCGGTATAGCTTCGGCCTCGGTTAATGTACACCAAGTCGATATTCCAATGGTCGGAATTTCCCCGCAGGCCGGGAACATCGGAGTTTGACGATATGGAAGCGATATTCCGGAATCGAAACCTAAAGGCAGAGTTAAGGAACTGCTCATAGATTATGGGAAAGTGAACCCTGAAAAAAGTGCGATTTAGCGTATCGGACTCAACTGTAAGTTTTCTGTCGCGCAGCTTATTATGCTGGTATAGCTTTTTAGCCTCAAAGTCGACCCAAGCCGCCCAAGCCCCTTCCCAGGCATCCTTCTCAACATTGTAGAACTCGAGCAGCAGTGAGTCCCTTGGCCCAGGTTCATACCCCAGCCCCTGGGGCTGGAAGTGGAAACTAATGTACACCGTGGTGTCACCGGGGTACTGCAGGTTAATGGTGTTCGAGGTAAGCGTATCGGACGAGAATGGGAGTGTTGATGCACCTGGATGCAGGGTACCCTTACTGCTTAACGCATCAAAGGTTGCAACGCCAATTGTTGGGGGATTAATGGCGTAGCTGGGATTTACCAGCACATGCATTCCATCCCAAAGGGTGGAAACGGGGTAGCTAAGCCCACGAGAGAAATCGTCGAAAAAAGGCAACTCCAATACCGATTTGGTAACCCGCTTTTGAATTGGTGCGGAGGGAATAGACAACGACTCAAGCCCCACCAACACCTCACCACCCGATTGTGGTTGCGCAATGCCAGGCAAAAATATGAAAAGCAGTAAAGCTACACCAAGCGTTCTTATCATTCTAATATCTCTTCTTCTACTGTTCCTGTAACTATTTCAGGTCTCGCTTTAATCTCCTGCATGGGGTCGGGTGGAATACGCGACTCGTTCTGGGTAAGCCATAAATCGACCCTTGCGCCAAAGTTGATCAACGTTTCGCCCAAAGGATTAGGATACTGGCTGTAGACTCTAGCCTGTAGCGAATCAAGGTGATCGATCACAGTGGCATCGAAATTAAACTTGCCTAAGTTTAACGAAGCTTCGAGCAAAAGATTGTGTGCCTCGGCTAAAGTTAACCCAATAACCCGGGGTAGCACTGTACGCTCGTTGTTCAACCCCTTGCCCAGCAACAGGTCGATGGTCGATCCCTTGGGGATCTTGGTAGTTGGAGCAATCTCCTTCCCTCTGTAGTGCTGCTCCAGCACATTATTTATGGCAATATCGGGGGTAAAGGCTAAAATGCCCACCTTAAACCCTTGCAGGTTTAATACCGACTTGGCCTGCCTAAGCGTTAAGCCCACCAGGTTTGGCATATCAACCAGAATGGGATTAACGGCATTGGTGGTTATAAAAACCCGGCGATTGGCCTTCACATTTGTCCCCTTAACAGGATTCTGCTCGATAACCGAGCCGGGCTCGCGGGTCATGATGTACACCGAATCGGTAACCTCAAGCCTAAGCCTTTTCTGCTTGGCCAACTCTTGAGCACGCTCAAGCTTTAAACCAGTAAAGTCGGGAACCTCAAAGCCACGTCCATGCCGGGTGAAGAAAAACAGGAAGGTGAAAAACAGGATAACAGCAAATGCCAGAATGGCAAGTGAGACAAGAGGAGTCTTTACAAATGGATTACTTATCAGGGACTGGAGGTAATCTTTTACTTTTTGCCAATTCATAGCCAGGTTAATTAAATTCAAACTCGGTTAGTCGTTCATGAGTTTATAATGGGTTGCAGTGGGCAAAATTAAAATAAATCCCCATAACCCAATTTATGTTCTGCCATTTATTTAACGTTAGCCCGATGCCGTTGGTATACAGCCGAGAACAAGACCAAGCGCAAAATGAAAAAGCCGACCCTAAAGTCAGCTTTACATATTGTTGAACAAGGGAAAAAGGATTACACCTTGTGCCTAGCTTCGTCAGAAACGCTAAGTTTCTTTCTGCCCTTTGCCCTGCGGGATGCCAATACCCTACGGCCGTTGGCGGTAGCCATACGCTCACGGAACCCGTGCTTGTTCTTTCTCTTTCTGTTCGATGGTTGAAAAGTCCTTTTCATCGCTATAACGTCTTTAATTATTTATTATTCGCTGATTACCAATTCCGAAGGGTAAATACACACCCATAATTCAGGCTTGCAAAGGTAAAAAAGATTTTGAAAGGGAAAAAGATTTTGGTGATTTTTTTACGATGATTTCTTGGGTTTACCTCAACACGTTATATCCAGTATTCAAAAACAGTTTTATTCAGCAGGGAATCGCTCAACATACTAAAAACGTACTCCAAGCATTGGCGATAAAATGTAGTAATTGAAAACGGCGTTTGTCTCGGCCCTAACGCCTATGTAGAATCCCCTTTTAAACTGGTAATGGTAATCGAAAAATACATTTGCCATTGCTCCATTCTGTACTTCATGCCCAGCCTTTAAATCGTACAAAAACAGTATTGTATCAGTTTCTGGATCGTAATTAAACCCATATTCAAAATATGGCTTGTGATTATAACCCCGCAAATAGAAAAGTCCTACCCCAGGCTCAATGTAATGATTGCCAAACACTTTAATTGGCCGTGTGATTGTTACTCCTGCCTGAATAACAGTTGATACGCTGATTTGACCTGCTAACTCCGCATGACCAGAGCCTAAAACTCTTACTGCATTAATCTGTGCCGTACGGGCATTGAAATAAAATCCGTAGGAGGCTTGGGTTCCTACCTCGAGCCATATTGCATTGCCATTACTATCCCAGCTGGGATCAGCAAAATACCCCATTCCTCCTCTTAAAACCAAACTTTTACCCTCCTGCCCCATAAGGCTTATGCTTATAGATAAGCATAGGTACACCATAAGAGTTCTTATGAACCATACAAATAATTTCATACTACCTGATATTGATTTTTACCCCAGCACCTAGCATCAACAACCCTAATTCAGGCTTAATATCAATATTTTGCCCTCGAACAAAAGGTGTTAATCGAGCCCGAGGGGCTATATCCAGATCAAAGCCCCAGCAGTAACTAACACCAAATCTATCATCAAGTAATTTGATAGAGTATAACTTATTTAAATCAGGATGAATACCAAAATATTGAGTTTGTATGGATTGTACAAATGTACCCGCCGCGCCTATGCTTATTGACAATCGAATCCACTGCTTGTCTAATGGAATAACATACAGTTGCAATTTAAATGTTTGTGTATTGAAAATTTGATAATCGAAAAGATCCGGGTACTGAGGGAATAGCGGCGTATAATCATACTGTGCTATTCTACTGTATCGGGAATAAGATAGAGAAGCGCCATACCACGATCTGCCCACTGAAATACCTGCTTCCATCGATATGCCATTTTGTTCGCTCGACTCATCCATCAACCCAGCAAGGCCCTTGTTAATTCCAACACTCACATCAAACCGAAGAGAATCAATTGATTTCTGTGAAAGAACAACTGATTGCTGCATCAAAAGCAATCCAAACAACAATAAATGTAGTTTCATCCGCACAATATATTTGTTTTCACTACTATCCGATAAATGTTTTAATTAAACATCAAAAATGCCTATCCATTGTTGCGACCATGCTATACACTTATTTGTAGGGCTTCATTTTTTACCCTACCTTATGATTAACGGCAAAGTCTAGTTAGGGTCAATGTATTAACAGAACAGTTACTTGAAGAATTTACTATAGCCCCAAAGGGTCAAAACAACTTCAAGTTGGACAGAATTGACCCAGCACTTCAAAATTCAATTCTATTCAGCATGTAATCACGCAGCAAGCTAAAACCGTACTCCAAACACTGGTGATAAGGTTAAGGCCTCAATCCCCTCAACTTTTTCGTGTTCTACTTGCTGAGAAAACAACTGTTGGTGTATCACTGAGACTAGGCAAGCAAATAATATTCTAATTACCTTCATATTATTGATAGGTTAAATCATTTAGGTTAGTAAACAAAAGGCAAAACTATTACCATGTACCCAGGCGCCTTTAGGGTGTATTGGTTAAGCAAATATAAGTTTGTTGGCGGAAACAGCATTTCCGCCAACAAAGTTGTCGCATGTTTTACAACACAATTATACTGGCAGGATATACCATTAAACTTTACCCCTCCTATATGCCAAAGCTTGGGATTCGCAAGCAGAGTCGACTTCCGCATCATCCGGGGAAAAGCCCATGTAGAATGTGGAGGGTGTCCTAAGGTAGTAGGTTTGGTTCCGCAAGGAGTAGGCTATATCGCCTCCCATATCGCGGAGCATACCGATATAATTCCTAACCGTTCTGTCGGTTACTCCCAGCCTTTTAGCAAGCGTTTGGGGAGTACCAGTTCGTTGCTGCTCAACTAGTTTGGCCAGCAGCCTAAGGTTTTTAATTAGCTTTTCGAGTTGCATATGCAGGTTTTAGGGTTCAACATGTGAGAGAAGTAATACCCCTCTAATGATATATCCTGCATTTTTCGGTTTTGTGACAAGCAAAAAATCGGTTTCAAACACCTGTTCTAATGCATGTAACTGAATTGCTTGTCGTTACCCAGTAAAAAAAAATAAAAAAAACTTCAAAATTTTGATCGTTTTTTCAGGAGTTAAAACATTTCAAACAAGTAGCTACTTACGGGCAGTCTCCCAAATCTTAATCACCAAAATCACCAGGGTAGGAATTAGGGTGATAATATTGGCCAGGAGGATGGGCAGGTCGCCAACCAAACTTTATATGTTTAATCGCACCCCTACACCAAACGAAAAGAAATCGACTGCTGGAAACTCCTGCTCGGCGATGCTACCCTTTATGTAGGTGGAGAAGCGCTTGGATATACGGTACGAAGCCTCCAGGCCGTACATCCCACCAAATGCATTAGTCTTGTGCATCTGGAAGTAGGCCATCCAGGGTGGGTTTGCATTAGGGCTATAGTACTCGAAATAGGCAAAAGCCCCTGCTCCCCTCATATCCTTTGTGAATGAGTAAAAGATTCCAAAGTTGAACAGCAGGTCGAAACGCTTAGTGCTAATGGGAATCAAGTTAAGGTTAACGCCCAATAGCTGACTTTGGGCAAAGTAGGGATAATCGGGATAGCTGCGATCGGAATGGGAAACAGAAAATGCGGCTGTTCGAATAAGGTAATAGCCCGTTATGCCATACCACTTCTTGGTCGCTCTAAAATCGACGGATAGATTTTGAGCGCGTTCGGCCAGTTCCCAGGCCATGGAGCTGGAAACGGACAGCTGCAATGAATCTTTCCTTGAGGCATATCCCTCAGGCAAAAGGAGTGTTGATATAAATACAATAAGGAATAAACGCTTCATAAATAGTAGTATTTGATTTTAGAATAGCAAACCAACAAAAGGTGTAACGTTAAATCCGCCGACAGGTAGTGCCCACGGCTTATGCACACCAAACCGTAAGCCAACTGCACAGCTAGTGGATAATTGGTATGAATAGTCTAGGGTTAGAGCCACACAAAGTTTGTTAAACCGATCATAAGAAGTGTTGGCTTCCAGGTGAATCGTTTCGCCCTCAGCCCATACCTCAAACCAGGGATTGTTGTGGTACTCCCTTAAAAACATTAACCCTAATCGGGGAACAATGATATGCTTTTTTGACAATCCAAAATTCTTACCAGCAAACAACCCTGCCCCAATCCTTAAACGATCCTTCCTCTGCCCCTCGATCAAGCCACCAAAAGCCTCGCTATCAAAATGGCTAAAGCTGCGGCCATAGGAAAACAGACCACTTAGGCTAACTCCATGACGTAGCTTTACGCCGCCCTCAAACCAAATGGTTGAACCTATTTCAGCGGCCCCATCCTGGGTGAAAACCTGTGGTAAGCTAACGCCAGTTCCCCCGCTTACAAAACGATTCAATGCTAGATTATCCCCACTTTTACCCTCTGTTCCTAAAGTTTGAGACTTAGCCAAAATACTGGTAAGGCAAAAGGTAAGCACAACCATTACATTAAAGAACTTCCTCATAATTCTGAAAAATTTAGTGGAAAAAGTTAAATGATCAAAAAACTTCTAAAAGTACAATCCTACAAACGGTGTAAAATATTTCTGTTCAAGCCAGGGAATGCCAATCCACTTGTTAAAACCAGTGCGCATGCCAAGGCAATAGCCACTCTTTGATCTATAGTAATAGCTAAACCCTACAGCAAGACATATCTCATTGTGAATATCAAGCTCCGCATAGCCTTCACCGAAAAATCCATTTTCATCCTTATATAAATAAAGAGATGATCCAACAAATAATTGTCTTAAATACGTAAACCCCAATCCTGGCTCCACAAAATGCCCCCCAGTAAGTCGTAATGCTTTAGATACACCCAGATCAAAAGAGAGGTAAATTCTTTCATAATAATTTGTACGACCTTCCACAACAAAATTCGAATTTGTATGTCCACTAAATCCAATAAATGAATAATTGGCTTGCTCATATGTATATCTACCTGTTAGTGTTAGCCCCGATTTAAGTGAATGCGCACCCTCTATCCAGAATGCTTGTCCTGAATACATGTTCTCAAGATTTCCCAACTTATTATCATCCCAGAAATAGCCCACACCCACCCTAATTGAGTTTTTGTAATTAGCAGAACTAGGGGGCAAAGACAACTTTGTGGAATCGGATTGGGCGAAAAGGTGAGCGATACTTAAACAGAGAATAACAATTAACAACAAACAATAGCCTATTAAAACTCTCATAATTCGACCTAATTTTAAATTCTAAATCCTGGGGATAACAAAAAAACATACAAATGAAATCATAAATCAATAAAACAAATCATACCGCAGAAGAAAAGTTATTTCATCTTCTTGTTTACAGATTTCAAGTATATTCCCTGCGGTATGATTTTTTATAAAAAATTACTCAATATCTCTATGGGGTGTAGTAAACATAAGAGTTGTAATGGATGAAGTTGTTCTAACAATCCACCCTCCCCTTTTGTGATCCGTTGATCCAGGGTTATCGTTTGTAGCATAGAACCACTCTCTATCCCATTCCGATTTCCCCAGAAAATCGCCCTCTACTTTAAAGGATGATGTTGCACTAATCCCGGTAGTCCATCCTAGCACTTTATACTTCACAGAGGCCGTAACGGAGTAGTCGCCAGCAAACCAGTCGTAATCCCAAAGGGCAGCGGCCTGCTGCTCCTTCTCGGGCCTCCAGTTACTATCCCAAACAGAATTTACCATATACCAACCTTTGGTATAACTTCCAGCAGCTTCTCCTATTGCAGCTGTAATATACTTTCTAGGCAAGAAAATGGCAATAGAATTGGTTGCTTTTCCAGTTACCATTTCAAAACCTGAAGCCTCCCCATACGCTCTATCAATCATTATCTCAGCATCTCCACCGAAAAGACCATCAACATACTTAGCCAGCCTAATTTCACCAATTTTAACCTCACTTACCCTTTTCTGGCCACCTTCGCCATAGGGTGGTGTTGGAGGGGCAAGGGGACTAGTTGAAGAACTACCCGATGAACCTGAACCCCCAGAGTAACCGTCATCTACAATTATCTCATCGTATGCAGGTAATAGAAGTACAACCGGGTTCACATCAGCATAACTCTGGTTTACTATTACTTCATTCATCTGGCCATCGATATTAATATAGCCTATTCCTTCATCCTCATTATCTATGGGGTGAGCCGCAATGGTATAATCGATACTTTTTTGTGTATACCACTCTATGGGATACGGCACATAAATATAACAATTATTGTCGGCTAAGTAGGTTAGTAAATCATCGTCAAAACCTCCCTTTGCAGATGATAACTCCGATTTGATCTCTTTAGCCAAATCACTAAAGGTAAACGACTGGCTCTTTCTTACAACCTTTTCGTCGTTAAGCAATTCGCCAAACGAAACCTTGTTGTAATCATGCTTGGTGCTTGCCAACTGACTAATCTCTTTACGAATTTCCGGTTTGTTAATAACCTTCGAAAGAATTTTAGCCGCATCGTTCAGCTTAGCCTTCATCTCCAGCTGAGCTGGGGTTAAGGCTTCCACTTTATCCTCAGGCGGAGCGATTGGAACATCCTTGCTACAGCCGTTTAGAAAGAGAAGAGAAGAGAAGAGAAGAGAAGAGAGACAAACAGCACCGTTCGTCGACCTCTGAGCGAAAAACTTGTTCTCATTGTTTCATTGTTTTAGGTTAGTAAACAAAAGGCACAACTATTACCATGTACCCAGGCGCCTTTAGGGTGTATTGGTTAGACAAATATAACTTCGTTGGCGGAAACAGCATTTCCGCGGAGTTTTTCTGAACATGTTATTCAGCATGTTTTCTGGGGCGTAATCCGTATCAATCCTATACAATAAAAATTTGTAATAATTTAAATTACTAATGCTTAACCGCTGCAGTCGGGCCATCAACCTCGGAGCGGGCACTGGTATCGAGCAGGGTAAAACCCATGTAGAACCTGGAGGGTGTCCTAAGGTAGTAGGTTTGGTTCCGCACGGAGTAGGCTATATCGCCTCCCATATCGCGGAGCATGCCAATATAATTCCTAACCGTTCTGTCGGTTACGCCAAGCCGGTTGGCAAGCATTTGGGGAGTGCCAGTTCTTTGCTGCTCAACCAGCCTGGCCAGCAGCCTAAGGTTTTTAATTAGCTTTTCGAGTTGCATATGCAGGTTTTAGGGTTCAACATGTGAGAGAAGTAATACCCCTCTATTGATATATCCTGCATTTTTCGGTTTTGTGACAAGCAAAAAATCGGTTTCAAACACCTGTTCTAATGCATGTACCTGAATTGCTTGTCGTTACCCAGTAAAAAAACTAAATCACTATGGATTGAAAATCCATAGGTTTGTAAATCGGTAAAGAATGAAATTCTTTAACTTTATTCTAATATCCAGTTACCCGTCTGGCTGTTGGGTTTATCCCGATGATGCTCTAGA
>JAVEYY010000066.1:0-10880 GCA_034003245.1 Tenuifilaceae bacterium
GAAAGAAGGGGGAATATCCTACACCTCACGTGCAAGGGAAAACTATCTTTTAAACTTCTTCGACAATTACAATGAGACGAAAAGCGAAAGCGATTTTGAGGGTAGGTACTTAATCATCACAGCTCCAACTTATGAAAACAGCCTTACAAATTTTGCAAACTACAAAAGGAATATTGGTTTTGAAGTTAACTTAGCAAGCACTAACACCACAGGGACAAGTGCTAGCGACATAAAAACATACTTACAAAATCAGTACAATAGTGCCACAACAAGGCCTGACTTTGTGCTTTTAGTAGGAGACCATGAGGATATTCCTGCATCAGGGGGCAACTCCTCTGGAGGGGACAAGAATGATCCCATAACAGATTTGAACTATGCAAGGCTTGCCGGAGATGACTACTTTGCTGATGTTTTTATAGGTAGATTTTCTGTTTCAAGCCCGAATGAATTGTTTAATTTGATTAGAAAGACAACTCATATGGAGATGAATATGCATCTTCTAGATAAAACCGCAAAATTTCTGGCTGGATCGGAAAGCAATGGATGGATGGAAAGCCAATTTGAAATGGGGCATAACCATGTGGTAAAAAACACATTTAATCCTCAGGGGTATAGTTCACAAAAACTCTATCAGCCAACAATTGAGGAGGTTGTAAATGCATTAAGCGACAACCCCCTTTTTTACATTTACTCAGGCCATGGATACTTTGATCAGATTTCTGGCGGTTCTTTTACATTAAATTTGTCTAGAATTACTTCAGCCACTAACACTGTTTTCCCCTTTGGCTTTTCTTTTGCATGCAAAACTGGCAATTATGCTTATGCAACAACTTGCTTTGGAGAGCATTGGATAAGATCACAAAGAGGGGGTGTTACTTATTTTGGATCATCTGTTACCACGTTTGTAAATAGCGATAAGGCGATTGAGAAAAAGATATTTGGTGATGCATTTATTGACAAAGATCATATTGCAGCAATAACTAATTTAGGGATGAAAAGGTATTGGCAACGCTTTTGGTCATGGAGTAATCGCACTAGAACAAAACGTTATATGAAAGCATATAACCTTCTGGGAGATCCCTCTTTAAACAAGAATGGCGTTAGAGTTCTTACGGTTCCCGTAATATGCGGGCCAACAACAGTAAAGGTAAAAAATCCACACCAAATTCCAGTTAGTTGGAGTGCTACAGGAAACTATAGTTTATCAAACCATACAGACACGTCAGTAATTGTAACCCCAACTGGCTTAAACACAGGAGTCATAACTGTGGTTTTCCAAGGTTTAGCTAGCGTCTCAGAGAACTTAATAACTTGCAACCTATCCATTTCCGGTCCCACCACCGTGTGCACCTCCAACACCACCTTTACCCTCAATAACCTGCCGGCGGGCAGCACGGTGAGCTGGAGCCACAGCAGCAACCTGGCCTACGTGAGCGGACAGGGCACCCCCGGCTTCACGGTGAAGGCTACCAGCCTCAGGGTGAACGGTGCGGGGTGGGTTCAGGCGCTGGTTAGCACAGCTTGCGGTTCAGACACTGTGGCAAACAACGTGTGGGTGGGCACGCCCCCCTCAGCCCAGCCTGTGGTAGACTACCAGAACGGGCTCAACGTGGTGTGCCAGCGCTACGCCCATACAGCCGAGGTGCCAGCGGTGGAAGGGGTAACGGAGTACCAGTGGCGGTTGCTGTACCCCGATGGGTTCAGCTGGCCCCTGTCCTCAACCAGCCGCATCGCCTCGTTCTGCGTGGACACGGTGGGGTATTTTACCATTGGGGTCAAGCAGCGGATGGAGGGGTGTGGCTGGAGCGGCGAGGCTGTGAAGTCCTTCTGGGTCGAGGCCTGTGGTGGGGGCGGTGACTGCGGTCAGGGGGGCATCATCGTGCCCAAGCTCATCGTGAGCCCCAACCCCACATCCTACGAGTTCACCATTGCCGAGGTGGAGCCCGCCAACGACAACATCCCGTGGGTGCTCCGCCTGATGAGCCAGCAGGGTGCCGTGATGGTGAACGTTACCGCCACGCTGCCCAAAACCCTTAGCGTGCAGAACCTGCAACCCGGGGTGTACGTGCTACACGCCCGACAAGGGCACCAAAGCGAGCAGCAGGTGATAGTGGTAAGATAGATTTGGAACAAGCGAAGCGGAGGAGTGTTGTGATGTTACACCTTCGCTTCGCTTGTTGAATTACTTTATTACCTTAGCAGCATCTCCTCCATAATCAGCGTCATCTTTTTCTCGGCCTGCATGCCAATGCGCTGCACCTCCTCGTGGGTTACCTCCACAATCTTGCCGGGAACGCCCAGGTCGGTAATAATGGAGATGGCGAAAATGAGTTATTCCAACTAGCCAAAGCTTATGCCTCCTCCGATTCCTGAGCGATAAACCGTCTGTAGTTCCGGTAGCTGCCAAAACCAACCATTTCGGCCAGCTCCTTGTCGGATTTGTGCCTTGTGGCGTCGGATTGCCTTAGCTGGTTTAGCTCCTGGAGCCGAAACCGGTTTACTAACCGGCTAAAGTTTACCCCATACACCGAGTTGATAAAGGTGGATATATAGGTTCTGTTGGTATTCAGGTCGGCGGCAATATCCAGTAGCCGCAAGTCGGGATTTAGGTAGGGGCGTTTAGATTGCATGTACTCCTCAAAATCGCATTTGGAGAGCAACTTCCGTCTAACTGGTTGAGCCTCGTTACCTCCCAGCATAACCGCTGGGGAATCGTTACTATTGCTGGTGTGGGGGATATGCACCAGGTTTTCCTCGGTGGGGGTTAGCTCATCGAGCTGGATATAGTTGTGCTTGGTAATATGAAAGCAAAGGAATGAGTACTGGAATACAACAATTATATTCTGTGCCGTGAGCAGCCATGAGCCCACCGCCGTTTCGCGAGGAAGCAAAATTCCCATCAGTGGGATGGGGATTAGGCTAAGCGACAGGAACAGGCAAACCTGTACCCAGCCCAACGAGCTCTTGTAGTAATTTGCGGAGTAATCGGTCACCCGCTTTTGGTAGGAGTAAAGCCGCAGAAACGACAATCCAGTATATACAACGCTAAAGGCTAGCCTGATGGGCATTTTGGCGTTGGATACCACAAAGAAAAGATAGGATCCGCCGGCAAACTCTCCTCGTCCGGTAACGCTTAGCCGCTGCGATTCCAGAGGGGTAATCAGCATCAGTCCGGTTAGCAGCAGCGAAATAGCAATTGGCAACACTAGGTGCGCGCGGGGAAAACGCTCCTCGCTGTCCAATCGGGTTAGGTGGAATAGGAATGCGTAAAAGAGAATTTGGGCCATGATAAAGGTGAACAGCACAAAGGAATTCATCACCACAAACACATCGGGGAATATAAAGTATAGGATAATTGAGCCCCAGTTGATGGTGGCGCTGGCAAAGTAGAGCCAGAGTATCCAAATGGTTGGTGTGGTTTTGTTCCTGTCGTACAGGATGTTTAGCGAGACTATTACCAGTGCAGTAATAGCTGCCGAAAGGGGAATAAGGGTGTTTGCTAGGGATAGGGGATTCATAAGATTTGACTCTGTACCAAAAGTAGTATAATTGTACCCTATAACCATCGATATGCAATAAGTAAGTACAGTTTTTTCCACATGCTATTCAAGGTGTGGTTTCTTGGCTATTGTTTTTTACTTTGTGCCTTTATTTCCATATTTGTAAAGCCAATAATTCATTTAAATATCAAGATGAAAAGAAAATCCTTTTTTAATGCTTTGCTAGTACTGCTTACGCTAATCTGTAGTCAGGCCATTACCCCAATTAGAGCTGCAAGTGGGGCAAAAGATAGCTTGCTGCTTGCAATTCCAAACCTTAAGGATACCGAAAGGCTGGAGGCAATAAGGCAGCTCACATACACAGCCGAGGATACTAAAACAGGTATAGACTACTGCAGGTGGCTCCAAAGAGAAGCCGCAGCACAGGGGAATCTTTTCTTCCAATCGTTTGCCTTGGGCAAGATGGTGGAATTCTACTACCCAAGATTCGATTCCGACAGCATCTTTATTGTTGGTCAACGCTTTGAGGATTTCTGTCGTACCAATAACTTCTACCAGCACTACTTCATCGTTGTAAACACCATAATTATTCGCCACGAGCACCAGGGAAACTACACGCTTGCCCTCGATAAATCGGAAAGGTTGTACCAACAGGCTAAGCGGCTGAACAACCCGGGGGGCATTGCGAGTGCCCTTTACACCCAGGCAAATATCTACACCGCCCTGGATCAGCCTGATCAGGCGCTAAGGCTTTACAACGAATGCTTAGGCATCCTCAAGGAAAGCAATAGCCCCGATCAGCTAATGCAGCTGGAGATATACCAGGCCATCGCCACCCTTTTCATCGCCAAGAGCGATTACCAAACCATGCGCCACTACGTTGACACCTGCATGGTTTACATCGACAAGGTCAGCCAATCGAGGCCTGAAATCGACCTTACCTCCTACCGCTTTAACAGCTCTATCAACTACGTGTTTTGCCATGCTTACACCGGCAACCTGGAAAAGGCTGAACAGCATCTCAGGAAAGCAGCCGAGCTACTGCCCCCCTCGTGGCCCGAGAACTACTTGCAGGAGCTAAACCAGGCCAGAGCCTGCTACCACATGTTCGCGGGCAACTACGGACAGGCGCTGCTGTACAATCAGCAAACTATCGATTTTTACACCCAGAACCGCCTGGGCATTGGCGTGAAGTACCAGGTGTGGCATCGTGCCGAGATTCTGGAACGGATGGGCGATTACCGGGCCAGCTGCATGGCTTACGCTCGGCTTAAGCAGATTTCCGACTCGCTGAACACACAGCGGATCAGCAAGCAGATCGGCGAACTCAAGACCATCTACGAGCTCGATAAAGCCGAACTCGAAGCAGCCCAAGCTCGCCATCGGCTTCAAATCAGCCGATACCTACTTGCCGGAGCCATTACCTTCAGTGTACTACTAGCTGTTATTATCCTTATTATTCTTCGCAGCCGAAACCACCTTAGGGCAAAGAACCTCTCGCTGTATCGCCAGATTAAGGAGCAGGACAAGCTGCAAGCTGAGCAGGAACAGCAAAGGCGTCAGAAGAGTAGCCCGTCTAAGCCGGGGAATGAGCTGATGGAGCGCCTTGAGGAGCTGATGAGAAAGGACAAACTTTTTACCAATCCCGAGCTTTCGCGCAAGATGCTTGCCGACAGGCTTAGCACCAACGAAACCTATCTTTTCGAGGCCATTCGCGATCATCTAGGGCTTTCTGTTTCGGAGTATATCGCCATGCTACGCCTCAACTATGCCCGCGAGCTGCTATCGATGCCGGCTGGTAACCTTACCATCGAAGCCGTTGCCATCGACTCGGGTTTTGGCTCCCGCAACACCTTCCATCGGCTATTCCGCGAACGGTTTGGGCTAACCCCAACGGAGTTCCGCCGGCTTGCCACCATGGAGTAACCCTTCCTTTTATCTATACTCAGGGGTTGAATATTTGCTTAGCAAATATTCAACCCCTGAGTACTTATGCCCCTATGGATTATACATCTTTCTGCCAAACCTTGGTGACAAATCGTACAAATATTGCTGCGCTTTATTTTGTTGTACTTGTCACTTGCGCAGCCAGTTGCAGATATGGTGCAAGCTTTTGCTGATTTGGCACAGCTATTATTTGGCTTCGAACTAGATTTGCGCCGTTTACTGATTTTTTATGGTGCGAACAGTTGACCTTCCCGATGATAAATGCTGCGTGTATATCCTACAGTGCAGCGATAGTACCCTTGAGATTGGGGTAACCGGAGATATGGATCAGCGAATGGAGGGGTACCACGGGCTAAATGTTAACGCTGGCAGGGAGTGTACTAAGCTGGTGTACTATCGGTGCTTCCCCGATACGCTTACGGCCATTGGGTTTAAGCTGCTGCTTCAGCAACTCTCGCCCGCCTCGGTAAGGAGGCTTATCCACGAATATAAATCCAGTCAGCAACAAGTAAGTAACGCGAGATAAAAGTATATAACCTAAATTTTAAGTTTCATAAATCATTTCAGCAACCATGAGCAAAACATTACACAGAAGAATTGGGCATCACCTGCTGCTGGCCCTACTCCTTTTCTCGGCATCAGCCCCTTTGTCGGCGCAAAGCAACGCCCTGCACTTCGATGGCACCAACGACTACGTTGCATGTCCCGCTATTAACCCCACACAGTTTACGGTAGAGGCATGGGTGTACCCAACTCTGCTAAACCGCGACCAGCCTGCCTTTTCAACGCTGAGCGAAACAGCTAACACGGGTATGGAGCTGCACATTGCAGACGATAACAAGCCGCTGATTACCATACGCAACGGAGGTGGTTGGCTTGATGTTAAGGCTACATCGGCTGTAAGCCTGAACACATGGGTGCACCTTGCCGCCACATACAACGGCAGCAACGTTAAGCTATACGTAAACGGTGCCGAGGTACAAACAGCAACAGCAACAGATTACACTCCTGGCAGCAAGGAGCTATACATAGGCAAGCGCACAGATGGAAATGCATCTAACTTTGCGGGCCGTATTGACGAGGTGCGCATCTGGAACACCGCCCGCACCCAAACCGAAATTGCCGATGCGATGAATACCTCACTTAACGGCTCCGAAACAGGTTTGCTGGCACTCTACCAATTTGACCAAGGTACGGCAAATGGCAGCAACGCTAGCATTACCACCCTTACCGATGCCACATCTAACGCAAAGCACGGCACGGTAACCAACTTTGCCCTAACCGGCGCAACATCCAACTGGGTGGAGGGCGTTAATTTTTCAACCTTTGTTCCGCTTACCGTAACCATTACCAAAACCGACGAAACCCAAGCTGCTGTTACCGATGCTGCCTCGCTGCAGGATGCCATCGGAGCAATTCCTTTGGGTGAGGTGAAAAAGATTGTGATTACCGGTGGCACTTTCACCTACATTGATTGGATTTGGTTACAGAATAACAGAAGCAGCCTGACCAACCTTACCCACTTTACCATTACCAATGGAGCTGCTGCTGTGGCGGATATTCCTGGCACTTATCAATCGAATCCTTATTTTGGTGCTCAATTGCAAGAGCTAAGGGTTGCCAAGATGGAAGATGTGGGTGAAGATGTGCTTTCCTATTGCACTTCGCTTACCACCCTCGATTTGCCAAATGTTACTCGGATAAAATATCGAGCTTTTATGGGCTGTTCTTCACTCGTAAACCTATACATCCCAAACATAAATCAAATTTACTCAGAAGCATTCGAGAATTGTACATCGCTTACCAGTGTATTGATTCCAAATGCCTTTAATATTGGTGCTGAAGCGTTTAAGGGATGCACGCGGCTGGCAAACCTAATGCTACGAGCAGCACCTCCTATTTCATATGCCAGTGCCTTTGAGGGATGCCCTACGCCCCGCTACCTTGCTTTTGCCGATGCCAATGGCAACCTGCTAACCGGAACTGAGCTGGAGAGTGCCCGCGCAGCCTACAAAGGGGTTAACGATGGCGATACCACCGATGATCTATGGTACGGGTGGGCAATTAACCGCAACTTGTATATCCCGGGAATCGATCCTGCAATGGTTAATGGAAGCCTTACCGCCGGCAATCCTGAAGCTGAATTGTATGGGCGATATCCCGCAGGAGTTACTCTCTTCATTACTGTGAACCCCGCAGCTGGTTACAAACTTACGCCCGGTAGCCTGCGTGTCTACAAAACAGGGGATGAGAGTGCTGAAGTATCCCTTGAAGGCAACTCCTTCACCATGCCCGATTTTGAGGTGACAGTAACCGCCCTGTTCGAACCGCTTCCACTGCAAGTAACTTTTGTTGCTGCAACCTCTGGGAATATACCTGTTGGCCTGGTGTTAGAATCGGGGGCCGGTAGAATTGCAGTTGACAAAGGAGATGGCGTATTAGCCCCCTACGAGCTTGATCCTGATGCTTCATTTTTCTATGTTATGTCATACGTGGTAGGAAATACGGTAAGTATTTATAGCGATAACATTGCAGTGATAGCCTTTCAAACCCCACTAATAGCTTTAGATGTAAGCAGGGCTACTACGCTTACACAGCTGATTTGCCCTAACACCCAGTTGAATTTTGCCACATTACCACAGCCGAAATTTTCATATACATGGTATTGGTACTCACCACAACAGAACCTTGATGTTAGTTGCACCAACGGTATTGTGGATTTAAGCTCGCAGCTTACAGCTCTTGATGTAGCCGGTAATACCCAAAACACTGTGTATACTTGGTACCTGACCGATGGCACAGCCCTGGTTGAGGATGTTGACTACAAGAGTTCAGGCGGTGTGTTCTTATTCCTAAAAGTACCCGCAAGTGATGTGTATTGCAGCATGACTAACGCCACTTTCCCCGATTTAACCCTGCGCACCGTGGATATTGCCGTGGATGCCGTTGTGGAGCCTGCCATCACGTTTGTCTCCCAAAAGGATGGCGAACTATTGATTGCTGGCAGAACATTAGATCGTAGCTCTATCCTTGTTGACTGGGGCGATGGAACTCTAGTTGCCGATGGGGACGTTGTTTATGGTAACAGAATTCAATTCTCCACATCATCGTACGTTGCCGGCAGTACAGTTAAAATCTATGGAAACCTTTTTGAAGATGTCGACCTTTCAGGATATGATTACAATGAAGAGGACTATACCATAGCCAATGAAGTTGTTTCCCTCAACGTGAGCCGCGCTACAACCCTGGATGTGTTGTATTGCGAAAAAAACAACTTAACGGAATTGGATGTAAGCAATAATACGGCATTGAGAGTGCTCTATATAGAGAGCAACAACCTATCGGGTATTGATGTCAGTAAAAATACTATGCTGGAGGTATTATCCCTATATGACAACACCCTCACATTTGCCTCCCTGCCACAAAGGAAGATTTCATATAACACATACGATTACCAACCGCAGCACGATCTTGCTGCTACCTGCACCTTTGGCATTGTGGATTTAAGCTCACAGCTTACGGCAGTTGATGTGGATGGAAACACCCAAAACACAGTTTATACTTGGTTCCTGGAAGATGAAACACCCTTAGTGGTAGATGTTGATTATACGGTAAGTAACGGGGTATTCTACTTCCAGCAGCTACCCGACTCGCCAGTGTACTGCTTAATGACCAATTCCGCTTTCCCCGATCTTACCCTGCGCACCGTGGATATTACCGTGGATATGGTTGCCCCAACGCCCATAACCTGGACCGGAGCAGAAGATTTAAGCTGGCATAATCCTTTAAACTGGGATCTAGAAGTTGTACCAGACCAAACCCATATTGTTACAGTGCCTGTTGGGCCAAAATACCCAATTATTTGGGTTGAAACAACCGCAAGCTGTCATAGCATAACCCTAAAGGGCGATGCAACGGGCATAGCCTCGGTGATTAACTACGGAACGCTTAATGCTGTTTATGGCGTATCGGTTGAGCGGTATGCACCCGCCGGTGCATTCGAGTACATATCGTCGCCAGTAGAGAATAAAACCGCCAAGGTGTTTGCCCCGTTAGCCACCAAGCCAGCAGATGGTAACGGTTTATTTGCGTTTAACGTTTCGGCCAACGCATGGTCGGCTCCAATTACCAATGCCGAAACCCCCCTTACAGCTATGAAGGGCTTCGCATTTATTGCCAAGGAGAGTGGTAAGGTAACCTTTAATGGCGATGCGTTCCACTCAGGCAACCAATCCATTGCCCTCACCAAAACCGTTACAACAGGCTTTAACCTGGTGGGTAACCCTTACCCCTCGGCCATCAATTGGGGGAGTATGAGTGGTTGGGAGCGGGAGAACGTTAACCCTGTAATCTGGATCAACTACGCCGATGCGCCGGGCGATGCCAACTTCGCCTCCTACAACCACCTCACCCCCGATGCCGCCATCAACTGGCTGGGCAACGTGGGTTCCAACCTGGGCTCTGTAGCCCCCACACAATCCTTCTGGGTACTGGCCGAGGCCGATGGGGCCACCCTCACCGTGAAGCCCAACGCCCAAGTAATTTCTACGAATGTTGTGAACAAGAAGTCGGCAGACACCAACCCGCTTATCCGCCTTCAGGCACAGCGCAGCGGCTACAGCGACGAGATGGTGATCTTCTTCCACCCCGAGGCCACCGAGGGCATGAATCGCTACGATACCCGCAAGAGGCTGGGCAGCGGCGCGTACCCACAGCTATACGCTCCCGTGGCCGATGCCATTGCAGCGGTGAACACGCTTCCCCAGTCGCTGCTCAGCGAAAAGGTGGTTGTGCCCATCACCCTGAAGTCCGATATGGCGGGTAGCATTACCATGGCTCTTACCGAGCTGAAGAACCTGGGTGATGATATGAATATTATCCTTACCGATAAGGCCACCGGCAGCCAAACCGACCTACGCACCGCAGCCTACACCGTGGAGGTGGAAGCTGGCAGCACCCTTACCAACAGGTTTGAGGTGATCATCGAGCGCAAGAACACCACCTCGGCTCCGGCCATCGATAAGTCCACCGTGAATATCTACGCCTCGGCCAAGAATATCTATGTAGGCATGGCGCAGCAGGGCAGCCGCGTGGAGGTGTACAACGCCATCGGCGTGCAGATGCTAAGCCACACCCTGAACGGCACCGCCGTGGAGAGCATCCCCACCAGCCTGCCCAAGGGCGTGTACATTGTGGTGGTGAACGGCAGCGAGGGTAGAACCGTGAAACGGATCTTTATTAACTAGGGAATAGAACGCTGATGACGCATATTTAACGGATTTACACAGATTAGAATATAAAACTTATCCGCGAAAATCAGTATAATCAGTGTCATCTGCGTTCCATCAAAATCGAATAACAAAAAAACAATCAATATGAAAACAAACAACACCAAGCGCCCCTACGAGAAGCCTGCGGTAAGGCGCATACAGC
>JAVEYY010000067.1:0-10611 GCA_034003245.1 Tenuifilaceae bacterium
CCTTTATTCACGGTTTTCTAACAAAAGTACCGTGTTTTGAAATCAAAAAATCAAAGAACGTCTATAATTTGCTGAATTATAAGATTATACAAGGTTTATTCTAAAAACAACGCAACACTAGTGATCTGAGTTATATAAAATTGTTTTTAAATACAATAGTCCATTGTGTGCAGCTGTGAGCGTTATTATTAAAAACTTTTCAGATGCACTGATAAGGTGAACGAAACCGAACAGTTCTGCTTCATTTTCGAACACAGATGAATTGTTAATAAACCTTTGATTCCGAGTTAAGAATTCTTTTATGTTTTGTTTTACAACTAGTTAATTGTTTTGGATTATGGTTTGATATTAATGGGTGTTATTTCTGAATTATTAACTATTAAATATCATCAAAATACATCAAAACAAATTTGCTATGAATGTTAAGAATTTTCTTTTATCCACATCAGTTCTGGTTTCTATGACACTCATTTTAGGTGCGCAAGAGATCACTCAGTTTCGAGGCCCTAATGCAGCTGGGAAATACGCTGAAACAAATCTACTTAAGGAATGGCCAGCAAATGGCCCAGACTTATTGTGGGAAGCAAAAGGGCTTGGTAATGGCTATGGTTCTCCTGTTTTCGCGAATAACCGAATTTACGTAAACGGTGAGATCGATTCCCTAACCTATCTTTTTGCTCTTGACAAAACTGGCAATATCCTTTGGAAGAGTCCTATTGGTGAGGAGTGGGTTACTTCCTACCCAGGGGCTCGATCAACTCCAACGATTGTGGATGGATTGGTTTATGTATCGGCAGGAATGGGCACAGTTGCGTGCTTTGATGCAAATTCTGGTGAGCAGAAATGGAGTAGGGATATGCTAAAAGAATTTGGAGCTGTAAATACACGCTTTGGTTTTGCCGAATCAATTGTAAATTATGGCGATAAAGTCTTTTGCACACCTGGTGGTCCAGAGATGAATGTTGTGGCTCTTAACCGATACACTGGTGAAGTGGAATGGGTTTGTGGTGGCAAGGGCGAAATGCCCTCGTTTTGTACTCCTTTGGTGTTAGAATTACCGAAACGTACACTTCTGCTTACCTTCTCAAAGAGTCACCTGATGGCTATAGATATTGAAACGGGCGAACTACTCTGGACGCATCAACAGGAGGGCGATGGCGATGTGCACGTTAATACTCCCCTGTACGAAAACGGTTACTTATACTACGTTGCAGGAAACGGAAATGGTGCGGTGAAGCTGGAACTCTCAGATGATGGAAATTTGATTAGGCAAGTTTGGGCGAACAAAAGATTAGATGGACTTACAGGTGGATTTATAAAAATTGATGATCATATCTATACATCGGGCTACACAAAGAGAATGTGGTATTCCATAAATACAAATACTGGTGAAATTAGCGATTCATTGAAATTCGATAATGGCATAACAATTTTTGCCGACGGGAAGCTTTATCTCTACAACGAAAGAGGTCGTGTTGCGCTTTGCGGGGTTGATAATGGTACATTTCAAAAGACAAGCGAGTTTAAGCTGAGCCTTGGCACCAAAGCGCATTTTTCCCATCCTGTAATAAGAAAAGGGATTCTTTATATCCGAAGAGGGAACTCCCTGATGGCTTATGATATCAAGAGAAAGGATTCTTCATTGGCAAGTAATGAAGAACAGTATTCAATCCCAAAATAGTTTGCTATGAAGAAATATGGACTAACAATTCTTGCTATCGCAATAGGTTGTTTTGCAATGGCACAAGATGTTGAGGATATAATTGAGAACTACTGCAAAGCCAGGGGTGAAGAAAAGTTTGCCAAGGTGCAGAGCTTCCAAATGGAGGGCATAAGGGTTCGAAATGATGTGATGCCCGCTTTCTTTTATCGCAGTCGTCCTAACAAGTATATGATGAAGTTTGATGTGGGCGACCTGACAGCTTACCGAACCTATGATGGGGAAAAGGGATGGCACACTGCTCCGTGGCGGGGAGTTGTAAACCCGGAGGAGCTGCCAGCAGAAACCACCGAAGCACTAGCAAGTACTGCAGATTTTGACGACCAGCTTGCCAACTGGAAGGTAAAAGGCTACACAGCAAAGCTGCTGGATGACGAAAAAGTAGAGGACAAGGATCACTATGTAATTGATTTACTTAGCACAACAGGATTTTCCACATTGTTTTTTATTGATAAGGAAACCTTTCTGCTAACAAAAAGCAAGATGGTTCGACCAAGAGGTGAGCAGAATATCACCTACGAAATTATCTATTCCGATTATCGTTCGGTTGACGGTATTATGTTTCCATTTATCATTGAGGAGTATTCAAATGGGAATAGGATGGTAGCAACAGAGTTCGACGAGATAATCCTTAACCCCGAGTTACCAGATGACTTTTATAAAATGACGCTATATAGGGTAAATTAGCAATTAATTTTTTTTAGCTATTGTTTAATTTGCTAGTTATTAGTGTTGTTTTAGGTTTAGTCCCGATTGTTCTAGTACAAGTTTAAACTAAAGGTTAGTTTTCTAATCAGAATGATATATATTGTGGTCGTAAATTTTAGATTACTAACCTTTTAAGTTTAATGTATGAAAACCTCCCTTTCTCTTCTAGCCCTCAGTTTTCTTGTGATTTCTAGTTTGGCCCAAGATCTAGTTCAGTGGCGTGGCCCACAGCGCGATGGGATATACCCCGAGTCCGGTTTGCTAAAGCAATGGCCAGCTGAAGGGCCGAAAATGCTTTGGAGTTTTGATGCTTTGGGCGATGGACATTCATCTGCCTGTGTTACTAATGATAGGATTTTTACATCGGGAATGGAAGGCGATAAAGGATACGTTTTTGCCCTAGACCATTCTGGAAAACTTATATGGAAAACGGAGTATGGTATTGAGTGGACCGAGAATTGGAACGGTTTGCACTCAACCCCTCTTTTTTACAAAAATAAGTTATACATAGTAAGCGCTTTTGGCAAGCTCGTTTGCTTAAATGCCAATAATGGTTCAATAGTTTGGTCGGTTGAACTTTTTAGCGAATACGATGGGGTGAATATTAAGTGGGGTATTACCGAAAATCTATTAATTGATAACGATGTACTATACTGTACGCCAGGCGGAAAAACGGCCAATGTTTTGGCATTAAACCCCGAGAATGGCAAGCTAATTTGGAAAGCATCTGCCAAATCCGAAGAGAGTGCATACTGCTCACCTCTTATGGTAACCCATAACAACCGAAAGATTCTTGTTACGCATACTGCTAATTCCATTATTGCTCTCGATCCGACTAATGGCATACTGTTGTGGTCGTTTCCGCATCCCAATCGATGGTCAGTTCATCCCAATACACCAATTTACCAAAACGGGCAGCTGTTGTGCTTTAGTGGCTACGGACAAGGTGCTGTGATGCTAAAACTATCACAGGATGGCGGTAGCGTTTCCGAAGTATGGCGTAATGAGAAGATTGACAATCAGATGGGTGGACTTGTTTTGTATAATGGCAAAATCTACGGTTCTGGGCATAACTCCAGGTCGTGGCATTGCGTCGATTGGAAAACGGGAGAAACTCTGTATTCCAACAAAATTGCCGGGAACGGCAATATCATTATGGCCGATGGAATGCAATACGGCTACGGCGATAATGGTGAGGTAGTGCTAATTAAACCCACGGGCAATGGATTCGAAGAAGTAAGCTCATTTAAAGTTACAAAAGGCTCAAATCAGCATTGGGCGCATTTGGTTATTCACAATAAGAAACTATACGTAAGGCGTGGTACATCGCTTATGGTTTACTCAATTGCCAATAATTAAATCGCCTAAATATGAGAGTTTTGAAGAATCTATTCTTGTTGCTGACAGTCTGGTTCATATCTCAGAGCACATTGTTTTCGCAGGTAATATCGGAATGGAGAGGGATTGGCAGAACGGGTGTTTATAATGAAACAGGATTGCTAAAGGAATGGCCAAAGGATGGGCCACCCCTTTTATGGTCTGTTAACAATCTACCAGTAGGAAATTCATCTGCAGCTATTGCCCACGATATGATTTTTACCACCGGACTTGAGGATGAGATGGATGCTATAGTTGCAATGGATATGAAGGGTAATATAGTTTGGCAAAAGCCATTCGGAAGGGCTTGGACTCAATCCTATCCCGATAGCCGTTCCACACCTACCATTGATGGTGATTTTTTGTACATCTCAAGCGGAAAAGGCGATTTGGCTTGTTTTAAAGCAGTAAGTGGCGAGCTGGTTTGGGGACGAAAGATAAGTGAGGAGTATGGCGGCACATACGGTCGCTGGGGACTCGCAGAGTCGCTGATCGTTCACGAAAATAAGGTGTTTTTCACACCCGGGGGCAATGAAACCACAATGGTTGCTCTGGACAAGCTGACGGGAAAAATTCTATGGAAATCCAAAAGTTTAAAGGATAATCCATCCTATACCTCGCCATTACTAGTTGAATACGGTGGTAGAAGAATAATTGTGAATGTTACTGAAAATTACATAATTGGGGTAAATCCAGCTGATGGTGAAATAATTTGGACATTCGAGTTTGGATCGTATGCAACAGAACGAAACAACAATATCAATACCCCAATTTTTGCCGATGGCTATATATACGTAACCAGCGGTTACAACCATAAGTGTGTAAAACTGAAACTATCCGATGATGCAACCAGCGTTTCGCTGGTTTGGGTCGATGATGTGCTGGATGTGCACCACGGCGGAGCCGTAAAGCTGGGAAATTATATCTATGGATCAAACTGGTTAAGAAACTCAATGGGAAATTGGGTTTGCCTCAACTGGGAAACTGGCAAAACGATGTACGAGAAGGAATGGGAAAACAAGGGTGCCATAATAGCTGCCGATGGGATGGGATGCTATACTGCTATGAGGAAAAATCAGGCAATATTGCACTTGTAAAGGCCACTCCAGAAGACTTTAAGATTGTAAGCACCTTTATAATTGACGCCAAGCGTGGCCCTTACTGGGCACATCCTGTTATAAAGGATGGCATTCTGTACGTCAGGCATCGCGAATCTCTATTCGCATTCGATATAAGATTAAAATAGACATTACATTTAAATGAAGAAGGCTGAAAAATATATCGTTGTAATTTTAATTTTTCTAGGGATTTCATCATTCCTATTCTGGTTTTTGAAGAATCCCGTTCAGCATTTTACAGTAAGTGTCCCCGGTCTCGATAATAGACCAGCCAGTGGACTTGATACCAATGTGGTGGTAAATATTGGAGAGTTTTTCGAGGAGTTCGAAAGCCCCACATCATCATTAAAGGGTAAGTGGACGCAGTTTAGGGGTGCCGATTTCGACAATATATACAAGGGAAATACAAAATTGATAGATGGCTTTGGGAACGAAGGCCCAAGAATCCAGTGGAGCGTTGCGCTGGGCGAGGGACACGCCGCACCAGTCATATACAATGGCAAGGTTTATATTATCGACTATTTTGAGGATGAGCGATCAGATGCCCTTCGATGCTTTTCGCTTGAAACGGGAGAGGAGCTCTGGCGACGATCGTACCGTGTGCATATCAAAAGGAACCACGGTATGTCGCGAACCGTTCCCGCAATTAACGATAATTACATTGTAACCATAGGCCCTCGTTGTCATGTGATGTGCGCCGATCCAAATACGGGCGAATTGCTCTGGAGCATCGATATGGCCAGGGAGTTCGAAACCGAAGTACCTCTATGGTACACAGGTCAGTGCCCCTTTATTGTTGATGATATTGTGGTACTCGCTCCGGGTGGAACCTCGCTACTTGTTGGGGTCGATTGCGCAACGGGCGAGGTAGTATGGCGAACGCCAAATCCCGATGGTTGGAAAATGTCACACTCCTCGGTTATGCCAATGGAATTCAATGGCAAGAAAATGTATGTTTATGCAGCGCTGGGTGGCATTTGCGGTGTATCAGCCGAGGGCAATGATATTGGCGAAATTCAATGGAAAACTACCGAGTTTTCACCTTCCGTTATGGTTCCATCGCCTCTAGTTCTGGATGATGGTAAGATATTCATTACGGCTGGTTATGGGGCTGGCGGAATGCTTTTTCAGCTAAAACCATCAAAAGCCGGCTTCGATGTTGAGGTTTTGCAGAAGTACAAACCCCGCGAGGGGATAGCCTCAGAGCAGCAAACACCCCTATACCTAAATGGACACATCTACTGCATTCAACCCAAAGATGCCGGGGGAACGCGAAATCAGCTGGTTTGCGTAAACGAGGTTGATGTTATGACCAACATCTGGACCAGCGGAAAAACAGAGCGATTTGGCCTTGGGCCGTATATGTTTGCCGATGACAAAATTTTCATTCTAAGCGATGATGGAACCCTTACCATTGGCAAGGCATCGCCTACGGGTTGGCAAATGCTCGATAGCGCTAAGGTTATCGAAGGTGTTGATTCCTGGGGACCATTTGCCATTGCCGATGGCTACCTGCTGATGCGCGATTCAAAACAAATGGTTTGTATTGATATAAAAGCGAGGAAATAGATATGAAGCAGAAATTATTATTGTGGTTATCTGTTGTGGCACTGCTGGTTGTGGTTGCCCTTATGGCTAGGGATTTTTTCTCGTCAAAAGAACAAGTTGCCCAAAATCCTTACGAGTACGATTTGGCAAAGCTTAGGCAGGTTGATCCTTCGGAAATAGGGTACAATGAGATTGGGCAAATTATTCCTGAAATGGAAGGTCTATCGGGGATTGTCATTGATGCTGACGATAATATCTATTTAACTGGAGCTAATGAGGTTAAAATATACAACGCTGAACATAATCTAGAAAAAACTATCTCTACATCTCTAAAATCAAGATGTATAGGTGTAGGAGAGGACAAATTTTACATTGGAGCTGAAGGTCGAATTGTCGTTTTCGATTTTGATGGAAATAGGCAAGCTCTATGGGAATCTGTAAACGAAAAATCGGTTATCACCAGCATTGCCGTTAACGAAAAGTTTGTTTACGTGGCCGATGCTGGCAATAGGATTGTTTATCAGTATGATCATACCGGGAAACTGATTAGCGAAATTGGCCGAAAAGATGCAGAAAAGGGAATTTTGGGATTTAAAATCCCTAGTCCCTACTTCGATTTGCTTATTGGTCACTATGGCGAGCTTTGGGTGGTGAACCCCGGTCGACATAGGCTTGAGCAGTATAATATGAATGGCGATTTAGTTTCGTCGTGGCAAAGAACCTCTATGGGGCTCGATGGTTTCAGCGGATGCTGTAATCCGTCCAACATTGCAATGCTATCGAATGGGTCTTTTGTTACCAGCGAAAAGGGCATTGAGCGGATTAAGATTCACCAACCCACCGGCGATTTTCTCATCGTTGTTGCCCCACCCAGCTTATTTAAGGAGGGAACCACTGGTATTGATTTAGCGGTTGATTCAAACGATAGAATCTATGTACTGGATCCGGTACAAGGAGTTGTTAGAATTTTTGAGATGAAGGAAAATATTTAGTTTTTCAAATATTTTTAAAACGCCCTCTACGAGGCGCTAGTTGTTGGATAATATTTTTTTATCGCTATTAGCCACCTACGGAGGCTTTAAAAAGAATAATAAAGCACAGGTATTAAGTTATATCCTTATGAATAGCAGTAAAATAAGCAAAATAATAAGAATTTTTATCCTATTGGCAATAATGGCAATAAGTGGGTATATCATGTACCAGAAAAGTAGCAATACTGCAGCTAAATCGCCATCGCCCTGTAGCAGTTGTAGTAAGGTTAGTAGCTGCGATTTACCAGATGCAAAGGAATTTAAAGGTGAAGATTAGTTTTGAAAACATGTAACGATGAGTAGTATAGAAAATTTTAGTGGAAAGAAGATGAATCGACGCGAGTTTCTTAACAGTGGACTCCGGTTTACGGTAGCCATTGGTTTGGGCGCTACCATAGGGCATCTTCTCGGAAAATCGTCGTCGCAACAAATGGTTTGGCAGATTGATCCCACAAAGTGCATTCAGTGCGGGAAATGTGCCACCAGCTGCGTAAAAACGCCTTCGGCGGTAAAGTGCGTGCACGTATACAGTATGTGTGGTTACTGCGACCTTTGTGGAGGCTATTTTCGTCCCGAGGCTAAGGATTTAACCACAGCTGCCGAAAATCAACTTTGCCCTACCAGCGCTATCAAACGAAAGTTTGTGGAGGATCCCTATTTTGAGTATGAGATTGACGAGGAGCTGTGTAACGGATGCGGCAAGTGCGTTAAGGGGTGTGGGGCTTTTGGGAATGGCTCGCTACAGCTCCAAATTCGTCACGATTTATGCGATAACTGCAACGAGTGCGCCATTGCCCGCGATTGCCCAGCCGATGCATTTACCCGTGTGCCCGCAAATAAACCCTATCTGCTAACAGGTATTGAGGGCTAAAACTATAAATTACGATGAAAAGAATTTTTACACATATAGCTTTACTCGTTTTTCTTTTGAGTCTGGTTGTTAGCGTTGCAGCTATTGAGCGGTTTCCTAAACCTGACTTCGAGTCAGGTTACGAAGCCCCATCAACCATTACTCCCGATCCCCGATCGGAGGCACTTGCCATTCTAGATGTTTTTGTGCTAATTGCAGCACTTGCCATTACTAGCTGGTTTGTACTAAAAAAGCGATCGCGACGAGGTGTTTTTTGGATGTCCATTTTTTCCATTGCCTACTTTGGGTTTTTCCGTAAGGGCTGTGTTTGTGCGGTTGGGTCTATTCAGAATGTGGTTCTGGCACTGTTTAATCCGGAGTATAGCATTCCCATTACTGTAATTCTCTTTTTTGCCATTCCAATAATTTTCACGCTGTTCTATGGTCGAACTTTTTGTGCGGGCGTGTGCCCTTTGGGTGCTATTCAGGATATATTTCTATTCAAACCCATTAGCTTAAAACCTTGGCTTTTAAAAGTATTGGGTCTAATTCCATTTCTATACTTAGGCGTCTCCATTCTTTATGCCGCAACGGCAACCGATTTTGTGATATGCCGCTACGACCCGTTTGTTGGAATTTTTAGGCTTGATGCAACCTTTATGATGTTTGCCCTTGGTGGGGCATTGCTACTAATAGGTGTGTTTGTTGCACGACCCTACTGCCGTTTCTTGTGTCCCTACGGAGTAATACTAAATTTGGTGAGCCGTGTTTCTAAAAAGCATTTAACCATAACGCCATCGGCTTGTATTCAGTGTAAGCTTTGCGAGGATTCCTGTCCTTTTGATGCCATTGAAAAACCTGTTCCTGCAAAGGAGCGCGAGGATAGCAAAACGGCTGTAAGCCGAATGATTCGCCTTGCTGTTATTGTCCCGTTGCTTGTATTAGCTGGCGGTTTTGTGGGTTCGCAGTTTCACGAGAATTTGGCAAGGGTTAACCCAACGGTACAGCTTGCTCAGGAAATAATGAATTTTGATGATTCCCAGCCCGAGAGCTTCGAGGTTACCGCTTTCCGTTCAGCAGGACGCTCGGCCGAGGATTTATATAAAGAGGCAGCTGTTATAGTCCATAGATTCTACATTGGTGGCTGGATTTTAGGCGGTTTTATTGGGTTAACCTTTGGATTAACATTGGCCAGTCTTTCAATTTTCAGGTATCGCGAGGATTACGAGCCCAACAAGGGCTCCTGTTTAAGCTGTGCCCGATGCGTTGATTATTGTCCGGTGAAGGAGGAAGGTTAAGATTTTGTTTAATTTAAAATTACAGTCGCCCTCGTTAGAGGGCAAATAGCGATTGAAAAATGATAGATATTAACAAGCACCCCAGAGTGGGTGCTATAATAATAACGAATCTATTGCGCACTCTACGAGGCGCTAAAATAGCATCTATGTTTTTTCCATCGCTATGTGCCACCTACGGCGGCAGCAAAAGTAATGCTGTAATACAGTTTTAAACAGTTTTTTTTTACAATGTATAATAATCTGTGAGTATGAATACAAAACTTAAAGATATTATCGAAAATGTTCGTCTTTGGAAAAGGGTTGCCCTTATTGCAGGGGTGTATTCTTTCATCTTTTCCATTCTAATTATTGCAAACTTTGCTCAGGTTAATAGGGTTGATCCAGTAAATACAACTGTTATCAACGCTCTTGTGGAGCGTTTAAGCCAGAACCCCGATGATGCTGAGCTTCGCGAGGAGATTCGCCAGCTCGATTTGCTTGCCCGCAAAGCTTACTTCACAAATCAATGGCAAATTCGGTACGGTGGATATATGCTTGCTATTGGTGTGTTGGTGCTAATTATTGCAATGCAAATTATTAGTATCGGAAAGAAGAATTTTCCCAATGTTGATGGCAAGGAGGATTATAAATTTCATATTTTACAGAAAAAAGCACGGTTTTGGGTTTCTGTTGGCGGTGCGGCCATAGTTGTTCTTGCGCTGGTTTTTGCATTCCTTACTCAGCATCAGCTTAAAGATACCTTTTCTGAAAAAGCACTGGCAGTTTCTAAATCGGATATACCAGAGGTTCCCGAACAATCGCCTATTAATGAACCTGAAACAATATCTGCAGACCAGTTTGAAGCAGAAGAAGATGTTGTTGAAGATAAGATTGTAGAGCAGACTCAGGAGGGTGACGAAGAGAAAATATCAACAGAAAAGGTAATAGAAAAGCCAAAAGTTGATGCCAGTCAGCCTAAAGA
>JAVEYY010000068.1:0-10610 GCA_034003245.1 Tenuifilaceae bacterium
AGCAGGTCGTCAACATCAATGCTATCGTCGAAAGCTTTATTCTGGATATCGGTCGATACGCGGATTAGCTCGCGCTGAATATACTTTTGGGCAATAATTTTTGAGTGATACTCTAGGTGAGCAGCCGATCCTACGCGCGAGGTGAGCTGCGCAAGGTATACTGCACCGCCAACCTCATCGAGTTCCTCGGTCTTGCGAAGCGCTTCGGTAACCGTAAAAAGGTCGATGGGTTCGAGCCGAGTGGACAGCTCAACTATCGATTTAAAAATCTTCTGATGAGTCTCCTTGTAAAAGCTTTCGGGCTTGAGAACATCCAACACGGAAATCACCGCATCCTTCTCCACCATTAGTGCGCCAAGTACAGCCTCCTCCAGCTCTACCGCCTGTGGTGGCACCTTCCCCAACTCTAAACCAGCTATACTAGTGGGACTTACCTTTTTATTGTAATTTCTCTTCTCGGCCATTAAGCATTTTTTTGTTTACAAAAATATGGAACATGATCCGGTTTTAACGGGAAAAATGGAAAGGGTTATTAACAAAATCGCTTTTGGCTGAAAGTCTGTTAATTACTGTGGAAATTATACTCCTCGCCCTTTAAACACAGTGATAATTGTGTAAATCATAATCTTAAAATCGACATACAGCGACATGTTTTCGAGGTAGAGCAAATCGTACTTAAGGCGTTCTATCATCTGCTCCACATTCTCGGCGTAGCCGTACTTCACCTGTCCCCACGAGGTGATTCCAGGTTTTACCTTTTGCAGATGAACATAGTGGGGAGCCTTACGGATTATTTGATCGATATAGAACTGCCTCTCAGGACGAGGGCCAACCAACGACATCTCGCCCTTAATTACGTTCCAGAAATTTGGAATCTCATCGAAACGGCTCTTTCGCAAAAACCGCCCAAGGGGCGTAATCCGGCTATCGTTCTTGTTCGACAGGGCTGGGCCATTGGCCTCTGCATCGATGTACATCGACCTGAACTTGTAAATGCGGAATGGCTTGCCAAACTGCCCCACACGCTCCTGCCCATAAAGCACTGGGCCGGAAGAGGTAATCTTAATTCCAATAGCAATTATAACAATAACTGGTAAAAGGATAATTAGAGCGATAACAGAAGCAGTAATATCGATGAGGAGTTTAATTTTTTGTTGCCATGTGGGTAATAAGTCGAAGGAGACCTGTATTAGAGGTGTGCCAAAAATGGTGGACATTTTCACTCTACCTGTTAGGTAGTCGTACATGCTGGGAATGGCCTTTACAATTAGGTTTAGCTCCAGCAATGCGTTTATAACCCTAGCAAACTGCTTGCTCTCGTTGGGTTCAAGCGCTAGCACTAGCTCCTCGATGCCATGAGTGTGAACAACTTGCTTAAGATGGTTAAGGTCGCCTAAGTGTGGGAGTTCCTGATTTAGCCTATCATCGACACTTTTCCCCAAACTCACAAACCCAATTATCCGATTTCCTTGTGGTTTTGACTCATTCTTAAAATCCTCAAAAACATGATAGGCCATATCGCCATCGCCCACAATTAGGGTAGGAAAAGAGATTTTCCGTTTCCTGATTTTTATGGTGGTGATGGAGGTTAAGATAAGTCTGGGCAAATAGGTAAACGTAAACTGAAGGAAAAGCAAATTGAAAAACAGTTGATAGTAATTTCGATATGATGCAACGTAGTCGTCGAGCAAAAACAAAAAGAAAATGAATACAACACCAATAAGGGTTACACCTATGGACAAACCCAACTCCTGCAATCGCGAGCGGCGGAACACATCGCGATAGAATCCGGCCACAAAGAATAGAAATGCCCAGAAAAGCGGCAGAACTATTAACCCAATAACAACATTACGATCTAGCTCAAAGTGTATTGGGTGACCAAACACCTGGGTTTCGATTACCTGCTTACGGTAGTAATGAAAGGACAACCAGGCTGCAAACGACCCAATTATATCAAACAAAAGATACTTAAAAACCTGAAAATTCTTACTCACAGCTTTATTGATTTAAACCCTCCGAAAATAGCAAATTATGACAAGAAAACTTGAAATGGCATGAAAAATTGCACAACACGTTGGATCATCGTACCATTGAACACATTGTTTACTAACAACTTTTTTCCACCGGCTTTAAGCGTTATATTTGCATAATTCCGTCAAATTTAAAAACGCTACAAACAACCATGGAGGATTCGTTTAGGCACAAAGGATTGCGAAAAAAATTAGTTGATGAAATACGGCAAAAAGGCATCACCTCCGAAGAGGTGCTAAACGCAATAAACAAGGTGCCCAGGCACCTTTTTATGGAGAGTGGATTTTTGAACTTCTCATACAAGGATTCGGCCTTCCCTATTGGCGCGGGTCAAACCATATCGCAACCCTACACCGTTGCCTTTCAAACCCAACTCCTTGAGGTTAAACCCCGGGAAAAGGTTCTTGAAATTGGAACTGGATCGGGTTACCAAACTGCAGTGCTCCTTGAGATGGGCGCTGTGGTTTACACCATTGAGCGGCAACACGAGCTTTATATAAAATCGAAAGCTCTACTCGAGCGGCTGGGATATACCCCACATTTCTTTTACGGCGATGGATACTTGGGCAAGCCAACCTATGGGCCGTTTCATAAAATTTTAGTCACTGCTGGCGCGCCTCAAATCCCAGAAAAACTTGTCGATCAGCTTACAGTTGGCGGGAAATTGGTGGTTCCTGTGGGTGATATTAACGGGCAAGATATGGTGGTGGTTGAAAAAATATCAGAAATCGAATCCCGAACAACGAACCATGGACGCTTTATTTTTGTTCCTATGCTAAAGGGAACCAACAAGTAGAAGAAATATTTAAAATCATATCATAATGACGAGCATTAAAACCCTTGTTTTTAACCCATTTCAGGAGAATACCTACATTCTTTTCGACGAAACCAAAGAGTGCATAATTGTTGATGCTGGCTGCTACTCCTCCAACGAGCAGCAAGAACTGGTTGCCTTTATTAAACAAAATGAGCTAAAGCCAAAACTCGCAGTTAATACCCATGGACATGTTGACCATGTACTTGGAAATGCTTTTATTAAGGAGACATTCAATATTCCAATTGCTGGTCACCCCGAGGATTTGCCGCTTATACAAATGGCCTCAAAGCATGCCCTAATGTATGGTTTCAGCATCGAGGATGTTCCTACAATCGATCAAAATCTTAACCATAACGATACAATTACCTTTGGTAACACAACCCTTAAGGTTATTCATACCCCAGGTCACTCGTTGGGCGGTATCTGCCTGCTTAACGAAACAGAAATGTTTTTAATTTCTGGCGACACCCTCTTTAACGGCTCCATTGGTCGAACCGACCTGCCCGGAGGCAGTTACGACCAACTGCTTAACAGCATAGGTCAAAGACTAATGACTCTTGACGATGACATAACGATTTACCCCGGACATGGCGATCCCAGCACCATTGGCGAGGAGAAAACCAGCAACCCTTTTCTGTCATAACTTGCCTTAACTCGGCCCAATTCTATCTATTTGAAAAAAACAGGATTTGCTGCATTAGAATTTGTAACCATTTTTCTAATTTTACATCAAATTTGAAATGAGTTTTTGCAGTTTATGCACCTAATAGTAATCACAATTATTACAAACAAATACCGCATATATGTCGACCGAACGCTTTGTAAACCGCCACATTGGCCCCCGCGATAGCGAAGTTGCCGAGATGCTAAAAGCTGTTGGGGTAAAATCAGTAGATGAGCTTATCGAACAAACTGTTCCAAAGGGTATCCACATGGATAAACCTTTAAATCTGCCAGCACCGCTAACAGAGCAGGAGTACCTGGGCAAAATAAAATCGATAGCATCTAAAAATAAGCTTTTCCGCACTTTTATCGGAATGGGTTACTACGGAACCCACACGCCATCGGTTATCCTGAGAAATATTTTCGAAAATCCAGGATGGTATACTTCCTATACTCCCTACCAGGCCGAGATTAGCCAAGGCCGACTTGAAGCCCTGCTCAACTTCCAAACCATGGTAATGGATCTTACCGGAATGGAGATAGCCAATGCATCGCTGCTCGACGAGTCTACCGCAGCCGCCGAGGCCATGCTGATGATGCATAGCCTGCGTAGCCGTCAGGCAGTTAAGGAAGAACGCAACGTGGTTTTTGTTGATAGTGATATCTTCCCACAGAACCTCGAGGTGATTGAAACCCGCGCCACACCAATGGGCATCAAGGTGGTAACCGGTTGTTACTGCGACTACGAGTTTACAGGCAAGGAGTTTGGAGTTATTGTACAGTACCCATCGGCAAAGGGCAATGTGCGCGACTACGCAGCATTTGCAGCCAAGGCTAAGGATAATGGTGCTTTTGTAACCGTTGTGGCCGATATTCTGTCGCTTGCATTAATTACCCCTCCAGGCGAATGGGGAGCCGATATAGTTGTGGGCTCAACGCAACGCTTTGGAGTTCCCATGGGATTTGGTGGTCCTCATGCTGCATACCTTGCAACTAAAGATGAGTTCAAGCGTAACCTCCCCGGAAGAATAATTGGTGTTTCAATCGACAAACACGGCAATAAAGCCCTACGCATGGCGCTGCAAACCCGCGAGCAGCACATTAAGCGCGAGCGCGCTACCTCTAACATCTGCACTGCTCAGGCTCTGCTGGCAACTATGGCCGGAATGTACGCCGTGTACCACGGCCCCGAGGGCATAAAGCGTATTGCCTCACATGCCCACAGCGCAGCGGTTACCATAGCCCGCGAGCTCGAAAAGTTGGGCTACAAGCAAAACGTTAAGAACATTTTCGACACCCTTGAGGTTGAACTACCATCGGGTGTTAAGGTTGATATGATTAGGCGAAAGGCCATTGATAAGGAGATCAACCTAAACTACAAGAAGAACGGTACAGTTGGCATAAGCACCGACGAGTTAACATCAGTTGTCGACATTAACAATATAATTGAGATTTTTGCCGAGGTGGCCGGAAAACCAGCCGCTAAGGTTGATAAGATTGAGGATACCAACACCATTCCCGAGAACCTTAAGCGTAAGTCGGCCTACCTCACCGAGAAGGTGTTCAACCTGTTCCACTCCGAAACCGAGATGATGCGCTACATTAAGCGTCTCGAGCGCAAGGATATCGCCCTTAACCACAGCATGATCTCCCTGGGTAGCTGCACCATGAAGCTGAACGCGGCCACCGAGATGCTCCCACTCAGCTGGGTTGAGTTTGGCAATATCCACCCATTTGTACCAGCCGAGCAGGCACAGGGATACATGAGCCTTATCTGCGAGTTGGAGCAACTGCTTGCCGAAATAACAGGTTTTGATGCGGTATCGGTTCAGCCCAACTCGGGCGCAGCTGGTGAATACGCTGGCCTAATGGTGATACAGGCATACCACCGGAGCCGGGGCGAGGGTCATCGTAATGTAGTGCTTATCCCCTCGTCGGCACACGGAACTAACCCCGCCAGCGCGGCCATGGCCGGCATGGAGGTTGTGGTTGTGGCCTGCGATAACGATGGAAATATCTCCCTAGAGGACTTGAAAGCCAAGGCCGAGCAGTACCGCGACAAGCTATCATCATTTATGGTTACCTACCCATCGACCCACGGGGTTTTTGAGCCCGAGATCAAGGAGATGATGAAGATTATTCACGATAACGGCGGTCAGGTGTACATGGATGGTGCCAACATGAACGCTCAGGTTGGTCTTACTAGTCCCGGTATCATTGGTGCCGATGTTTGTCACTTGAATCTTCACAAAACATTTGCTATCCCTCACGGAGGCGGTGGACCCGGTGTTGGCCCCATTGGCGTAGCCAAACATCTGGTTCCTTTCCTACCATCGCACCCAGTTGTTAAAACCGGTGGCGAAAAGGGTATACCTGCGCTGGCCGCAGCCCCCTGGGGAAGCGCAATGGTTCTACCCATTACTTATGGCTATATATTAATGCTGGGTGCCGAAGGCCTAAAGAAATCAACCGAGATGGCCATTCTCAACGCCAACTACCTTGCGGCTAAGCTAAAGGGTCACTACGAGGTGCTTTACACGGGCAAAACTGGCCGGGTGGCTCACGAGATGATCCTCGACTGCCGCCACTTTAAGCAAACCTACGGGGTAGAGACTGGAGACATTGCCCGCCGATTGATGGACTATGGATTCCACGCTCCCACCCTGTCGTTCCCCGTTCACGAAACGCTGATGGTGGAGCCCACCGAGAGCGAATCGCTACAGGAACTCGATCGCTTTATCGAGGCGATGATCGAGATCAAAAGGGAACTCGACGAGATTAAGGACGGCAAAGCCGACAAGGAGGACAACGTGCTGAAGCATGCACCCCACACCGTGAACGAGGTTACCGCAAACGAGTGGAATCATAGCTACAGCCGACAAAAGGCGGCCTACCCACTTGGATGGTTGGCTAGCAACAAGTACTGGCCCACAGTTGGGAAAATCGACTCGGGCTACGGCGACCGCAACTTGGTTTGCTCATGCGCACCCATTGAAGATTATCTATAGGGTAATTGCCATATTGATAGAATCAAAAAAGCAGGCCTTGTGCCTGCTTTTTGATTTTATCAAATTTGATTATCCGTATCGGTACCAAAACGTTCAACCGTCATTGTGAATCCGCCAGCCGGCGGATGAAGCAATCCTTATGTACTGAAAAGCAGTAGATTGCTTCGTCGTAAAAAACACTCCCTGCCTACCGGCAAAGGCAGGCTCGCAATGACGTAAGAAAGTTTATACTGTTTTAGGTATATTAACAGACAATCATATTATCAAATATCCAAAGATGTGATTTTATTCGATTTAGAAATCTTTGCTACTCGTTCTTCTCAATATCGCTTAGGTGCAGATCAAGAGCTTTTACCGAGATTTGAATCTCCCACACCGACAGCGCCAGCGAGGCAATCAGCAGCAGCAAGGCCACGCCAAAAATAGCCTCGGACCAGATGCTCTCGCCAATATAGATTAGGAACATGCTGAGCACGCAGAGCAGCAGGCTTACAATGCCTGATATCTGCATATACCTGATAATATGTACCCTTACGCGTAGGTTCTTTATCTGTCCCAGCAGGATGCTATCGGGGTTCTGCTTGTACAGCGCGTGCAGGTTGCGTACCAGCTGCGCCAGGGCCAAAAACCGGTTGGTGTAGGCCAGCAGCAGCAACGATATGGCTGAGAATAGCAGTGCGGGCGTGGTTAGCGTTAGCATTGGAGTCGTATTTTTAGTTTTTTAACTCTAATATTTAGTGACAGGTGACTAGTGACAAAAAGTGACAAGTTACAAGGCTCTTGGCTTTTGCCTGTCTCGTAAGAGCAGCGTTTTTTGGTGCGATGACGAAAGCTATTAGCTTTTGGAAGGATGACGAGAACCGTTAATTCTTGACTTCCGTCTTCTGGCTTCGGCTTCTCTCGTTAACCGCCAAAAAGCGTCGGTTCCTCTCGTCAGAAAGCCAAAAAGAGGCTTCTTCCGAGACACGCGAGACAGGCGACTTTCAGACTTTCAGACTTTCAGACTTTCAAACTTTTTACCACTAAAACACTAAGTTCCACTAAGTTTAAACCGTCTTCCGTCTTCTGTCTTCTGTCTTCTGTCTTCTGTCTTCTTGCTGTTATTTCTCTTTCCTCGCAACCGCATCCTCAATCACCATCCCAAACACATCGGTCATGGTTAGGCCCATGGCGGCCACCTGCTGCGGCACAATGCTGGCCTCGCTCATCCCCGGAACGGTATTTACCTCCAGAAAGTACAGTCTCTTGTTGCTGTAGATGTAATCGATGCGCACAATGCCCCGGCAGTCGAGCCTATCGTATATCTCCGACGATACGTTCTGAATATGATCGGCCAGATCATCGGGAATACGCGCGGGGGTAATCTCCTCCACCTGATTCTCGTACTTGGCGCTGTAATCGAAAAACTCGTTCTTCGATACGATCTCGGTAATGGGCAGCACCAGCGTTTTGTTGCTCGTCTTTACCACGCCACAGGTGAGCTCCACGCCGGGGACAAACTCTTCAATTAGCGCAACAGGATCCTCGGTAAATGATTTCTCCAATGCTGGAATCAGCTCCTCTACCCTCTTCACCTTGGTGACACCGTAGCTGCTGCCGCTCTCGTTAGGCTTAACGAACAGGGGTAGCCCCAGCGACTTCACCAGATCATCCGCATTTACCGATTGTCCTTTACGGATGCTAATGCCCTTGGCCAGATGAACACCCACGCCGATAAGCATCCTCTTGGTGGCTTCCTTATTAAAGGTTACGGCAGTATTCATCACACCACCCGTGGTGTATGGGATGTCCATCATCTCGAAGTAGCCCTGCAGCAGACCGTTCTCGCCGGGCGTGCCATGAATGGCGATAAGTGCGCAGTCGAAGGTAAGCGTTTCGCCCTCCACCTCGGCCGTAAAGGTATCCCACGACACGGGGAAATCGCCCTTCGATGGGTGTTTTAGCGTCCACGTAGTACCCTTCACAAGGATAGGGTACGCGTTGTACTTGGTTGGGTCGAGCCACTTGGCAATCTGCTTTGCTCCCTTTAGCGAGATACCCTCCTCCGAGGAGTTGCCACCCGCCATCAGGGCTATATTGAGCTTTCTGGTCATAAATATCCTGTTTATTTTGAATACACAAAGATATAGAATTGTTTGACGACATTGCAATAGGGATTGCGAGTAACGAGTTACGAGTTGAATTGCGAAGGGCGAAAGGCATAGGGCACAGGGCGAAGGGCAAAGGGCAAATCTCGCAATGTCTCGGAATTTCGTCGTTATCTGACGAAATGACGAGATTAATCGCCACAAAACGACGATTCCCCTCGTTATCCGCTAAATAACAGCGGATCCCGAGACCCGCGAGACACGGAGCAAAGCGCTAAAAGCGAAGAGCTAAGGGCAAAGGGCCAAGAGCCAAGAGCTAATAGCTAATAGCTATGAGCACAGGGCTGGAAACGTACTGCACATACAAGTTTTAATAAATTTTCAAAAATATTCACATCTTTTTCTGCTGATTTATAGCATGATATCCATTTATCCCCCATTTGGGGTATTGACATGCCCCTTTTTTTAAGCTAACTTTGAATCAGTCCGCTCATAATAGCTAAGTTAATAATTAGGTTAACGATTAGGTGTAATTGTGTAAGCTGTAGGGATACAGCACAAGACAGCAAGAAACAACTAAAAACAGCTAAAGGCAGAGAAGCGAGAAACCCTCCCATGGCGGACGGAGGGTTTCTTTTCCGTTTAAAGGGTTCGGTTCTTAAGGCCAAGGCCGAGCAAATGGTAATCCCCAAGCGACGATTTTCAGCCGCAGGGCTACGACAGGGTTTCGGCCATAGCCGAAATTTCCCCGAAGGGCTGCGACAGGGTGTCGGCCATAGCCGAAAGTTCCCCGAAGGGCTGCGACAGGGTGTCGGCCATAGCCGAAAGTTCCCCGAAGGGCTGCGACAGGGTGTCGGCCATAGCCGAAAGTTCCCTGAAGGGCTGCGACAGGGTGCCAGCCATTGCCGAAAGTTCCCCGAAGGGCTACGACAGGGTGTCGGTCAAAGCCGAAAGTTCCCCGAAGTGCTACGACAGGGTTTCGGCCGAGGCCGGAGGTATCCTGCAGGGCTGCAGCAGAACCAAACCCCACACAGGCATTGGATTACATGGTATACTACTAGAGATTATACCTCATGCAGAGGGTGCTATAACCAGCACAAGACAGGATTCAATAGAAACCCTTTGTTAACCTAACCCTTTTCAGCCCATGAAATTAGCCACTTTCAAACTTTCCCACCTCCGCAACGAGGAGCACTACCAGTTCATGACCGAGTTCCGGGACTCGATGTCCCAGTTCAATGCCCAGACGCTGGGCATTGCCGAGGACTTTGCCCGCTTCGAAACGCTCTACACCCAGGAACTGGAGGCGCTGCAGGTAATCCGCAAGAGCGCCACCACCGATCAGCTTGCCACCGCCGATGCCGAGCGTGACAAGCTGTTTCGGGGCTTCGACGATACGGCTAGGGGCATGCTTAACCACTTTGACCCTGCCAAGCGGGAAGCTGCAGCGCGCCTGCGCGTGGTGTTGGACCAGTACGGCAACATCGCCCGCAAGCCCTACGACGAGGAGACCGCCGCCATCGGAAAGCTGGTGATGGAGGCCGGCGGTGCGCTGGCCGCCGATATCGCCACGCTGGGGCTCACGGAGTGGATCGCCGAGCTCGACCGCCGCAACCAGGCCTTCGACGCCCTGATGAAGAGCCGCTACACCGAGGCCGCTGTCCGCACAGACCTGCGGATGCGCGAGGTGCGCCTGGAGGTGGATACGGCCTACCGCGCCATGACCGATCGGCTGGATGCCCTGATGCTGATCAACGGGGAGGCGGCCTACGAACCCTTTGTGCGAGAGCTCAACGCCCGGGTAGATCGCTACAACGACATCATCGCGCAGCGCAGAGGACGCAGAGAGAGTAAACAGCAAGAGTAGGGAGCAAGAAGTCAGAAGTCAGAAGACGGAAGACGGAAGACAGAAGACTGAAGAGGTTTAACCTTAGTGAAACTTAGTGTTCTTAGTGACCCCGCCTGCTGCTGGCAGGTTAGTGGTAAAAAGTCTGAAAGTCGGAA
>JAVEYY010000069.1:0-10252 GCA_034003245.1 Tenuifilaceae bacterium
TCTGAGCATCTCGATTTTTGACAAAACGCCAATAAATGAACTACTTACAAACTTTTCAAAGAACAATGAAATCAAAGATATCTATAATCAACTGAATTTATTCGACTTATAACGCAACACTAGTGATCCTTGTAGATAATTCATATCTGCTTAATCCACATTCTTTTTTTTCTAGCCCCATCTTTAAAAAAAACAATTTTACGCATTAATCCGGTACTTTTTTCCGTAAATTTGCAGAGTAATGGTTCCAATGGGTTTTGTAACCCGCAGGATTAAAAGGGAATGCCGTGAAAATCGGCAACAGTTCCCGCTGCTGTAAGCTTCGTTAACCAACTGGGCACCCCAGCCACTGTCTCGTCACTAGTGACGAGATGGGAAGGCGCTCACAAGGGAAGTAAGTCAGAAGACCTGCCATTAGCTGCCTCTATTCAGATACGCTTTCGGGAACAAAAGCGCGGATGAGAACCTCACAGTCCACATCCAAACCCCAATCTCGGTGTCTGTCCATTAGGCAGGAATCAGTTTTGCCAGGTTGCAAGGGCGTAACGGTCTGCCATAACTATTTGCCCTTGCACCTGCTTTTAAAATGATTTAAATACATCGTTTTGGATATGTGGTGCCATTGGTATTTTCGTGCAATTACCATTCTAGTAGCGGTGCTTTGGGGACAAATCGGTTACTCGCAGCATTTGCTATCCGATACGGTAAATATCGAAAGCGTCTCCATTTTCCGCAACCGGTCCGGTAATCTCACTCATACCGGTATTAAATCGATATCGATTGATACGCTGGTGCTTAAGGAGAAGAAAGGGATGAACCTTGCCGAACTCCTACAGGAAAACAGCCCAATCTTTATAAAGACCTATGGACGGGGCGCGACGGCAACTGCATCGTTCCGCGGGACTGGTGCTTCGCACACAAATGTGTACTGGAATGGATTAAGGGTAAACTCACCCATGACCGGTCAGGCCGATTTCTCCATAATCCCCCTTTACTTTGTTGATGATATTGCCATTCACTTTGGCCAATCGTCGATGAGATTTGGAAGCGGAGGATTGGGTGGTTCCGTGAACTTACAGAGTTTCCCCGATTGGAACAAGCAGCTGGGCATATCCATATACCAAACAGCTGGTAGTTATCAAACCTACTCCACAGCAGCTATATCAACCTATGGAAAGGACAAATTTAAAGGGCAAACCCGTTTTTTTCGGGAGTCGTCGCAAAACGATTTTAGCTTCCGCAACATAGCCAAAATTGGTAGTCCTATTGAAATACAGCGAAACGCCGACTACCTCAAGTATGGCATCCTTCAAGAAATATACCATAGGCCTAACGATATCTCCATGCTATCGGCCAAGGTATGGTTACAACAAACAGATAGAGGAATTCCCCCGCTTATGACCAGTTTCTCGGTTGCTGAGATTAATAGACAAAACGATTTGAACTTCAATTCAATAATTGAATACAGCGTTGTCAAAGAAGTATTTAGGTGGAAAGTTGCATCTGGTATCTCGCATTTGGATTTGAACTACGATTACAGCAAATTCTCAATTGAGGGTAATCCATTACCCGTACTCAATAGCCAAAGCACTTCGTGGAGCTGGAATAACTGGGCGATCGTCGATTGGTCGCCTTTAGCCTGGCTTTCGACCAGCCTACAAGGAGAAATTGCTGGTAATTGGGTTCAATCTTCGGAAACGATAATGGAAACAGGCTACAATGGCAATCAGCTAAACAGTGCGCTAAGGGCAATGATTGTTGCTGCCCCTAACGATCACCTATCGATTTCTATTCTCTTGGCCGAAGAGATGTATTCTAGTAAAGTTATGCCTTTATCCTACTCACTTAACTTTAAATACAGGCTTTTTAAAGAAAAAAGTATTTTTGCGAATGGAGGCTACTCAAGCAATTTCAACCATCCGTCGCTTAATGATTTGTATTGGCAGCCAGGAGGCAACCCAAACCTATACCCTGAAGAGGCAAAAAGTTGGGAAGGGGGTTTGCAGTACTCATTATTGAATTCAAACTCAAAGTTTGACATCAATACTAATGTATTTACTTCCAACATCAACAATTGGATTATGTGGCTTCCTCACCTTAAGGGATACTGGGAGCCGATAAACCTTTCACATGTAAGAACAAAAGGTCTTGAAATCTCGGTATTTACGCAGCATCGGGTAGGTAAGTTAACCCTTAATTTTCGTGGAAACTATAGCAATACGCAATCCACTATTGAGAATGCTGGGGGAGTAATGCGCCCCGAGGTGCATGGTAAGCAGATCCCATTTATACCCGTACATTCGGGTGGGGTAGTTTCGAATATTATCTGGAGGAAGTTTCATACAACATATTCATTTACCCACTTCTCGGAGCGTTATACCACCACCAGCAACAACCCCAATTCGATACGGAGACTCTATCCTTACTATATGAGTAGTGTTGCCCTAGGGTGGGATTTCTCGCTTTACAGCCAACCTGTTGGAATTCAGCTAAGGGTCGATAATTTATTGAATGAGAGTTACCAAACCATCCTGTGGCGACCCATGCCCGGTCGTAATTATAGTATATCCCTTAAAGTTGAACTATGATAAGCCGGTTATATATCGATTTAAGAAAGCGGGTAAAGGTAATCTCTATCTTAGCTATTACGCTGTTGATAATCGTTCCGGGATGCATGGAAGAAGACATATTTCCCGTCTCGACTGTGGATCTTTACGGAAGCCGAGGAATTTTTATAATCAACGAAGGTAATTACTTGTACGGGAACTCCAGCTTGAGCTACTTCGATATTGAGTCGGGTGAGGTTATAAATGATATATACTCGCTGGCCAACAGGGTACCGCTGGGCGATGTGGCATACTCAATGCAAATATATCACAACAAGGCCTACATTGTGGTTAATAATTCGGGTTGTATTCACGTAGTTGATGCCAACACTATGCAGCACATGGCAACCATCGAGAACCTCCCCTCGCCCCGCCATATCCTCTTTTTAAGCGACGACAAGGCATTTGTTAGCGATTTGTATGGAAGAGCCATTAGCGTAGTTAATCCCAAAACATACAAGGTAATTGGAAGCATACCAACTGTCGATGCCAGTTTGCCCTACAATCCCCACTCATCTGAGTATTTGATTCAAGTTGGCAGAAAGATTTTTACCAACTCCTGGAGTTTCGATAATCAAGTGCTGGTTATTGACATCGATGAGCAAAATGTGGTTGACAAAATTGAGGTTGGCGTTCAGCCATTGGCTATGGCTAAGGATATGAACAACAACCTCTGGGTAATAAACGATGGTGGTTTTGCTGGAAATCCTGCAGGACACGAAATCCCATCGTTGATGAGGATTAACACCCAAACCCACCGGGTTGAACTTAGGCTGAATTTCCAGTCGATTAACGATAATGTGGGCCAAATTGCAACCAACCCTGCTGGTGATTCGCTATACTTTGTTTGCAACCATCTGTATGCCATGCATGTTGATGACACCAAGCTACCAACTGAACCTTTGGTTCATCGGACAGGTCGTAATTTTCGTGCCTTAGCCGTGGATCCCTTGACCGGTGATATTTTCATCTCCGATGCCGTTGACTTTATGAGCGAGGGCGTAGTGTATCGCTACCGATCGAATGGAGCGGCCATTGATACAATTGGTGTAGGAATTATTCCTGGAAATTTCTGCTTTAACTAGCCCTACCCAAGCCGAATGGATTTATGGATATAAACGATTAGCGGCACAACCAAAAGCAGCACAACTAGAATTACAGCCCAAAGCGAACTGTGTTCCTTATTGGTGTGTATCAGCATACCAACAAACAAGAATAGTACAAGAAGTAAAAACCTAATTATCCTCAGAAATCTTACCGCTAATTGAAATTGCCTATGCGCGTTGTGTTCACAAATTCTAACAGGGTAGTTGAACCTGTGTGGGTACCCCATAATGATGCTTAAACCAACAAAAAGTAGCGTAGCAATGATACATATTGCCAAGAATAAAGTTGAAGTGAATGCTAATAATAGCAAAACCCAATGGGCAAGTATTATCACATAACTAATTAAAATAACAATACTATCGAAAAGGGTAAGTTTAATCCTATAACTGGTGTTGCTATTCATTTTCTTTCTCTTTCTTACCCTTTTGATGATTTTTCCAAATCTTAACGATATGCAACGAGGCCAAGGCCAAAGCAACGAGGCCAAGGCCTATGGCTATGTAAAGGAATAGCTGCGACGACTTTTCGAAGTAAATTTTCTGATATCCCCACAGCACCAACGCCATGGTGGCGGCTAAAATTAGCGAAATATACTTGGTGTTAAAACCCGAGTTGCGGTCGTAACGATTGGGGCGACGGAGGTTTACCATAACTAGTTTTTTTTCAAAAGTACATCTTTTTTTAAAGGATTGATGAGGATGTACTTTTTTTAAAACCCAAACCAAGTTGAAATCAACGACACATTAGGTTTGAGTAATGAAAATTTACTTATTAGACAAAAATAATTCTAAAAAAAATTATTTCACCTTAATCGTATGGCGTATAAACATTACCTTACCTTTTGAGGTAATGCCTCTTAGCAGAATATCATAATCACCTTTAGTGTCGGGGGTTTGAAATGTTACAACAGTTGGGACATCTTTATCCATTTGCAGGTCGGAGTTCCATAATATGGTAGTTCTGGTATCGGGTAAATTTTCATTTACAAAGTTTGGGTAATTCACATTAGACCCATTATCAAAGAACTTATAGTTTAAGAAAATATCAGAAGAAGGTAACTCAATGCCTGCAAAGTCTCCCTTTTTGGAAAAGAAACTTACTACACCTCCGTAAACCATGTTGCCCTTATAGTAAGGTTTTGATATAATTTCAATTTTTGAAAGAAGATTTGGATCAGCTGCTAGTATTCTGCTGGCGTCGGTAACAACAACGTTATCAATCATCAGTAAAGGATCAAACATTTTAAATTCGGCATAGTTCTCAGGGAACCCAAAAGTTACTATTCCCTTCCTTTCCCTCACAGAGACAGGTATTAACTCAAAAAAATACTCTTTAATTGATAATAAATCGACATATTTTTTGAATTCAAAAACCACATCGGGAGTGCCGTAGAATGGATCCAGAGTTTGAAAAGCAAGGTGCGTATCTGAACTCAAAGGGTTGGTAGGTATTGGGAATTGCTTTGAAACCTCAATGTTATTCAGAATATTTTGAGCCGCCTGTTGTTCTTTATCACTTATAGAAAACAAGGTATAGTTAATCCCGTTGCTCTTAGTACAAAAGTCATTATCGATAATTACTCGATTTTGAGTATCACCTTCTATTCCGATATACAAATCGTATTTGCCATTTATGGCAGGGAGATTTAGGTTGAAGTATCCATTAAAATCGGTTCTAACTGGAATAAAATCGGAGTAGGGCCCAAGTATTGAGATGTTGACTAAAGCATGAGGGACAAGTTCCTCTGATTCAGCCTTTATAACCTTGCCCGAAATTGAAATACCCTCCTGTTCTGGTTGATAAATAATAACAGGCTCTTTTGATTTTGATCCATTGGTTATATTATAGGAATAGTCTATGGCTGCGCTGGGTGCAATGGAGAGGCAACTCCAAACAAAATCTGCATCAAGGGTCTGGAAGTTAAGGGTAAGTGTAGCCTCTTCTCGAGGTTTGTAAGTATTCCTATTGCTTTCAATTATGTCGTTGGAGCAATCTACCTTTTCGAAGTTGACATAAGCACCATTACTCCCATTCTTTCCATTTTTTTTAGCACCAAGGGTATGTGAAGAGAGGTTTATCAGTTTTATTGGGACATAGGCGTAACTGTCGGGACTAAAGTTTCTCATCCACTTTGTATATGCCTTTACAAAGTAAGTCCCCGTTGGGATATCGGCAGGAATATGAATTGAACCATTTGCTTTTTGTCCTGAGATTCTGAACTTGCTAGAGTAGAATGAAAGACCGTTCTGAGATACTATTTCGACGTAAAGTACGCTGCTACGGAGTCCTGAACTGTTTTCAATAAATGATGAGAACAGGATTGGTTCGCTAGCAACATATAGGTTTCGGTCGGTAAAAAAGTAGACCTTATCATTTCCTGGAGTGTTTGATAAGGGTAGGGTATTGCCTTTTATTGTATCAAATTGCCATATTAACGTATTAACAATCAATATAATCAATATCTTTTTCATAAATGTCTTATATTAAATAGGCCAATAATCTGGGATTGTTGTAGTTCCGCCCAACTCTCTGCAATCAACGCAGAAATCATACACCCATTTTTTAACACCGCTTTCATCAATAAGGTAAACCGGGTAGTCGCTAGGTTTAAAATATCTATAACCAGATAATAGTTCAACCGGCGTGCAGTTTGATGTGATTTCGAAGGGAACCTCCATCGTATTTTTGAAAAAGAACCGTCGAGATTTAGTGCCTTCAACGCTAAAATAACCATGAATACGCCGTTCTGGATGCGAAGTGGAGTGAAGATTTCCTTCTATAGAGATGGGTTGCGTACCAAATAAACCCTCTTGATTTTTGGAGTTTAGGTTAATTTGTTCCAAGTAATTGTAATGATCCTCACCTATTGCTGATTGGTGCACAAGAATGCTATACAGATACATTAACCGTTGGGATCGGTTGTTAACAAAATGTAATTTGAACCCATCGAAGCGGCTTTCGGTTAAATGTTTTGTGCTTAATGGAAAGAACTCGCTAATTGTTTTTGTTTGCCAGCAGTAATACAATGAATAATCTTCAGGAAAAACTTCATTAACCTTCCCATCGTAGTAAAAACTTATAGGATAGGTTGATCTATACTCGAAGGTTTCTTCAATCTCCCATCGAAAGAATTTCCCAAACATCTCATCGGCCTCAAAATCAACCTTAAACTGAACGCCTCGTTCAGTAGAATTTGGATCAGCAGTGGGCTTATCTACCCTTTCGAAGTATACATCCTGAAGGTCGGGGCATGGTCTTAAGGTGTCAAATGCCGATTCAATAACAACTCCATCGGGAGTGCGAACTTCTACTTTAAATGATTTTCCTAACGTAACCAGGTTTCTATCAATATTCACAAAGTACCTGCCATCATTTGTGGTTGAGTCAGATACAAAAACATTGTTATTATTGTCTGTTATAATAACTTCGCAGGATACAACAGGATTTCGCTTTGGGAGCGTAAGGGACGAAGCGCGCGAAACCTGAACCATATGGTAATCGCTAGCATCGGTTACTTTTCCAAAAATAACATAACTTTCGTTATGATCGAAAATATTCTTTGGGTAGTAATCTTCGATACAACCCGAAATGCCAATAATGGCCAATAGGAGAATAATATATTTAGTCTGTCGCATAGTTACCAAGTTTAAACACCCAAGTTGCCGTGAAAATTGGGGTGCCAATGATAGAATATTTATATCCTTTAATTCGGCCTTCGTCAAGCTTAAAGTAGATAGAGAGTGGGTTTTTCCGTCCTGTTAGATTATATACACCAAATACCCATGAGCTATGAAATAATTTATTCCGCTTCAAATTACCTTCAACCGCAAGAGATAGGTCTATTCTAAAATAGTCTGGAATTCTAAACTCATTACGTGCTGAATAGTCAACCACCGGAATATTATTTGAATAGTAAATTGCAAGGGGATAAGTTATTGGTCGACCTGTTTGATATGTAGCCGTACTCGATAGGTTAAAACGGCGGTTGAAGCGGTAATTAAACACTCCATTAATAACGTGAGGGACGTCATAGTTTGATGGGTAGGCTATACCGTCATTAATCTTCATCCAATTCTCTTTGCCATCTACTTCAACAATGGATCTTGAATAGGTATAGGCAACCCAGCCATTCAATCGTCCTTTAGGTTTGCGTACCATAACCTCTAACCCATACGCTGCTTGTTCTCCTTGTAGAACCATAGTTTCGATGTGAGGAGTAGCGATGAAGTTGGCTCCATCTTTAAACTCACTAATGTTTTCTACCTCCTTTGCAAATAGTTCGAGTGAAAATTCAACTGTCGATTTAAAGAAGTTTCTGAAAACACCAAGCGATAACTGCTTTCCAAGAAGGGGATTTAAATGTTCGCTCGCTAATTGCCATTGGGTATTTGGTGCAATAGTAATTGTATTATTGAGCATGAATAAGTTTTGCCGAGTCTGGTTAAATGCAACTTTCACCGAGCCATTTTTGTCGGTTTTAAAGTTTAACGCAGCTCTTAATTCAGGGCCATGATACCACTTTATTGGCTGAAGTCGACTGTAATGTAATGTATCGACAACATATTTAAGTTCACGAGCTTGCCCTTCCTGGTAAACAAGAGAATTCCTCTCTCCCAGTGGTGCAAAAGCGGAGTACCTTAACCCAAGATAAACGTTTAACCAGGGTAAAGGATCATAGTTGTCGGCAATAAAAATCGCACCCTCTAGTCCATTCTCTGTACCTAGTTCAACCGGTATGCGGAGCGATGCATTCCCATAAGGGTTAACACTTCCCTTATTAAGATTATAGAAAGTGGTTGTTATGCCAGCTTCAATCCTGTTCTTCTCGTTAAGCAGGTGATTAACGATTCCCTGTATTTCATATTGATTTATTGAATAGTCGTGAGTGTATGCTAGGGGGCCAATGTTATTATCAACAGTATTAAAGGAGTAACGCGAGGTGATTAATGACACCTCAGCTCGAGTGGCATGCGACAACCTGTGCTTCCAATTCAGAGAGTTCCCAAAGTTTGAATAGGTATACTGGTTTATATCCGATAGCCTAAAATGATCGGAACTGTAATAAGTAAAAAGGCCAAGCTGGTTTTTGCTGTCAACTTCATAATTGGCCGAAAGTAAAATGTCTCCAAAACTAGCACTGCTATTCCTAATATCCGGATCGGATATTTGCTTTAAGATCCAATCAGAGTATGTTTTTCTAAAACTAAGAAGCATTGATCCCTCGTCCTTGACTATAGGTCCCTCTAGTGTAAAATTTGCTGTTACAGGATTAATTCCACCCCTCACATTATATCGTTTTCTATTCCCTTGTTTCGAAACGATATTAAAAACTGAGGATAATCGTCCTCCGTATTCAGCAGGCATATGCCCTTTGTAAATTGAAAAATCTTTGATAACATCGGGGTTAAATGCAGGGAAAAAACCAAAGAGGTGAGATGTGTTGTAGATAGGTACTTTGTTTATGAAGAACCCGTTTTGGTCGTAGTTTCCACCCCTCACGTTCACACCAGAAACGCCTTCGCCAATGCTTACAATACCGGGAAGTAATTCTGACACCTTAATTACATCCCTTTCACCAAGCATCATGGGTAACTCCTTTAGAGTAGTCAGGGGGATTCTCTCAAAACCAGCATCGCGAGTTGTCACATTAAGCGACTTATCTCCATACACCATCACCTCATCAATCTGCATTACCGACCTCTCGAGGCTCAGGGTAAAATCCCCACTGGAAAGAACGTTGAGTTGATACCTTGTACTTTTTTGGCCAATGCAATCGAACCGGGCATTATAATGACCTGGTTCAAGATTTATGGAGAAAACACCATTAAGGTCTGTTGCTGTACCAACTTTGAGTTCTTCAATAAATACGGTTGCTCCTATTAGCGTTTCGCCACTGCTTTGGTCGCGCAGTATTCCAGTAACATTTACCTTACCCTTTCCTGTATACATCGAGGAGGAACCAACTGTAATCGTTTCAACAATATCGGCCCCCCGACCCTTTAAGTAACGTTGCTCTGCATCCGTAATTACCTTCTCTTTAGATGAGTATTCAGTAAATAGCGATTCTTGTTCAGTGAATTCGGGTAACTTTGTAAAAGCTATGGGTTGCTCACTTATTAAGAAATTACCATGCCAATTTGTGAGGAACAAGTTATATCTTGAAAGTGTTTTACTCAACAAGGCAAAAAAGTCTGTAGAATCAAAAGGGCAAGGAATTAAAACGGTAAGCGGAATATCTTTGTGAGCATAAATACTAAAGTTTTTATTCTCTTTAGCATTTACTATAAGATCCCTGAGGGTTATTGAGTCCTTGCAAAAGTCAAATATTGGGGTTTGTTGCTGGGAATATGATGCTGTAAAGAACAGCAAACCCCAGATAAAAGGGATTATGCGTTTCACTTAAATAAAATTGTATGATTATCCGTAATTGTACCTAAGTTTTCCATACCAAGTATCTTCGACAGCTGCAACTAGTAGTCTATCAAATAGATTCGCTCCAAAATATCGTCTATTTGTTTTGTAACAAAATTCATTCAAGT
>JAVEYY010000070.1:0-9584 GCA_034003245.1 Tenuifilaceae bacterium
TGATGCACAACGAGATGGCTACAGGTAAAGATCGTACTACGCTATTTCAGCACGCTCTAGCTGCAGGCGAAACCATAACCGGTTTAATATTTGCCACCGCGCTGGTTTACCCCGATAAGAAAATTGCAACCGTTAAGCCCAAATCGATTGTAAAACGGATGAAAGAGAAAGCTTTTGCCGCTTCGGTTAATAGAGATACCATTATGGAGTGCGAAAAAATTGGGATTCCCATTGCCGATTTTGCCGAACTTTCAATTGAAGCCATAAAGCCAATTGCCGAGGAGTTAGGTTTTTAGGTTATAGTCAGATAAAAAAGTTGCATAAAGATCGCGTTTCTTAAAGGATTTTTCTATTTTTGCAACCCGAAAAGCAAATGGTCCGGTAGCTCAGTTGGATAGAGCATCAGCCTTCTAAGCTGAGGGTCATAGGTTCGAATCCTATCCGGATCACCAATTTAAAGCGCAATCATTTGTAAAATAAGTGGTTGCGCTTTTTCTTTTTAATAAATGCACCACGTTTGCACCACTTCTTTTTTTGCCTAGCTCAGGGTGGCCGCTGCGATAATTAGCGCACCCACACACGAAATCAGTACCACAACCCCAATAAACATAACCCAGCTGGCCGTTTTCTGGCTGTGGGATAGGCTGGCATTTTTGACCATTAGCGAAAACATAGGATCATTGCTTAGCTTTTCGGCCAACGCCGCTTCATCAAGCTGCTCATTCTCCTTTTTAAACCTTGAGAGGTACGATCCAAGAGCTGCATCCTTTTTCTTCAGCTCGGCTGTTACCCATTCGATTGCTTTCATAAACCTTTGATTTTTGGTGAACAATAAGGGTTTACTGTATCACAGTGATACAGTAACTAGTTGTCTATCAGTACAAAAGTATAAAAATAATTAAAAAACAACGTTGTTTTTTTAGAAAGTTTGACCAAACTTTGCCAAATAATTTAAAATTACTATCACAATGGCAATAGAAACCGACAACAGAACAGGTGAACGCACTCTGGTAGCCGTCGACGACGTGCTGAGTGACTTCTCGGCTGCTGATATTAAGCAGAAATTTGAGTTTATGTTCCAGCAAACGCTCCAAATGGCCGACGGTATGGAGGGCAAAGACTTGGCCGAAATGTTCGAAATGCTGAACCGGGTTACTTACGTTTTTAGCGTAAGGGAAACCGAAAAAAAAGAGGGTAAGCCATGCTAAGGATGCCACAAACAGAACTAGAATACCGCAATGCTTTGATAGATGCAGCCGAGGCGGGGGCAACCAAGGCCCTTATGGATGTGGGACTGCTAAAGCCTTACTTAAAACTCAGGGAGTCTTACCGCCTGTATGGTGAGGCCATAGTCAACCGATGGATTAAGGAGGGGCTGGTAAGGGTGATAAAGGACGGCACCCGCAATGCCAGCGTAAGGATTGACCGACTGGAGCTGCTGACTGTTGCCAGAACAGCCAACCGGGCAACCTACTTAACTGCTGAGGAGCGTAAGGGGTAGGGATGGGGTGACTTGAAATCACCCCACCCCTGTCCAGATTTGGACAGGGTAATAACTCAACAATATGTAACCTTCAAAAAATCAATGTTATGAGATCACAGGATCAAGGCAAGGCCCGGCAAAGGCCCGGCATTAAGACCAGCACAAGGGTAAGCATTATGCACCCAGACGGCACCCGTGAGGAGCTGATCCCTGTATGGGAAGCAAGCAAAGAGCATAATAAAGTGGTTGACGCGCCAACCTCTGAGCTGGAGTAACGTATAAGTCAAAAACTCAAGCTGATGACCAAGGAAATTGATTATAAGTTCCTAAAGGGTGAAGACCTTTTCACCTACTTTACTCAGGATCACCCCGACAAGGATTACTCAAGCATAGTTGCAATGCTTCCAAATGCCATTGGCGATTGGGATAAGGCAATAAAACTGCTCGAAATGATTGTTATTTGTGGAGTCAAGCTAGTAGCCATTTATCCCGGGCAAGGTGATGAGCCAACGCCAACCATGAAGTACCTCGGGGGAATTCCGGACGGTGGGTTATATGTCGATCGTAGCCCCATGCTGGAAGCTAAGCAAGGGTGATGGGCTAAGCCGAGTTTTCGGCTCAGTGGTAACTGAGTGATACTGAACGTTAACGAAAAATTCCGCTGATGTACTTTAACCCATGCTTCCTCCATGTTTCGGATAGCTTCCATAACATCGGAGTGTCTTTTCCCAGTCAATTCAGCAATTTCTCGGCTGGTTAGCCATACGGCAAGGGTGATGGGTTTAGCCTAGTTTTAGACTCAGTGGTAACGGGTCGATTTCTCGGCTGGTTAGCCATACAGCAACGGACGGAATTTTCCGTTGGTTAATGCTCAGGGAATTTTTTCCCTCAGTGCTGAGCGGAAAACTCCTTTTAGTCGCCAAAAGGTTTAAGATTAAGGGGTGGAGTGCTATTCCACCCCTTTTTGTTGAATGGTGGTGCAGGGTGGTGCAATGATATAAAAACAGGCTATTTGTTGTATATAAAAACGGGTGAGAAGTTGTATTTCGGGGTTGTGGGGTACGTAGTGTGTAGGTCATTAAAGGGGTATCCACACTACGGATACCCCTGTCCAAATTTGGACAGACCCCTATAAACAATCAATAGGGTATTAGTTCAATTAATACCCCACCCCAAATTTGGAGGAGCCCCCTATTGTAGGGGCATGGCTGAAATTTCAGCCGATCTAGTGGAATATAGCGTTTCTCTATGTTGCCTGATTTACAATGAGTTGTTACTGCCTATATTGGTTGATGTTTTAGGACAATCGAAAATTTGATTGTCCAGGTGTTACATTGAATGTAAGTATACAAGTATACCTTGGCGGTTATGCATCCCCAAAATTGGGGAGGGGTTCACAATAAGGTGGTTAATCAGGCTGAACGAATCGTTCTATCAGGTCTGTAGGGGGCCTGCACAGAATTGTGCAAGCCCTCCCACATTGGCTCGTATCTCAGCCAATCTATTTAAAATACCATTCCTCAGTTCTGAGGAGTGATGAGAATGTGGTAGTTGCAGTTTAGATAATTTAGAGCTGCATTGTGATGAGAGGTTACTCATTTGTAACGATACTTTTTGTATCTTTATAGAAAATATACTACTATGAGCGGAATAATTGAGCACAATGTACCATTCACAGAAATTGCCTGTAATACTTGCAAGCATTTTCACAGAAAAGTCGACAGAATAAGTTGTGAGGCATTCGATCGAATACCTAAAGAAATCACAACAGGAGAAAACATGCACACCGAGCCGATGCCTGGACAAAAAAATAACATAGTTTACGAAAAGGAGTAGCCATGTACAACGTAGAACCAACCCAATTCAGGGAGTTCATTAAGAAGAACGCCCTTGACACCAGCAAGCCGCACATCACCACCACACCCTGTTTGGTCGAGTGGAAGAGGAGCGAGAAAGTAATGGCAAAGGTTGAGGTGATTTGTAAGGACGAACTCCTCAGCGTGATGGCAGGTGTATTGTCAAAATCGATTCACAACAAATACTGGATACGAGGCAACGAGTGGAAAGTGGATGAAAACGGTGAACAGATTAAGGAACTATCTATTTAATGGAATCCGCTACTAAAACAAAAAGGCCTGCCTAAATTTCGGCTAACCTAACCGAACTTCCATAGCCCAAATTTGGGCTATGTTGAGTTTTAGGTAGTTACCAAATGGAGGTGAAACAAAATAGGTCAGGGTGCTTTTTCCCTGACCTATCACCTCAACCAGTTAATTTTTAAAGGATGTACTTTCAAATTACCACATCGCTTATAATCGATGCTACCCCGTTCTAGGGTATCACCCGCCTTGCCTTTGCAGGGCCATAGCGTACAGCCCTCCTATGGTTGTGGCCATGTAGTTAGGGTTTGGAGTTGTACCCACGCGGGGCAAGTCCAGTCGGTCAGCATCAAAGCAGGCGTTCACTATCTCAAAGTCCGACCGGATCATGTCCGTGTGGTTCTCACAGGCGAACATGAGTAGCTTCATTTCTGTATCGCTAAGGCTGAAATGGTACTTCACAAAATCGTAATGCTTCTCGATATGCTTGGCGGCTCTTAAGCCGTGTCCGGGGTCGTGCCCATCGTTTTCCCGACAGCAGTCGTGAAAATATGCGAACGGGCGAATAATCCTATTATCAATACCCAGCATTTTGCAAATGGCGTTCCCGTTCCGCTCAACCCTAATGCCGTGGGTGATGCCGTGAATCTCTTGGTTTTCGTTATGCATTGAGGGCACTATGCCAGCCATTCGCCTTGCTGCCTCGTACTCATTAAACGCCTTATCCATATATTGATCCTGAAAATTGTTGGACGCTGCAATACTGTAAGCATCAATCATGGCCTCGTACTGTGGAAAAATGGCTTTAAGCTCAGGCAGCGTTAACACCTTGATGAAGTTAGCCTCCGTGAAAACCACCTCCATATCGTCTGTATGAAAAATGTTGTTCTTATCCACTTCGAGCTGGAGAAATTGAAAGGAAAATCGACAGTTCAACCCGTCAAAAAACGGATTGAAAAAGTAGTCACACCTACCAAGCCTCACCTGTTCATTAGTAAAGCCGTAAACCCCGAGGTGTGAGTTCGACCTTACGGCCTTGGCCTCATAGTTCCATCGGGACTGATTAACGTGGACAAAAGGGGTGTGCTGATCGTGATTGTATCGGTACACCGTGAGCTTATTCTCGGGCTTTATCTCGAAGGGTTCAGCAAAGAACTCCAAGGGGTTCTCAACCCTATTGTTGTATGGGTCATCGTATTCGAATCTATTTTGCATTGTTTTGTAGGTTTTGCAGGTTTACTTCGATGCAAGCTGTGTGGCAAAAATGCCCCAGTGCTCTAATTCGTTTGCTCTATTTTTGTTATTGGATATATTAATCGGAACACAGATAACTTGTTCTCTGCTTTAATATCAAACGGTTCGTTAAAAAACTCAAGCCCTCCATCAAATTGGGCGTAATAATCTTGGTCAATGTCCTTCATCGGATGATCACTATTGGTTTCCATTTATTAAGCCTTGTTTAGGTAATTATTTAGCCATTAAGCCCGCCGTCAATTGTACCGCCCTTGAAGTTGTCGCGAATGAAGTAGGGCTGCGATTTCCACCCCTGCTATAATCTTTGAATGTTTAACAATGGGAACCAATCCGTTTTTGGATCGGTTCCCGTTCTGCTACAGTATGCCCTCTGGGTTTTCCCTCACGCTCCATTCAAGGCTTTCCTCTGAGCGTTCTGCCTTGAAATAGCGATTAAAGTAGAATGCTGGAAAATCCAAAGGGATTGGAAGGTTTGCCTCCTGCAGGGCCTTGGTGAATGCATTCAGGGCGTTTGCAGCCTTTTTTTGAGCATCCAGCAGTTTCTCGGCTTTGGGGTTGGCATAGTCCTTAAAACCGTCCAGAATAGCCTCCCTTGCGCTCTCAGGCATAAAAGGCGCGCCCTCTTCCGTTACCAAGAAGAACTGAGCAAGGCTGACCGAGTCCAAGGGCACTCTTCCGTCTTTATCTCGGCTGTTGGTCAGCTCCTCAAATGAGCCATAGGCTATACCACCCGCCCAATTGTTGCCTACGATCCCATTGAATAGCTGCACGAACTGGGACTTGATGCTATGGATATTCTCCGTAAAGATGTCATCCATGGCCGCCCGTCCGGCAGGGCTTTTGAATAGCTGCATATCAGCTTCCATTACGACCCTATAAGCTTCCGTAAGGGGTTCAAAGTCGCCTGTAATGGCCTGCACCACTATGGCCTTGGTGGGTGTGACCCCAAGTTCTTTGATGCTTTGGCAGGCCTTTTCAAGGGCTGGGATATACGTGTTTTCGTAATCGGTTAGGAACTGCTCAGCCTGATCGCTATTCTCGCGGATTACCGTTCTTTTTTTGGCTGCCTCCTCTGCTTGAGGGGCTTTAGCCTTGGTTGCTGTTGTCGTCATCGGTCAAATGTTGTTAAATGGTTTTACCTGCCAGTGGATTTTCGGTCTTATCCTTTACCCACGCGTCCACGGCGGGTGAAAGTTCTCCCTCCTGTTGCTGGATGCTTTCGGGCTTTTTCTCTGTTTTCAGGGTTTGCAACTCTTCTCTAAGCGGTTGAATGGCTGCTGCAACGCTGTCGCTTACTAGCTTTTGAATCTCTTCTGTGTTCATCGTTTTTTTGTTTGTTAAGGGTTAAAAATTGGTTTTTCTGTATCTTTATTATTCAAGTTGGTGCAATGTTATTCAGATCATTGGTGCATCGGTGGTGCAGGGCTGTTTATAATGCCTCTGTAATGCCTGTAAATAGGTTAGGGCTTGTGTTCTACGTTGGACTCGAACTTTAGCGAATCCATCCCAAAACTTGCTGCTTCTGCAAGAGTGATAACCTGCGCACCCACTCTGTTTGCCTCTGTATTTAGGCGTTTAGTATGGTAGTTAACATGCCTCTTTAGCCGTGTGGACCAGTTGACGGTATCTTTGTTATTTAAAACTATCATGATAGTTTTAAAACAGGGTCCGAAATATTTCAGCGTTGTAGTGATCTCCTTGTGGGTAACTTCACCGTTTTTTCCATAGGCCGTCTTGGTCTCAACTTGCTTTAGAAAACCACCCTGGAGAAGAATCCTCATCCCTCTAAGCGACAATACCTTCATTTGCTCATTTTCTTTCTCCATTGCTCGCACGCGCGCGCGCGCGATGGAAACTGCGAATTGCGCAGTTTCTTTCTCCCACTTATAGAACACTCTTCTCGAAATGCCTACTAATGAGCAAATTTCAGTTATGCTGTGTTTACCTCCTTCGATAAGGTCACATATCTGCTTCACTACTTTTTGATTGTATTTCGTTCTATTAGGCATCGTTTAGGTTTCGTTAGGTTGTTATAAACTCATTTTTTGGCTCAAAACGGGCTAAATTTTGACCTCAGATAGGCTCAAACCCCTGTAATCGGCCTTCACCTTCATAACCTTTCGGTAAGAGGCTAAAACAGCCTCTATTTTGCGTTTTGGGATCACGGCCTCAAGGGGTTTGGTCATGCTCACCTCAAGGGCTTCTCGGCCTTGGTTCGGCTTTAGGTGTTCGGGCTTGCCCATCGATAGCTGGGTGCCAGAAATAGTGATAGTTTTGCCGTTTAGCTGGCACTTCACGCTGTGAATAGTGCAGCAGTATTTCAGTACGGTTGGATCGATTTTCATTGCGGTATGGTATTAGAATTTTAATGGTTCAAAGTGTTCGTTTGGGTTGATTACAGGCCAATCTATGGAATTGTATTCCGGTGATGCCTCAAAAGGATCGTAGTCGAAAAAGGCGGTGGTCTCTTCATTGAATCGTAGCAGAAACGATCCGGTGCCAATGTTTCGCCCTTTGGCCACAATACACTCGGCCAGCCCTGCCGTTCCAATGCCCTCGTGTGGCTCTGAAAACTCATCTATGCTGTAGGTGTCGGGCCGCCAAATCATCAGAACCACGTCAGCGGCCTCCTCAATTTGCCCTGAGCCCCTGAGTCTGCTTTTAGTTGGCCTGTGGTTGCTGGTAGTAGTTCGACTAAGCTGCGATAGGGCTATGATCGTAATGCCCAAGTCCTTTGCGGTATTCTTAAGCCTGCGGGTGATCTCGGCAAGCTGAGCTTCATCGGTCTTGTTTTTCATTGCCGAGCCTGTACCGACCAGCTGCAGGTAGTCCACAACGGCAAGGTTGATGTCGCGCTTCATCTTTAGCCTTCGAATGGAGGTGCAAATCTGATCAATGGTTGAGGTGCTGCTCTCATCGAAGTACAGGGGCAAGCCTGCAAGCGCGCTGGTGGTCTTTTCGAGATGGTTCACTTCATCAAAGGATAACTTTTGGTTGAGTATTCGCTTGGCCGAGATTCCTGTCTCCTGCGCTACGATCCTTGCAACCAGCTGCACCTTGTCCATTTCGAGGGAGTAAATGGCAGCACGGGCTCCGTAGCGCAAGGCTGCGTTTTTAAGCACGGTCAGGGCTAAAGATGTTTTGCCCTGGCTCGATTCCCCGGCTACTATTATCAGGTCGGTTTTCTGCATCCCACCGCTAAACGTATCGAACTTTTGTAGCCCGGTGCCAATGCCCGATAGCCCCTTGTTCGTTAGGTTGCTGGCAATACGCTGGTTTAGCTGGGTGATCGCATCGGACGTGGTGAACTCATTGTTTTGCCCGGTTGAGCGAACGGCCACAAGGCTGTTTTCGGCTTCCGAGATTACGTCCTCCACATCTACCATGTTGTCAAAAGCCTTTGCCTGTACCTCGGAAGAGATACGGATCAACTCCCTTTGCATGTACTTCTGAGCAATGATTTGGGCGTGGTAACCAATATGAGCCGCTGATCCCACTTTGGATGTTAACTCTGCTATATAAGCAGGCCCACCCACGTCGTCGAGCGTTCCCTGGCTTATCAGCTCCTGCACCACCACAAGCAAATCAATGGGCTTGTTTTTAGTTGCCAGCTGCTTGATAACTGCGAATATTGCTTGATGTTCGCTCTTGTAGAATGAGTGAGCATCTAGTAGCTGCGCAACCTCTAAGTAAGCATCGGATTCTACCATAAGCGCACCCAGAACGGCTTGCTCCAACTCTATCGCTTGCGGTGGTACCTTGCCAAGGTGATCCTGCGTAACGGGTTCTATGCTTCTTTGCTTTTTCATTAGATAGCCTTGAGTTTAGTTGGTGTGTGTCTTTCGTTTAGTTGGGGTGTACCGTTCAGTTTGCCTTTTTCCCGTGCAACCCAGCCATTTATTGCTGCTTTCCAGTCTTTCATCTTGTTTCTACCAATTTGCCAGCCGTTGCTTGAGTAATGGGAAAGGAACTTCTCGGCCTCAATGGCTGCTTTTAGCGGTAGCTGCTTTTCTGCAATCTTAAAGGCAAAGTAGGATTGAATTTCTGGGAGGGTGGGAGGGGTAAAAACCACTCTTTCTTTCTTCTTTATTTCTTTATATTCTTTAGTCTTTGTTACCATGTTGTTATCTTCTTGTTGTTTTGCTGTTACCGTCGTGTTATTTTCGTGTTGCTCACCTTGGTAAACATCATAATTACAAATAGTTATCCTTGTTGTTTTTACAAGATTCTCCTTGTTAATCATTTGGTCTTTTTCGAGCAAGTTGAAAAAAGTTCTAACTTTCTGAATGGTCCACCCTCCAGCCTTTTTTGAAACTCCAAACCTTTGAAGCCAACCGTCAAGTGATAGCACAGCCTGACCCCTTCCGCACTCCACAAGTTGCCCGTCAATTAGAACCTTCTTGCTTTCGTAGTTAACTGTAAATAGCATTATAGTCCACGCGCGCAAATAGTTTGGATTGGCGAAAATCCAATGGTCTACTAGTTTTCTATGTAACTTGATCCAACCTTGCATTACGCGTATAATTTTGAGTATCTTTCAATTAAACAGGGCATTTTTTCTATTTTCTGGATGAGATCAAGGGCTTCGGCCTTGCTACCCCTGAATGAGAGTAGGCACCCGGCAAAATTCACTTTGCTTATGGGCTTGCTGAGGTCAACTGGGTAAGCATACCCGGTGTCCATGTCGGCTATGATGCCGTACTTCTCTTTTACAATAGTGGTTTCCATCGCCGCAACTTTAGTAAGGG
>JAVEYY010000071.1:0-8808 GCA_034003245.1 Tenuifilaceae bacterium
TCAATAGTAAATAAAGATAGAGAAGTAGCAGTAGTTGCAACCAACAAAAGAATGGTCAATAACCACCTAAGGGACGATTTTATTATGTTTAGGTTCAGTCAGCAGGGCGACAGCCTGTCCAGTGTGCAATATGAAAACTGGCCAAGTGCTCAACCAAATTCTTTCGACAGCATTCCAGGAACCGACAGCTTGATGATGATTGGGAGAGGTGTCATCAATACAGGCCAGGAAAGCCTTAATTTTATGGATTTGGAAATGAATATTACCTCAAGTGTCAATATTTCGGATCTGGATGGACATAAAAGGTATACCAATGGGAATTGGCTTAACTCCGATGAGTTTTTAATGTTAGCCAACTGGATTTTGGATGATGACAAAGGCCGTGAGTATTTGTTTTCTGTATTTCGGGTCAACACAAGTGGACAATATTTGCAGGAGCTACAGCTTGACAGACCCGACACCTTAGATTATACTGCTTATTTTACAAACCTGGTTGTTGCTCCGGATTCATTGATTTATGTCGGAGGCTTTCAGTCGTATAATGATGTTTCATCCACCCCTAGCAATTGTATTATATATTTGATTGACAAGGAATTAAATTTAATTGGTCGGAAAAATTTCGGCGGGGATGCTAATTATACTTTGATGGGAATAGAAGCAACCTCTGATAGTGGTTGTTTTGCCTATGCTTTACGAACAAATATTCACAACAAATGGTATTATGAGCGAGATGTGGTGATGTGGAAAATCCTTCGCGAAGACTTTGAGATTATCACCCAACTGACAGATCAACCTGCGATGGCATTGAACAGCAAAGCCTGGCCCAATCCGGCCGACGATGTACTGCACATTAGTCTGGACGGCCTGCCCACAGGCAGCAATTTCAGGCTGCAAATCTACAACACTGCCGGACAAAAGTTTTTTGACAAGGCACTTACCGCCACTGCCGGCAGTGTGCAGTGCAGCATAGGCGTATTGCCGGCCGGCACCTATGTGTATCAATTGCAAACCACTACCGGGGAAGCCGGCAGCGGCATATTTATCAAACAATAAAACGCACAAACAAAAACAAATGATGATGAGAATAAAAATAATTTACACAGGAGCAATAGTGCTGCTATTGGCAAGCCTTTGTGTGCTACCAGAAGCAAAATCGCAATCTACAACACCCCTGCAGGCCAATTTGCAGGAGGCATTGCTACACCAGGATGAAGGGGCAAAAGGAGACTATTGGCTGCTACTCCCGGATAAAAGCGGAATTTATTATAATGAGGGAAGAGTGGGAATAGGTACAGCAAACCCCAGTTTAAAATTCATGCTTCACGTTAAAGGGGCTGTTGGCGTAAATGAACTGATGATTGGCAGTGAATATGCTTTACCGGCCAAACGTGGTACTGCCGATCAGTTTTTAAATGGCCTTGGGGAATGGGCTACTCCTGCCGGAGGTGGAGGAGATAACTATTGGCAGGCTGGTAGCCTGAACAATGCAATTTATTACAACCGTGGCTGGGTTGGTATAGGGACAGATACCCCGGCTGCAAGCCTGCATGTGCAAGGCAATATGAAAATGGGCAGCAATATTGGCGCGGTGGGTACGAATGCATTTGCTGGGGGGGATGGTTCAACTGCCAGTGGCACAAATGCTTTTGCTTTTGGAGATGAAGCTAAAGCTTTAAATACTGGCGCTTTTGCCAGCGGATTAAGAGCAGAAGCAAGCGGGACCAATTCAACAGCTTTGGGAAGAGCAAGTAAAGCAGCAAATGAAAACACCATTGCCTTGGGATATGTTACAGAGGCATTAACACCCAATGCAGTGGTAATTGGCAAACACGCCCGTGTTGTTGCAGGCAATTCATATATAATTGGAAGTGGGCTGGGACTCGGGTCTGACATGCTTGAGAACGATGTCGGATATTCCATAATGATAGGAATGAAAAGCAACGTTCCCACCTTCTTTGTAGGCCCTTCAGATGGCGCCGGCACTACCGGCAGTATTGGCATTGGAAATATGACCGACCCACAGGCCAAACTGCATATTTATTCAGATGAGAACAAGGCGGCCACTTTAAAGCTGGAACACCGCACTACCGGAAAAGACCGTTATGCCGAGATAGGCTTAGGTACGCACAGCATACGAGCCGGAAACACGGAGAATATGGTGTTTAAAACCCCGTCAAGCAGGCATTTTGTGTTTGAAAATGGGAATGTGGGGATAGGGGTTAGTACCCCCGAAACAGAAATGCACATTAGAGGGGATATAACCGTTTCGGGGCTAGCCGATGATAAAGGCGATCAAATTGTGGCAAGCGATAGAGATGGAAAGCTAATACTTATCCCCTCCAATTCTATAGGCGATAATTTAGGGAATCACATAGCCACGAGTAATCTGGTGATGGGAACACATAGTATCCGTAATGATATGGGCGGGTATCAGCTGAGAGATGACAGAACCAGATTCAGTGCCGGCCTTGTATTTGACCTTGACAATAGTATGGTACTCGAAACTGGCAAAAAAGCTGTGTTTACAGCGGTTGCCGCGAGCAACAGTATTTCCGGTTTATGGGCGACAAACTGGTCATCTGGTGGCTATGGGCTTGTGCTTAATGCTGACAATCGTACTGGTGGTATTTATTATGATAATAACAACCCCAAAGTGTCCATTGGACTTAATAGTAACAAGGTTGGAATAGGGCTTATCCCGCCTTCAGAGGGAGAATTCAGTCTTTATGTTGAAGGTGGCATACTTGCCGAAGAGGTTAAGGTTTTAATGAAATCGGCCTGGCCCGATTACGTGTTCAACGCCAATTATAAACTTCCAAGTATTAACGAGGTTTCTGAATTTATTGAAGCCAATGGGCATTTGCCCGGAATACCCAACGCGGCCACTGTAGCTACCGACGGGATAGAACTGGGTGAGATGAACGCGCTGCTGCTTACTAAAATTGAGGAATTGACTTTGTATGTGATTGAATTGCAACAGCAATTGAACGAGCTTAAAAAGTAATTTCACATTTTGCAAATCCCTTATCGTTATGAAAACTATTAGAAATATTATCCCCTTGCTGGCTTGTTTTTTCTTTTCAGCAACATTATTTGCGCAGCAAACCGTGGAGTTTGAGTATGATGAAACGGGCAACAGGATATTGAGACAACTCTATATTGGTAAGAGTACAGATGCCGTAGTTGATTCCCTTTTTAAAGATATAAATAACCACCCCACAATGATAGGTGATCACTTGGTAAAGGTTTACCCCAATCCTACCATGGGTAAAATCAATATTGAATTTCTGGAAATGAGTGAAGAAACGACAACATATTTTATCACTGATCAAAATGGCAAGCAGATAATGAATGGTGAAAACAGTAAGCTACTAAACATCATTGATGTTACCCACCAGGGAGGAGGCGTTTATTACTTGGTGATAAAAGCACCTGAAATATATCAGGTTTACAAAATAATTAAGCAATAAGAACAAGCGTAATTTTCAGATAAAGCCGTATGCTATTTCGGCTTTTTCTGAAAACAAGAAAAGGCATACTTAACTTAACAGAATTTTGGCATGAAAAAATATTTCTGGTTATTTTTGGTGGTCGCATCAAACATGCAACTACTTGGACAGCAGCAGGCATCCAATTTTACTTTAGACGAACAGTTATACGGGCAGCAGGAGTACCAAGCCAGCGAATACATAGATATGGTACACGGTTTTGGTCACAAAGCAAATACCCAAAGCGATGTTTTTCATGCCAAAATAGATCCATTTATGTTGTTTCCACCTGAGGATGGGGAGATTGGAGGGCCTTCTCCTGGTGATCAGGGAGTAGTTGGAAGTGTTGCCGGAGTGTTTGATGTTAATGAGTTGGGTGCCGGTATTTATACAATACCGATAAGCTTGCCACAAGGAATTGGTAATAATGTACCCCAGTTATCCTTAGACTATAACAGTATGGCTGGTAATGGTATTATGGGGGTAGGCTGGAGCATTGGCGGTACTTCTGCTATTAGCAGAACAGGTAAAACGATTTATCATGATGGCTACGTAGAAGGAGTGAAATTTGATATTAACGATAATTTTTTATTTGATGGAAACAGAATGCTCTCCGTTAATAGCAATACTTATACTACCGAGGTGGAGGAGTTTGCTAAAATTTCAGTAATGGAACAAAATGCCAACGGACCGGTTTGGTTTGAAGTTAGAGCAAAGAATGGCAAGATACTACGATATGGGGAAACCACAAATTCAAGGCAGAAATTGGAAGGTACGGAAAATATTATTTCATGGCGTTTGAACAGCGTAGAAGACTTAGCGGGAAACATGATTACTTATGAATATGAATTGAAGCAAGGAAACTTGTTATTAAAAAGGGTAAATTATGGAGGTAATAGCAAAACAGGTCAGGAGCACATATATGAAATAATATATAATTACACGGATAGTAGAATAGACCCCTATTCATCCTACATCAATGGTTCTGCTATTATTACCAATTGTCTTCTGGAAGACATCTCGATACAATATGTGCCTACAGGACAGGCATTATTTACTTATATATTTGAGTATGACATTACAGCAAAAATTTTTACCAGACTAGATAAAGTCTCAATCAGGGATGAAAAAAACCAAATTGGTTATAATCCAACTTCAATTGGCTGGGGACAATCTACGGATAATTTTAATTTTGAACCAACTAATATAGCCCCAAAACCTGGATTCACTGCCGATCGCACTTTAGGAGACTTTAATGGTGATGGGAAGACAGATATTCTACTTGCTTTTTATTCTTATATTAATGAAGTTAAAGTTTATGATTCATATTCTATTTATTATCTCAACCAAGCAGGTACCTCTTATAATGAAGTGGAAATGGGTTCTTTGGGTGATGAGTGGCAACCAAAATTTGCTTACTTTGAAGCAGGCGATTTCAACGGTGATGGAATAGATGATTTGTTTAGGGCGAATTATTCTGCTGGGGGTTATCTAGGCTACTTTTATATTTCAGATGGAAATAATAATTTTACGTTTAGTGGTGAACTCCCAAGAAATTTGGGTTCAAATCATTATATTAATATAACTGATATGAATGGAAACGGGATTAATGAAATTCTGTTGGTTAATCTGTTAGATGAGGATAAAACCATATTTTTTTGTTACGAACTTGATTTCCAAAATCACAGAGGTGTAAAAAGTCTATTTGCACAACTGCCTATAACAACTGATGGTTATAGATTTTTTCATGATGCTGAAACATTATTCCAAATTAAACCGGGCGATTTTAACGGCGATGGAAGGACGGATTTATTGGTTAACACCAATTCATTTGAAAGTAAAATATTTTGTTTACATCCCACAGAATCTGTTTTATATGAACTTACTCCAGATACGCTGGGTTACCCAACCAGATTCCACCGTGTTTACACCGGCGATTTTAATGGTGACGGGATTACTGATATTTTGACTTTTGCCTGGGATCATCCGCATATCAATTGGGAATTAAGATATTTTGACGGAAAAGGGGAATGGAAGATTGCTGACTGCCCATTATCAGGCAGCCACGACCCTGAAAGTTCAGCCTCTCCGCATCGCGTGTATACAACTGACATAAATGGAGATGGAAAGTCTGATATTCTACATACCTACAATCAATACTCGGGCATTATTATTATTGGAAAACACTTTGATATGCACTATAGCAATGGGGATGGTTTTAAAGCTAAAGAAACACAATATTTCCAGCCTCTTGCGATGTATAGAAGCCATATTCATAATTTTTTTGACTTTAATGGTGATGGCAAAAGCGAATCCTTGATTTTGACTTCTCCCGATAGTACATTGCATATCATGTCGTACCATAAAAATGAAATGAGTAATCTTGCTGTTTCATTTACTACCGGTTTGGGCACAAAAACCTCAGTTAGATACCTACCGCTGACAAATGCACTTGTATATGACAAAGATGCTCAGGTTGATTTTCCTCTTTGTAATATCCAGCCTCCTTTTTATGTGGTTAATGCCCGTAAGGATGATATTGGTAATTCCCATATTACGACTCAAACTTATAGATACGGTAACCTATTGTTACATAAACAAGGCAAAGGATTACTAGGCTTCAAGCATAGAACTATTTTCGATAATCAAACCGACATAAAGCGTGTAATTACAAATGATATCTACACTTATCAGGATAAATTCTATTTTCCATACCAGAAAAAAATTGAAATATTCAACCAGGATGACCAAGTGTTCTTGGAAACAACAAATAAATTCAATCATATAGGATACTCGTCCCCTTTAAAGTTTTTCCCCTATATTGAAAGCTCTCATTCATTCGAAAAAGAGCTATCATCAACTGACTTTGTCAGAACAAAACGTTCTATTTTTAATTATGATATTTACGGTAATTTGACAGCACAAAAGATACTGGTTGACCCCGCTGAGAAACCTTCGTCTACCCCACATTCACAGTATATGCACGAAACAAATACGAGCATTACCCCTAAAGCACCTGATCTAACTAATTGGATTACTGGATTACCCGAAGAAATAACCGTTAAGGTAAGGTATATTTCTGAAGAAAAAGATGAAGCTACCACAGAGCTAACCTATTATGAAGCAGATGAACCTAACTTCACACGTCTTAAAGAAAAAAATGTCTATCCCGCAAATAATCTCACAAGCCACTTAGCAACAAAAGAAATCTATACTTACGATGTTTATGGAAATATGAAATCTGTCACAATTAATGCACCTAATTCGCAGCCACTATTAGAAGCACGGTCTTCAGGCAGCAATTACAGTGATGTGTATATGAGCCGATTTCCTACATCCACCTACAATGCAATGGAACAAGTTTCAACAGCCACTTACGACCCTGTGTATGGAAATATGAAAACCTCAAGCGATCCCAATGAGCTTACTACCCATTATGAAACCAATCCGATGGGGAATTTCAAAAAAACAATATCACCCACAGGTATTGAAACGATAGCGGTTACACGATGGGCAGAGGGCCACCCTCATGCACCCACTAATGCGCTTTACTACACCTGGCAACAAAGCTCAGGCACGCCCGAAGTCCTTGTTTTTTATCATAAAACCGGAGTTGAGCTTCGAACGGTTACCACTGGCTACGATGGTTCGGTAATGTATGTGGATAAAATATATAACTCCAAAGGTCTGTTACATAAAGTGTCTTTGCCACACAATCAAGAACCTACACCTGCCTACACCGAATATCTTTACGATGACTACAACCGGCTTGAAACTGTTATTTCACCCGATGGAACCACCACCACAACAACTTACGGTGCCAACCAAACTTCGGTTACCACTATCAAAGATGACATATCTCGCACGGCATCCCAAAAGCTCAATGCCGCCGGATGGCTGACTGAAAGCACAGACAATAGAGGTAATGTGGTAAAAAATGAATATTTTTGCAATGGTAAGCTAAGTAAAACATACATCATGGGGCAGGAAAACACCGCCATCACATTTGATTACGACGAAAGGGGCAACCGCATCCTGCTTAATGATCCCAATTATGGCCCAATGACAAGTGTTTACAACGCCTTTGGCGAATTAGAGCAGCAAACCAATCCGCGTGACGAAATTACCAGTTATTCCTATAATAAACTTAGTCAAGCCATAAATGAAACAAGCGTTGAAGGCACAACTGACTGGCTTTATTCAACAGCACCACGCAGGATTGGCACCCTGGAAAGCATAATCAAAAATAACCACCTGACAAACTATCGCTACGATAACGCCCTAAGGCCTATATCAATAACAGAAACAATTAGCGGTAAACCCTACACCACGAGATTTACCTATGACGAACTGGGAAGGCTGGAAACCACCACCCACCCAACGGGTATCACCATTAGCGAAGGTTATAACCAATGGGGTTTTCACACGAGCGTAAAAAAAGAACACAACACCTTGTGGAAAACCCAAGAGGTGAATCCTTTAGGCATGATAAACCGTTTTAAAACCGGCAACGGCCTGGTTACCGACCAAACTTTTCATCCACTCAATATGCGTCTTCAAACGGTTAAAACCCTCCTACCGGGGGAAACTCCTGTACAAGACCATACGTATAACTGGTTTGGCCTTGGGAATTTAAGACACCGAAAAAAAGGCACGCTTACCGAGAGCTTCACCTACGACGACCTCGACCGCCTCAAAAACATAAGCCTCAATGGTGTTCAAACAGCTAATCATGAATACGATACATACAATGGCGCTCAAACTACGGCTTTAGGCAATATCACCAAAAAAAGTAGCGATGGCCAAGTTGTATTTAGTGATGCAACTTATGGCGGTAATGACTTAATTACTTCTGGCCCTCATGCGCTGAACACGGTTGTTACCTCAAATGCGCTGCTCACAGGCCCAAAACAAGACATATTCTATAACGGTTTTGACAAGGTCAAACAAATTCTGGAGGGCGACCATATTCTTGATATACAGTATGGCAGCCACAAGCAGCGTATTTCGCAACAATACACCGATGGCGTGAATACGGTGGATAAAGTGTGGGCAGGAGCTTGCGAATTCATCTCCAAAAACGGCCAGCTATACAAGCATACCTATCTCAGCGGGCCAATGGGCGTATTTGCCGTACACATTATCAATCCCGATGACACCGAAGAGATAAACTACATCCACAAAGACCATCTCGGCTCATGGAACACCATAACCGATGAAAGTGGCAGTCGAATACAGGAGCTAAGCTTTGATGCCTGGGGAAACAGAAGAGACCCGGCCACATGGCATGCCTTCGCCGACACACCGCCTGAACCGTTAT
>JAVEYY010000072.1:0-8803 GCA_034003245.1 Tenuifilaceae bacterium
TATTATTTATCCACAGTAGAACAAGTTCAACATCTTACACACTTAGAACGCATACCGGCGCTACCCCGAGCGACATCCCTATCAACGATACTTGGGCGATCTATCGCGCCTACACTTCTCTCTATAACGCCGAAGCCGGCACTCAAAACACTTCCATCCCGATCACCTTTAACGGTGGCAACAGAGATTTGGTGGCCAACGGTGAACAATGGAACATTGCCTGTTATGCCAATGGAACAACTGCTGATTCAACTGCCGTGACTATTGATGGTTGGACTACGGGAGTGCAAAATTTTATAAATGTTTATACTCCGACAAGTGAGAGTGAGGTGGGGGTTAGTCAAAGGCATAGTGGAAAATGGGATGAGAATAAATATAAATTGATTGCTTTTGAGCCACTCAAAGTGTATGAACATTATACTCAAATTATCGGTTTGCAAGTTGGAGATGATACTACCAGCGCCTATTCCAACAAGGCAATCTCTTCTACTTATACAAATAATAAATACCAGCTTTACGATAGTCTAATTATAAGAAAATATGCCGGATCAAATTTCGCCTATAGAGCCTTTGGTATGAGCGATTATCCAACCGGAACTGTTTTGAAAAATTCAGTGATTTATGATTTTGATGGCTCAACTTATGGAGCAATAACGTCGAGTTATGATAATAGTAGTAATTTTTTGACTGTAGAAAATGTAACAATCTATAATTCACAAAGAGGCGTAAGAAGGTATCAGGGCTCTTATGCAAAACTCATCAATGTTCTAGCTTACAATAATTCAAGCGGTGATTTCGATGTTAATGGCGGATCATGGCACACGGATTCAAATTATAATCTTTCTTCCGACGGTAGTGCTCCCGGAGCTAATTCAAAAACAAATCAGACAGTCGCATTTGTCGATGCTGCCAATCGCGATTTGCACCTTGCGTTAACTGATACGGCTGCCAAAAACTCAGGTACTGACTTGAGTACTTACTTCACTAATGATATTGACGGAGCTACGCGTACCTCGGCAAGCGCTTGGGATATTGGCGCCGATGAAACTGCTACTCAGATTTATCGCAGTGTTGGACCTTCGGCAACTTCCGCTTTGGCTACGGATAGTTCACATGCTAACACAGTGGCAGTTTCTTCCGGCACGGCTACTTTTTCCGCCGCACTTCCTGACAATATCGGAGTAGGGGATGCGGTTTTAGTTGATACTGGAGGAACGGCTAACGCAATCGATTCTTCAGACACCATTCTTTTTATTCACAGTAGAACAAGTTCAACATCTTACACACTTAGAACGCACACCGGCTCCGTACCCGGAGACATAGCTATTAACGATACTTACAGTATTTACCGTGCCTATACTTCTCTCGCCAACGCCGAAGCCGGCACCAAAAACACTTCCATCCCGATCACTTTCAACGGAGGTAATCGTGATTTGGTGACCAATAATGAAGAATGGAATATCGCTTGTTATGCCAATGGGACGACAGCGGATACGACAGCCGTAACAATTGATGGTTGGGGCACGGCTCAGCAAAATTTTGTCAAAATTTACACGCCGGTAAATACTAGCGAGGTGGGAGTGAGTCAGAGACATAGCGGGAAATGGGATGAAAGTAAATACATCCTTACAAACAGTGAATATACATATACTATTATTATAAGCAGTGGATATGTTTTCTTGGATGGTCTTCAAGTATATAGCAATGTAACATATAAGGGGGCGGTTTATCTTGGAGGGCAGAATGATCCCGTGATTAACTCAATAAAAAACTCCATATTAAAAAGTAATTCTAATCCTGATGTGCGTGGTATTTACGCTACTAATTGGCAAATGACTTACTATATCTATAATAACCTGATAATTGATTTTTCAATAGGCATTCATCGTGCTGATGGAAATACTTATATATATAATAATACGGTGGTAAATAGTAATGAATATGGTATTTTTTCTGGAGGTTGGAGAGTTGGAATGGCAAAAAATAATATCGTTCAAAATTGTGCAAATGGATTTGAAGGAGCTTTTACAGCTGGTTCGGATTATAATATCTCCGATATTTCCGGTGATGCCCCCAATGCTACATTTACCGGCGGAACCGCCGATGTTCAATTTGTTAACGAAGCCGGTTATGATTTCCATCTCGCTCAGACCGACACAACTGCGCGGGGAGCGGGAGCGAATTTGACTGCGGATGCTAATTTGCCTTTTAGTACTGATATTGATGGCCAACTACGAAATCCCGCCGGAGCCGGTTGGGATATCGGCGCGGATGAGGGGACAGTGGAATTTGTCTCGACGGTGATGCAAAGCGGAGGAAACTTCAGCACTTTATCCTCTTGGGAGGACGCGATTGACAGTGATCTGGTGGCGGACACGACCAGAGTTTTTGCTCATGGCGGAATTACCGGCACGATTGTCGGAGGCAATACTGTCACCGGTCTTACTAGCGGAGCAACTGCCACGGTGGTTTATGCTACCAGCACTCAAATCCTTCTCCACACCGTGAGTGGAATCTTCCAATCCGGAGAAACTGTTCAAGTTTCCAGCGGTAACAGTGTGGTTATATCTGACAATGGTAATCCCGCCTCCGCCGTCGCCAAAATTGACGGAGCGTGGAGTGTAGCGGATACTACGGCGGTATTGGTGGATGGTTGGATTAGTGGACCGGATAATTATATCAAAATCTATACCGCCCCGGCCGCTAGACATAGTGGGAAATGGGATGAAGGGAAATATAGAATGGGTACTCCGGGTTCAACTGGAGATCCTGGAATTGCAATAGAGGAAAACTATGTCTGTGTAGATGGCTTGCAAGTCTACAAAGAAAAAACAATATACTCTTCAGGGGATCCAGTTTTTATTTCAGGAGCTTATGCGGGAGATATCCAAATTAGCAATTCAATAATTAGAGCAATTCAAACGCTGGATGGTTATGATACAGCAGGAATACGCATATATATCGCTGGATACCACACAAAGAATTTTAGAATTTATAACAATATATTTTATGGATTCAAAGATCCAAGTAATACTCATGGTAAGGCTATTAGTGCTACAACATATGGTACCCTATATCTTTTTAATAATACAATCACTAATTCATATCAGGGGGTTTTTGATACATATGATGGGGGTTCTTTAAAAGTAGTTGCTAAAAATAATATTTCAAATAATAACGTTATTGATTATTTTTCTGGTACTTTTGACTCTTCTTCTTCCAACAACATCTCCTCCGACTCCACCGCTCCTGGCACTAATTCCAAAACCGGCACCACGGTATCTTTTATTTCCACCACATCTGGCAGTGAAGATTTTCATCTATCTCAATCTGATACAGCAGCAAAGAATGCAGGTACTGACTTGAGTACGTACTTCACAACTGACATCGATGGGGCCACTCGCAACTCATCCATAAATAATTGGGATATCGGGGCCGATGAAACTGCTACCCAAATATTCAGAAGTGTCGGACCGAGTGCCACGGGACTGCTGGACAGTGATAATTCTCATGCAGATGAATTACTTTCTATAACTGGCGGAGTAGCCACTTTTGAAGTGGCGGTGGCGGATAATATCGGAGTGGGTGATGTATTAATCGTTGATACCAATAACGACGAAACTATTACTTCCGCTGACACCCTGTTATTTATCAGCGGTCGCAACTCCTCTACCAGCTACAACCTACAAGCTAATGATGGCTCCGTACCCGGAGACATCCCTATCAACGATACTTGGCAGATTTATCGCGCCTATACTTCTCTCGCTAATGCCGAAGCGGGGACAACAATTAATTCCGGTATAAGTAGTTTGGGATTTTCCGCTTTTAACGGCGGAGACAGAGATTTATTGGCCAATAATGAAGAATGGAATATCGCCTGTTATGCTAATGGGACGACGGCGGATACGACGGGAGTAGGAATTGATGGTTGGAATACCGGCGCAAGTAACTTTATCAAAATTTTTACTCCTGTGATTAATACTGAGGTGGGAGTAAGTCAAAGGCATAGTGGGAAATGGCTATCCTCGGCTTATTTTAGGGATGAGGGAATTGGCATAGAAGATTCAATATCTTATGTAATAGTGGATGGAATGCAGATCTCTCGCGCTACTAGTGGAACCTGGGCTTTCGGATTATTAGCAAATGACACTATCGATTCAGGTTTTATAGTTTTCAAGAATAATATTATAAAAGGAGTTTTGAGCGGAAGTGCTAATAGCAATTGGGGCATTTTTAAGAGATCTGGATCAGGTTGTGTTTTGCATGTTTATAATAATATAGTTTACGATTTCGATTTGGTTGACAATAGAGGTATACACATTGAAGCTCTGAATAATGACTCAGTTTACAATAATACTGTTTACAATTGTCATCAGGGCATTAGAAAAAATGGCAGTATGAATGTTTCTAATAATATTGTGCAAGGTGGTGATGGTGAAGATTATTATAGTGTCTCTGGTGGCGTAACAGCTAATAATAATATTTCGTCTGATGGAACAGCTTGGGGAACTAACTCCAAAATAAATACCACAGTTTCTTTTATCGACGAAACTAACGATGACTTCCATCTCTCCCAATCCGACACTACTGCCAAAGATGCAGGTACTGACTTGAGTACGTACTTCAGTACGGACATCGACGGCGCTACTCGTACCACCGTTACGGCTTGGGACATCGGGGCGGATGAAACCGCCACGAGGATTTTCAGGAGTGTGGGACCGTCGGCGACGGGACTTTTGGCCAGCGATAGCTCGCATGCCAATACGGTTACGCTGACTTCCGGGGTGGCGACTTTTAGTGTGGCTCTGGCTGACAATATCGGCGTAGGGGATGCAGTTATCGTCGATACGGGAGGAACGGATCAAGCTATCGACGCCTCCGATACTCTTTTATTTATCAGCGGTCGCAATTCCTCTACCAGCTACAACCTACGGACGCACACCGGTGCAGTCCCTGCTAATATAACTAGTAACGATACTTACAGTATTTACCGTGCCTACACTTCTCTCTATAACGCTGAAGCCGGAACCAAAAACACTTCCATCCCGATAACTTTTAACGGCGGCAATCGTGATTTAGTCACTAATAACGAAGAGTGGAATATCACTTGTTATGCGAATGGCATAACAGCAGATACGACTGCGTTAACGATTGATGGTTGGAATACGGGAGCATATAATTTCCTCAAAGTTTATACTCCAGTAACTACTAATGAGGTGGGAGCAACTCAAAGGCATGGTGGAAAATGGGACGATAATAAATATCAATTAAGTACAGCTGATCCGTTTGGAGGATCAATGTTAATATCCTCTAGCTATACTATTATTGATGGAATTCAAATTAAATATACTGCAGCGATGGATTATGGTAATTTGCGGGTTGTTTCTATTGGTGATACTAGCAACAGTCCAAAGATTCAAAATTCAATAATAACCTCAATAGATACTTATACTAATAATATTCGTGGCATAGCAGTGGGTGATGCAATAGGTATGAATCAATATATAAATAATAATATTATCTATGGTTCTGGGTTAGATGAAGGAATTGAGATCTTATATGCAGGAACACCTTATGTATATAATAATACTATATATGGTGTTACAACTGGTATAAATCGTAATTCTGGAACAATTATTGCAAAAAATAACATTGTTCAAAATTGCACTGATGGTTTTCTTGGTACTTTTGATCCATCTTCGGATTACAATATTTCCGACATTGTTGATGATGCTCCGTCGCCGTCATATCGAAGCGGTCTGGCAACTGATGTGGCATTTGTCAACGAAGCTGGCTATGATTTTCATTTGGCTCAAACCGACACGGTTGCGCGGGGAGCGGGAGCGAATTTGACGGCTGAGATTGCCACGTCGGAGTACCTCCTCGCAATGACAAAAGATATCGATGGTCAACTTCGTAATCCTAGCGGAGCGGGTTGGGATATCGGCGCGGACGAGGGGACGGTGGAATTTGTCTCGACTGTGATGCAAAGCGGAGGAAACTTCAGTACCTTATCCTCTTGGGAAGACGCGATTGATAGTGATCTGGTGGCGGACACGACCAGAGTTTTTGCTCATGGCGGAATTACCGGGACGATTGTCGGAGGAAATACCGTCACCGGTCTCACCAGCGGAGCAACCGCTACGGTGGTTTATGCTACCAGCACTCAAATCCTTCTCCACACTGTCAGCGGAATCTTCCAATCCGGAGAAACTTTGGAAGTTACTGCCGGAAACAGTGTGGTCATCTCTGACAACGGCAATCCCGCCTCGGCCGTCGCCAAGATTGACGGCGCTTGGACCGTGGCGGATACCACGGCGGTAACGGTGGATGGTTGGGCAACCGGACCGGATAATTATATTAAAATCTATACCGCCCCGGACGCGAGGCATAACGGGAAGTGGGATGATAGCAAATATCGTTTGAATACTACCGGATCAAGCCTTAGTACAATTGAGGATCATTCAATTATTGAAGGTTTGCAGATAACAACTTCTGGTGGATATATTAGGACAGTAGAACTGTATGATAATTATGGAATTTTTTCGAAAAATATAGTCAAATCTATCCCGACATCCCCAGCTGTTTATTCAATTGGAGATTTTTCCAGAATCGATAACAATATTGTTTATGGTTCCAGTAGTCAGACTTGCATTGCTGTTTCTTATGATTTGAGCAGATATAGATTTGAATTATATAATAATACTGTTTCAGATTGTGAAACAGGAATTAAAAATTTGTTCTGGACTTCTTTAATTGCTAAAAATAATATTTCGGTTAATAATACTGTGGCTGACTTTGAAAAAACAATGTATTCATCATTTTCTAGTAATAATATCTCCTCCGACGCTACCGCTCCGGGATCATCCGGTTCCAAGATAAATGCTGAGGTTAAATTTATCTCCACTGAAGCCGGTAATGAAGACTTTCACCTCCACCCCGATGACAGATTTGCGATTGATACAGGCACTGACTTGAGTACGTACTTTACCACTGATATAGATGGACAGACCCGCCTCCGTCAAGACTCCGGCGTGGCGCAGTGGGACATCGGCGCGGATGAAACCGCCACACGGATATATCGCAGTGTCGGACCGGGTAAAAATGATACCCTGGATAATGATACAAGTCACTCTAAAAATGTAACTTTAACCGCCGGAGTGGCCACTTTTTCCGCTCCGCTTCCGGACAACGTCGGAGTGGGGGATGTAGTGATAATTGATACTGATAACGACGAAGCCATTACTTCCGCCGACACCCTTCTATTTATCAGCAGGCGTAATTCTTCTACAAGCTATAAACTACAAACTAATGATGGTGCTACCCCAAGCGACATCACTATTAATGATACTTATCAGATCTACCGCGCACATACCTCTTTGGCTGATGCCGAAGCTGGCACGATTAATTCTGCGCTAAGCACAATGGGATTTGCCGCTTTTAACGGAGGCAATCGCGACTTGGTGGCTAACAATGAACAATGGAATATCGCTTGTTATGCCAATGGCACTACGGCGGATACGACAGTGGTAGGGGTGGATGGTTGGGTTACTGGAGTAAATAATTTCCTTAAAATTTATACCCCTGTTGAAATAAATGAAGTAGGAGTCACTCAGAGGCATGACGGGAAATGGGATGACAATAAATATAAGTTGGCTATTGGTGATGGGCCCGATAACGGAAGTATTCAAAACAATTTGGCTTATATGAAAATTGAGGGACTTCAAATATCAAAGGTTGTTTCTAATTTTTCGTCGCCAAGTGGTGTCAGTATACAAGGTGCTGAAGAAGGGGAGATAATAATTTCCAAAAATATTATCAAAATGACAGATACAAGTATTTATAGTCATGGTGGCATTACTTATTACAAAGGCTCTTCTCCCGGTAATCAGATTGTGAAGATATATAACAATTTAATTTATGATATAAAAAATATTAATAATGCGGGTTATGGAATAAGTATTAGTCAATATGGCATTCATAATATTTACAATAATACCGTGATAAACAGTGGAGTAGGTTATGGCTATCATAACATAGCCGGAGAGGTAACTCTAAAAAATAATATCGCTCAAGATTGTAATGATGGATATTATCTTGAGTCCGGTGTTTCTTGGGAGCCGGAATCGGATTACAATATCTCCGATCTGGCCGCTGATGCTCCGGGAGCTAATTCTAAAAATTTAACCAATGTTTTATTTCTTGACGAAGCCAATGATGATTTCCGTTTGAGCTCCGACGATACCGCCGCCAAAGGGGCCGGACTCAATCTCTCCACCGATACCGATCTATCATTCTTTGATGATATCCGCGGACAAGCCCGTCCGGCTTCGCCCACCGCTTGGTCAATCGGCGCTTCCGAACCTCAGAGCGCCGGCAAAATCAAACTCGAAGGCACCCAAATCAAAATGGAAGGCGACGCAAAGTTTGAATAATCTCTTTTAATTAATTATTGATTATTAACGCATTAACGAATTAACGAGTTTGTGGTTTCAGAGTCTCCCTTTTTTAAAGGGAGATGTCCGGAGGACAGAGGGATTTTATTTTTGGCGGTCCAACCCCCAACATGGGGGTTGGACCGCCAAGTACCGCTAAAAGATAAAAATATGCGCAAAACAATTTTTGCCAACGGAGAATATTATCATATATATAATAGAGGCGTGGATAAGCGGGAGGTTTTTCTTAACGATTTTGTTTTTGGGTCTCCCTTTTTGTCATTCCGACCAACTCTTTTCTGTCATTCCGCTCGCCGCGGCGAGCGAAAAATCTCCCTGCTGTCATTCCGACCGAACAAAGCTTTGCC
>JAVEYY010000073.1:0-8483 GCA_034003245.1 Tenuifilaceae bacterium
TCCTGAAATGTTGAATGCAACTGTTCTCATCAGGATGCTGCTTTACAAAATCTATAAAATTCATTTTCAATATATTTTGTACAAATATAATAATTTAGGCACATTAGCGGATAATCATATAATATTATTAATAATTGTGATGTTACCCTCTACCCTTTTTGCAAAGAAAGGAGGGTATGTTGACTTTATTGAATACAAACTAAACAATGGGTTACACATAATTCTTTACAAGGATATTAATGAACCTAACGTAGTTGTTGGTACTAAATACCATGTAGGAGCTAAAAATGAGGAGGCCGATCGAACTGGTTTTGCTCATTTTGGCGAACATTTATTTTTTCATGGGACCAAAAATATTCCTCAGGGAGAATTTGAGAATATTATTATGAAAGCTGGTGGTTACTGTAACGCTTATATAAATTACGATGTAACCTATTATTATCAGTTATTACCTGCCCACGAGTTCAAATTGGGATTGTGGGCTGAGTCTGAAAGAATGTTGCACCCAATTATTACCCAGGAAGGAATCGGACGAGAAAGGGAGATTGTAAAGGAGGAAAAACGGATGCGGTATGACAATAAGCCCCTAGGAAATGCATACTACGATATGATGGGCGCTATGTTTACCTATGAAACTTATGGTCATAATATGATTGGTTCAATGGACGATCTTGACGCAGCTTCATTAAATGATTTTCAATCTTTTTTTAAAACATACTATGTCCCTAATAATGCGTGTCTTGTTGTTGCAGGGAATATTGACATTGAAGAAACGAAAAAATGGATAGAATTCTATTTTAGTGATATTCCAAGAGGGAAAGAGATAAAAAGACCAAAAAACTTTGGCGGGCCATCAGGAAAAGAGAAGATTGTAGAGAAAACAGAAAAGGGTTTGGATAAAACAGCCGTAGCCTTTTGTTATTATGCTATGCCAGAAACAAGCGATGATGCTTATGTAATGAATGTGTTGGCGGCAATCCTATCAGGAAGTAAAGACTATTCTTATTTTGAGAATGCAGTACTTGTTGAAAAAGATACAATAATTAATCATGTAAAAGCTACGGCAGAGCTGTGGGAAAAAGTTGGCGTGTTAAGAATTATTGGCAAGATTGAGGGAGAGAACAATGAGATGCACCTGCAGAAAAAAGTTGAAGAGCAACTCGAAAGATTGAAAAATGAACCAGTGGATAAAGTCCTTTTACAAAAGGTGCTGAATTCCTTTGAGGCAGGATATACCGATTTTTATTTTCATGCGGAGTCACTCGCCGATGAGATTACCCGGTATCATCATCTCTGGGGAAATGCAAACGAATTCAATGGTGTAATCAATAAATACCTTAATATTACTCCCGAAGATATCCAGCGCGTTGCAAATAAATATCTCAACATTGATAATCGTGTAACGATTATTTATCATCCAGAAAAATAAGAGATTATGAAAATCATTGTATTGTCATTTATATTTTCTTTAACTGTGATTATGGCTCCTGCGCAGGTGGATAGAACATTTCCTCCCCAGCCCAACCACCCTCAAAAGCTAAATGTAGGAGTTTTAATACCAATACCCATGAAAAACGGGATGCAGGTTTATCTCGCTCCAGTAAAGAAATATCCAAAGTTTACAATATCTGTAAATATTGAGCAGCCCAATTTCCAGGATGAAGTAAGAAATGAGCAGAGAAGGATTCTTAGTGATGCCTATCTGCAAAAAAAATCCAATAAGTACCCAAACGGAGAGATTGACTCAATTGTAAATTTTAAGGCGGCCATGTTATCTGTAACTAATACAGGCGTAACTATTAAGGGGATGAAGAGAGACGTCGAAACATTGCTTGAAATGTATTCCGATCTACTTTTTAATCCCATAATAGCTGATGAAATAATATCTGAGATTGCAAATGAATACCATAACGAACAAGCTCATAAAAGTGAAAAGACTAAAAGTTCTTTTAAAAATAAATTTTCAGCTCAAGATATTGTAGATTCTTTAGTTTTTGGTGTCACAAAACAGAAAGAGCAACCCGAAAAGGTACATAACTACAATGATATATCTCCTGAGGATGTTTGGCTATTTCACAAGGACAGAATTGTAGCTAATAATGCAGTAGTAGTAATTATTGGAGATTTTAATGAAAAAGAATGCCGGAAGTTAATGGATAAATATTTTGGGCATTGGCATAATGGAAAGAAAATCATTAATGAAGACTCTAAAGAGTTAAAAAAGTCTCAATTAGTTAGCCGCAAGATAATTGTAGTGAATAACCCAAATGCAGTGCAATCGAACATACGATTTAGTTGGAATCTTGAGGATGCATTCACCTTTTTCGATAACTCTTATGAATTGGAGGTATTAAATAAGATTTTTGGAGAAAGTCAAATGTCATTTTTATATAGAAATTTACGCGAAGATAAGGGGCTTTGCTATTTTATTAGATCAAATATAGGTACTAATAGTGGCGGAGGAGTTGGAGGTCTATCTACCACTGTAAGAAACGATCAAACCGCATATGCAATTGAAAATATTATTCTAGAGATGCTTCGAATCAGAAATTATGAGGTTACGGACGAGGATTTACGAATTGCCAAAAATAGCTTAATAGGTGAACATACTAGATCGTTAAGCGGTGTTGCTCCAATACCCTATATTTCTTTTACCATGATGAAGGAAAAGTATAATCTCCCCAATGATTATCTTCAAAATAAAGTATCAAACTATTACAATGTAACAAAACAAGATGTTTTGAACATGGCTCAAAAGTATATAAAACCTTTTGAATGCCTTATAGTTGTTACTGGTAAAACAGCTGATTTAATAGGTACACTGGAGAAATTTGGTGAGGTTTCTTACTTTACGGAGGATGGAAAAGAGTATATAGTTGGAGAATAGGCTAGTTCTCTTAACAGAGTTAAAGAGGCTGCCTATACTTTATAGACAGCCTCTTTGTGCTTGATTATAATAGCAATAACCGTTTTGCCACTGTCTCCAATTACACTAACCCTTTAATCGATTGGAGTGGCCCCGGTGTTATCATCCACTCAATTTGGATAAGTAGTTCCTATAGGACTATTAGCGGCACATTAATAGCTACTATACATTTTGCTGGTATCCGATTATTTACTTACCCTAAAGTATACGGGTACGTATCCAGTGATCCCGACGGAAATGCCGATAAGAGGGCAGGCCGATAGCCAATGATGTAAATTAAATATAGAAGGAGGCTATAGAGCCTCCTTCTATATTTAAAATAACATTTATCCTTTACGAGAGTTAAAGTGCAAATAACAAATTGTTTGCGTATTCCATCAGTATTAAAAACGCTCCTTTATGTGATTAGTAGCACAACTCACATTACCTGTTTATAAATCTTTTTGATGAACCTATTGATAAAGTCAGATACATAGCTGACATTTATATTACTTTAACCAATAAACATTAAACACTATGAAAAAACTTTTTGTATTAGCCCTTGCTCTTGGGGTATTTTTAGGAGGTTGCCAGAAAGATGAGATTGTTCAATTGCCACAGGATGATGCAATTGTTGGCCTAAAAAATGGTGATGTAATTCCTAATCAGTTTATTGTGGTTTACAACCCAACCACTAGCCTTAAGAGTTCTCTTGTAGGAAAGTATGAGGATCGTGTTTCGGCCATGCGTCGTTTCTCTGAGGATATCTTTAGCGAGGTGGGTATTCCTGCTGAGGCTATTCAACTTGCCTATAGCGGAACCATTGAAGGTGTAGCCGCCCGATTATCCGACGAGGAAGTAAGCCTCCTTAAAAACGATAAACGAATTGCCTACATTGAGCCCGACAGGGTAGTTATGCTAGCAAAACCGGGATCAACCGTTACACCTCCTCCCGCGCAGGTTGTTCCCTGGGGAATTACTCGCGTTGGTGGCTTCGTTGCCTATACCGGAACCAAGAAAGCCTGGGTAATAGATACGGGTATCGACTATACCCATCCTGACCTCAACGTTAATACAACGCTCAGCAAAACCTTTGTTACCAGAACTACCTCGGCTAACGACGATAATGGACACGGTAGCCACGTAGCTGGTACTATTGCCGCTATTGATAATACTATTGGTGTTGTAGGTGTTGCAGCTGGTGCACAATTAGTTGCTGTAAAGGTTCTCGATAAGCGAGGTAGTGGTGCGTATTCACTTGTAATTGCAGGTGTTGATTATGTAGCAGCAACTGCAGCTAGTGGCGATGTGGCCAATATGAGTCTTGGAGGCCCAATTTCTGATGCCCTTGATGCTGCCGTTATTGCCGCTGCAAATAAAGGGATTAAGTTTGCTTTAGCTGCTGGCAATGAGAGCCAAAACGCAAATAATTGCTCTCCTGCTAGGGTTAACCATGCAAACGTTTATACCATCTCTGCTATGAGTAGTACTGATGTTTGGGCATCTTTTTCAAACTATGCTAACCCTCCAGTTGATTATTGTGCCCCAGGCGTTTCAATTTATTCTACCTGGATGAAAGGTGGATATAGCACGATTAGCGGAACTTCAATGGCTTCGCCACATGCAGCAGGTGTTCTTATGTTGGGAACCCCTAAAGCCGACGGATATGTTATTGGCGATCCCGATGGTACTCCCGACCCAATTATTCACAGATAGCGCCGATTCATTTTAACAAAAAAAGGGGCGTTGAGCCCCTTTTTTATTTCACTCACAATTGTTTAGCAACCACCTCCTGTTTTTCTCGAGGCCTCGCTAGATTTCCCTTCTGCGCCCGAAACCTTAGCCTTATATCCCATTTTTTCGATGGATTTTACAAGCTTATCCTCCGAGGTTTTACTCTCATCGTAGGTTACGGTTACCTGCTTGGTTTTAGAATCGGCCACTACCGATTTTACCCCTTTTTCCTTGGCAAGGCCGGTCTCAACGGTTTTCTTGCAACCATCGCACGATAGGTTTGCCTCAATGGTTACTACTTTATCGCCCGATGGCTGTTGGGCTTTAACTTCAGGTGCAAATACTGCTACAAATAGCAGGGTCATAATAATTGATGTTACTGTTCTCATCGCTTTTGTTGTTTTTGGTTAATAAAAAATTGAATTACTGGTAAATAATTGAATAAACTCAAATTGATGCTTTGTAAAAAACTCTTTACTGAACTACCTCTCCAGGATATCCTAATCCTTTCAGGGTGTTTAATATCAAATTCTTAATGGATGTTCCTCCGTTGTAATGAATTATTGCGTTTTTCGATTCCAAATTGGTAATTACCTCAGATACACCTCCTACTTTTCTGAGATGATTCTCTATGGTTGAGGAGCAGCCCATACATTTCATGTTGGGAATTAGAAGTTTTAAAGTTTCCATACCTGAATATTTGTCGATTCAATATTTATAAACAGATGTTTAGCTTATTTTGTTTAGTTGATTTAAAGTTTTAGAGAAAATTACCGCGAAATAGCATACCTAAATCCCATATATATCTTTCTACCGGTTAACGGCCCCCAAACCATTGATGCGTCAAAGTAGGGACTGTATGGATTATCTGCTGATATAATTGGGTTTTGCTGTGTGAACCCGGTAAGGTTTTCTACACCGATATAGGCATCCCAAACCCTAAAGCTACGCGAAATCTGGGCATTCATTGTAATGAATGATGGAAAGCTATCGGCTCGGCGAAATTCTTCAGGCAGATGATTAGTACTAGGTAATCGACCACCTCCATTTAAATGAACTGTATAGTCAAATTGCCACGCTCTATTTTGGGTCTTATATCCTGCAGTAACAAATCCCTTGTAGCGACTTTGTAACGGTTTCTCTGTAAGTTCTCCATTTATGGTGGTACGCACATCGTTTACTCTATAGGCAACTGTAAAATCTAACCGATCGAACGGGGAGTAGCTAATTTCTGCTTGAAAACTATTAGAGTATGATTTACCAGCAAGGTTGTAGAAGTAAACATTTAAGGGATCTTGCTCCATATCCACTATAAGTTGATTGGAAAAATTTGTTCTATAAAAGTCAGTATTAATTGTCAACTCCCTATACCACAGCCTATATCGTTGGGTTATGTTAACGCCAAAATTCCAAGCCTCTTCAATTCCAAAATCTTCTAGAAAGATCATATTCCTTGAGCTGGCCAGAAGGTACATGTTTTCGGCTATTACGCTGGCCGATCGGTATCCCTTTCCTGCACTCGCTCTAATATTTAGCTGTTCAAAAGGTTGATAGCGAACGTGAAGCCTTGGGGTGAATAAATTTCCATAAATATTATGCCTATCATATCTTCCCCCTGCCATAACCGTGAGATTATCTAACCATTTATAAGTATATTCAAGGTAAACTCCAGGGACTTGTTCGGTTCGCTCTAGGTCCAAGTTGTTTAAACTCTCATCAAACTTATCGAGGGAAAAGCTAACCCCAGTTTTAATGCTGTGGTTTGTTCGACCTATAAAGGTTATGAAAACCAGATTGGCGTAGAGGCTTTGCTGCAATCCATTGTAAACCGTTGAACCAAACATGGATCTTTGATCGTGCTGGTTTGCCGAAGCAATAAGGCCAATCGAAGTGCTTGGCCTATCGAATATGTAGCCCGATTTTACAAACCCTTCGTATTGTTTGGTGCTAATATCAATCCCGAAGGGATTTGCAATATGATGCTGATTAACTTGTCCCGCGTTACGCTCTTCATCCAGAATCCGGAAACCGGCTTGCGACTCAAAGTCACCAGTATCATATTTCCATCGGTTTAGGAAATGGTACTGTTTAACCAGTGGATGATTAAGAAATGTATCGTGGTTGTGATCGTCCTCAAAGCTCATATTTTCAACATGGGCCAAAACCATTGTCGAAACCCTTGGCGAGAGGTGAACGCTAACGTTTGAGTTTAGTTCGGCCATTCCAAGGCTATTTGCATAACCATTTATATAGAATAATTCATCCTCCCAGGGTTTTTTGTACTCCACATTTATTTGCCCAGCAATGCTCTCGTAACCATTGGCAACTGAGGCCGTACCCTTCGATACCTGAATTGATTCCATCCACGAACCAGGAACATAGCCTAACCCAAAAGTTGAGCTAAGCCCTCGGAGTGCAGGGATGCTTTCAATCTGAATCTGGCTGTAATTGCCCGCTAATCCCAAAAGCTGTATCTGCTTTGCACCAGTAACCGCATCGGTATACGAAACATCAACAGAGGCATTTGTTTCAAAACTTTCCGATAGGTTGCAGCATGCAGCCCTTTCTAGTTCATTTCGGGAGATTACCTGAGTTTGAATAGGATTTACTCTATCGAAGTGCGCCCCAGGAGCGCTACCCGCAATTACCACCTCATCAATATCCAAGCTGCTAGTCATGCTGTGCATTACATGGGTTTTGCTGATGGGTACATAAAGGGTATCGGTTTTGTAACCAATAAAACTTACTACAAGCTGGTTAGCATTCGATGGTCGGTTTATTTTAAAGTAACCGCTATTATCGGTGGTGACACCAATTGAAGTGCCTGCCCAATGGATATTTGCTCCAACCATTGGTTTCGTGTTCCCCTCTTGATCCTTTTCCGAGATATGCCCATCAACTTGCTGGGCAATTGTATAAATGGGGATTATTATACTTATAATTAATATCATTATTGATTTCATAGCACAATGAGTTATGTGAAAAAAATATTACCATACAATTCGATAAAATCGAATCCGTTGATTTTTAATCCTGTATTAAGGATTGCTATGAAATATGGTGTGGAATCTTCAGGCTTTGAAAAAAGATATTAATCTCTTTACCCGATTTGGGCGGTGCCTGGTCGTCAATATTGTTAGCAGATGAAACTAGTTTTTCTGTGATTTCAAGTTGAGTATGTATAGCAAAAAGAACAACCATTACTTGAGTACTTAAACTAGGATTTATTCTTATACTTTCGGCAATAACTGTTTCGTCAATGGTAAGTACCTCTATTTCAGTTTCACAGTTGCAATTATTGCACTCATCGTCGCCGCAGGTATTGGCTTCTGCTGTGGAATGGCAACTTTCGCTCGATGAATTTGCTTGTGAGCAGCAGCTTTGCTCAACAATTATCGAGGTTTTACTCTTACTTTCAGGACTGCATTTGCAAAGGTGATGAAATATGCCCAAACCACCCATGGCGAGTATCAGGTATGTGCTGAGTGCAGCTGTGGCTATGTTTTTAACATATTTCATGGTGCAAATATAAACATTAAAGTAAAAAGTGATGTTACACTTTCTTTAGGCTTTTGGCTTCACAACCATTTGCTGAGCATCCACCGCATATGGTTTGTTCCCTTCCTTTTGCGGGTTTAATTATTCTTAAAACACTGTAAAACAAGTATCCAATGGCTGTTGCAACTACAAGTAAAGCTAATACGTCCTGAAACATTCTTTATTTCATCTGTTTATATTTTCATTGTTTAGTACATATTTTATTCACTGCGAAAACGCTAAGAGAGTCAAAATTTCATCTTCATGCTCTATGGCAATAGTCGTGTGTGCTTAGCGTTGAGATCAG
>JAVEYY010000074.1:0-8391 GCA_034003245.1 Tenuifilaceae bacterium
TTTGGATTGTAAATAACGCCTAAATAATCGTAAGGTGCGAGTGCCTGACCAAAACTTCCAACATAAATTCTGCCATCAACAGCTAATTGAAGTGCCCCGATTAGCCTGTTATCACTGGCAGAATAAGAAGCAATTTCAATGGGATTGTCCAGATCATTTTGCCTCAGATCGAATTGATACAGGTAGTTTGCGCTACCATCCAAAGGATTTGTCGTCACATAAAGGAGGTTGTTGTCAGGAGAAAATTCAACTCCTAATGGAAAATTATATTTTCCGACAGTGCTATGGAGCGAATTTGTAACCTCACCTGTTGAAGCATTGAAATCAGCAATTTCGACAACACCTTCATCTTCAGACGGAATAACAAGTGCAATTTTCTCACCATTAGCACTAATTTTCATATAGCCACCACTTTTGTTGTCTTGCGAAGTGCCGGTATGAACTACCCCTGTTTCACTAACTACAGGAATTGCAGAAACTGAATCCTTCATGATTTTATATGAAAAATACTTATTTCCATTCTCGTCACCAAAACCGTGTGTTACCAGCCAATAATCCGTGCCATTGGCATGTTTCACAGCAGCTAATTTCTGAGCATTCTGATTCATCAAAAGGATGTTTTTCTCAGTAACCTCCCAGCTGTAATTTATTTTTTCGATTACAGAGTATCGAATTCCGTTGTTAGTATACTGCGGGATGTCAGGGTAGTAAAAATCAGAAGTAAAAAGGAAATACTTATTCTCATTATCAGGAGAAGGAATAAAAAGTGCAGCCTGTGTGGCTCCTTTACTGCCTGCAAGTAGCGTACCATTAATAATCGGATAATACCCATTTCCCCATACGGTCATACCATCAGAAAAAAACAACAGATTTCCTTCTGCATCACTGATGGAGCTCACTCCTTTTGGAATATCAATTCCTCCGGGCATGGCAGATGAAAAAGGATAGGGTGTATCTTCAGAGAAAGTAAGTTGTGCTTTGTCTCCAAAATTCCAGTTGAGCACTTCGCCGGGCAGTCTGTAATCGCAGGGTGTTTTGTCTTGTGCTAAAAGATTTAACGAAAAAAACAAAAATAATCCTGCAAAAACTCCTGCAGAAGCGTTTTGATGATGTTTGAACATGAAATAAATCCCGTTTTATTTTAATAGATAATCAATGTTTTAGCAGCAAAGGCCTCATTGGTAATCAATACAATCTGATAGCTTCCGGCCTTATAATTATTTAGTTTGATTGTTTCTGCTACACCGTTGACATAATCGGCCGACAGTGCTTGCTCAAAAAGTATTTTACCATGATCAGAAAAAATTAAGAGCTTTGCATCTGTTTTAATTTCCGGAGCCACCACCCGAACCAATTCTCCTGCGGGGTTTGGGCTTATTTTGAGCGATGCCGACAGGTTGTTGCGTTCGTCGAGTCCAATATTACACGCATTAAAATCGAAGAAAATGGTGAGCGTATCATCATTCTTACAGCCGGTTACAGGATTGGTTACTTCCACTGCCCAGGTCTGAAAATCGATCCAGTTGCCATTGGTTACAGCTTTCAATTTACGTGAGGTACTACCATTTGACCAATAGTAATTCAGGTTAGGACCGGCATCAAGCCAAACAGAGTCTCTAACGCAAACATTAATAGTGTCTGCTGCAAACCATGGAATTTCATCAGGTTTTATTTCAACTGTTGGCAAATTGTTAACAGTAATCGTAGTACTGGTGTTTACAATTTTGTAACCATCATCAACTTCTACAGTATAACTGGTTGTTATTTCAGGATTTACTACCGGATTTTGTTCGGATGAAGTCCAGCTGCTGTTGTCGGCAGTCCAGTAATAAGTGTAATCTCCACTGCCACCAACAGCCGTGGCCGAAAGCTCTACTGAGTCATACAGGCAGATGTTTTCGTGGTCGGCCTGTGCATAAACGGCAAGAAAGTCGCCTGCTGTGAATACCGTCATGGCATCTGCTTCACTTACACAACCATTGGCATCATGAATTACTAAATGGAAGGTGGTTGGGGCATGTAGCAATTTTGTATTTGGGTTAGGGATTAAAGGATCTGTTGCAGGGTTAGCCAGAGAATCGGCTGGTGACCATAAATAGCTGAAATTACCTGTTCCCCCACTGGCCGACCCGTTAAGCTGGGTTGGTGTACCTACATTTATAGTCAAATCGCTGCCGGCATTGGCAACAGGGAAAGGTTTTACTGTTACCTCAATCGAACTGGCCACAGTTACTTGTCCATCAAACAGCTCCACATGGTATGTCGTAGTTTCTTCAGGGCTGACCATTGGATTTCTGATATTCGATGTAAATCCTTCCGGAATTGATGTCCAGCTAAAAGTATAGTTTCCCGCACCCCCGCTTGGCAGTGCATCCAATTGGGTAGATTCGCCATTGCAGAGAATATCTGGCTCGGCCATGGCCTGAACGTATAAAGCCCCTCCGGTAACGTTTACTGTTACCTCATCCGTTGAGACACAACCCGATATGTTGTCAGTAACAGTTAGTGTGAAAATCGCTGTCTGACCAAGGTTTATGGTGTTTGTAACTAATTCGGTGGGGTTGGTTACCAGATTCTCTGGTTCCCATAAATAACTCAGGTCGCCGGTTCCGCCATTGGCTTCTCCAGTAAGTGTTGCTGACCAGCCATTGGGTATCTCCTGATCATCACCCGCAAAGGCATAGGGATATTCAGGAATATCAACACGCTTGACTTTTGTGTTTGGACAGCTTCTATTACCAGTATAAGTTGTTAGTGAAACATTATAGTTACCCGGGCTCGCATAGGTATTTTGCGGATTTTGCATGGTTGAAGTGTTTCCATCGCCAAAATCCCATTCCCAGAAAGTAATAGGAGTACCAGATGGTACTACAGTGCTTTGATCTGTGAAAATGTTTGGGTTTCCGTAGCAAACCTGTGTGTAATCAAATTCTGCCTCTGATGCTGCATTGATAACGACCTCAAGGCTTACCGGATCGCTGGTATTTCCGTTAACAGTAATTTCAAGGCTGAAAGTGCCGCTGTATTCTACACCAGGACTACGCAGGATTGGATTCTGCTGATTGCTGGAATATCCGTTTGGACCAGTCCAGTGATAGGTTGCATTGGGGTAGGATTCAGCAGTAAGGAACAGATCTTCTCCAAAACAAATAGGGCTGTTACTTGCAATAGGAGGTGGCAGAATGGTACAGTCTGTTGAACCAGTACCGCCTGTTTTCGAAAAGGTAATCTGACAGGGTTGATTCGAATAATTTGTAATTAATAGGATGTAATACTCACTTCTTTGTCCATTAGGGATATAAGCAGTTTCGATGGAGCTTGTTGAGTAGCTGCAAGAAACAATTTTGCTGGATGTTAATTGTCCGGAACACGGATTTACAGGATCAGTAAAGGGCCCCCACACAATATAATCAATGTCTCTTAAAGGGGAACTCTCCATTCTGATATAAATATTGCCCGGATTAAGTATTTTCATGTGATACCAGGCAGGATTAGGTCTTGTTTGCAAGCATCCGTAGTTTGGTCCGCTTTGTGCGGTACCGGAATTCACTCCGGCAGGAAAAGTATAAATATCTGATGTGCAAAATGGCAGAGAATTATGGCATGAATCGTTAACCATGTCGCGTCCCATCATCCGGTCGAAAAGGTCTGTGCCATGTTTTTCCTGCAGATCTAACATAATTTCAGTAGCCTTCGTCTTATCCATTGCTTCGTCTTCTTGCAGAATTTCATGCAATCTGGATTTTAAAATTACAGCCACTTCACTCGAGCTCTCTGCAAGAGGGGTTATTACTACCCGGCCTTCATTTAATTGAGAAGCAGTCCATCTTGTCTCATTTACAACATAGTCGTAGTACTGCATCCTGGCAGTAAGCGAGTTTATCTCTTTAAAGTCTATTTCAATAGATTTACTCTCATATCTAATAATATCCTGCGCTGAGACGATATTGTATGCGAATAAAAGGATCAGGATTTTGCTTAACAAAACAATTTTTTTGTTGGCAAAAATTATTTGAAAGAGATTTTTCATAGTATCGAAGCTAATTATTGTAATCAAAATCATGTATAGTATAATTTATCAGCACGAGTTCTTAATGGATAGATCCAAATCGGGGCGAAAAATACGAATAATGTGAGAAACTGCACTACAATTTTTTTAAAATGATTCTCAAGTCATCGATCAAAGAACAAGAAATTATCTTATAATGAACTACATACGGATTAGTTTCCTGACGATCTTATCTTTTCCATCAGTAATTATCAGGTAATAAACCCCTGTAGGATAATTGAATAAATCAATTTGATGTGTATTGCCTGAATTAAGATAAACTTCAAGCGACTCTTTGAACAGCAATTGTCCTGTTGGATTAATTACCTTAAGCGAAAGTTGGGCTTCCAGGTTGTTAAAAATAACGTTAAAGCTTCCTTTGCTGGGGTTGGGATAGATTTTCATAAACTTTTCAGAATCCCATTCATCTAAACCGATATTACATGTATTGAAATCGAAGAAGACAATAAGTGAATCCCTTTTCAAACAACCTGTCTGCGGATCAGTAACCCGCACCGACCAATGCTGCACGTCAATCCAGTTCCCATTGGTTAAAGCTTTCTGCTTCTGTGTTACAGCACCGTTCATCCAATAGTACAACATACCTGGCCCTGCATCGAGCCATACAGAATCTCTGACGCAAACAAAAATTGTGTTGTCTGTTTCGTCATATCCTGCAGGTACGATATCAACTTCCGGAAGTGGATTTACTGTAATGGTTATTTCGGCGGAGGCCGTTGTAAATCCATCACTCACTTCAACCTGATATATGCTGGTAGAACCAGGGGCAACAACAGGGTTAGCTATTGATGATGTCCATGAATCATTGTTCACCGTCCAAGTATAGGTATAATTTTCTGATCCACCTCCAAAAGGAGTAGTGTGTAATTGCGTATTCTCTCCATAGCAGATTGTTGTTTCTGACGCTTCAACAAATACACCCAATTGATCACCACCTACGATTACCGTTGTGGTCGAATTATCGGCACATCCATTTTGATCAGTCACATCAAGGTTGAATACAACAGTTTCATAAAGCAGTGCAGTTTGTGGTTGCAATTGATATTGTCCGTTTACAGGATCGGCAAGGGAGGCTGCCGGCGACCATTGATAACTGTAATTACCAGTGCCTTCTGTGGCACTACCATATAAAGTTGTAAAGGTTCCAACATTGATTACCTGATTATTGCCAGCATGTGCAACTGGTGAAGGATTAACGGTAATTGTTACCTGATCAGTGGCTGTATTCATCCCATCATTTATGGTTACCGTGTAAGTGGTTGAAACAACGGGTTCTATTACCGGATTAGGTATGTCAGAAGTAAAACCATCTCCGGACGAACTCCATTGGTAGGTATAGATACCTGAGCCGCCAGATGGAATGGCATTCAGCTGAACCTGGGTTCCGGAGCAAATCACATTTTCGCTCGAGCTTATCTCAACGCCCAATGGCCCTCCGGTAACAATAACCTGAACCTGATCTTCGGTTTCGCATCCTGAGCTGTTATTAGTTACAAGCAAAGTGAATTGTTTGTTTTGTTCCAAAGGAACCGTTGTTGGTGTTAGCGATTCAGGATTGTCAAGAAATTCTGCAGGAGACCATTCAAAACTATAATTTTGATCACCGGTTACATTGCCTGATAAATCTGCTGTCCAGCCAAAATCGATTGTAACATCAGCACCAGCATCAGCTTCCGAAAGCGAACCCACATTTACTGTCACGCTTGCTTCCATCTGTGTATTGCCATCGTCAACTACTAATGTATAAATGGTTGTTTGTTCAGGCGACACCAACGGGTTGGGTTCATCACTTGAGAATCCGACAGGATCTGAGCTCCATTGATAGGTGTACTCTCCGCTGCCACCACTCACATTGGCAAATAGCTGGGCTGTGTCGCCCGGACATATTTCCGAAAGACTCACACCAGGGTTCACAACCATAACAGATCCGGAGACAAAAACAGTCATCAGATCAATACTCTGACAACCTGATAAAGCATTTGTTATCGTAAGTGTATATTCTGTTGTTTGTTCCAAAGGTAAGGTTTCGGGCTGTATTAAGTTTGCAGAAACCAATAATGAATCGGGCTCCCACCATACTTCATAATTATCAGATCCGCTGGTTTCACCCAGTAGGGTTGTAGTTGTGCCGGCAGGTATGGTGATGTCCGGTCCTGCATAAGCCGGATTTACTTCTCCTACTGTAACTGTTATTTGTTCGAAAATACTGTTTTGACCATCATTCACTTCAACCTGATAGGTTGTTGTTTCTGCAGGTGCCACATACACTTCTTGCGTATTGCCCTGCCAAGAGGATGGTGGAACAGTTGTCCATAAAAATGAATAATTTCCGGAACCTCCAAATGGTGAAGCGGTCAATAAACTCATCTCACCGAAACATATAGTTTCAGGATTTGCATTCAATATAGCTCCCAGTGCGCCACCGGCTGTAAAAATTGTAACCTGATCGGATGATAAACAACCACTCTGATTATCCGTTACATTTAATGTAAAAATCGTTGTGGTTTCGATAGGTAAGGTAGTTGGATCCAGTATGTCATTCTCTTCCAGCATATTTGAAGGCTGCCAGTCGATCAAAAAATCTCCTGATCCACCCTCAGCAGTGCCATTCAATTGTGTAGTCCAGCCAGTTGTAATATTTTGGTCAGCTCCTGCATTTACAACAGCCGCTGATTTAAGTGCAACAGATTTGGTTATATCGCGTGCACAATTAAACTCACCGGTATAAGTGGTCAAAGTGACTTGATATGTCCCTGGTGCAGTATAAGTATGGGTTGGGTTTTGAAGTTCAGAATCACTGCCATCTCCAAACGCCCAATACCATGATGTAATTTGGGAAGAAGCAGGATCAACAGTTGACAGATCAGTAAAAATGACTTCCTCACCCGGACAAGCTTCAGTAAAATCGAAGTCGGGAGCAGGCGTTGCATTTACGATCACCTCTAAGTCGATAGGTTCGCTTTGCTCATCTCCAACAGTAATTACCAATGTGTATGTACCGGCGTGATCCAGCGTAACATTATTAATTGTTGGATTTTGTTCATTTGAGGTGAAACCATTAGGCCCTGTCCAATGATATGTGGCATCTACAACATTATCTGCATATAATTCGAGCGTTTCTCCAACGCAAACAGGGCTGTTGCTGCTGATAGGGGGTGGAAGGATAGAACAATCGGTTTCGCCTGTTCCTCCGGTTTTAGAGAAGGTAATCTCACAGGGATCATTAGAAAAATTCGTAATCAGAAGTATATAATATTCACCAGTTTGACCATTAGGGATTACGGCTGTTTCTGTCGGGTCAGGAGAATAACTGCACGAAACAACTTTAGCTGAAGTTAACTGTCCTGAACAAGGGGCAACAGGATCATCGAAAGGCCCCCAAACAATGTAATCGATATCTTCGAGAGGAGAACTCTCCATATAGATGTTTATATTGCCTGAAACTAAAATTCGCATATGATACCATGCCGGATTAGGTTGTGTAGTTAAACAACCATAATAAGGGCCTGATTCTGCCGTGCCGGAATTTACTCCTGCCGGAAAGGTATATATATCTGATGTGCAAAAAGGGAAAGATTTACTACACATATCATTTACATCATCCCGACCCGAAATTTTGTCGAATAAATCATAACCGTATTTTTCGTTTAGTTCCAGCATTTGCTTTGAAGCTAATTCCTTGTCTTTCTTCAATTCAGCTTCTACAATCTCATCCAAGCCTTCTCTGAGCATCATTGCTATTTCTGATGTATTAGCTTTTGTAGTTTCAATGTGAAGGCTTCCGTTTTCTAATGGAGCATTGCCAAATGCTTTAGAACTTCTCAAAAAGTCGTAAAACTGTATCCTGGTTGATAGCGAACTGATCTCTAATAAATTAATTGATAAATGATCACTGTGTTCTTCAATTACTTCCTGGGCAGTAAGTTGATGACTGAAAAGATAAATACTAAACAAAAAGAAAAGTACACATTTCGACCAAGCGCTTTTCAATGTAAAAAAAGTGTTCATGATTAACAGGTTTGATTATACGGCTATTAATAAAAAGCTAGTTAATATTATTTCTTAAATAAGTTCTGAAGTATATCCAATTAAATAAAAGCGTTCCATTTGAGGGAATAAATTTACAACAAAATTTATGATCGTGGCAAAGCTTTGGTAAAAATTCGCTGATCGGCAAAAATTCTATTTGTCCATTAACTGTATCTTTGTTGGCTAAACAAAGCAATTTTTGTGTGTTATGAGGCATTGGAGCGTATTTGGATTTTCATGGTTAGTTTTTGTGGTATTGCTTGTTTTCCCGCAAATTGCACTGATAGCCCAGC
>JAVEYY010000075.1:0-8333 GCA_034003245.1 Tenuifilaceae bacterium
TCTGAGCATCTCGATTTTTGACAAAACGCCAATAAATGAACTACTTACAAACTTTTCAAAGAACAATGAAATCAAAGATATCTATAATCAACTGAATTTATTCGACTTATAACGCAACACTAGTGTGGAAAGGTGATGAATTGAATTATAATGGATCATGCTATTCTTTTAGGTTTTGGAAACAACATATTAGAGCCACTCTAAAGGATTGCAATGTTCTGTTTTTAATAAAACCATTTTCACCCTCGAACCTAAAACCCATATGCGATAGTTAAAAAAAGCGCCAAAATTGTTAACTTTGCCACTTGATATTTAGTAGGATATATTTGTGTTACACCCAAATAATCGATATAAATGAGGTTAAGCGCTCCATTACAGATGCCAGATTATCAACTGATAGATTGTGGCGATTTTGAGAAGATTGAACGGTTTGGCCCTTACATCCTTATAAGGCCAGAGTCGCAGGCCATTTGGAAAAAGCGCCTCACCGATCGCGAGTGGAGCCAGATGGCGCACGCCCGCTTTAAGCGCGAGCAGCAGAAAAACTCCTATCGCAGTGGCGATCCCGGGAATGGAGGGTGGTCTCTGATCAAGAAGATGCCCGAGACCTGGAATATCCAATGCCCCTTGCCCAAGGGGCAATTCACGCTTAAGCTTAGCCTTACATCGTTTGGGCACGTTGGCATTTTCCCCGAACAGCTCGAGAACTGGCACTTTATATACAATTCCATAAACAAAATCAAGGTAAAAGCACCTCGGGTGCTCAACGCTTTTGCCTATACCGGAGGTGCCTCGCTGGCTGCACGCATGGCTGGCGCCGAGGTAACTCATCTCGATGCGGTGAAGCAGGTGGTTGCCTGGGGTCGCGAGAATATGGAGCTAAGCAAGCTCACCGATATCCGTTGGATAGTTGACGACGCCCTAAAGTTTCTGAAGCGCGAGGAGAAGCGAGGCAAATCGTATCATGGGATTATTCTCGATCCTCCAGCATATGGGCGTGGCCCAGGGGGGGAGCGGTGGATCCTCGACGAGGGTATCAACGATGTGCTGTCGGCCTGCTCAAAGATACTAGAGCCCACCAGCAGTTTCCTAGTGCTAAACCTATACTCGCTGGGCTATTCGCCCATTATCTCCAACAACTTGGTGGAGTCGTACTTCAGATGCAAGGAGAAGGTTTTTGGCGAATCGTACCTCCGATCGCAAACCGGAATCGATTTGCCTTTGGGAACCTATGTGCGATTCATCAATGTATAGCTAGTAATCATCGATAATATTTGTATACATGAAATTCACAGCCAAGAAAACTGCCAACCTGCTCGAAACCGTAATGGAGATGTACAGCGGCGTTTCGAAGCAAAAAGCCAAGCAGCTTATAAGCTACTCCCGCTTCACAATCGATGGGGTTGAGGTAAAGAACCACCCGTTGCAGGTGGTGCAGGCTGGACAGGTGGTGGAGCTGGAGAAAAGCGTAAAGGGCGAGAAAAAAGTGGCCTTGCCAAGCAAGCACAACCCCATTGCCATCTACTTTGAGGATGATTATATTCTAGTTGGACTTAAGCCTGCAGGAATACTCTCGTGTCACGATCGGAATCAGGAGACTGCCAAATCGTTTCATAAGCATCTCGAGGCGTTTATGCTTGACCGCGACGATAAAAAAACTCGCCTTTGGCCGGTTCATCGACTCGACAAGGAGGTTGAAGGCCTAATTATCTTTGCCAAGAGCGAGCAGTATCAGCAGATGATAAAAGATATATGGCCTACTGTAACCAAGAAATACTTGGCTTTAACTGAGGGGAAACCCAACCCCGAGTCGGGAACTATTGAGAGTTGGCTAAAGGAGGATCACAACCATATGGCGGTAGTTATCAAAAAGGAGGAGGAGGGCAGCAAGTTTGCCAAAACCGATTACTCCTACGTGCGGCGCGAGGGCGAGTTCCATCTGCTGGAGGTTACGTTGCACACTGGCCGTAAAAACCAGATTAGGGCTCACTTGAACTTCATTGGTTGCCCCATTGTGGGCGATCGCCGTTACGGTGCCGATGGTACTGTAAACAGGCAAATTAGGCTTGCAGCATATAAGCTGGAGTTTAGACATCCGGCTTCAGGGGTTTTAGTTAACCTGAGTTACAATCCCTCCAACAAGTTCTTTAAACCGTCAAAGAATCAGGACGAGCAGTATAGAATCATTTGAAAAATTGAAACGTGAACCAGAGGATAGAGCTAATTACCAGCAGGCAGAATCCACGCATCAAAAATCTTGTTCATCTCCAGAAGAGCAGCGAGCGGCGTAAGCAGGGCCTATTTACTGTCGAGGGCATTAAGGAGATCGAAAAGGTTGTTGCATCGGGATATCAGCTCCATTCGGTTTTTTACTGCCCCGATATTATCTTCCCATCTCAGGTTGATGATCTTTTTGGAGCAAATCTACCCCGCGAGGTGTTTGAGGTAAGCCGCGATGTGTACAACCGCATTGCCTACCGCGAGGATTCGGGTGGAGTGGTTGCTCTGGCGTGTCCACGTGAGCATAATTTGCAGGATTTAAATCCTGACAGTAACCCGCTAATTCTGGTGATCGAGGGTGTAGAGAAACCTGGGAATATTGGTGCCATTTATCGAACTGCCGATGCGGCAGGTATCTCGGCCATAATCCTCTGCGATTCCGCAACCGACTTGTATAACCCAAATACTATAAGGGCTTCGCTGGGTTGCGTTTTTACAATTCCAACTGCCATTTGCACAAGTCAAGAGGCCATAAAGTGGCTTAAGGGAAACAGCATACAAATCATGGCCAGCTACCTAAAAGCTGCTACGCCTTACCATAAAGCCGACTACAAAAAGCCTACGGCTATTGTAATGGGTACAGAGGCCACAGGCATTACCAAACTATGGGTAAACGCCGCCGATGCCAATATTATAATCCCCATGAGGGGTGCAGCCGACTCGATGAATGTTTCAACAGCCACAGCGGTTCTGGTTTTTGAAGCTTGCCGACAGCGCGATTTTACGTTTTAATACAATCCTACTGGAGAATATCCACGTTAATACAAATCTGCCCAATGAAAAAGATTATCACACTAATCCTACTGCAAACCCTGGCAATTTTTACTTATGCGCAAGGATGGCATATCTCCACCAAGTACTTTTCGCAACCTCAGGATATAGCTAGCGAGCGTACCGAGGAGGTTTACCTGTACAAGGATTACATGAAGATGGTGAGTGGCAACTTGGCCACAGTTTTCAACCTGGTTAGTAACGAGATAATCTACATCAACACCCAGAATAGAACCTACTGGCGGGGCAATCCGCAGCGTTTTGTAAAGGAGATAAGGGCCGAGTTTGAGGCGTCCATCGAGGAGAAGCTGCTGACAGTTGAGCCGCATAAGCAGGAGGAGACCAGAGCCATGTACATGGAGATGCTGGAATCATCGTTCCCAACCAGTCAGTCCAGGCCATCGAATCATAATTCGTTCACAGTGCAAAAGCTGAAGGATGGTGAAAGGATATCGGGATTTGCTACAGCAAAGTATTCGGTGATGGAGCGGGGTTTCCTGCTCGAAACTATTTGGATTGCTCCAGAGTTGACAATAGCCAAGGATTTCGATTTTATCAGCCTTAGCCATTTCCTAAACCAGCTGGCGCAGGGTGCCTATGCTGACAGCTTCGAGAGTTCGCAGGAGTACTTTAAGTTGATCGAAAGGGGCTATCCAGTCCGGGTTGAGATTCGCCGTGGTGATGAAGCCACCCAAATCTCGGAGGTTATCAGCGCCAAACGGGCCAACCTAAGCGCCTCCGATTTTGCCATCCCTCAGGGATATAGCTCCAGCTCGCTCGGCGGCGTTGGAATTTGGGAAGGGCATTGGTAGTTCTGAGAATTTTACTTTCCGTAGCAGACAAACTCCCGTTAGATATGTTAGGCCGAGGTTATACCTCGTTCTGTTTATATCAGAAGACAGCCACTGCCCAGCAAAAGGATTTTTTTAAACTCAACCTTCTTTATACTAGCGCATTAGTTTTTATATCACCCTTTTGGGGTATTTTTTTTTATTGCAACTTGCCGTAACTTGCCCTTTTTGATGTGGGTTGTTGGCCTAAGCGATGCTTTGCCACAGCTAATCAGTCTTTTAAAATCTTTCTTTATGAGTACTACTATCCGTTACGACGCGCATTGTCACATTTTCACTCTTCGCTATGTGCTTAAGGAGCTCAAGAGCATGCTCTTCGATATGTACTACAACCAGTACCCTTGGCCTAAAAGCGAAGGCTTCCGTGCCGAGCAAATTGAGATGCAGGGAATAGCCGATATTAAGGAGGTTTCGCGTTGGCTTTTGGAACTTACCAGCGCTGCCCTTACCTCCGAGCGCCGAAATCTTAACTTTCTGCAAAGGCAAGCTCGTAAGGCTTTCCCGGGCGATAGACACTCAATTATCCCTCTTATGATGGATGTTTACTACTTTTTTGCCTACTCGCTGGGTGAGGACGAGGACTACCCTGTGGCGTTTAGAACATCATCGGAGATTTCACATCGCGATGATTTTACGGTTCTATGGCACGAGGTGCTCGACACGCTTAAAAACCAGATTGTCCATCTGGGCTGGAGCGATCAGGAGGAGGGAATGGATGCTCGAATTAAGGCGCTAGGCGAGAAGATAACCATTTTAGAGCAGGAACGCGGTTTTGTTGAATCGACACCCGAACTACCCAAAAATCTTCTTAAAACAAAGGCGGTTGACTACTATCACACCGAGGGCTTCGACTTTCATCTAAATAATCTGATGAAGTTGGTTCGGTATCGAAGGGGCGAGTTGTACCCGTTTATTGCTGTAGACCCGCGTAGAAATGGGATGATTGAGACCGTTAAGAGCGGACGTTTTTTTGAATCTACCCCACGTTTCTATGGAGTGAAGCTTTACCCACGCCTGGGGTATCATCCCATGTGTAAACCCTTGATGCCGCTATACGAGTACTGTGCTCAAAAGGGTATTCCCATCACCTTCCATTGCGGCATGAGCGGTTTTCCGCCAGGTATTCGTTGGAGGTATGCCGAGTACGGCAATCCGGCGAACTTTGAGCCGATAATTAAGCAGTTCCCAAACCTGCGAATCAACTTTGCCCATATGGGCAGCAACGATCCCACTAACCAGTGGGAGGAGACCATTTTACGGTTAGTTAACGAGAACCCCAACGTGTACACCGATTTATCGTGCTACACCAATCTGCTTGAGTTGAAGAGTATGCGGAAGTACTGGGATCAGAACCCCGCCCTTCAGCAAAGGCTGATGTACGGAACCGATTTCGATGTGATGTACTTCAGCGGTACCAAGATTACCATGCAGGAATACATGCAGAACTTTAAGGCTGTATTCCCCGATGCGCTTCAGCGCATGATGATCGATAACCCAAAATCATTCTTGGGGGTAGAGGAGAAGTGGTTAACGTTGATTCAAAAGATTCTGCTGCGATTACTACGCTAATTCAGAGACCACAAAGAACAACCAACCGGTCTACCGGTAGGCCGGTCAACCAACCAACCACTCAACCACTCAATCACTCAATCACTCAATCACTCAATCAACCAAATGATCCATTACTCCCCACGTTTAAACGTAAATCCGCTAAACGCAAGAATATCGTCATTGCGTTTAACATTAAACCCAATCAATCAATCAGTCAATCAATCAATCAATCAATCAATCAATCACCCTACCACCCAACCACTTTAAATCCTATCAGGTCAACTCTAACCTAAACCTTTATCCCTATGACACAAACCTTTCTTCTTCCGCCAGCAACAGCAGTCCGGATGATTTGGGCTCGGACAGGCCGATTCTCCGACGATCCACACTCCCAGATCTCAGCGCAGCTATCGGAGGATTCCCTTCGGAATATCCGCGACCGCGCTGAAACAGATGACCTGGAGCGCAAATATATAGAAAGCGCCATTGCCACCATGGACTCCACCTTCCGCAACCTCGACATTATCCATAAGGGGCGCGAGCTTAACTTTAAGGAGAACGAAACGCTTCGTCAGGCTTACCTCGATAATATTAAGGATAACTTCGATTTTGGGAAAAACCTTGGCGATTATGTAAAATCGTTACCAACAATGGGCTTGCTTGGTGCGGGTAGCGTTACCCTGGCCGATGAACTGGGGATAAAAGAGGATGTGTGGGCATTTGCCATTGCAGCGGCAGCGCTTGGACATATGATTACCCAGATTTACGTATGGATTATGCGCAAGCGCATGCAGAAGCAGTATATTGCTCAGGACTACGAGCGCAGCATGTACTACGATCAGTACATTAGCCGCGCAGCGGCTACGCTAACCTCGCTCTACTTCGATTTGGATAGGCTGCACCGCAATGTTTTTGGCCAGCCGTACCCTGTTGATGCCGAGGCTTCGGATATTATCGGGGAGATGCTTAAGGGTGTGCGCCCCACATTTTGCCCCTACGTGCACAAGCACATAAAGGAGCGGAGAGTTCAAGCAAAACAGTGGACTATCTGCGAAACCGGAAAACCCGATGCCACTAAGACCTGCCCCATTTGGGAGGGCTAGCTTGTACGTTTGTATCGGTAGGTATACTTTTTACTTTATCATCTTACACTGAAAACTAAACTACTAAAACGATGAAAATAAAAAGTGCAGAGCTAATAATTGCCATTATCCTTTCGGTGGTTGCTTGGACTGTTATCAGCATGACCTCAATTCCCCTCGATAGCACAGAAAGCATACTGGTGGTGGGTGTTATCCTAGTGTTGGTGTATACAATCGGATTTGTAATCAGAAACTATAGAAGGAGGAATAAAACATGACACGAGTAAAGTTAATTTGGATTTTACTGATAATTCCGCTGGTTTTAGCTCTTTCAAATTGCGCTGGACAGCGCTACATTGCCGGCAGGCAATTTCTGCTCGAAGGGCGTAGCGAGTCGCCTGGATATGGCCTATATAGCTATATCCTTTTCAGCAAAGCACCCTCGGAGCATACCCTGGAGGCCTACATTTCAGTTATCGAAAGCTACTTGAGTAGCATACAAAAGATTGAGGAGTTGCAAAAGTACATACGCCGAGATAGCCTAAATATTGTTTACCTGCCCTTGAAAGTAGATACTCAGATTGAGTTCAATAACCTTGACCTTAGGCAACAAGCTCAGTGGCTGCTCGATAACTACGACTATGCGCGGGCAACGGTTTACCTGGCAAAATTTCCTGAAAACTTATCGAATGGACCTTACCTGGTTTCGCATACAAAACCGCTATCGAGGGTTAACTCGGTATTGAGCGAATATATTATACAGGATATGGGTAATGTGCACCACAGGGTAGTTTCGCTCTGGGTTAAGTCATTCCTGGAGCAGACGGCTAAAGCCGAGTTCTGGGATGGCCAGCACCTTTCGAGATTTGCCCATGAACTAAGAAATATTATCGCCATTGCTGCCGATGGACTTGGTGAGGTTACCGATTCAATATCGTGGTGGAGGACAAAGCTGAGCGAGTGGATTGTGCAGAAGTAGGTAGCTTTCTTTAAGATGAAGTTTATGTTGAACACCTAAATCATTACAATTATGGATAGATTCTTTAAAATTATGTACGATTTCTTTGCCTTTGCTTTCCCGGGCGCCTGTATTGTTGTGTCGGTTCTTTTGCTCTCCAACAACGATGCAGAACTTTTCTACAAGATTCTACCAAAGGTTTTTCGTGTAAATATTTGGGAAACTTACGTTGCCATTGCCCTTCTGGGTTACTTGGTTGGATATCTTATTAAACCCTTAGCCCGATTCTTCCTTCTTAGGCTTTTAGCGCTTAAACTATATTACATCAAACTTTGCAGGAATGTAAGCTGGTTAGGGGGGCATAAAGCGAAGGATTACGAGGAACTCTACGAATTTCTTTTTCTGACCAGGGATCATTCAAGAAGATTTATCCGAATACGGGAGCGTACAAGGAATGCATATCAGTACATTGAGTTTTGGGATATGCATGTAACCATGTCGCACAACCTGGCTGCTGCTTGCATCATCTTTATTGCGCTTCATTTGTCTAGGGCAGGTTTTAGTAAGATTTTTGCTTTTGAGTCACCTATCAGTGTAGCCATTTTAGTGGCCATTATTGCTATTCCTATTCTGCTAAACCGATCGGTTTACTATGCCTTTTGGTGGATGAACGATATAAAGGAAGCCAGTTCTTACAAAGAACCCAAGTAAGATTAATTTATATGATTATCCGTAATTGTACCTAAGTTTTCCATACCAAGTATCTTCGACAGCTGCAACTAGTAGTCTATCAAATAGATTCGCTCCAAAATATCGTCTATTTGTTTTGTAACAAAATTC
>JAVEYY010000076.1:0-8322 GCA_034003245.1 Tenuifilaceae bacterium
AGTTTGAAGCAGAAGAAGATGTTGTTGAAGATAAGATTGTAGAGCAGACTCAGGAGGGTGACGAAGAGAAAATATCAACAGAAAAGGTAATAGAAAAGCCAAAAGTTGATGCCAGTCAGCCTAAAGAAAAAGTCAACAATTATGCCACCAACGAGGAGATGAAGAAGAATTTTCCCAGCTTCAGAGGATTTGGTGGCATTGGCATAGCCTATCAAAAGAATATCCCTACGAGTTGGGATGGCGAGTCGGGCGAGAACATACTCTGGAAAACCCAAATCCCCCTAAACGGTTACAATTCGCCTGTGGTTTGGGAGGGTAAAGTTTTCCTCGCTGGCGCAAATGCAACCAAGCGCGAGCTATACAGTTTCGATGCCAATACTGGTAAAATTTTATGGACTGTTAATGCCGATAATATTCAGGGCACGCCCGCAAAATCGCCCAGCGTTAGGGACGATACCGGCCACTCTGCCCCAACCGTTGCTACGGACGGTAGGCGTGTTTTTGCCATTTTCTCCAATGGCGATATAGTTGCTGCCGATATGCAGGGCAAAAGGGTGTGGGCTAAAAACTTGGGCTTGCCCCAAAATCACTACGGTCATTCATCGTCGCTAATCACCTACAAGAATTTGGTAATTGTTCAGTACGATGTTAGCAAAACCCCAAAAATATTGGCCCTATCATCATCCTCAGGCGATGAGGTATGGAGCACTCCCCGAAAAGTGAAAGTATCCTGGGCTTCGCCCATTCTGGTGAATACAGGCAAACGCGATGAGCTAATGCTCATTTCGGAACCATCTATTGCATCTTACGATCCAGAAACCGGAAAGGAACTATGGAGCATCGATGGGATGTATGGCGAGGTTGGCCCATCGCTGGCCTATGCCAACGGAATAGTGTATGGAGTAAATGAGTATGCTCTTATAATGGCGGTTAGGGTTGGCGATACTCCCGAGCTGATTTGGGAGGATTCCGATTACCTTTCGGATATTCCTAGTCCTGTGGCAACCGATAAGCACCTGTTTGTGGCAACTTCATATGGTGCAGTGGCCTGTTACGATGCGCAAACAGGATCGCTGTTGTGGGATAACGATTTTGACGATGGTTTTTTTGCATCGCCAATGCTGGTAGAGGGTAGGGTTTATCTTCTCGATAAATCTGGTGTTATGCAGATAATTAAGGCCAATGGGGAGTTTGAGCAGATTGGACAGGCAAGTTTAGGCGAGTCAACTGTTGCAACTCCTGCATTTGCCAACGGACGGATTTTTATAAGAGGCGAGAAGAACTTGTATTGCATAGGTAAGTAGATTTATGGAAAACGATATTTTAAAAATAGTTGATGGCATTGTAGAAAGAACGGGAAGGACTGTTGATGCCGTTATCCCCATTCTACAGGAGATACAAAATCAGTATAACTATCTTCCTCAGGAAGCTTTGGAAAGGGTTTGCCAAACTACCGATATAACTCCTTCAAGAATCTACGGAATATCAACATTTTATACCCAGTTCAGGCACAAGCCTGTGGGTAAGCATATGGTTAAGGTATGCGTGGGTACTGCTTGCCACGTAAAGGGGGCGATGCTGGTTTACGATTCGTTTAGGCGCAGTCTCAATATTCCTGATAATGATGATACAGATGCCGAAGGGCTTTTTACAGTTGAAAAGGTGGCCTGCTTGGGATGTTGCACCATAGCACCTGTGGTGCAAATCGATAGCCTAACCTATGGCTACGTAACCTCTGAAACTGTACCCGAGGTAATTTCCGATTTTCTGGCATCAAGCAATGGAAAGTCAAACGGAACAGTTCCTTTTGTTGATAGTAAGGAGTTTCAGGGCGAAATCAGAATTGGCTTAGGCTCGTGCTGTGTGGCCAGTGGTAGTTTTGAGGTGAAGGAGCAGTTGGATAAAACTTTGATTAAAAGCAAAATCAATGTGAATGTAAAGCACGTTGGGTGCGTGGGAATTTGTAATCAGGTACCAATGCTCGAGGTGCACAAACCCAACGAGGCGCCAGTTTACTACACCAAAATAAAACCCGATGAGGTAAGGGAGGTGATTCATCGCCACTTTAAACCTTCAAGCCCATTTACAAGATTAAGGGATAGTATTTACGGGGTGTTCGATAATCTGGTTTTCGATAGAGTTCCCAAGTCAATTAAACGATATTCATCCGAGAATGTTAATACCCCCGTTGCCGAGTTTTTAAAGGGACAAATAAACATTGCTACTGAGCATAGGGGAATATTAAAACCATCCGATATTAATGAGTATATGAGTTTGGGTGGCTTTACTGCACTGGAGGAGTGTTTGAAAAGAAAATCTCCGCTTGAGGTTATTGATACAATTAAGGATAGTGGTCTTCGCGGAAGGGGCGGAGCTGGTTTTTCAACTGGAACCAAATGGAAACTTGTTGCCAGCGCCGAGGCTGATAAAAAGTATATTATTTGCAATGGCGATGAGGGCGATCCCGGCGCATTTATGGATAGAATGCTTCTCGAATCCTATCCGTTCAGAGTAATTGAGGGGATAATAATTGCTGCATACGCCGTTGGTGCCAACGAGGGGCTATTCTACATCCGGGCGGAGTACCCACTGGCATTAGAACGAATTCGCGAGGCCCTTAAAACTTGCGAAAGCAAGAATCTGCTGGGAAATAATATCCTTGGAAGCGATTTTTCATTCAATCTTAAAATATTTGAGGGTGCGGGTGCTTTTGTTTGTGGCGAGGAAACTGCGCTTATCGCTTCGGTTGAAGGCAAGCGTGGATACCCAACTATGCGCCCTCCGTATCCTGCCCAAAAGGGATTGCGTGGAAAACCCACGCTGATAAACAATGTTGAAACCTACTCGCAGTTATCGTGGATTATTCGCAATGGGGCCGAGGCTTTTCACAGCATTGGCACAAAACAGAGTAAGGGTACAAAGGTATTTGCCCTGGCGGGCAAGATAAATCGGGGTGGACTAATTGAAGTGCCTATGGGCATTACCATCCGAAGGATTGTTGAGGAGATTGGGGGAGGTATTCCCAATGGCAAACGCTTTAAAGCGGTGCAGATTGGTGGCCCATCGGGTGGCTGTATTCCTGCTTCAATGGCCGATACTCCCATCGATTTTCACTCGCTGGTTGAGGTGGGCGCAATGATGGGTTCTGGTGGCCTAATCGTTCTCGACGAAACCGATTGTATGGTCGATATTGCCCGATACTTCCTAACCTTTACGCAGGATCAGTCGTGCGGACGATGCACTTTTTGCAGGGTTGGAACAAAGCGTATGCTCGATATCCTCGATAAGATTACTAGCGGAAAGGGAACTCACGAGGATTTGGATATGCTCGAGAATCTTGCCCACAGCACCAAAAAGGGCAGTATTTGTGGGCTAGGTAAAAGCGCACCCAACCCAGTGCTTACCACGCTCAAGTATTTTAGGGAGGAGTACGAGGCGCATATCAACGGGAATTGCCCAACGGGCAAGTGTAAGGAGATGATTTCTTACGATATAACCGATGAGTGCATAGGCTGCACTAAATGCGCCCAGCGTTGCCCGGTTGATGCCATTAAGGCAAAGCCCTACGAGGTTCATAGTATCGATTTGGAGAAGTGCATCAAGTGCGATATTTGCAAACAGATTTGTCCAGTTAATGCGGTAGTAACACGATGATTAATCTAAAAATAAATAGCAAAGAAATTACTGTCCCTCAAGGGACAACCATTCTCGATGCAGCTAAAACAATGGGGGTTGATATACCCACAATGTGCTACCTCGAGGGGAATTCCAATCATCCATCGTGTATGGTATGCGTGGTAAAGGATAACCATTCGGGAATGCTTTACCCGTCGTGCGCAATGCCCGTAGGGCAGGGAATGGATATTGAAACCGACAGCGAGGAGGTAATCGATGCTTGTCGTGAGGCGCTGGAGCTGCTGTTAAGCGATCACGTGGGCGACTGCGAAGCCCCTTGTAGGGTTGCCTGCCCAGCCTTTATGGATATCCCAAAAATGAATAGGTTCATTGCAAATGGTGATTTCTTGAGTGCATTAAAGGTTGTAAAGGAGGAGATTGCGCTACCCAGCATTCTCGGTTATATCTGTTCTGCTCCCTGCGAAAAGGTTTGTAGGAGGAAGCAGGTTGATAGCCCCGTTTCAATTTGTATGTTGAAAAGATTTGCAGCGGTTCACAATACCGAATATGAATCACCATACTTCCCTCAAAAGGAGTTGCCGACTGGCAAAAGGGTTGCCATAATTGGTGCGGGACCCGCTGGTCTTTCCTGCGCATTTCATCTTTTAAAATTGGGTCACTCTGTAACGGTTTTCGATTCGCATTCCGAGGCTGGAGGGTCTTTGCTTAATCTACCTGAAAGTGAACTACCAAAGATTGCATTAAACGATGAAATAAAGCTAATTAGGGATTTTGGAGCAGATTTTAGACTTGAACAAAACATTACCCCTGAGGTTTTTAAAGTAGACATCAAACCTTTATTCAACGCTACCGTTTTTGCAATAGGCGAAATGGATAAATCAGTTTCCGCTGATTTTGGCTTTAAATCCAATGAAAAGGGCATCGCCGTTGGGGATGGTTTTAAGGTTAATGATTCAATTTTTGCCTGTGGTAGCGCAATCCGACCGTTAAAGATGGCGGTTAAGGCGGTTGCTCAGGGCAAGGAAACGGCTTTTGCAGTAAATAGATTTTTAGACGGAAAATCTGTAGATAACAAATATGATAGGTTTAACTCTAGGTTTGGCCTATTGCAAGAGGCAGAGATTTCTGAGTATCTGAAGGAGGCAGAAAACAAGGGAGAGGAGGTTAACCCAAATGGAGGAAGACTGGTTGGATTTACTGCCCAAGAGGCCATTGCCGAGGCCAAACGGTGTTTGCACTGCGATTGTCGCAAACCCAATACCTGTAAACTTCGGAACTATGCCGATGATTACAAGGTAGATAGAAAAAAATACGCTATGGGCACCAGAAGTACGTTGAAGAAGTACTTTCAGCATAACGAGGTGGTTTACGAGCCCGAGAAATGCATCCGTTGCGGACTCTGCATCGAGATTGCCACAAGACATAAGGAGAAGGTTGGCTTAACCTATATTGGTCGTGGTTTTGATGTTAGGGTTCAAATACCCTTTAATCTCGAGCTAAGCGAAGCGTTAACCCAAGCAGCTATGGAATGCGCCATTGCTTGCCCCACAGGGGCAATTGCAGCTAAATAAGCAAAAACAATTTTATTATGGTTAGACTATTTTTCATTTTGATGTTTGTATCCAGCCTAGCCTTTGCACAAGAAGGGTCTAATTGGCAGAACTTTAGGGGTAATAAATCCCTAACGGGAGAGGCAAGCATCAATTTACCAAAATCGTTAAAATTACTTTGGACATACAAAACCGAGGATGCCATAAAATCGTCTGCTGTAATCCATAATGGCATTGTATATATCGGCTCCAACGATGGATTTGTGTATGCAATTGACAATGGAAAGCTGAAGTGGAAATACCAAACGCCCACATCCATTGAAGCTCCTCCGCTATTCATTGATAATTTGATTATTGTTAGCTCATTGGAGGGCATTGTGTACGCTCTCGATACCTCTTCGGGGAAGCTGAAATGGGAGTATTCTACTGATGGTCAGATTTCGGGAGCTGCAAACTGGTTCGTTTCTCCCGATGGCAAAGGGAAACGGGTGATAGTGGGTAGCTACGACTTTTTCCTTCACTGCATTGATTTTAATTCAGGAAAAGGAATCTGGAAGTACGAAACCGATAACTATATCAACGGAACGCCATCGGTAAGCGATAAAACCACAATTTTTGGTGGGTGCGATGGTTTTGTTTACCTGCTCGATTTGAATATGGGAACTCTTGCGGGAAAAATTGAAATTGGAACCTATATGGCTGCCTCAGCAGCCATTGAAAACAGTAAAGCCTACTTTGGTAATTACGATGGTAAGTTCTACTGCGCCGATTTATCATCAAAAGAAATTATTTGGACATACGACGGAATAGCCCCATTCATCTCCTCACCAGCAGTTTCGGGCAATAGAATTGTGATTGGCTCACGCGATAAGCACATCTACTGTTTTGAGAAATCAACTGGCAAGCTGATTTGGAAATTCAGAACCCGTGGGAGCGTTGACAGCTCACCCGTAATTTCCAAAAACATAGTAATTATAGGCTCGGGCGATGGTAGGTTGTATATGATAGATTTAAAAACTGGACAAGAGGTTTGGTCGTACGAAATTGGAAAACCCATTATTAGCTCTCCTGCCGTTACAAATGATATGGTTGTTCTTGGCTCTATGGATGGTAGCGTTTACGCTTTTGGAACAAAATAATTATTATTGAGAATTTTGATATGAAAATAGTTAGCATAGTCCCTGGTTTTGGTGGCACATTTTACTGCGGTAACTGTTTGCGCGATAGCGCATTTGTAAAAGCCCTTCGGGCTGCTGGGCACGATGCCATAACATTACCCTTGTATTTACCCTTATCGTCCAATGGCTTCGAATCCGAGAGCGATATCCCAGTTTTTTATGGTGCTGTAAATATTTACTTCGAGCAGAACTTTAAACTGTTTCGTAGTATCCCCTTATGGCTACGTAAAATTCTCAATTCGCCCCCAGTGCTTCGCTTCGCAGCTAGGATGTCGAGTTCAACGCGGGCAACGGGTTTGGAGGATATGACCATTTCGATGCTTAAAGGTAGGGAAGGATTTCAAAGTTACGAACTAGACGAGCTCATAAATTACCTGAAGCATCACGAGAAGCCAGATATTATTCATCTTTCCAATGCACTCCTTCTGGGACTGGCAAAGGGAATTAGGGAGGAACTTAATATTCCCGTTGTTTGCACCCTTCAGGATGAGGATGTTTGGGTTGAAGTAATGAACGAGCCCTACAGGTCGCAGGTTTGGAATCTGATGTCGGAAAACGGAAATTACGTTAACGCATTTATTACCGTGAGCCAGTTTTTCGCTGATAAGATTAGCCGTCTGATGACTATTCCACCAGAAAAGTTGAACGTTGTGCCACTTGGGATCGATCCGTTGGTTTACAATGTGAAAATGCCAAACCTAGAGGTTCCAACCATCGGTTTCCTTTCCCGCTCCAATGCTGGCAATGGCTTTGAGATTCTTATAGATGCTTTTATTCTGCTCAAGCAGAATTCGCAGTTCAAAAATGCAAGGCTTAAGGTTACTGGCGGACGAACAGGCGATGATATGAAGTTTATCAATAGACAGCTTAAAAAGCTTAAGTCTAAAGGATATCATCACGATATTGAGTTTGTTGAGGATTTCAGAACCGAATCGTTGGGTAATTTCTTTGAGGGATTGACCCTGCTTTCTGTACCAGTACAAAAAGGCGAAGCCTTTGGGCTTTACCAGCTAGAATCATTAGCAAGTGGAATTCCCATTGTCCAGCCCGCAGTGGGTGCTTTCCCCGAGATAGTTGAAAATTCCGGCGGAGGTTTAATCTATGAGCCAAATACCCCCGATGCCTTAGCCAAGAAGTGGGAGGAGTGCTTACTGGATAAAGATCTTATGATGCGATTAAGCGAAAATGGAAGAAAAACCATTGAGGAGAAGTATAGCTCAACAGTAATGGTGAGCAATATGGTAGAGGTTTATAGAAAATTAGTTTGCTATTATAACGATTTGACAATTAGTTCCAACCAGAGTCGGTGCGTAAATTTCTAGTTTTTCTACGAATTATGATGCAGGAAATTGCACAACACGATGAAATAATTTAGTGATTATTGTTAAGTGTGATGTGCATTTGTGTATCTTTGTAAAAATAGTTTATCAAAACAATGAGAACACTTTATCAGAAATTTGAAACGCTTTTACAGAATACTTCAACAGACTTTAAGCGATATTTATACGATAAAGTCTCGTGGGATGGTCGAATGACTGGGATTATTGGAGCCCGTGGCGTTGGTAAAACAACTATGGTTTTGCAATACATCAAGGAAAATTTGGACAGCAAAAAGGCTTTATACGTTTCGGCTGACGATATGTATTTTGGTGAGAACAGACTATTTGATTTGGCTGATGATTTTTACAAAAATGCAGGAGAATACCTGTTTATTGACGAAATTCATAAATATACCGACTGGTCTCAAGAACTAAAGAATATTTACGATTCATTCCCTTCTTTAAAAATTGTTTTCACTGGCTCTTCAGTACTCGACATACTAAAAGGTTCTGCAGATTTAAGTCGCCGTGCTATAATTTATAAATTACAAGGGCTTTCATTTCGGGAGTATTTAAAACTATTCCACAATTTCGATACTGATATTTACTCACTAGAGCAGATAGTCAATAACGAAGTGA
>JAVEYY010000077.1:0-7452 GCA_034003245.1 Tenuifilaceae bacterium
CTGAGGCGGCTAGTACTCTGGCACTTCTATCATCTGTTCCGTCCGCCCAAGCCAGATCATTGTATAATCCCGGTTGTTGAGCTCCATCGATTTGAGCTTTATAAGAAAGAGTAACCACTTCTCCGGCCTTCATATCGCCCAAATCCCAAACTCCGGGAGAGGCATATATATGATCAAGTTTTAAATTACCGATGTGTCCACCTCCCAAAGAAGAAGAAGCTGACCAAGAACCACTCAAATATTTAAACCCTTCTGGTGGTAAATCAGTTACTACCACACCGTTTACATCATTTTCCAAGGCTTCCACCTCGATCGTATAGTCGATAACACTTCCGGGACTTTGGACAGTTGGCCATTGGCTGTTGTATTTTAGAATTGTTAATTCAGGCGCGATAAATTGATTGCCGAAATTATATTCCGGTCCGTACACATAATTTCGCGACTCGTTAAACTCATTGGAATTTCCGTCCGGCAAATTTACGATATGACAATTTCCGCCATCCCCGTTTGGATAAGTTTGTGTCCAACTATCCTCCAAAACTTCGCAAACTTTATATTGTCCCGGCAAAAGATGCTCGAACCAATACCAGCCGAAATGTTCACTGCCGCTATCGGTCACCATTGTTCTTATCGGCTCAGAGCCAAAGCCTCCTTCACCGTTTGATTGATAAAGATTAATAGTCCAGTTATCCAGCAAACTCTCTTTCTCACAAATATTAGATCTAAATTCACCCCCATCTTCCTCTATATTTTTACAATCTCTTTCTCTGTTGCCATTTAAATCTTCCCATTTGTAGCCGTGAATCGTGCCATTGGGGGTGTTGATGAAAGTACAATAAGTAGTGGTATCTTTTGCCACTTCGACACCGCCAAAACTATCGACAATTCCACCATTACCCGTCGGCTGTCCGTTCAGGGTACAAGAACCTTGCATAACATCATAACCCGGCTTGTTTTCTTCACTTATCCAATAGATTCCGGTCTTAATACCATTGGCTGAAGTTTGACCGAGAACATCGGTTACCGGCAGGGATGGATCACTTGTGTCTTGACCGTCAGGATCAACGTCCATTACCCAACCCTCATAGGGAGTCCTATCTTCCGTCGTTGCCAAATCTCCATCAATATCAATAAGTTTTGCAATTTGAATATTGCCGGTATCGCGCGTATTGGTAATCGTACAACTAATTTCTTCGCCCTCCTTCAAAGTAACAGTGCCCCCCAGAGCTTCCGGACATCCTTCATCTCCGGTTAGGGAAGTAAAAGTATAACCATCCAAGCCCGCTTCATTTAAAGCAATCGGGGTATTGGCCGAAACATTTGTTTTGACTCCGGAATCGACAGCCACATCTCCGATAGTTAGTCCGAATTCATTTACTCCGGCGATACCTCCTGTTACATTTTTATTTAAAGTGATTGTTGGCGCTACATCATCATTGATGATGGTACAAGTTTTATTTTCTCCCGGCGCCAAACTTACAACAGTTGAAATTCCGCCTGCACCGACCGCTCCGCAATCCCAAACCCCCTCGGTATAACCGAACACATCATTCTCGAAAAGATTATGACTTCCCGGATTCACCGTCAAAGTTTGAGAAGTATAAGTAGTTGTGCTACCCAAGGAGACTCCCGCGTCAAAATTTAAAGCTCCCCCGCTAAAATTAATTCCGAAATCATCCACCGTCTTTATCCCACCATTATCATTGATCACTTTTTTGACAACTGTCAGATTGGATTTTTTGGTGTTGGTAAAAGTGCAAGTAACTGTTTCACCGGGTTCAGGAGTTATTTTATCAGGAGTATTTCCGTCACCTGTACAAATAGCACTGGTCAAATTCCAATTAGTTGGAACATTTTCTGCAATACTATAAGTATTATCCTGATCAAGATTTTCAAATGCCTGACTGGCCGTACCGTTAGCAGTCGTCAGATCGATGTCCACCGGCAATCCATCTCCCATTGCATCAAAATCAAAAGTGTCATCTCCACCGATAGTATTTTTCACCAAAATTATTTTGGCATATTTTTCATTTACAAATTCACAAGTAATATTTTCTCCAGGTTCAACATTGATACTGTCAATCGTATCTCCATTATCACAAGTAGCACTTTCTTGTTGCCAACCCGCTACAGCCTCTTCTGAAACCCAATATTCTCCGGGTAAAACTTCAAAAGTTCTTAATTTTGGCAAAGCTCCGTTGCTATCGTCATCCAAGTAAAAAGTAGCCGGATTATCATTGCTGAAATTATTAGTAAACTCAAAATCTTGAGCGTCATTATTTATTGCATCTTTTGCAACAGTTATTAATCCTCTTTTAGTATTGGTAAATACGCAAGTAATCGTATCTCCATCGGATAAGATAAATCCATTGGCTCTCGGATCAAAAGAATGCGTCGGATCACTGGCCGCTGTACAAACGGCATCCGTCAAATCCCATCCGCTCGGAACTATTTCTGCAATTGAATACGGTCCCGGTGCCAACCATCCGCTAATGTTCTGTTGTCCGTCAGTCAGACTGAAATTCGTTTCACTCCAGCTCGAATCAAATTCAAAAGATTGCAGATCACCGTTGGGAAGAGTTTGCTTTTCAATAATTATTTTTCCAGCTACAGAATTTACCGTTTCAGTATCAATCAACGAATCGGTCTTGCCGTCGGTAGCATAAGCATTGTTAGTCACCGAACCTCCATCCAAGTCAGCCTGAGTGATGACATAAGAAGCGGTGCAAGTGATTTGTCCCGAAGGAGTCAGTCCGGCGGAGGTATCGGGGCAAGTGACAGTCGCTTTATCATCCACTACGAAGAGATTGTAAAGAGTTACATTTCCGGAGTTAGTTACTAAATAACTATAGCTGATCACATCGCCTACCGAATCATAAGTGGTAGGTGTAGCAGTCTTTTCTATTGTAAGGGCTGGATTCTGTGAAAGATTTACAGTTTCATCATCATTGGCAGGTCCTGATTCATTGGAATCGGCGGTGGCGGTATTATCAACTTTGCCGGCATCGATATCGGCTTGAGTGATAGTATATGTGGCGGTAAAAGTTGTAGCATCTGTTTCTCCCACATCTAAAGTGGTAGGTCCTCCGTTAACAGTTACTTTCGGATCAGTAACTGTAACATTAGTCAAAGTCATGTTACCTTCGTTTTTAACAGTAAAAGTATAAGTGATGGTTTCTCCCACATCCGCATAACCGTCAGCATTACCATCAACAAAGGTTCCCGATTTAACAATGGAAAGTAAAGGATCTTGTTCGGCATTTACCGTTTCAGTATCAATCAACGAATCGGTCTTGCCGTCGGTAGCATAAGCAACGTTAGTTACCACACCTCCATCTAAATCACCTTGCGTAATAATATAAGAAGCGGTACAGGTGATCTGTCCCAAAGGAGCCAGTCCGGCGGAAGTATCGGGGCAAGTAACAGTCGCTTTATCATCCACTACGGAAATATTGTAAAGAGTTACGTTTCCGGAATTGGTTACCAAATAACTGTAGCTAATTACATCACCTACTGAATCATAATTTGTAGGGGTGGCGGTTTTATCTATTGTAAGGGCTGGTAATTGACTGATCGGAATATTAAAATCGTCGGTATCGGGATCCGACTCATCCGAATCGGCGGTTGCCATATTATAAAGGTTTCCTCCGGCATTAATTTCATCCTGCGTCACCGTATGATTGCAAGAATAATTCCATATCTCATTAATTTGAAGCTTGCCGTCTCCATCATCTCCGCCCTGATAAGCCGGAGTCGCATCACACTTCGGATCAGTTACAACAACATTGTTCAAGGTTGTGTTGCCGACATTGGTAACTACAAAAGTATAAGGAACAACTTGTCCGGCAGTGATAATCGAAATAGTAGTAGAAGATTTTTCAATATTTATAAGAGGATTTCGGACAATGAGTACTGTCTCACTAGCGGCATCTTCTTCGGTCTGATTGCTATCCGCGGTAGCGGTATTATCAATGTCGCCGTCTCCTCCGCCATTGTTATCGATATCGGACTGCGTAACGGCATAAGTTCCGGTGCAAGTTAAAGTTCCACCTATTGCAATGATAAAACCGGCTGCCTGCAATCCTTCGGCAGCATCGCAATCAAGATTAGCAAGCAGAGGATCATTGACTGAGACTCCGGTCAGCGTAGTGTTACCGATATTTTGAACATTGATGGTATAAGTGATGATATTTCCGGCTGCATTCACTGAGGATTGATCGGCATCTTTGGTGATATTGATTCCGGGGTCTTGTGAAATCGGAATACTCAAGTTATCCGTGGCATCCGAAGCTTCATTGGAAGAAGCTGTTACGATATTATCCAATGATCCGCCCGCATCCAATTCTCCTTGAGTAAATGTATGAGTGGCGGTGCAAGTCATTTTCACTCCGGGAGCCAGCGTGCTAAAAGGACAATTCATATCATCATTATCATTGTCATCGGAAAGGCTGATTCCGGTAAGAGTTACATTTCCCGTGTTGGTCACTAAATATGAATAAGTCACTGTTGCGGGTGCGGACAGAATAGTTGTCGCAGAAGATTTTTCCACGGTCATTGATTTGATTTGAATGATATCCACTGCTTCACTGGCCGTATCTTGATCAGTCTGATTGCTATCCGCGGTAGCAGTATTATCAATGTCGCCGTCCCCTCCGCCATTGTTATCGATATCAAACTGCGTAACGGCATAAGTTCCGGTACAGGTCAGAGTATCATCCACATTAATAACCAGGCCGGTTGTCACAAAAGGCACACCCGGAGTTTCATCACAATCTAAATTAGCAATCAATGGATCACTGACAAAAACACCAGTCAAAGTCTGATTGCCGGTATTCTCCACTTCGATGGTGTAGTTGATAACATCTCCGACTGCATCTACCGAAGAGACATCCGCCACTTTAGTAATATTGATTCCGGGGTATTGTGAAATCGGAATGCTTAAATAATCCGTGGCATCCGAAGCTTCATTGGAAGAAGCTGTTACGATATTATCCAATGATCCGCCCGCATCCAATTCTCCTTGAGTAAATGTATGAGTGGCGGTGCAAGTCATTGTCGAAGCGGGAGCAAGAGTCGTCACGCCTAAACAATTCATATCATCATTATCATTGTCATCGGAAAGGCTGATTCCGGTAAGAGTTACATTTCCCGTGTTGGTCACTAAATATGAATAAGTCACTGTTGCGGGTGCGGACAGAATAGTTGTCGCAGAAGATTTTTCCACGGTCAATGTCGCGTTCTGCGCAATAGGAATATTAAGACTATCGGTATCATAGTCGGATTCATTGGAATCAGCTGTGACAGTATTGGATAAATTTCCGCCTCCATCAATTTCTACCTGAGTGACTGTATGGCTACATGCATAGGTCCAAGTTTCATTTAAATCAAGCTTGGAGTCAGAGTTTGTATCTCCGGAAACATACGAAGGAGCGGCGTCGCACATAGGATCGACTACGGTAATGCCGGTTAAAATTTGATTGCCGACATTAGTGACAGCAAAAGTATATGGCACCACTTGTCCGGCAGTTATGATTGTGGTAGTGGTGGAAGATTTCTCAACATTGATAACCGGATTTAATTTTGTATTGGTAAAAGTACAAGTTACCGTTTCGCCCGCTTGCAAACTGATACTGCTCGGATCGCTTCCATCGGAACAAGTCGCACTGGTCAAAGCCCAGCCGGCCGGAACAGTTTCCGCCACAGAATAAATACCCGCAATCAAAGTCTGATCATTCGGAGCGGCTGTGTCGGTCAAAGAAAAGTCAGCGTACGCTCCACCCGAAGCATCGAAATTAAAAATCTGCGGATCACCTGATGGATCGGTAATCTTATCGACGATAATATGTCCTGATTGTTGAGTATTAGTAAAGGTACAGGTAACCGTATCTCCTGCAGTTAAATTTATCTGTCTGCCGTTTAAAATTGGATTAAATGTGCTAGTGCCCCTCGAAGAAGAACAAGTCACATTTGTTAAATCCCAATTATTCAATAAGCTTTCGGCCACGTTATAGACTCCTGCCATTAAGCCTCCAGCTATAACCAGTCCACTATCCCAAGCTTCCCCGTCGCTTAAAGAAAAATCCTCTGAGCCATCAAAATTACCATTGCTATTTCCCACAAGATTAAAATTGAACTCTTGAATTGAAGCATTTGGCGTTGTTTCTTTTTTTATTATTATCTGCCCCGGTACCGGTACGGGAATATTAAAATCCAATTTAGTTTTACATTTAGCTTTTGTTTCAGGAATAGTATCCTGTGGCAAATTACAAATATCCTTGCTAGAATTGCTCCAAGAAGTAACGATTGGAACATCCAATTGTCCATCCTGATCAACGTCTGAACAAGGCAATGTTATATTACCGATAAAAGCATTATTTATGTCCGGGGTGGAACTTGTCGCCTCAACATCTCCGCAAGCGTCAAAATCCAAATCAAATCCCGGATCCAAAGTTGGCAAGTTGGCTACCGAACACATCCCCGAATAAGATCCGTCATGATTCGGATCACCATCGGTTGATATCCAAATTCCCACATCATATCTCTCCGAAGCATTATTATTAACATCAACATATAAATCAAAATTAGCTGTATCTCCCGGATAATCACAACTATCTTTTACGATAGCGTTTGGTCCGGCCAACTCTATATCATTAGCCGTACAATTAAGATCACTATAATCATCTGTTACATCCAAAATACATCCTCCATTGGTTAATCCCATTGTCGACACAATGTCAGATTCCTTTGACGCTTCTTTTTTCAGCAAATAAACCGTAAAATGATCCAGTCCGTTTGCTACCAATTCATTTTTATCATTATCCACTTTCACATCTTCCTTTTCGACCGCTTTTATTTTATTTTCATCGTTCAAGTCTTCTTTTTCCTCGACATAGACCAATTGAATTTTACTTTCATCAACATTTTCCACTACCGGCAAAGTCAATTCATATTCAAAAGTTCCGTCCGCCATATCGGAAGTGATGTCCCAAGCTTTATTGGAAAGCGCACCCAACTCGATCACTTGCTCAGGTGTTAATTCAATTTATTTGACTGTAATTTCTCCCGTTCCATTATCAATTCGAGTAAATTTTATTTTTAAGCCACTATTTTTATACTCATATTCATTTCCGGCTGTAACTTTTATTGAGGACGAGCCGTCAGCATTTTCTCTCCAACTTTCATCTTCAGTTTTGGGCACTTCAACAACTGGAGTCGACACCGGCGCTTCTAAATTTTCATCATAAGCCGCTTCGGGAGTTATTCTGCCACCTTCATCATTTTCCACAGCTTCTTCTTGGATAATTTCAGGAGCCACCACTGGCGGGATTTCTTCCTTAACTTCATCAATAACCTCAGAAATACTGTTTGGGATTATTTCTTCTAAAGCGACAAGAGCATCTTCATCGGCTGGAGATTCTTTTGAAACTTCTTCGACGTTAACAGGTTTAACTT
>JAVEYY010000078.1:0-7095 GCA_034003245.1 Tenuifilaceae bacterium
TGTTTTGATGCCTTTACCCTGCACGGTTGAAACCAATACTGATTTATGGATATCTATTCCACAACCTCGCTCAATTACCTGAGCAAATTCTATTTTATCCTGTGCTTCTGTCATTGTTCAATTTTTAACACGAAAGTAACATCGGAGCGCTATAATCATACTCGTGTGTGTCTAAAATCCGTCATGGGTGTTTCATTCAAATATTAGCGTAAACTTAAATTATGGATTTTTTTTAAAGAAATATGGAGAACAACGAGAAGAAATCTATTCATTTGGGATGAAATACTGGTTTACCTATAAAAACTGCCAAACAGGTTTCTCTCCATTCATAGGATTATCACTTGCTAAATTTGGATTGCTAGATGGTGAACCAGGAATTGAGGATGGATCAATTATCTGGGAAAAATACTACTTTTCGTTGCCTGAGATCCCCATTGGAATTAGTTATACCTATAAGAATGGTTTACAAACTTCACTTCAGATAAGTTATTATTTAAGTGGCTTTACCCGTCAAGACCTATTTGGTCCTAATATTGAACTCAAACTTGGCTGGCGTTTCAATTTAAGAAAAGGAAAGGAGGCTACACCTAAATAGCTTTACCTAAGTATCTTATTACCATAATATACAACAGTGTACCGACGGGCAGCAATAAGTTAACCCGGCTTGTGATATCGGCTGTTGGTTTCTACTTCTCCAAAAACACGTACCCCTTACCCTTTAGCGTTACCAGCTCCACCTGCGAATCCTGGGCAAAGTAACCGCGCAGCTTGCGGATGTAGACATCTAAATTTCGGGAGTTAAAGTAGCTGTCGTCGCCCCAGATGGAGAGCAGAATATGCTTTCGCTCCACGGGTTGGTTCATATTATTGGTTAATAGCGCAAGCACCTCCTGCTCACGCTGCGATAGTTTTATGGTGGTGGTGGGTGTTTCCAGCTCATAGCGCATGGGGAAAAACTTGTACTGCCCAATGCTCCGCACCGAAACCGCTTCATTGTCTTTTTGCCCATTGACCCGAATTTTAAGCTGATTGTTAATCCTAACAATAAGTTCCTCCATGCTAAAGGGCTTGCGAATATAATCGGTTCCACCTGCCTCGAACCCTTTTACCAAATCGGCCGTTTCGGTTTTGGCGGTTAGGAAGATTACCGGTAAGCTAGGGTAACGACCCTTAATCTGAGCGCAAAGCGTGTAACCATCCACATTAGGAAGCATAATATCCACCACGCAGATATCGGGCAAGAATCCGTTTAGCACTGGCAAAACCCTGGCACCATCGGCTATATGGAGTACCTCGAACCCCTGCTGTTGCAGCGTTTCCGAAACAATCTTGCCCAGCGAGGGCTCATCCTCAATGTAGAGTACCCTTGTCATTATGCTGAATATTTGGGAAATGTAAGTGTAAATGTGCATCCTCCCGTGGGATTATTCCTAACGCTGATTGTTCCGCCCAGCTGCTGCATCACAGAGGCGGCGTAGCTTAGGCCAAGTCCGTAGCCCTTTACGTTGTGCCTATTGCCCGCGGGAACCCTAAAAAACTTATCGAAAACCCGTTTAAGATACTCCTCGGGAATGCCAATGCCGTTATCCGATACCGTGAGCAGAACCGATGTGGGTTGCTCCTCAAGCCTAATATAAATGGATGGAGTTTGCTCAGAGTAGTTCATGCTATTATCGAGCAGGCTATTCAACACACCCTGTAGATGCAGGGAATCGGCCTTAACGGAAAAATCACTGCCCGTAAAATCGACCTTAACCTGGGCTTGCTGTTGGGCAATTCGAATCTGCATCGATGCTATAACCTCGTTAACCATCTGCTTCAGGCATAGCTTTTCTGGGTTGATAATGCTGGCTTCGCTCTCCCTGATCGCCATCTCAATAACCCGCTGAATCAGATAATCGAGCCGGTAGGTTTCCTGCGAGGCAATGCGCAGGTACTCCTCGGCCTTGGCGCGGTTGTCCATCACCTTGTAGCTTAAAAGCGCTTCAAGGGCTACCCTTACGGTGGCAACTGGCGTTTTCAGCTCGTGGGTGATATTACCCACAAAGTCGTTGCGCATATTGCTAAGCTGTAGCTGCTTTTTAAAGCTGATAAGCGATATGGCAAAAGCAGTCCCCACAATCAGCAGCAGAATAATGGCCACAGCAATATTGGTGGATAAGCGCTTTACAAGGTAGATTGTGTAATGCGAAACCTGAGCAGCAAGGGAATTATCGAGCACAGAGCTATAGAAGATAAAATCTCCAACTTCATCACCTTTACCCGCCTTACCCCTCTTAATCTCCCCTTCCTCATCTTCCTTTACTTCCTTTACTTCCTCATCTTCCTCAAATCCCTTAACCTCCCTCTTTCCAACGACCCAATCCACCGAAAAACCCAGCTCGGCAATCCGCTCATTAAAATTATTTACCAGAATTGAAGTATCGGTATTCGAGGCAAAGGCAAAGCGGGTCTGTAGTTTTCGGCTAACCGTATCGCTAATCTGTCGGGCAAACAGCTTAACTTCATCCTTCCTAATTCTTTCGCTTGGGGAAACCCTTTTCACCTACTTAAGCACATTTTGCGATGATTTTTGGCTATCGAATGTAAATGCCGAATCCTGCTTAACCACAATGCTCATAAAGGAGTTCGATTTCTCGACTTTATCATCCTTTTGATCTTTTTTACCCAATGATGAAACATTGGATCTAAGCATAATACTTGTTATGCCAGCGGCTTTAATATCATCAATGGGGTGCAGGAAAATGGTGTTCAGCAGGCTGTCGATCATGCTCTGCTCCGCCAGCCTAAAGTCGGCAGCAAGCTCCTTGCGCAGCAACTCCTTCTCCTGGGCATAGCGCTCCGATAACCAGAAAAGCATAAACCCGGTGAGCAGTAAGTGGCTCACAATCATTAGAAGGCGTATTTGATTTATTCTTCGCATAAACTGATTTCGTAAAAAAAAAGTCACCAATAATTGTTGTATCAACCCACATCCACAAAAGTAAGCCATTTAGGGTTGAGTGCTCCGAAGCATTAACCTTAATTAACCTTAATTGGTGGAGGGTTAACCTTTTGCCATTGCTGGTGAGCCTAATTTTGCTTGCATCGAAAAACAAAATTACTAATTCAAAAAATTGAAACGTAATGAGAAAAATTATTTACCCAATCGTATCGCTCCTGTTTACCCTACAGTTGGCTGCGCAGGATGTTGAGAATACAGGAAAAGTTATCTACGAGAATACGCGTAAGATATCTATCTCCTTCGGTGCCGATATGGCTCACCTCTCCGATATGATTCCCAAGCAGCAAACCTCAACCAAGGAGTTGCTATTCAGTCCGCAGGCATCGCTCTACCGCAACATGGAAAAGATATCGGAGGAGGATGTGGTGCAGGAGTCTACCGGAGGTCGAACCATGATGTTCCGGATGCAGCAGTCCGAAAATATTATCCATACCGATTTAATGGGGAAGGTGAAAACCGAGCTGCGCGATTTTATGTCGCGCAAATTCCTTATCGAAAGCCCCACCGACACCATTAAATGGAAGCTTACCGGTAACTCCAAACTAATCCTAAACCACAGCTGCCTTGAGGCCGAGCTGGTGGGGAGCGAGAAGAAAACCATTGCCTGGTTTACCCCCGAAATACCCATTGCAGCGGGTCCCGAAGGATTTAGCGGCTTACCGGGCTTAATTCTGGCTGTTGATATCGATAATGGTGAAACCACCATCATCGCTCAGTCGGTGGACCTAATTCCCATCGATACTAAGCTTATTGCCAAGCCTAAGGGTGGTCGCAAGGTTACCCAGCAGGAGTACAACCGCATTGTGGAGGAGAAACGCGAGGAGATGCAGCAGGGAGGTGGCACAATTATTATCCGCCGCTAGAAAAATGGACGCGATACATGTTGTTCCCAGCCTGCCGATAAGCCAGGACTGTGCTTCTCCCGCCTCCGGCGGGGCAAGTTTATCTCTGTGTCCCTGTGCCTCTGTGTTTCAGTTTTAATTTAACTCATTAAACCAACCCCACATTTCATAAATTTTCATATAACATACTTTTATAATGAAAAATATCGTCCTCTTAATTCTAGCAACTCTCCAGCTAACGGTCATTGCGCAGCAAAACCTCACGGGGTTAATTATCGACGAGGAGCAAAAACCCATGCCCTCGGCCACCGTTGCGCTGCTCCATCCCACCGATTCAACCCTGGCCTACTTTGGAATATCGAATCCAAAGGGAGAGTTTACCGTACCGCGGGTTGCTGCTGGCAGCTACATAGTACAAGTGGCCTATATTGGTTACCAAACCAATTACATCAACCTAAAAGTCCCCACAGCCAATAATGGGAACACGGGAGCCATTATCATGAAACCAACTCCTATCAACCTCGAGGGCGTGGTGGTTAAAGCCGAGATGATTCCCATAATATTTAAAAACGATACCGTGGAGTTTAACGCTGCGGCATTTAAAACTGGCCCCGATGCCGTTGCCGAGGATCTGCTCAAGAAACTGCCCGGGGTTGAGGTCGATAGGGAGGGAAATATTAAGGCTTTGGGCGAAAACGTGAATAAGGTTCTGGTCGATGGCAAGGAGTTCTTCAGCTCCGATCCCAAGGTGGCCACCAAGAACCTGCCCGCCGAGAGCATCAGCAAGGTGCAGGTGTACGACAAGAAATCGGATCAGTCGGAGCTGCTGGGAATCGACGACAGCGAGTACAGCAAAACCATCAACTTCACCCTAAAGGATGATATGAAAAAGGCTGTTTTTGGCGATGTTAAGGCTGGCGGCGATGCCATGAACTACTACCAGGGTAACGCCAAGGTTTACCGATTTACCGAGAAACATCAGGTTGCTGCGCTGGGAATGCTCAACAACGTGAATAGAGTTGGATTCTCGTTTAGGGATTACATCGATTTTAATGGTGGTTTGCGCAATATTATGAGTTCTGGAGGTGGTAACATTACCATCAACGCCAGTAGCGGGATTCCCATCGATATGGGTCAGCCCAACAACGGTAATATTACAGCCGGAGCGGCAGGGGCAAACTACTCGTACGAGATTGCCAAGAATAACCAGCTTAACATAAGCTATATGGCCAATGGCACTGCCAAAACCGTAACCGACAATATCTACAGCCATCAGTTTAGCGATACGCGGAGCTTTGAGCAAACATCCAAGGAAAATGGTGAGGGTAAAAACCTGAATCATCTATTTAACCTTGGATGGAGAAATAAGGCCAGCAATACTCAGCATTTTATGGTTAACGGCATTGCCACCATCGCCAGCAACGATTCCAAATCGAATAGCCTTACCCAAAGCTACGCCGATGGTGTTTTTGCCAACCAGCTCGACAACGCCACACAGGGCAACTCGCAGCAGCTGAGCAGCACGGTAAATGGCTCGTGGCTGCGCCGATTGAGCAGCAGCTGGCTTATGGTAAAAACCGATGCCGAATTGAGGTACAACCAGAGCATTGGCGAGAACAGCTGGCTAAACTCCACAACGCTGGCCAGCTCACCGCTGCCCATTATCGACAACCAGCTTAACAACAATCGAACCTCGATGCTATCGGCATCGGGAAAGTTAACGGCCCTGCGTCGACTTGGCGCAAATCTATACCTTGAACCCGTGATCTCGGCTGGATATAATAACGAGTACCTTAACCGCCAGCAGGGCTCGGTCGATGGAGTGTTCGCCGCTATCGACTCCCTAAGCCCTAGTATCAACAGGGATCACCAATGGCTAAAACCCCGCATAACCCTTAAGAGCAACTCGCGAAAGCGAAAGCTAAACCTTGGGTTTGAGCTGGAGGCTGCACAGCAGTATCAAACCCTAAACGATACTGCAGGGATTGAGCATAGTGTATTTGCCATTCTTCCCCAGCTAAGCTGGCAATACGAGTTTAAAACTGGTCACAGGATAACCCTCGATTACCGAACACAAACCATTATGCCCACCGCATGGCAGCTGCAACCCATAATCAGCACCAGCAATCCCCTTGCGTTGCAATTTGGAAATCGTGATCTTAGCCACGAGTACCGGCACACGGCGTCGCTATCGTGGTTGCTGTACGACCAGTTCTCGTTCACATCGGTTTTTGCCAATATTAACACCAGCTATACCCATAATAAGATTGGCCAATCGGTTACCGTAAGCGACAACTTTAGCCAGCAGATTGAGCTGGTAAATGTGCCCTACGACTACACAGCAACTGGCTCCCTAAACTTCTCAACGCCCATACGGCCGCTAAAGGTAAATATCAACCTAAATATTAGGGAAACATGGAATAGAACAATTAGCTACGTGAACGGGGTTGATAACGTAAACACCAACAATATCCACACCTTTAGGCTTAGGGTCGATAACCGGGCAAAGAATAAGTGGGATATTGGCGCTGGCGGGGAGGTTAGCCTAAGCAGCTCGCGCTACTCCATTCAGCACCAGCTAAACCGGAAGTACCATAGCTACAAGGCATTTAGCGACCTGGCCTACACCCCAACTAAAGCATGGAACTTTAGGGTTAGCGCCGATATTACCAGCTACGATGCGCAGAGCTTCGAGCAGAGCATCACCGTTCCGCTGCTCAGCGCCGAGGTGAGCTACCACTTCCTGGCCAATCGTAGGGCGGTAATCTCTATTGAGGGCTACGACCTGCTAAACCGCAACACGGGGCTTACGCGCTCCAGCGGTTTCAACTACCTGCGCGAGGTGCAGTCGAACACCATTGGCCGCTACCTGCTGCTCTCGTTTAAGTACAAGCTCAACAGCATGGGCGCCGATAGCGGCGGCATCACCATTAGAGCAAACTAGTGTGGCGCCACCAAAAGGTTATACGCTAAGCCGCTAAGCCGCTAAGTCGGAAAGTCGCAAAGTTGCAAAACCCGTAACTCGTAACCCGTAACTCGTAACCCGTAACTCGTAACTCGTAAAAGCTAATAGCCAAAATCCATCCCAAAAAACCACCTCAAAATAATACCCTGTATCAATTTTTGTTTTATATTTAAGCCTAATTACTAGCATATTTATTCAGAAAATAACATAAGCCTTTTTTACCTATATCCAGCAAACAGTGATAATTAAAGGATACTTTTGGTAGATATACAAACAAGTTGTGC
>JAVEYY010000079.1:0-6794 GCA_034003245.1 Tenuifilaceae bacterium
GCTGTTAGTGAGCCAATTGATAGTGCTAATAGTGCAACTATGAAAATTGATCTGTTCATGTTTGGTTTAAGTTTTACTAAAGATATTGTTTTTTTGTTAGTTTCTTGTTTGATTTTAAACCTTAAACATATCATGTGCGATATTGTTTAATTAATACAAAAATAAATTATACAAAAAATTAATATTATTATTTGGACTAAAGATGATAGGTGTGGCGATGGATTTTTTATAGATTTTTTGATCATGAGTGCTTTTAAAAGAACGGCCAAAACAATTGTTTTGGCCGTTCTGTAAGAAACCCTTTTAAAAAGGTAAATCGTCGGGGGCGTCTTCTGCCATGGGAGGGATTTCCGAGGGGAAATCGTTAACACTAGGCATTGGGGGAGGAGTGGGTGTTGTGCCAGACGTACTGCCTAGTTTCTCGATTCGCCATGCTTTTACATCGGTATACCATTTTCCGCTAAACTCACGCGATTCAACATTCACTGAAGCTTTTATGCTCTCGCCTATAGCTATTGTTTCTATGTCGCGAGCCTTATCGCCCCAAAGGGCGATGCAAACCTTCCGGGGAAACTGGTCGGGCGTTTCGATAATAAACTCCTGCTTTACCCATGCCCCATTTCGGCCTTGGCCAGTTTGCTGGGGTAATTTCTCAATTAGTTTACCGGTTATTTCCATGGTTTTTAATTCCTTTTTTAAAATAGTATGGGTCGGATGGGTAAACTCCACCCGACCCATACATATGTTGTTGTAAATATCTTAAAATTACTCCTTAATGATGTCGATAAGTTCAACCTCGAAAATTAATAGATCGTTAGGTTTAACAGGACCGCCTGGACGAGGATTTGCACCGTAAGCAAGGTTAGCAGGGATGTAGAAAATGTACTTCGATCCAACGCTCATCTTCTGTACGCCAATTGTCCAACCCTTAATAACTTGATTTAACCTAAACTGAGCAGGATCACCTCTCTCAACTGATGAGTCGAAAACTGTTCCGTCGATTTTAGTACCGTGGTAGTGAACTTTAACCATATCGGTTTCGGCTGGTTTAGGACCATTTCCTTCAACAAGAACTTTGTACTGAATTCCAGTTGAGTCAACAACAATACCCTCTTTCTTTGCATTTTCCTCAAGGAATTTTTCGCCAGCTTCAAGATTGGCAAGGGCTTTTCTGTCGCGATCCTTTGTGAAGTAGGCGTTTAGAAATTCGACGGCCTCTTCGTTGGTCATAGCACCTTCTTTCTCCGACAATGCGGCTTCTAAACCTTTTGCCAGTACAAGGGGGTTGATATTTTCGATATCACCTTGTTTCATGCTGTAACCAATATTAATACCCATGGCGTAGCTCATGCTATCGGCCTCGGATTTAACGCTAACGTTAACAGTGCTAGTTTGGCAACTAGCAAGAGTTACAATAAATGCAATTGCAGGAGCTGCAAGTAATCTGGTAATTTTCATAGAGTTGTTTATGTTAAGAATTAGTAATCGAAATGAACTGCGAAGATATAGAATAATAATGCAACGCGAAAGATTGAAGGATTAATTTTTTCTCACGTATTGCATTTTGGCGAAATGAAATTGGCAATGCACCGGGTTTAACTACAATTCGGGTTTTGTTGCCCTTAGCATATGTTTCTTGCCTGGAGGACCATTGAGCCGTTCGAGGGTGAACCCCACGTCTAACATTGCCCGCTTTACAATACCCTTAACTGAATATGTGACTAGCACCCCATTAGGGTGTAATACGTTGAATAGCTTTTCGAATTGCTCCTTAGCCCACATTTCAGGCTGATCATCGGGGGCAAAAGCATCAAAGTAGATTAGGTGATACTTTGTATTGGGCATCCACTGCGTGAAATCGGCATTAATTTTTTGAATTGTAAAGTTTTTGGTGATGTAAGTTGATGAATCCCATTTGGCTGAACAGATTCTTTCCCAGTAGGTTGCCGTTTCGTTGGGCAAAACAGTGTTGTAATTTAATAACTTATACTCCTCTGCGTTTAATGGGTGAAGTTCAACGGAGTGGTAAATTACTCTTATCCCCAGTTCACTGGCTCTTTGAGCAGTAAGCGCAGCGTTGAGCCCAGTTCCAAATCCTACCTCAATGATATTTACACTCTTTTCTCTAATTTGCATCAATCCGGCCTCAATGAATATGTGCATTGATTCGGTAATCGCTCCATGAAGCGAATGGTAATGCGCATTGTACTGTGCCGAAAGTAGGGTAGATGAGCCATCGGCTGTTGTGAAGGGTGTTTTGCTATTTGAGTTCATGACGCAAAAATAGCATGCAAAAGTCAATTTGTCGATGAGAACCAGTAATTTTGTTGCAAGTTAACAAGACAAAATGAATGTATGCGATTGGATGTTTATCTAGTAAGCCACGGTTTTTTTGCATCGCGCGAGCAGGCCAAGTTTAACATCTCCAAAGGGAATGTGATTGTAAACGGCAAAGAGGTTTTAAAATCAGCGATGCAGATCAATTCAACCGATATTGTTGAACTAGCAGTCGAGAATGTGGTGCCCTACGTAAGTCGCGGAGGACTGAAACTTGAGAAGGCAATTCGCGAGTTTCAGATTAGCTGCAACAACAAAACAGCCCTTGATGTGGGCGCATCGACCGGAGGCTTTACCGATTGCTTGCTTAAGCATGGCGCAAAAATGGTGTGTGCTGTAGATGTGGGGACCAATCAGCTGGACTCAAGCCTAAGGGGCAATCCAAATGTTTACTCCATCGAGAACATTAATATTAAGGACTTGAATTCTGAAGTTCTTCCCGTTGAAAATTTTGATATTATTGTTGCCGACTTATCCTTCATTTCGCTCACTAAAGTTCTAGAGTATTTTCCTCAGTTTCTTAATCAGCAGGGCATTGTGATAGTCCTAATTAAACCTCAGTTCGAGGTGGGCCCCGAGCTTGTTGGTAAGGGCGGCATAGTTAAGAATCCAAAGGTTCACTCTATGGCTATCGAGAATGTAGCAATTGCTGCCCATAAATATGGCCTATTCATCTCGCAGCTGACTTGGAGTCCAATTCACGATTCCACAAAAAATGTTGAGTACTTAGCATTTTTTTCTCAACAGATGGTCAGTCTGCCAAAAATTGAACAGATAGTGTCGCAAGCTTTTGCCTCAAAATCTTAAATGTATAATTATACGCTTTTGAATAAGTATTAGTGAACCTTTTTTTTCTAACTTGCACATTGTTGTACATACCTAAAATATATATAAATATCAATCAATTAACAACTTATTAAAATGAAACGAATAATTATGATTGCAGTAACAGCAGGAATGCTTTTTACCGTGATCTCCTGTAAGGAGAAGAATCCCCTGCTTACCGATTTCAACACGCCCTTTAATGTTCCTCCTTTCGAAAAGATAAAGGTTGAGCACTATGAGCCCGCTTTTATTGAGGCAATGAGTCAGCAGATGAAAGCCGTGGAGGCAATTGTTAATAATCCCGAGGAGCCTACGTTCGACAATACCATTGTTGCTTTGGAGTACAGCGGATCGCTTCTCTCCAAAGTGCTTAACGTGTTTTACCCTTTAACAACTGCAAACACTGGCCCCGAGATGCAGGCTGTTGCCCAAAAGGTTGCACCCATGTTCAGCCGTCATGCTGATGATATCAATCTGAATCCAGAGCTCTTTAAACGCATAAAGGTTGTTTACGACAAGCGTAATGAAATTGAGTTAAACCCAGAGCAGCTAATGCTTCTCACTAGAATCTACGATGGATTTGTTAGGGGCGGAGCCAACCTCCCGGCCGAGAAGCAAACTCGATTCCGCGAGATTAATGAAGCGCTTTCGACCTTGGAACTTAGGTTTGGCGATAACGTCCTTGCAGAAACAAATAGCTATCAGATGGTTCTCGAAAGCAAGGATGATCTAGCCGGGCTCCCCGATTGGCTTATTGCCTCTGCTGCCGAAGTGGCTAATAACGCTGGTTTGGAAGGGAAATGGGTGTTTACTCTCCATAATCCTAGCTGGATACCATTCCTGCAATATTCAGAAAGAAGAGATTTGCGCGAGAAACTCTTTAAGGCCTACTTTATGCGGGGTAACAACAACAATGATAATGACAACAAGGAAATCATTGAGCAGATTGTGCCTCTACGCCTTGAGCGGGCAAACCTTTTAGGATATCCAACTCACGCTCACTTTGTATTGGAGAATAACATGGCAAAGAATCCCGAAACGGTTAACGAGTTTCTTGCCGATTTGTGGGGGGCTGCCCTAAAGCGAGCCAAGAGCGAAGTGTACGATATGCAGAAAATGATTGATGACGAGAAGGGTGGATTCCGTCTAGCTTCTTGGGATTGGTGGTTCTACGCCGAGAAGGTTCGAAAAGCTAAGTACGATTTGGATGAGAATATGCTTAAGCCATACTTTTCCCTCGAAGGGGTTAAAAAGGGAATATTCCTTCTTACAGAGAAACTTTACGGTTTACAGTATACTAGGCTCGATAATGTGCCCTTATACCATTCCGAAGCCGAAGTATATGAGGTTAAGGAGGCCGATGGATCGCATATCGGATTGCTTTACATGGATTTCCATCCGCGGGAAAGCAAGCGCGGTGGCGCTTGGATGACCGAGTACCGCGGTCAACATGTTACACGTGAGGGTGAATTCGTTTCGCCTCTAATCACTATTGTTTGCAACTTTACCCGCCCCACGGGCGATACCCCTGCATTGCTCTCGCTCGACGAGGCTCAAACATTTTTCCACGAATTTGGGCATGCCCTTCATGGACTTCTTGCAAAATCGACCTATCCCAGGTTAGCTGGTACAAATGTGTCGAGAGATTTTGTTGAATTGCCATCACAGATTATGGAGAACTGGAGCACCGATCCCGAATTCCTCAAGATGTATGCATTCCATTATCAAACGGGAGAAGTTATTCCCGATGAGCTAATAGCCAAGATGAAGGCCAGCGGTACATTTAACCAGGGGTTTGCTACTACCGAGTTTCTTGCTGCAGCAATTCTAGATATGGAGTACCATACACTCCAATCTGTAGGCGAGGTTGAAGTTGAGGCCTTTGAAAAGGGCGCCATGGATAAGATTGGGCTAATTAAGGAGATTATCCCACGCTATCGCAGCACTTACTTTCAGCATATATTTAGCGGTGGATACAGTAGCGGATACTACAGCTATATATGGGCTGGCCAGCTCGACGCCGATGCCTACGAGGCATTTAAGGAGACTGGTGATATTTTCGATGCAGAAACCGCTAAGCGGTTTAGAACGCTGCTGGAAAGAGGTGGAACAGTTGAACCAACTGAACTTTACAGACAGTTTCGCGGAGCCGATCCTAACCCCGAGGCGCTTCTTAGGCAACGTGGATTATTGTAGATATCTTACACTTGCCCACATAAAAAACCTAGGATTCTAATATGATCCTAGGTTTTTTAATTACGTTTGAAAGCCATGTTGTACTTATACATAACTGCTACGTGTTGTGTAGCCGTTTTTTAGGACGGGTCAAACTGACACACAACGGCTGGGGGTGTGCCCAGTGGGGGAGTTCGGGGTCAGCGTCCTTATCCCCCGATAAGGACGCCCAATGCGAGCGAAACAGCTGGATTGTCTAGAAATCCCCCACATTGGGTACACCCCTTGTTAGCGTGCGTTATTATTCTTATTTATCAGGTTTACAATCACTTTTATAATCGTTTCCTTTTCTTCAATTCTGCTCACCGCAATCATTAAAGTCAAAGCAACTAAAGCATTGTCAGCAATTCTTTTTCTCCCTTCAGAGTCATAGAGCAAACCATTTCTTTCAAGGAAATATAAAAATAGCATAGCTGCAATTCTTTTATTTCCATCGGTGAATGAATGATTCTTTGTTATGAAGTACAGTAAATTTGCAGCTTTTTCTTCTATGCTCGGATACAAGTCAACGCTGTCATAAGTTTGATAAATTGTTGAAATAGAACTTTTAAAGGATTCATCCTTTTCTCTACCAAAGAGTTCATTGTTCCCAAACTTTTTCTTTGCTTCTTTAATCTGTTTTACAGCTTCTTCATAGGTTAATTGATATGTTTCTTTTCCTGATGTTTCTTCAATTTTCAGCCTTTGGTAATCGTATTGGTCTAATATTTCTAAAGCATAAGCGTAATCAGTTATTACTTTTAATAACCCTTCACTTTCTTCATTCGAAAGTGTTTTGTAATCAATTACCTTGCCTAATATTCTAACAGATTCTTGAAGTTCCTTAAGCTGTTCATTTTGTTTTTTCAATAGTTTCTCATTGATTGCATAACCTTTGATGAGGTAATCTTTCAAGATTTTATTCGCCCATATTCTAAATTCTGTTCCACGAAATGAATTCACACGATAACCAACAGCTATAATAACATCGAGATTATAGTATTTGATATTACGTTTTATTTCTCTTTTGCCTTCCTTCTGAACCTGTGCAATTTTTGCACAAGTTGAAATTTCGTCTAATTCTTTTGATTTATAAATGTTTATGATGTGTTTATTAATAGATGTTCTATTTGTTTCAAAAAGAGCTTCAAGTTGATACTGATTCAACCAAACGGTTTCGTCTTCAAGTTTTACTTGAATTTCAGTTTTTCCATCTTTTGTTCTAAATATCTGAATTTCTGAATTATTCATTCCATTTTTTTCAGTAAAGGTAACGATTTTTTCGGCATCATAATGTCTAGTCCTAAAATATGGCTACAGGTTACTAATAGAATTAAGCTATCTTTTTAAAGACCGCATTTGGAGTTTTATACCCTAAAGATACATGTAATCTTTTATTGTTATAAATACTAATTGCA
>JAVEYY010000080.1:0-5587 GCA_034003245.1 Tenuifilaceae bacterium
TAGTTGATCAGAAAATGCGCGTGAGCAACTATATCGACCGTATGTTTGCTAAGTATGCCCCAGCGCCCTTCCTGTCGGTTGTAATTGACGATTGCATTAGCAAGGGGCGCGACTACTACGATGGAGGGCCTCGCTACAACACCAGCTACATTCAGTGTTGTGGCTTAGGCACAATAACCGATAGCCTTGCTGCGCTGAAAAAACACGTGTTCGAAGAGCAGAGTTTTTCTATTGATCAGATTCTTTCTGCATTACAGAAAAATTTTGAAGGCGATGAGGTTATGCGTCAAACCATAATAAATCGCACCCCTTTCTTTGGAAACGACGACGACTATGCCGATTCAATTGCTGTTCAGGTATACAACGATCTGTTTAATACCATTGATGGAAAACCCAACATAAAGCCGGGAGGTAAATACCATATGAATATGCTCTCTACCACCTGCCACGTGTATTTTGGCAAGGTGCTGGGTGCAACGCCCAACGGGCGTTTGGCTAGCAAGGCCATTTCCGATGGTACATCGCCTTCGCATGGTGCCGACACGCACGGCCCATCGGCAGTAATCAAATCGCTTAGCAAGATCGATCAAAGTAAGTCGGGGGGTACATTGCTGAACCAGCGATTTTTACCAAGTCTGCTCAGGAAAGAGGAGGATGTTAAGAAACTTGGACATCTTATCCGCAGTTACTTTACCCTTGGCGGGCATCATATCCAATTCAATATTGTTGATACGGCCACGCTGTTGGCTGCACAAAAATGCCCCGAGGACTATAAGGATTTGATGGTTCGTATGGCTGGTTACAGCGATTATTTCAACGATATGAATACCGATTTACAGCAAGAGATTATTGAGCGTACCGAAAATGACGCCTTTTGATTATGAGCAATAGCCTGATTTTTGATATAAAGCGATACGCCATAAACGATGGGCCAGGCATTCGTGTTGTGGTATTTTTTAAAGGGTGTAACCTGCATTGTGCTTGGTGCCATAACCCCGAGAGCATATCGCCAATGGTGCAAAAGATGTATAGCCCGGCAAAGTGTATAGGCTGTGGAACTTGTGTTTCGGTTTGTCCTGAGAATGCCCTTACATTAACATCCAAGGGAATTAGAACTGATAACTCGCTTTGTATACTTTGCGGAAAATGTGCCGAGGTTTGTCCAACCAAAGCCATTGAGATGTCGGGCAAGCAAATGTCGGTTGCTGAAGTTATGGACATTATTGAAAAGGAGAGGGTTTTCTTCGACCAATCGGGTGGGGGAGTAACCTTTTCGGGCGGAGAACCGCTTACCCATTCCGAAATGCTTATTGAGCTACTTGACGAGTGCCGGAAAAGAGGAATTCATACAGCAGTTGATACTGCTGGCAATGTGAAAACAGAAGTAATTCTTGAGGTAGCCAAGCGAACCGATTTGTTTCTGTTCGACCTAAAGATGATGGATAGCGAACTGCATAAACAATGGGTAGGTGCTGGCAATGAACTGATTAAAAAGAACCTTAAAGCAATTGCTGAAACCGGAGCAGAAATCATAATACGAATACCTGTTATTGCTGGTATTAATGATACCGTGCAAAATTTTGAGCAAACGGCAAAATTCATTTCCGAACTATCGGGTACACAAAAAATGGTTAACCTATTACCATATCATAACATTGCCCAGGCAAAATATGCCAAGTTGGGTGGCAATAGTCAATACCAAAGCATGACAGAGCCCAGTATGGCAACTTTAGATGAAGCAGTTTTCATATTTGCTGCATTTGGAGTAACGGCATCGGTCGGTGGGTAGAGAGGAATTAATTGACTTATAATAAACAAATACTTATAATTATGAAAAATATTAAGAAACTATTGGTTAGCGCATTAGTAGTAATTCCGCTATTTTCTTTAGGTCAGGTTACCGTTGAGGATTACCAGCGTGCGGAGATGTTTTTACAACAAAATCTAGGTAAAAGCATCTACAGAAGTTGGGTTTCGCCAGTATGGCAATCCGACAATAGTAATTTTGTATACAATGTTACTACTCGGAAGGGCAAGGAGTTTTATCGGGTAAATCCCGATACGAAGCACAAATCAGTGGCATTTAATCATGATGCATTGGCCTCTTTGCTATCCGATAGCCTTGGCGAAAAAGTTGAGCCCTACGATTTGCCAATTAGCAGGATTCAGCAAGTTGGATGGGATGAACTCACATTCTGGGCCAAGGAAAGGCAATGGGCATATAACTCTTCCCAAAATTTGCTTAGGGCAATGGTAAGCAATCAGCCCTCTCGCAAGGAATCGCAGTCGCCCAATGGTAAGTGGATTGCATTTATTAGCGATGGCAATATCTACCTACGCGAAAAGAGTTCTGGTCAGGAGCATCAGCTAACCAACGACGGTACTCCAGAGAATGGTTATGGCCATACCCTTAGCTGGTATTTCACCCGCAACGACAGTAAGGGCGAAAAGAATGATTACAACATTGAGGTTTACTGGAGCAATGATTCTCAAAAGCTAATTGTTCCAAAGCTCGACCGCAGGAATACTCGCTGGCTTCAGCTTTTTAAAGTAGATGTCGAAGGGTATCAGTCTGAAATTGTTTCCTACGAGCGAAGCTTGGCAGGCGACACAGCGGTTACTATGGTCGATTATTATCTTTTTGATGTGGATGACAGAAACCCGTTAAAAGTAGAATTACCCGCTAATCCTGCTTTTCTGGGGACAAGTTTTTATACCTTTAAGGGTAGTCCTAAGGCCTACCACGTTAGGTACTACAGAGGCTACAAAACCCGTGAACTATTCGAGGTTGACCTTGAAACGGGAAATACACGCTCAGTTTTAACCGAAAGCTATCCCAAGACTTTTGTCGATATCTATACTGAGACATTGGAGGTTGATTATAAGAACGATGAGTTTATTTGGCGCTCAGAGCAGGATGGCTGGAGCCATTTATACCGTTATAGCTTGTCGAATGGTGAACTGAAAAACCAAATCACCAAGGGTAATTACTACGTTTATGGTGTTGAGCATTTCGATAGAAAGAGTGGAACCATTTGGTTTACTGCAGGTGGTGTCGATCCAGGCAGAGATCCCTATCAGAAATACTTATACTCTATTGATATAAATGGGAAGCGCCAGAAATTGCTTACACCCGAGGAGGCAACGCATGATATCAGCATATCTCCCGATAGGAAATACTTTGTCGATAACTACTCCTCACATAAAGACCCGAACAGTGCAGTAGTACGAAATCTTAAGAATGGCAAGGTGGTAATGGAGGTTGAGCAAACCGATATTGACGACCTGCTGGAGCTGGGATGGAAGCCAGCAGAACCGTTTAGCATACTTGCCGACGATGGCCAGACCATGCTGTATGGAACTATAATAAAACCCACCAATTTCGATGCAACCAAAAAGTACCCTGTAATTGATGGGACTTACACTGGCCCACATACCATCCGAACGCCCAAAACCTTTGCGCGGAGCGTGCTCAATATGGATCTGTCGCTGGCCGAGTTGGGTTTTGTAGTGGTTAATATCGATGGTAGAGGCACAGCTTACCGATCAAAAGAGTTTCATGATGTATCCTATGCAAGGCTAGGATATGGGCTAACCGATCACGTTTATGTAATTAAACAGCTGGCCGAGAAGTACCAATACATCGATGCCAAACGGGTTGGTATTTATGGGCACTCGGCTGGTGGCTACGATGCCACAAGGGCACTGCTTCTTTTCCCCGATTTTTACAAGGTGGGCGTATCGTCCGCAGCCGATCATGATCACCGAATGGAGAAAATATGGTGGCCCGAGCTCTATCAGGGCTTCCCTGTCGATTCGCAGTATCACAACCAATCCAACGTAACCAATGCCAGCAAGCTAAAGGGCAACCTAATGATTGTTACTGGTGACTTGGATAATAATGTTAACCCATCGGCAACCTACAAGCTAGCGGGCGAGTTGGTGAAGGCCAATAAGGATTTTGAATTTATCGTTTTACCAAACGACAACCATGATACCTGCTATTGGAATAAATATTTTCTGCGCAAGCGTTGGGATTTTTTTGTAAAGCATTTGTTAGGGAAAGACCATCCAAAGGAGTATACAATCAAGTAGTTTGAATCTTTTAATTTCTAAAAATAATCTTTAAAATCAATCACTATGTTTAGCAAGCAAACCTATGTCGATCGACGCAACGCGCTAAGAGCTAACTTTAAGTCGGGAATTTTATTTTTCATAGGAAACGATGAGGTGGGTATGAACTATGAGGATAACACCTTTCGGTTTCGTCAGGATAGCACATTCCTATACTACTTTGGCATAAACAAGCCCGGATTATTTGCTATTATGGACATTGAAAATGGTAACGATTACATTTTTGGCGATGATTTTACAATAGATAGCATTGTGTGGATGGGGCCACAGCCAACGGTTAGGGAGATGGCAGCCCAGGTTGGTGTTGAAAATACGGGCACTGTTGTCGAATTGTCAGAGTTGCTCTATCGTGTGCAGCGTGGAAGCATACAATACTTACCACCCTATCGATCTGAACACTATATAAAGCTGATGAGATTCCTAGGTATTTCACCCGCCGAGGCTAACAGCAAGGTAAGCGTACCATTTATTACAGCGGTTGGCGAGCAACGCAATGTAAAATCGGAGGAAGAAATTGCTGAGCTAGAGCATGCCGTATCGGTAACCGCCGAGATGCATCAGGCCGCAATGAGGTATGCCCAACCCGGAATGATTGAGGCGCAGGTTGCTGCAAAAGTTCACGAAGTTGCACTTGCCCATGGGGGCGATATTAGTTTTCCTATTATAGCCACCATAAATGGTCAAACGCTTCATAACCATTACCACGGTAATACCATTAGCGAGGGGCAACTCTTTCTTTTAGATGCTGGTTATGAAACCCCTTTGGGTTATGCTGGCGATATGAGTAGCACTTTCCCTGTGGGCAAAACTTTTACTGATGTTCAGAAGGAGATATACGAGATTACCCTAAGGGCTCACAATGGTGCCATCGATATGCTAAAGCCTGGCGTTCATTTCAGGGATGTACATTTGCACGCTGCCCGTATAATTTTCGAAGGGTTAAAAGATTTTGGTTTCACCAAAGGGAATACCAGCGATGCCATTGAAAACGGTGCGCATGCGCTTTTCTTCCCCTGCGGAACCGGACACCTAATGGGGCTCGATGTTCACGATATGGAAAACCTTGGCGAGCAATATGTTGGTTACTGTGGTGTACCCAAAAGCAAGCAGTTCGGACTAAAATCGCTTCGCTTAGGTCGCGAGCTCAAGCCGGGATTTGTGCTAACTATCGAGCCGGGAATTTATTTTATTCCTGAACTTATCGATTTGTGGCAGCAGTCCGGTATCAATAGCGATTACATCAACTTCGATAAAGTTAACCAATACCGAAACTTTGGTGGAATCCGTAACGAGGAGGATATCCTGATTACTGAAACGGGGCATCGAATTTTGGGTAAACCCCTGGCAAAGTCCATTGAGGATGTTGAAAATGAACGGATGATTGCGTTTGGCTAGTTACTCGAAATACTCTACAAAAAAATCGTCTCAAGGGACGATTTTTTTGTAATCAATA
>JAVEYY010000081.1:0-5550 GCA_034003245.1 Tenuifilaceae bacterium
CTGAGCATCTCGATTTTTGACAAAACGCCAATAAATGAACTACTTACAAACTTTTCAAAGAACAATGAAATCAAAGATATCTATAATCAACTGAATTTATTCGACTTATAACGCAACACTAGTGAATCTGAATATGAAGTCAAAATAAGGAAAAGCATTCTCTTTAGCAAAGTTTTCCATTTGAATAGATTGGAAAACAGGAATAATTTTTTGGTTTAATTTTACTTTTTTCAATTCAGTTGGATTAGTAAAACTTCCTTGAAAAAAGGTTGATTCGTCAGGAATCTTATCTAAAACTATATTTGGATCAGCATGAGAAAATCCATTTCTCATTAGATTTCTAATCGTATCGAAAAGAACAACTTTTTCATCATCTGTTATAAGTCCTTCCTTCTTACATTTTTCGATAGAAGAGCCTAAATTTATTGAACTGAATTTTTTATTTGGTTCAGTAAACACAGACACCCAATTATCAGTAAGAATAGGCCTTATACCCGTTTCATTATAAATTAATGAAAGTTTTAAAACTCTTTCTAAAAGATGATTTGTCAATGTAATAGCAGCTCTACTAAATTCAATAATAAGACATTTATTAATTTCAAATACCAATGACCCTAATTCTGGATAAACATAAAATTCAAAGTCAAAATATTTCGAATATTTATTAAAATTCTTGTTTAATCCTTCTTTAAATGCTTTCTCAAAAACTTCCTTTTTCATGGCTTTATTGCTTCTCTTTACTTGGTTACAACGGCTGTTGGTGTCTTCTCGTCTAGTCAGAAATTGATAAGACGGGAGAAGCGCAAGAATAGATTTCGTTGCACTACGAAATAGCCCCAAATGGGTAATACATTTCAAATTTCTATATTAGCCTGCACCTACCAGTTGGCAGATTGGTGCTTTTGTTAAGTTTTTTATTATTTGCTTATAATAGAGATGATTGATATAACACCAATAATAATTGAGATTATAGCAAGGACTTTAAAGAAATACAAATGTTTTTCAATTTTATTTAGATTCAATGCATTGTTATACTTAAAATATAATTCAAACCAAGGAAATGATTTTTTAAGTTTCTCATAAAATTCAAATTCTTCGAGTTCTTTATTCTCCTTGATAAACGCTGCTAATAGTTCTGCATTCTCCCTACCAATGCCAAGTTCTTTCGTAATAGCTCTTAAAACGGTCTCTCTTTTCATCGTTCCAGTATTTTTTTAATTGTACTTGTGTTAATTCCTTGTTTTATCAAAAAATTGTTTTCATAAATTGAAATTAACTCTTTCAGTTTGGTAATCTCATGGTTAAATTAGTTTTTTTCTCTTTATGTGTACTTTTTCACCTAAATTTCATTACGCTTTATTTACTGTTTTTTTTACAACTGGCTCTAAGGGTAAGCTGTAGCGCCTGTTGCTATCGAACGTGTAGAATGCATTGGCAACCGCAGCAGCGGTGGGTACAAGGCCAATCTCGCCAACTCCCTTTGCGCCGTATGGGCCAACCGGATCCTTAACCTCAACGCCAATTACTTCAATTTTGGGGGTTTGATGTGCCCTAAGGATTTTGCAATCCTTTAGCTTAGTGCTAAGTAATCGACCATTCTCCATGGGTAGGTTTTCGCTAATGGCATAGCCAAGTCCCATATGAACCGCTCCCTCGATTTGTCCCTCGAAAAGGATTGGGTTAAATATTTTCCCAGCATCGTGCGCAGCGTAAACAGTATCTATGTTTCCAACATCATCGAGCACAACCAGTTGCGCGGCGTAGCCATAGGAGTAGTGGGTTGGAGTGGGCTCTGGGTTTTTTCCGGGTTTTGCTGTCCATGTACACTCCCAGCGGCCACGGTACTGACGTCCGGCCAGCTCCTTAAGGCTATGGGTTTTTAAATCTGCTTTTAAAACTTTACAGGCATCGATTATTGCGTTTCCAAGCAGCACGGTACCCCGCGATGAGGTGGTCATGCCCGTGGGGATATTCACCTTGGTATCGACAACAACTTCTACAATTTTTGGATCAATACCCGTCTCCTCGCAAAGCGCCTGCGGCGCAATGGTGTGAACACCTTGTCCCATCTCGGTCCAGCCGTGGTGCAGTATCACCTTATCCTCCGAAACGATATCGATAATAACGTCCGAAAAATCGACCATTCCGTTACCCACTCCGCTATTCTTTATGGCGCAGGCCAAACCGGTGTACTTATGCTGATAAAACTTCTCTTTAAGTGCCTCGAGGCAAGCTCTTATGCTGTGGCCAGCGTTATGGAGGAGGATTGCGATGGGCTTTGCTGGAAATATATCATTGAGGAGAGTAAGCTGAAACCCCATTTTGTGATTAGCACCGAGCCCACAAACCTAAATATTTACCGCGGACATCGCGGACGTATGGAGATGCACGTTTCCTTCCGTGGCGTTTCGGCTCACGGTTCGGCTCCCGAGAGGGGCAAGAATGCAATATATATGGCATCGCGCGGAGCGCTAGAGATTGAGAAACTGCACGAGCGGCTCCATTTCGATCCCTTCCTAGGAAAGGGCAGCGTAACCATATCGGAGTTTGTTTCGGGTAGCCCATCGCTTTGCGCTGTGGCCGATTCGGCCCGTTTACATCTCGATCGCCGCTTAACCTGGGGTGAGACCAAGGATAGCGCCGTTGCTGAGGTGCAGCAAGCAGTTAACAATCCCGATGCTAAGGTGGAGGTACTCTACTATGAGGGTAAAGCTTTTACTGGATTAAACTACGGGATGGAAAAGTACTACCCAACCTGGAAAATTGATGAGAATGCGCCCATTGTGCAAACAGGAGCAACCACCTTTAGAGAGCTTTTTGGCAAAGAACCCCTAATCGACAAGTGGACCTTCTCCACCAACGGTATTGCCACCAACGGTATTCACGGTATTCCTACCATCGGTTTTGGCCCTGGTAATGAGGTGATGGCGCATGCCCCCAACGAGAAAACACCCATCGATCACCTGGTGGCCGCCTCGGCATTTTATGCACTGTTTAGCCACCAACTAATTGGTTAGAGTAGTGGATTTTCAAGAGTGTTTATAGAGAATATTTGACATCATAAGAATTTATAATTAACATTAAATTATGGAACACATCAAAGCCATTATCGATCAGGTTCGCAATACTGGAGCGAACCTTTACGGCAAGGACTTTTTGCTAACATGGGAGAAATCGCGCGAAGAGCTAGATCTGGTTTTACTTGTTGCCGAGGCTCTTAAGGCAATGCGCGCACAGAATATTTCCACCAGGGTTTTCGACTCGGGATTAGCCGTGTCAATATTCAGAGACAACTCCACACGCACCCGCTTCTCCTATGCATCAGCAGCAAACCTGCTTGGGCTTGCTGTACAGGATATGGACGAGACCAAATCGCAGATTGCCCACGGTGAAACCGTACGTGAAACCGCCAATATGATCTCGTTCCTAACCGAGATTATTGGTATTCGCGACGATATGTATCTTGGCGCAGGCCATACCTACATGAAGGAGGTTGGCGAAGCGCTTGATGATGGTTACAACCAGAAGGTGCTACCCGTTCGCCCCGGCATTGTTAATCTTCAGTGCGATGTGGATCATCCAACCCAGTCGATGGCCGACCTAATGCACCTCATTAACCATTATGGCTCTGTGGATGCGCTTCGAGGTAATAAAATTGCCATGACCTGGGCATATTCCCCCAGCTACGGCAAGCCTCTATCTGTTCCTCAGGGTATTATCAACCTAATGACACGTTTTGGCATGGAGGTTACTCTAGCGCATCCCGAGGGTTACAACCTGATCCCCGAAGTTGTTGAGGTAGCCAAAAAGAATGCTGCCGCCAGCGGCGGCAAGTTTACCCAGGTAAGCAGCATGGAGGAGGCCTTTACCGGCGCCGATATTGTGTACCCCAAAAGTTGGGCGCCTTTCCACGTTATGGGTCGCCGCACCGAGCTGCTGCGTGCGCAGGATAGCGCTGGGCTAAAAGATCTCGAGAAGGAGTGCCTTGCCAACAATGCAAAATTTATGAACTGGGAGTGCGATAGGGCAAAGATGAACCTTACCAAGGATAAAAAGGCGCTGTACATGCATTGCCTACCTGCCGATATTACTGATGTGTCGTGCAAGCATGGCGAGGTGAGCGCCGAGGTATTTGAGCAATATCGTATTCCAACCTACGTTGAGGCTGGTTTTAAACCATACATTATTGCCGCCATGATGTTCACCAATCGCTTTAACAATCCTGCAGAGGTACTGGCTAACTTGCTATCAAAAAGCCAAAACAGGGTGATTTTGTAGTCGTAGAATTTTTTCATTAATCATTTTTCATTTGTTATTTCAATGAGTTTTTATCATCAAATCGACGAGTTTTTGGCAAAGCATAAGGTTGCAGCCCTCTGCATTGTTACCGATACAAAGGGCTCAACCCCCCGCAAAATTGGCTCAAAAATGCTGGTTGGCCCCGAGGGCTGCACCTACGGCACCATTGGTGGCGGAGCCATTGAGCAGCAGGTAATAGAGGAGGCCCGGGAGATTATCCGTAGTAACAAGGCGCAAAAAAAGGTTTACCAGCTCGAGGCCGACCTTAGCATGCAGTGCGGCGGAAGCGTTGAGGTTTACATTGAACCGCTGGGCAATCGTCCTAAACTCTACATCTTTGGTGCGGGCCATGTGGGTAAGGCCTTGGCCGGTTTTGCGCATAAGGTCGATTTTGATGTTACGCTTATCGATTTCCGACCCACACTCTCCGATGAGGAGAAGACTGTTTACCGATTTCTTCAGGGCGATTACTACGAAATTCTCGAAACCCTTGATTATGGTGAGAATACCTACGTGGCAATTATGACCCCCAACCACGAGCACGATTTTGAGCTGCTGAAACGTCTGGGCAAAAAGCCCTGTACATATCTTGGAATGATTGGCAGCAAACGGAAGGTGGCCAAGGTGCGCGAGATTCTGCTTAACGAAAAGCATTTTACCGACGAGGAGTTTAACCGTTTCGATACGCCCATTGGACTCCCCATGGCCGCCGAAACCCCCGAGGAGATTGCGATTAGCATTCTGGCCAAGCTTATTGACGTGCGCAACAAAAAACTCAAAGGATGAGTGATTCCAACCATATCGAATTCCTGCTCGATGGCCAAAAGCATCGTATTGATTTTAGCGCCGATTTATGCCTAAAGCCCAGCACAACGGTGCTCAACTACCTGCGCTCGCTCCCCAATCACAAGGGCGTTAAGGAGGGTTGTGCCGAGGGCGACTGCGGGGCGTGTACGGTTGTGGTGGCCAGCCCAGCTGATGACGGCAAGCTTTCCTACCAAGCTATCGACTCGTGCTTGGTATTTTTGCCCGCCATACACGGAAAGCAGCTTATTACAGTTGAGAATCTAAGTCGAATTGAGAACCGCGAAAAGATTCTGCATCCGGTGCAGCAGGCCATTGTTGTGTCTAGTCCTAAAATATGGCTACAGGTTACTAATAGAATTAAGCTATCTTTTTAAAGACCGCATTTGGAGTTTTATACCCTAAAGATACATGTAATCTTTTATTGTTATAAATACTAATTGCATT
>JAVEYY010000082.1:0-4679 GCA_034003245.1 Tenuifilaceae bacterium
TCTCCATTCCTTTTTCCCGTTGGCAAAAAGATAGGCTGTCAACAAGTATATTCTTATACTCATTTCGGGTAAATGCATCTATCCAATCCACCACGGCAAAACTAACGAAGTAGACTCCATCTGGGTTGTGGAACTTGTAGTTTCTGCTCATGAAGTAAATTTAGTAATTTTTTTGCTTTGTTACCACACGAGAGGACTCGTGCGGTAGCAGGGCTCTTCTCTCGTTACCCTCCAAAAAGCGTCGGTTCCCGAGACAGGCGTCTTCTGTCTTCCGTCTTCTGTCTTCTGTCTTTTCGACTTTCAGACTTTCAGACTTTCAGACTTTGTGACTTATTTAACACATAGAACCATTGAACTTTCATAGATAGGGATACTGCTTACCGGTTACTTCGACAGGCTCAGTAACCGTCATCGCCCTTCGCCCTTCGCCCTTCGCTCTCTGCATAGTCACTTTAAACTTTATGAACTCTAAACTTTACACACTTTTTTCTAACTTTGGCTACGCTCATCTTTTTATACTATTACCTATGGATACATATATCATAGTAATCGCGATAATGCTTGTGCTCCTAGGTTTTCTGGTCAAGTCATTTCCCATGCTAATTGCCGGATACAACACCATGAGCCATAAGGAGCGGGCACAGGTCGATATAAGAGGTCTTTCCAGCTTTATGCGGAATGTATTTGTGATTATGGGATTAACCATTTTGGCGGGAACTTTGCTTTTCGAGCGGCTGGGTGTATCGATGGTTGCACATGCCATTCTGCCGCTTGCCATTGTGGGTGGGGTAATTATTTTACTGATTTCTGGCCAACGATTCAATCACAATGCTTCAAGCACGTTGTCGGGGCTAAGGTTAGGAATTGGGATTACCGCAGGGGCTACCATCGCTATCGTTGTGTCCATAATCGTATGGGGACTTATCCCATTTAGGGTGGATGTAAATACCCACAATCTTAAGATCAGGGGGATGTATGGAGTGGAGCTGTACTACCAGGGAATGCAGAGCGTTGACCTTACCGAGAAACTGCCAATCCCACTACTGCGCACCAATGGGTTTAGCCTGGGAGGCATAAATAAGGGTTATTTTAGGTTAGATGGGGAAGGTGAGGGTAGGTTATACCTAATGTCGCCTAATCCGCCTTTTATTCAGATTACCGACCACAAAAACCGGAGGGTTATCATTAACTTTAAGGATAGTGAGGAAACCACCCGATTATACCACCAGCTACTAGATATTCTCCAAAAGCAAAACCGCCCCTAGAGGCAGTTGCTACCTCTCATTATTCTGTATAAACGGAATGCTAAGCCACAAAGGATTTTGCACGTGGCAATTAGCAGAGTGTTTATCATAAATTAAACTTGAACAGTTTTTATAAATATTGAGCCAACAGGCTTTCGCTAAAATTGTGGTACGAAAACCATAATTTAACTGAAAATGTGGAGAAAAATCTTAGAAATTAAACCCAATTAAATTATAATACATTAACCAGGGAATAAATAACAAAGCTGCAACCACCACAATAGATTGATAGATTAAATTAAAAGTTCCAAGCTCTTTTAACCGAATGGCTTTTATTAATAAATAGATGTTTACAGCTTCCAATGGAATTAATAAAAATGGTATCACTAAAGCAATTTTAATGATTATTGGTACACCATAGAAAAATTCCATAGGATCGGTAGTGATTAAACCAACAGCAAGCAATGCTATAAAAATCAACATTAACGATGCTAATGAAAAGTTAGTTGTTTTTAATAGATGACTGTTTTTGTTGCGTGCAAATAGTTTACGCACACCGTTTGTAATAACGTAAATCAATGATATAAGGATAATAACCCCAATCCATAAAAATTGAAATTTAATAGGCTCGTACCATCTCATTTTCTCGTACGAAAAGGTTTCGGGGAAAAAGAAAGCAATTTCCCCTTTAGTGTCTTTCCCAAAAGCCACGAAATTACCATATGTTGAACGAAATGTTAAATCGGATTCTGGAAGCAATTTGTCGTTCCATGGCGATACTAAAAGGGTATCATTTTTTGCTGTAATTTCAATCTCGGGCGCTAATCCAATTAGTATACCAACTTTGTCAAAAGTGGTATGTGCATATTGGGTATATCTATACTTTCCAGTAAATTCCTGCAAAGGTTTGTCAACAGTGCCATTTGTTGATGAAACTTTCGGCGTTTCTTTTTTTGAAGCTGTATCTGGCAACATTCGCATTAAAAGATTATAAACAAAATTATCGATATATACTCTACTATCACTATTAGGATAACTTGAGGAGTTTGCCGAAATAAATAGACCTAAATTTTTTTCCGGGAGCAACGATAATTGGCTAGCAAATCCCTGAATTGCTCCACCATGCCCATAAAGTTTCATGCCATTCCAATCTGCTTCGGAAAAGCCATACAGCCATCCGTATTCAGCCTTTTCGTAGTGTTTAAATGGGGTATGGTATATTTTAGCTATAGTGATAGAATCTAATATTTGCACCCCTTTATAATTACCATTGTTCAAAAACATTGATATGAATTGTCCCATATCTGATGCCGTTGCGCTAAATGCAGATGCTGGGTATTTCAACTCAAAGTCAGGTTTGTAAGGTATTAGCTGCCCGTCCTTTTGCAAGTAGCTGGTGACGTAATTTTCTTCGAGATTAGCTTGTTTTTTAAAACCGCTACACTCCATTTTCAGTGGTTTCAAAATATTTTGTTGTATGTATTCATGAAACGGAATGCTTGATACTTCCTCAACAATAAGTCCTAATAAAGCATAACCATGATTGGAATACGATATAACCTTGCCCGAGGGTCTTATTTGGGGTGGCATTCGTTTTTTTAGATATTGGGCCAACGGAATAACATCCTTTTTATTCAGAACTGCCGATCCAATGTTGCGGTCATCAAAACCAGCAGTGTGAGTTAACAGGTGTCTTATGGTAATCGGGTGGTTGAATTTATAAGGTAATTGCAATGATTTAAGATATTTGTTTATATCCCTATCGAGTTCCACCTTCCCCTCTTCGTACAGTTGCATAATTGCAGTTGCTACAAATGTTTTTGAGATAGAGCCAACTCCAAATATTGAATAGTTATAATTCACCGGTGTATTGGATTCAATATCCGCTAAACCATAACCATTAATGTGAAGTACCGAATCTCCCTGAATTAACACTATGGTTGCCCCTGCAATATTATAAGAGTTTATACCTTCAGTAAATAGAGAGTCTATCCAGCTGCTTACGTTAGCTGTTTGGTTATTACTGTTTTGGGCGTATGCTCTGTTCTCGAATGAAAAGAAAGTGCATATAAATAAAAATGTAATTAGTGAACGTTTCATAATAAGATAGTTGAACTGGGTGGCTAGATTTTGTACTATTCCGATAATGCTTGGCAAACTTGAGAGAATTTCTACTGAAAAACATCTCGGCTCGAAGTAAAACTCCATGGCGCTCATGTTAAATATTAATGCATAACAAAGGCAAATGGCTTCACTTGGCAGTGCCCCAGGGTGAGTAAGATGTGTTGCTGATAAATAGACTTATTCTCCTATTTGCTTGTTTTGTTTTATCTCAATAAGCATTGTTGCAACAAACCATAACACTAACGAGAATAAATAAATAAGCAATCCGTAAAAGGTTACAATCATTGTAACTCTTATACCTCCAAATACCAGTGAAGGAATTATTTCTTCGCCTTTTTGCGCTATTTGCTCAATTGCATCAAACATTGCATATAGGCCAACCATTTGCCCTAAAAGTCCAGTTATCAAAGCAAATAAGCCTATCATTTTTCCATATCCAAGCTTACGTAAATAAGTTTCTTTGTTGGCCTGTTTTGTTCTGTAAGCAACAATAAAATGATAAACTATCCAGGCAGTAGCTATAACTAGTAAAATTGTTAAGGCACTCATAAATAGAGGGCCTCCTTGATAAAATAAGCTTTTCATAGTGATTTTTTTAAAGTTAATACTGCTGCCAAATTAGATGAGATAAAGCATATCATCAAGGTCGAATCCAGCTCTAAACAGGTTGTTTATCGACGCTAGCTTGTAAGTTTCATATTTTTGCCGAAATTAGCCCAATAAACATTAAAAAAATGAATAAGAAATCGAAAAACCCATATTTGCATATCGCCTATTGGATACTAGTTATACTAATTCTAACTGGAGTATTTGGGTTTTCCTGGGGGAACAATACTGCGGCATTTTTCTTTGTTTGTATGCTCCTTCCCATTGTTTTAGGGACTTCTTACTTTTTTAACTATGTGCTTGTACCTAAATTTTACCTAACTAAACGGTATGCGAGATTTGCATTTTATACCTTTTGCATGGCGGTTGTCTCATTATATCTCGAAATGCTCGTGTTGGTTGTTTCGTATGTTTATCTAGTAAATCTTAGCTATCAAAACTTAAACCCCAATGCCACTCAAATAGTTATGTTGGCTGTAATATTGTATTTATTGTTATTTATCGGCTCTTTTTTTTTAATGATGCATCAGATAATAGAGAACAGACAGGTCATTCAACAACTTTTAGCCGAAAAGGAGAAAATGAAACACCCATGACGGATTTTAGACACACACGAGCATGATTATAGCGCTCCGATGTTACTTTCGTGGTAAAAATTGAACAATGACAGAAGCACAGGATAAAATAGAATTTGCTCAGGTAATT
>JAVEYY010000083.1:0-4473 GCA_034003245.1 Tenuifilaceae bacterium
CAAAATTTGCCTTTTTCGTCCTTGTGCTCCGTTACGCAATCCCCCTTGCCCGCCTCATAGTCCCCGGCGTCCTGAGGTATCCTGTAAAAAAAAGCACACTCTACGCATGTCGCCATCTTGCCCTCCCACATCGTTTGTTGGTTAATCTGCAGCAGGTGGTTTACGCGCTGCTCCCTGCTTTAACTTAATAACATAGTTTTTTATGTTAACATATATTTAACATCACCGTCATTTCTCTGTCAAGCGGAATGTAATAAACTGATGAAATTATTTTGGAGCCGCCCCAGTGAGCACAACCTTAAAGGAAAAACCTTAACCCAACTGTAAAAACTTTGCCCACATAGATGATTAGACCAATTTCAACTTGCAAAAAACGCGGCAGTTTGCCATTGATGAAGGCATCTATCTCGCGTTCGAGTTCAAATCAGAAAGTAATTGCCCGTCAGTCAAAACAGTTTCGGGCCAACTTAAAAGGCAAATCCGGAGAGTTTTCAAATGTATGCCCACGAAAATATACCGACATATTTCAGAATCTACCAGAAATTAAAGCGAAGCATCATCAACGGAGAATTTGAAAAAGGTTCCAAAATCGGCGCAATAAGCGAGTTGGCGAAAGATTATGGGGTTGCGCCTGAAACCATCCGAAAGGCAATACATCTCCTTGAAACGGACGGTCTTTTGATTAGAAAGCAAGGGTTTGGAACTATCATCCCGGAAAGCGCCAATCTAAGCCCTTTGGAATTAGTAAAGCTCATTACCAACAAAAAAGTAACTCAGGCGCTCCTTGAATCAAAAGTTTGCATCTATTCCGCCGAATGGATAGCTCCCAGTCGTCGGTTTATGCAATTATATGGTCTTGACCCAGGATCACATGAACCCCGGCTCTATAAAATTTTTCATCGAATTGATTTTAGTGACAATTTCGGCGCAGGACTTTGTGGTCTTGTTACACATCATTTCTCAGAAAATATGCTCCGCGAAATTAATATTAAAAATAATTCGGAGCCTTACGATGTGTTATATGCCTTATGCAACTGGATGGATAGCAAGTACCACAACCTCACCGAGACAGTACATCCTCAGTTATGCGTGGACGAAGATGCCAAATTACTGGACCTGGCTGACGGCACACCGGTTTTTTACCAGGAGTATTTTATACATGGCCATATGTGTCCACCTCATCTTTGGTCTTTCATCTCATCCGCCAATACGCTGACTATCGAAAAAGAATTAAACATAGATAAGGCCGAAAAAGGTAATGAAAGCACGATATAAATACAATCAGTGAAAAATTTTAGTTCTTCGAAAACGCATGCATCCCTTAAAGACAAGGTCTGATCAAGGGGTCACACCCTTATAATAATCCTCTATGGTAAGCAAAAACCCCACCGAAAATGATAACAACAAGAAAAATCCAAACCTTAAAAAAAATGGCATAACCAGGCAGCGCAGCATGCCGTACTTCCATAAAGACGCTGCTAACAATATTAACTTTTAAAACTGAAAGCAAAATAATCGCACAACTTCCAAAAAATCCGGCAGACACCTCTTCAACAATCAGCCAAGCCAAGCAGGTGATCGTGACTAACCCCATCCATGCAAGATTCACTCTATTTTGAAAAAAAACCATGGCCTTCACCTCAGCAAATATAATAAGGGAAAAAGAATGATCCATAACAAATCGACCATATGCCAGTAGATTCCGACCACCTCAATACTCTGGAGTGCCTTTCTGTCAAAGGAGCGAATAAGGTTCCCTCTGACAATAAACAATCCAACAATTCCGCCAATCACATGCAGCATATGAAGAAACGTTAGGGTAAAATATAACAAATAAAAATAATTTCCAATTATACTGGCCCCTGAGTTAATTTTTTCAGTATATTCATATAATTTAAATAGTAAAAAAAGGAACCCCAAAAAAAGAGCAAGATTGAGAGAGCGAATACCGTTATGAGGCACATTTTTTCTGAAAGATTGAATCGATGAGGCCACAAGCCAGGAACTTGTAATAAGAATAATTGTATTGATGAAACCAATTGTAACGTTCAGATGTAGTTGAGACGAAATAAACAGTGGGATATCATTACTTCTTTCAGTAAGAAACACAACAAATAAGAGTAGAAATATAATCATATCTATTGTCACAAAGATCCAGACACCGCTATTGGCCGCTTCTTCGGACAAGTGTTCGGTTATCACCGCCGATTTTCGATATTTCACCACAATCACAAGTCTCCCCAATGGAAAAGTTTGTGTTCTCGCTCTATTTAATGGGAATGAACAACAACCATTAAAGGAGCTTTCATGCGCGGTTTTTTTTACTCCTCATTCGCTATTAGTCTTCTTCTAAGCTCTTTAAGCACGTAGAAACTGAAAATTGTGAAGAACAAGATAAACCAAGCGCCATATACAAAAAAGAAATTCCAAACGCCACCCACACTAAGTGCCCCATCCGGGATAAAAGGTATTAAGCTTAACGTAACAAAACTAGCGCCTGCCGCCAGAGTGGTCCAACCTACCCACAGAGGGAAAATTGTCTGCTTTTTGTTCAAAATAATCCATAGGGCCAATGCGGTCGTCTGCATCATCGTTATCATATAGGTCATATCATACTCAAACCATGTTTGAGAATGGAGCAGCATGATCAAATCAGGATGCATGCTACCTGCGTAATGGGCGCAGGCCAGCCATCTTGCGGGGCAAGCCCCTAAAACCCATCCAGATAACAAAGCCCCTGCCAATTCCAAATAAGAAAAAAATGTCAACTTTCCCTCAGAATCTCTCAACATAGTTGCTACTTGTACTCCCCAAATCAAGTAGAAGAAGCCTGCAACAAGCGTCGCGGTCATGCCGATTCGTATTTGCATATTATACTTGAGATAATAATCATTAACCAACTCTTGTGATGACATGGCAAGAAATTTTGGTGGTGGAAAGTTATGCCCCATAATAACCCAGAAAATTGTATAAAATACTATAAATGCGGGCCCCATCCATCCGGCAAAATATGCTATAAGATTTCTTGTTTTAGTATCCATTTGTTCCGATCTCCTTTCATTTTTTGAAGTTACAAGTTCATTTAAATTATCTCTTCAGGACCTTGTTTGAGCTCGAGCTAATCCTGCCCCCCTCAAAATGGCCTTTGCATTCCTGTCAGAAGACACACTCATGCCCCACCATGGCACTTCAGCAGATGACCTGAACCGCCCGCCCTATCCTTTCAATCGTCCTGCCATACGCTGCGCCATGAACTCATTCAAATCAGCGGGGGGTTGAACTATTTTATCTCTTCTTTTCAAAGAGATCGCATCAAATTCGCAAAATACTTCGCATACCCCGCACCCAATACAGCGATCTTCAACAAGTTGGGCCACGTCGTTAACGATCTCCATGGCATGCACCGGACAGCGATCCACGCACACGCCACAGCCCGTGCACGCGTCGTGTGAAATCTCGGCGATGAAGTTGGATTTTGCAACGGCACTGGGGATCTTTAGCTCGCTGATTCCCCGAAGTAATATACAGCAGCACGCACAGCAACTACAGATACCGACCGCTCCCTGTTGAACATTAAAGGCATTGTGAACCAGGCCCGCATCCCTATTCCTGCGCAAGGTTATTTTGGCCTCATCTTTGCTCGCACGCCGGCCAAGATTGTTCTCCGCAAAATAGTCGGCCCAGGAGTCCAGATAGATGCACGTATCCTTCACCGGTGCATCACATCCTTTCTCACCAATGAGCTTTTTCTTCGCCCTGCAAATGCAGTCTACAAGCGTTATGGCGGTGGCGCCATCTATAAGCTTTTCCACTTCCTCATAGGTAAAAACATTCATCTCGGTTGGAATGCTTTTCGCAACGGGCACAATACGTGTCATTTGAGGTTGGCTGTCCAAAACGGCTCGCCCCAGCTTCTCATCATAGTACCGGTTCCAACGTTCGACATCCTCGGGGGTGAGACGCCCTACCTGGAATTCAATAATGCCCGGAAACATGCTGACCAATGAATAAAGGGGCTCTTCGGTGTATACCTTGAAGATAACCCCCTTCTTGACCAAGGCATCCAAAGTCGCGCTGAGCTCTTTTGCGTCCATGCCCGCGCGCTCGGCAATAGCTGCCACGGGCTCCGGCATGGCAGAGAGATTACAGGCAATTTCCGCCTGATCGGGCGTCATGAGCCCATTTAGAATCTCGATCTCCACCTTGCTCTCCGTTCTGGGAGAGTCAAACGGCAAACTGCCCAATTTCTCCATGAATTTTTCGTAACTGTCCAATTGATCCTCCTTTTAAGGTAACCGGATACGCTCATTCCGGTGTTATTCTCCATATTATGAAGAACAATTCCCTATTTAACGCAAAGCACGGGGCAATGCGCCTTGATAACGATGTATTGGGCGTTGGAGCCAAAAAGCAGTTTATCCAGCTTCGAGCGCCGCCGAATGCCGATGACGATCATATCGATGTGGTTTTCCC
>JAVEYY010000084.1:0-3774 GCA_034003245.1 Tenuifilaceae bacterium
ACAGCAAGTTGCTCAAAAGTTGCGACCTTCCGCTGACCGGAGTGTCATGTGTGAGTAAAATTGTGACTGATCTGGCTGTTGTGGAGGTAACCGAACAAGGTTTTAAACTACTCGAACGGGCTCCTGGTGTAAGTGTGGAAGAGATTGTTGCGAAAACAGAAGGTAAGCTGATTGTTGAAGGTGAGATTCCGGAGATGGTATTGTAGGGAAGGATTTATGGGTCAAAATTATTTGAAGATTTGAGGAATTTGAGGATTTGAAGATTCAGAATTCAAAATTCAAAGATTGAGGTTGATTTGTATATATGTATGCGGCTTGATGAGTTTATGGGTTCATTGTCTTGCTTCCCGCTTCCCGCTCATTGGTCGAGTTGAATGGATTATAGACTTTATACATTTATTCAAAGGAATAAATGATGTTGATTACATTTTTATAAAGGAAAAAATGTAGTACAATACATTTATTCAAAGGAATATAGGGTATATTTGCAAAAAAAGTATATGTACAGGTTGATTTTTGATCGTTTAAAAGAGTGGAAAAGTAAAAAAAACCGAAAACCTTTAATTATTCAAGGTGCACGACAAGTTGGGAAAACATGGGTTATGAAGGCTTTTGGCTCAAGCTATTTCAAGAAACATGTGTATATCAATTTTGAAAGCAATATTAACTTACAGCATGTTTTCGAGTCCGATTTGGACATAGCTCGGATCATTACCGTGTTTGAAATTGAAACAGGTATTAGCATTGACAACGAAACCTTAATCATTCTTGATGAGATTCAGGAAGCTAAAGGTGGTTTGACTGCTCTCAAGTATTTTTATGAAAATGCTCCACAGTATTACTTGATGGCAGCCGGCTCATATTTAGGTGTTTCATTACAAAAAGGACATACTTTTCCTGTGGGTAAAGTTGATTTCTTGCGGTTATATCCAATGAATTTTGAGGAATTTTTGCTCAACATCAAGGAAGAGTTGTTGCTGAAAAACCTAAAAGAACAAAATTGGGAAGTCCTTTTTGCATTCCACGAAAAACTGATTTCGCTGCTTAGGATATACTACTTTGTTGGTGGTATGCCTGAAGCAGTTAATGAATATATTGACAGTAATAATCTGAAACAAGTAAGGGCTATACAAAGCAATATCCTTCATGGCTATGAAAATGATTTCTCCAAGCATGCACCCATCGAATCTGTGCCCAAAATCAGGTTGGTTTGGCAGTCAATCATAGGGCAATTGGCAAAAGAGAACAAGAAGTTTGTTTATGGCCAGCTGAGAACAGGGGCAAGGGCAAAAGAATTCGAAAGCGCTATTAATTGGCTTGTCAATTCAGGATTGGTTCATAAAAGCAACAGAATCACAAAACCCGGCATTCCCCTCCTGGCATATGCTGATATGGATGCGTTTAAACTCTATCTTTTGGATATTGGTTTACTTAACGCAATGGCCGGTCTTGGGGAGAAAATCTTGCTGCATAAAAATCAAATTCTTGTTGAACATAAGGGTGCCATGACGGAGCAGTTTGTTAGCCAGGAATTGAAAATTAAGTATGGCTTATTTTATTGGTCTGCTGCAAATGGTACTTCAGAACTTGATTTTATAATACAACAAGAGAATAGCATAATTCCGGTTGAAGTAAAAGCAGAGGAAAATCTTAAGGCTAAAAGTTTGAGAGTGTTTGTGGATAAATACAAATCTACCCGTGCCATCAGGACTTCCATGAGTTTTTACAGGGATGATGATTGGCTGGAAAATATCCCGCTTTATGCTGTGTTTACAATCTGACAGCTTTTGAAACAAGCTAATGGCAAAGCTAATGTTTAATCACTTAAAAGCAAAGCCACACACAATTGTTATAAATCCAGTTGTGTGTGGCTTTTTGGGTTTTATTCTTAGTGATGTGTCTTGGGTATAAGTGCTTCGTAATCGGCCAGGGAGCCATGCTCGAGGCATGTTTCGATAATGTCTCTTCCCAAAACAGAAAGATCGTCTGTAAGGTATTGCGGTAATTCTTTCTGAAAGAATTCATCAATCATCTGAGCACCTTTCATATAGCCTTCCATGCCCATTTCGGGTTGTTTGTAAACCTTGAGGAATCGCGAGGGAACTTTGGAACCTTCAATGGTAAGGTAGTTGAGTTCGTAGCCCAGCAAACTGCTTGGTGCAGCGTTCAGCTGATCAGCCCTAAAACGAGCTGTGCCGCGCCTTGTAAGGTATTCGCGCATCAGCAGCTGCGGCCGGAAACCAACTTTCCATACGCCAACATATTGATTTGGGGTAAGCACATAACGTGTGCGCGTATTTTGAATGATCTGATCGAGGAGTACATTGGCATGGTTTACTTTTTTGCCTGTTGCGAAAGGTCAGAAAGAACCTACGCCTTCGCTTCCCATACCTCCATCAGTGCTGATGATGCTTGGATTGGCATGACCGCGGGGCGATACAAGGCGCCAGAGCCAGGCCAATGCCGGAGGCAGGATATGGAACAGACCAACAATCCCAAAGCCGGGTTGCTCGGAAGAGCTTGGGGGAGTGCGCACGCCAAAGCTCCTAACATCAATAGATGCCGGAATAGTTAGGGTTCCCTCGAACATTTCGCGGGGCACGATTACCCTTGGGTTTGGACAAGGCTTTCCGGGGCTGTCTTCGATATGGTTCCAGATGAGAGCGGTGCCGCCGGGATTAGTTTGGATATTCAGGAAAAGTAAAGGCTGTTTGGCATTAATGGTGATCTTTTCGAGGGTAGGATCAACGCCATAGCCTGTGATGTTATCTGTACGAATAAACCAGGCATTTTCAGCATCCATAATACGTAAGCGTCCGCTGCCTGTTTGAAACGAAGGATGCACCATGCCCATATCGTCGCAAATGGGATGGGTTTCACAGAATCGTGGAATGATAATAGTCCGTCGTTCGCCTGTTTTGGTGTTTTCGCCAATCAACACTTCGCCACTTCTTTCGCGCACAATATGTTGTAACATTTCACTCTTACCACCACCGCTGGCACCTTCGTGCATAAAGCGAATCACATTATCGTACGGACTTACCGATTCCACTGCCGAGCAATGGGTTGTTGCCCAGCCTTCGTATTCACCAATGGTGAGCAATACGCCATAAATGCCTTTTTTGGCGCTGGGGCCCGGATAGAGGTTGTAAGAAAACACTTCATAGGTTTCTTCGGTGCGGTTGTGCACTACAATCTGTTTGCCATCGAAATGGGTGTGTCGGAAAGGTGGTGCCACATATACTACTGCTTTGATTGCTGTTTCGGCTGGGATGGCACTCACTGGCACGATTTTTTGCAGCATGGCCAAGCCCATGGCAAAAAAACCAGCATTGGCAGGGGCTATGGCTAAGCCATAAGGACTGTCGTCGAGAAGGCCGATTTTGAAGAAGAAATAGGCGAGCTCCTGCTTTTTCATCCATTCAAAACTTTCCTGCCGCAGTGGCTCAAAAGGCTTACCGATCTTGGTTTCGTAGCGTAGTTTATCAGAGGGCATGTCGTCGGCAATCAGCATGGTATCAGGATCGCGGCGGCGCATATAGGGTTCGGTATAGTTGGCCGAAATGCCGTTGGTTACGCGATGAACGATGGCTTCGACAAGTTTACCTTTTCCGGGTACTTCATAGGCTACCTCGAAACTCAGATTATCTTTTCCGCCAGTTGCAGCATCTGCAAGGGCTTCATAGTTTTCGAAAAGCGTGGCCGACGGGCTGTTGTTGAGCAATTCAGCAGCTTGCTTTGGGATTGTAAATGGAAAGGAGTGTGTCATATAGT
>JAVEYY010000085.1:0-3680 GCA_034003245.1 Tenuifilaceae bacterium
GCAGGACGCCCACGCCCCCCCCCTTCAGCATATACAGGAGAAACCTTAAACTCCAGTTCAGACCCTTGAAAATCCTTTAACGGCTCTGCTGTAGTGTATGTAATCGCATGTGTATGGCTAGCATACTTTATGTACTTTGGTTTACCCGTTTTCTTGTTGTACTTGGGCTTTCCCGCCCTATCCCACTCGATTCCGCACCCCATCCACTCCCTGTACTTGTCAACATCAAATTCTATAAAATCCTTATCCTTGAAGGCGTACAGCAGTTCGTACAGGCGCATCGAGTACCATGAGCTGTAGTTCATGTACGCCCCGAGTTCAAACCTGGAGTAATGCGCCAACTGGTCGACAATCCCCTTTAGCTGGGGATTGAACGCTACGGTTAGTTTGCCATCGTAGTAGCCCGCAGGGTACTTGAAGCGGGTTGTATCAAGCAAGTGGCGGGGAATGACCGTTCCCGTTTCCTCGTCCTCGATGAAGTAGCACACCGTGGAAAGTTCGTACACAACGCCCTTCATACGCTTGTAAACTTCCGCCTTGTCCAAGTTTGTTTCCTTGATAACCTTATCCGCTGTTATCTGGTAGTACTCCTTAACCTCGCCATCTTCCTTGATTTGCGAAGCAATAAGCCCCATCACTCGCCGAACCGTAACACTGGTAAGGAGTTGGCGGGAGAAGGTGATTTTCCAGTTTTGCTTTACGACCTCCAGGTATTCGGGCGACATTTCTTCTTTAAGCACTTCCATCGGAAGCGTAAGCTGTATGGGCTGTTTGTTTTTCACGAGGCATCTTAATTTAATCGGTTTATAATCAATTTATTGCCCCAAATATAGTCGATTACCCCAAACAAACAAAGGAAAACGCAACATTTTATTAAGACGACTTAATATAATATGTGGTTCTACTTAATTTAATATATTTCTATATGTGGTTCTACTTAATTTAATCCGATTTTCTATATGTGGTTCTACTTAATTTAATACCCCCCTAATAGGTATTACTAATAACTTAGTCTTTACTACTATTTAGTAAGGCAAAAAAAACGCCCACCGCACACTCAATTTTTAGTTTGAGATTGTCTCGAATTTTTCTCGGAGAAAAGACTTCAGGGAGAAAGATTCGAGGAACGGAAAAAACAAGAAAACAAATCGAGCGAAGCGAGAAGGCGGGAGGGAATTTTTTTTTATATTGCGCCAGATTTACGATAGTAAAGTATAGCCCACTATACTTTACTGCCTTCGACCCTTCGGGATCGGGCGTAAAGTGTGGGCAAAGGGCGGGCGAAGCCCCCCTTTTGATTCCCCCCGAAAAACCATTTAAACAGTCGTTCAATATGGCAAACTACGCAGTACTCCACGCAGAAAAATGCAAGGGCAACCTAACGGGCATCGGCCAGCACATCGACCGAGAGCACACGCCCCACAACGCAGACCCCGAGCGGGCGCATCTGAACCAGGAACTAGTACAGCCCCGCAGTCGCAACCTCACTGATGACGTGAACCACCGCATCAAGGAGGGCTACACCAAGAAGAAAGCCATCCGCAAGGATGCCGTCAAGGCTATGCGGGTTGTCCTGTCGGGAAGCCCTGAACAGATGCAGCGCATCGGCAAGGATGAAAAGCAGTTCAAGGCTTGGAAAAAAGCCAACCTCGAATTCTTTTCCGAGCGGTTCGGGAAAGATAACCTCGTTCGGTTCTCGCTGCATATGGATGAGACAACCCCCCACATCCATGCGGTGGTGGTGCCCATCTCGCCCGATGGGGAACTCTCGGCCAAGAAAATGTTTGGTGGGCCGAAAGAGTTGCAGCAGCTTCAAAGCGAGTACGCCAGCGCAATGAAGCCCTTTGGCCTAGACCGAGGCAAAGAGAATAGCACGGCCAAGCATACGGATATCAAAGAGTATTACGCCAGGGTAAACAACCAGGAACACCTCTTCCCTGAAGTCGAGATACCCTCGAAGAAATTCCTGGAGAGCGAGGAGGCATTTCAAAAGCGGGGACAGAAGGAACTAGCTCCAATCTTCGAAGCCCTGGAGAAAGCCAAGCGCATCAACGGGCAACTGCGGGGGGATAACGAGCGGCTGAAGAAGGAGGTCGTTAAGGCCAAGCAGGAGATACTCAATCACTACCAGCGGGGAGCAAAGGAATTCGCCAAGGGGGTAAACATGAGACTGGAAGCCCAAGGGGTAAACATCCGATTTGAGGCAAAAGAGGTTGACAGGGGCATTCAAATGAACTGGACAAAGATTATCCCCAAGGAGGAGCAGAAAGAGGCACTAAAGCCAAAAAAAGGGGGTTTAAGGCTTTGATATTATTTTTCCGACACCAAGGCCACAAAAAGGTGTGCGGGTCAAAAAAAAGGCTAAAAAAGCCCTTTTTGCATACTTTAAAAAAATCCATATATTTGTACACAATTGTGTACACAATAATTTACAACAATGAGAATCATAACCAGCAGGGAATTCAGGCAGAACCAAAAGACCTTCCTCGATTTGGCCGAGCGGGAACGAGTTGTTATCCACAGGGGCAAGAACAGAAAGCCCGTACTACTCACCCCCCTCAGCGAATCGGAGGAAAGCGACGTGTACTTTGCCGACCCGCACATCATCGCCTCCATCCGGAGGGGAATTGAGGATATCAAAGCGGGGCGGGTCACCCAAGTAAAAGACCCGAAAAACATATGGGAAAGTATTCTATAGCCGTGTCGGACGAGGCGAGGGAACACCTCAGGCTTTGGCACAAGTCAGGCGATAAGGCCGTGATCAAGCGGATAGACCGAATATTCGAGGAACTGGCCGAGCACCCGCAGACGGGCATCGGGAAGCCCGAACGCCTCAAACACCAGCTTTCGGGCTTATGGTCAAGGAAACTGGACGAAAAGAATCGCATTGTTTACGTCATCCAAGAAAGCGAGGTTTCCGTTCTTATCGTTTCGGCAAGGGGTCACTACAAGGACAAGTAGACACTCATTAGGCTGAAAAACCACTGGTTTTCAGAGTATTTATTTTCACTGGATACGTATCGATGTATTTGTAATACCACTTGGGAGCAAGCTTTAGCACAACTTGGGTTAAGGCTTCTTTTACTGTCGTTCCGCTTGGTGCAGAATAATTGAACCACTTGTACTTCATGATGTGGCCTTTTGGGGTGATTATGTCAAAATCAAACACATCAACCCTGTATGGCCCTACAAATGTGCAATTCAATTTTTCTAGCACTTGCTCATTCTCCGAGATGAATCTAAATGTTTTACCCATATCTACTCTTCTTTCAACACCTTTTCGCCCTGAAAACAGATGTACCAGTTACAATACTTTTCACGTTCTGCAATCGGCTTGCTGCTCTTGTTTTTTTCCGTGAAATGGTAGAACAGTTTGTTAATACCCTTTTCGCCCAAAACCTTAGCGTACTTCACTATGTTTTCATCAGTTATTTTCCACTCCTTTAGCCGTTTGTAGTGTTCTCTGAACTTCTCCGAGTTCCGACACCAGAGCGCCACCCGCTCGCTTGGGGTCATAGTTTTATTCAAAAACTCAAAGCAAACCTTAACCACAGCAGGACGCCCACGCCCCCCCCCTTCAGCATATACAGGAGAAACCTTAAACTCCAGTTCAGACCCTTGAAAATCCTTTAACGGCTCTGCTGTAGTGTATGTAATCGCATGTGTATGGCTAGCATACT
>JAVEYY010000086.1:0-3474 GCA_034003245.1 Tenuifilaceae bacterium
CGTTAATTAAAAATTATCCACTAAACTAGCGAACTGTAACGCCTTCGCCCGATTAAGTCGATACCTGTCAAAGGCCACCTGCTCTGATTCCCCTGGGCTAACCAATACCCAAGCGCGGGGAAGCACTCCTGGAACTAGCGTTAACCGTCCAGCCTGCTTATGGTTTTTTGCGATCTGCTGCGCTTCCTTTCGCAGCTGCTTTTCCTCGAATATGGTTGCTGCGCCTTTCTTGCGCGGCTTTCCTGTATAGTTCGTTTTCATGTGCTTTGATTTTGTTAAGGTTTGCGAAAAATAGAATAATTCCTATTGCACCGATTACGGCGCCGGATATGGCTAAGATTATGTAAAGCATGATTCCAAATGTTTGGTTTCGATAAATGGGCAGAATGGCTCTTCGGCCAGTTCATCATAGAATGATTGGTACATCTTTAGCACAAATCTAGGCTGGTTGAACTTAATGGCATCCTGCAACAAGTAGGTGCTTCGCCGAGCCGTGGTGTGACCTACATTAAACACTTCGCCAGTCTTAGCTTGGGTTAACCCTGACTTCATAAGGTAATCCATCACGATGTACCTCGCGAATACAACCACCTGTTTTCGGCTTCTCATCTTTAGCTGATGGTAGGGAATGCCCACGCAAGCGCAAAGGTAGTCAATGTTATAATCTGCGGCCATAATCTTAGTTTAACTGGTGAACGGTGATTATTACCTTGTAATTCTCATCACTATCCAGCATCTTCTTGTAGTAGTGATCTCGATACTCGCGCGCCACGTCCTCTGGTTTGATAGATTTGCAGTTTATCCGCTTTGTTTGCACATCCATTTCAGCAAAAAAGTTCCTTTCTCGCTTAATCCATCTGGCAATGTACGCTATCCAAAGGATTAGCATAATCACTGCCACGGTTGGGATAATCCATTCGTGTTCCATAGTAGTTAGTCTTTAACACGCCCTGCACGGTTCGCGATGATTGCGATCACGATTATTAAGGCGATTGGGATTAGTAGGTAGTACATGATTTTAGTTTTATGCCCCCCTGTACAAGCGGGGGCTGGTTAGGTTAAAATGGTAGATCGTCAGGATGTTCTGCGAATGGTATCTCCTGTGTTTCTGGCTTGCTAGATTGATATTGTGTAAGTTCACTTTGCTGATGAGGCTGGCTATTTTCCGATTTATTGCCTCCAAGCATCTTTAATTCCTGACAGTTAATCTCAGTAAAGTATCGGGTTTCCCCATCCTTATCGTAACTGCGATAAGTTACTTTTCCGCTCAGGTAGATAAGGTCGCCTTTCTTTACCCATTTTTCGACCACCTCGACCAATTTATTCCAGATAACCACGTTGTGCCACTCAGTCTGTTCCTTGGTTTCCCCTGTTTTATCCTTGTATTTTTCGGACGTTGCGAGCGAAAACTTGGCCACAACTGCACCGCCATCTAGGTGCTTAACCTCTGGGTCTTTGCCTACGCGGCCAATTAGTGAAATCTTATTTAACATAATTTACTATTTAAAGGTTATTGAATAAGTATCATCTGCCTTGCGAATAGGGGGGGTATACTCCTCCCCTGTTTCAGCGTTAAACAATGGGGCTTTAAGTGATTTAAGCAACTCCTCATGTGCTTTCATCTCCTCCTTAATGGCCTCCATCTTTTTGTTTAGTTCAACCCATCGAGAGTCTTCGGAATAATCATATTTTACCGATTCTTTTTTGGTGAATTGTACCCCTTTGAATAGAATTGTTTTTTCAGGGTACTTTTCCAACTCTTTTAAGATTGTAGCTTTGATCTTTTCATCTTTACGCAAAGTCTTGATTGTTTCTTCCATTGCTTTGAGTTGAATATCGAAGTCCAGCGGGTTTTCGTAACCGCTTAGGATTTCATTCTTTGCCAAGGCCACAAAGGAAGCAATCTCTTCCTTTGTGCTGGGCATTCTTTTTAGTTCTGCTAGTGCTGTCATTATTATGCTGTTTTAGGGTATTTTGCAGCCATTACCTTAAAGGCTGCCTCAATGGTGGGGTTGCTTTGCAGATGTGTGTTATTATTCCAGATGGTTGTTAGTTCTGCTCGGGATTTGGCAGCATTGATGCTGTCAATAGTATATTTCACCTCGTCCACTCCGTCGTTAGCCCACTGCATTAGTTGCTTGCCTGTTTCTGGGCTTATCACAAATTCTGGCTTATTCATAAATAATCCTGTGCGATCTTTGGAAGCCTTAACCATGTGGTTATCGTTAACAAACTCAAAGTTAAGGGTTATTTCATACTCAAATCCTTCTCTTGTTACTTCTTTAGTTCCCACCTTTTGAACAGTTGTGCGCCCTTTATCGTCTTTGTTCATCTCATAATCCTGTTTCCGCCTTACTGTTGTAAATACATGGCATGGGCTTTGTAAAATAGCGTTAATAAAGGCTTTATGCCTCGGGGTAACTTTAGCCCAATCCTGATACCGACCGCCTAATTTCTCTTGAATATCCAAACAACCGCCCTCACCTTCCCACTCGTGAGTAATACTGTCGATAATGATAAGTTCAATCCCAGCGGCTTCGCACTGATTGATCGCTTCAATATAGCGTTCAGGGCTGAATGGGGGTGCAAGCGTTAGCGTGTTGTACTCGCCTAAATTGGCGTATAAATCCGCGCTGCCGTTTTCTGTGTCAATAACTGCGATCTTAGACCAGTCACCAGTCACACCGTAAGCCATTAGCAATGCTGAGTAGGTCTTCCCGAACCCACTAGCGCCGGAGAAGCCAACTTTTAGCTTCACTTGTTTTCTTGTTGCTCTTTTCAGTTGCATAATAGTAGTTTTAGTTTTACAAAGTAAAGATAATCAATAGAATGTTAAGAACAATTCTAAATTACACCGTGCCGAGCCTCACATCCGAGGCGAGATTGTGCAGCCCTAACTTGGTCAAGGCGTTGAAAAGTAGCACCTCGTCTGCTCGACAGACGGGTGAGGCCATTACGCCCATTCTGATCGTGTCTTCTAGCACCTTTTGCTCGAAAGGTGTCAGGTGTTGCACCTGGAATAGGCTTGACTTCTTAGGGCTTGGCTGGTCTAGAAATCGGTCGGGTTTAAGCAGCATCCCGATTGTTTGAAGGTTTAGTTTTTTTGGCATCGTAGTAGTGTTTTAGTTTGTTGATGTAAAGATAGCATCACAACCCCCGTAAAACTATGACAAATGTCATGTTTTTAAAGTTTTTTGTTATTTATACACATAATAAATTGTACTCCATCAATATCAATTCGACTCGGCGTTGTTCGCAGCCATTGCGTTGACTTGCCCAACTTATCCGAGGCATTCTTTACGGTGCGAATATCTAGTCCATCCAACCCAGTAATTACTTTCAACATTGAAACTAATCCATCACTAGACCACTTGCCGTCTAGTATCGAATTTCTAAAAGCACAAATCGCTTTCATTTCATAGTCAGATAGTTGCATATGGTTTCAAGTTTGAAAGTGTATATACCCGCTAGTTA
>JAVEYY010000087.1:0-3438 GCA_034003245.1 Tenuifilaceae bacterium
CTTAACCATGACGATTGGTTTTCGTTATCCCAAAAACCATAACCGGCATCTTTCACGTATTGCACTTCAAATAGCGATTCGATGCCATTTTCTTTGTTTGGGTCGAAATTGTCACCATAATTCTCGGCAAGCGCATAACCAAGCGCCTTCACTTCATCGCAGTAATCTGCGGCTTTCTGCCAGTTTCCAAGTGTGAGATAAACTTTTGCCAGCATGCCATAGGCAGCACCTTTTGAAGCACGTCCGATGTTGGCACCGGTGTATTGCTCGCGTGGCGGTAGCAATTCGGCAGCATCTTCCAAATCCCCAATAATCTGTTCATAAACAAGTGATTTAGCAGTTCTTGCAGGCCGTAAGTTTCCTGCCGGATCTACAGGCTCCAGCACCAGAGGAACATCACCGAAGAATCGTACCAGGATAAAATAGTAATGAGCGCGCAAGAAGTAAGCCTCACCCAATACCCGGTTTTTAATGTTATCGCTGATATCCATACCGGGTACATTTTTCAACACAAGATTAGCACGTAAGATTCCGGGCCATGGACCTCTCCATAAATCAAGTACGCCCTGATTGTCGGTTGCGGTAACAAAATTAGCCTGATCCTGCGTTTCAATACCGTCGGTTCCACCGGCAGCTCCTACAATGCTGTTGCCGGCCATAATGTCGGTAGTCCACATACGCATATTGTATAATTTCGGCCACTGAAGTGGTTGGTAAGCGCCATTTACTGCTGCGATAGCATCCGCTTCAGTAAGATAGAAGTTTTCAGTGTTTACTGAATCTTCAGGCGCTTTGTTCAGAAAATCCTCGCTGCAGGAAAATATGCCCAGCGTGATGATTGTCAGAAGAAAATATTTTGATAATTTCATAACTCTTTCTTTTTTATAGATTAAATACCAAGGTTAATGCCGACAGTAAATGTGCGGGTTACAGGATAGACATTATTATCGATGCCATTTACACCAACTTCAGGATCAAATCCACTGTAGTTGGTCAGCGTGAAGATATTCTGTCCGGAAATATAGACCCGTGCCGAACTAAGCTTAATTTTTCGAATGATTTGCACAGGCATGGTATAACCCAGCGTCACGTTTTTGATACGCAGATAGGAACCATCTTCTACAAAGCGATCCGATGGACGGGTATTTTTATTCGGGTCGTTGAATACAGCACGCGGAACACTATTGCTGCTCCCTTCTCCATTCCAGCGATTGAGCGTGGCGATGGTCTGATTTTGTGCCACTGCCATGGCTTCACTCCAGAAACGGTTGGCGTTTATAATTTGATTCCCTGCTACTCCCTGCAGGAAGATGCTTAAATCAAATCCTTTATAAGCAAAAGTGTTGTTCAGTGCAAAAATAACTGTAGGATTCGGATTCCCTAAATAAGTCCGGTCATCATCATTGATAACACCATCATTGTTCAAATCTTTGAAACGAATATCTCCCGCCGATGTTCTGTTGAAAGGATCGTTGCCGGGAACCTGAACGGCGTGGTTGTCCACTTCTTCCTGCGTTTGAAAAACGCCATCGGTTACGAATCCGTAGAAAGTATTTACCGGCAAACCGGCTTTAATCAATGCGAGATTATAGTTCAGACCAATACTTCCACTCGACATGGGGACTGTATCGTTGATGCTGATAATCTTGTTCTGATTCAGTGAGACATTGAAAGAAGTATTCCATTTCAGTTCTCCGGTCAGATTTCTTGAATTGATGGTGAGTTCTATCCCTTTATTTTGCATTTCACCTGCGTTGATTGATGGAACAAACACATCAGAGTAGCCGGTAGAAACAGGGACAACCATGGGTACCAACATTTTATCCGTGTTTTTCAGATAAGCGTCAATCGAGATATCCACTCTCTGATTCAACAATGATGCGTCGATACCGATATTACCTTGTTGCTGTCGTTCCCATTGCACGTATGGATTAGGCATAACAACCGGCACTACCGCAGATACAATGGTGTTATTAAAGTTGTATGCATAAGTGTTCAGAGAGGAAGCAAATGAATAATTTCCTATCTCCTGATTTCCGGTTACTCCGTAACCAGCACGTATTTTCACGTCATCCATGAAGTCAATGTCGCGCATAAAATCCTCTTCCGAAATTCGCCAGGCAGCAGAAGCTGAGGGGAAAGTCCCGAACTTATTGCCACTTCCGAACCGGGAAGAGCCGTCGCGACGGATGGTTGCGGTAATCAGATATTTGTCGGCATAACTGTAATTCACACGACCCATATACGATAATAATGCCCAGCTGGAAGTATTACCTCCATTAGTTGGTTGTTCAATTCCGTTGTCAAGTTGTTGTGTCGTTTCACTCGCAAATTTCTTAACCGAGGCATTGATATAATTATACCTGTTTTCCTGTGCACTGGTTCCTGCCATGAAATTCATGCGGTGGTCTCCGATGGTTTTTTCATAATTCAACGTATTGTCCCACAACCAGGTGATGTTTTTGTTGTATTGCTGGAATAAATAGGCCGAATTATTGGTACTGGTATCCCATTTGTAAGCCGGTGCCCAGGTGCGGGCATCCCAAAAGTTTGCCTGCAATCCGTAAGTTGATTTGAATTTAAGGTCTTTCAATAATTCCAGTTCAGCATAAACAGAGCCCATCAGGTTGTATCCTGAAGTCAGGTTTTCAACGGTAAGCGCTTTACCAACCGGATTTTCGATATCTCCATCGTATATAGGCTGTGCAACCGGGCCAGAATAACTTCCATCGGGGCGTGTTACCGGTTGTGTCGGTAATGCCAGCATGGCATTTTGAATGTTATAACTGCCGCTGGGCTTCAGGTCATGATTCAGCAGGATACTATTTCCTACTTTTAACCACGAATTTACTTTGCTGTCGGCGTTCACCTGCAGGGTAAAACGTTTAAATCCGGTGCCAATGACAATACCATCCTGATTCAGAAAATTACCTGAAATGTAATAATTGGTTTTCTCGCTATTACCCGCGTAGGAAAGTGAGTAATTTTGCATGGGTGCAGTACGGAAGATTTCATCAAGCCAGTTAGTGCCGACACCCAGACTTTCTGGATCCCAGAAAGCAGGATTGGGAACCTGTCCGCCATTGGTCAGCATTTCATTCTGAAGCTGAGCAAACTCGCCGGCATTAAGCATCTCTACAACATGTGTAGGTTGCTGCAAAGCATAGGAATAATTAAAGTTGACGGTTGACTTGCCTTTTGCTCCTGTACCCCGTTTGGTGGTCACGATAACAACTCCATTAGCTCCCCTTGCGCCATAGATTGCAGTTGCAGAAGCATCTTTTAAAATCTGAAGTGATTCTACATCGTCCATATTCAACTGGTTTAAACCTCCGGAGACCGGAATTCCATCAATCACTACCAGCGGATTACTGTTGTTGATGGTGCCGGTGCCACGAACCCGGAAAGTTGCATCCGAGCCCGGAGTTCCCGAACTGA
>JAVEYY010000088.1:0-3429 GCA_034003245.1 Tenuifilaceae bacterium
ATTCTCCTGAAATGTTGAATGCAACTGTTCTCATCAGGATGCTGCTTTACAAAATCTATAAAATTCATTTTCAATATATTTTGTACAAATATAATAATTTAGGCACATTAGCGGATAATCATAAAAACTAAATATAAGTTTCAATACAATTAACTATTCAGGCAAAGCGTAAATGCAGTCTCATTATGGGGTATGGATTTTACCCTAAGTGTACCATTGTTTAATCGAAGTATTTGGCGTGAAACGCTCAGTCCTATCCCACTCCCATTGGTTCGAGTGGTGAAAAAAGGAACAAAAATCTCATCGATCAAATCGGCAGGCACTCCTGGGCCATTATCAGCAACCGAGAGTTCAACCTGACCATTGGACCGTTTAGCGCATGATAGAACAATTTGCCCAGCCTCGGTTTCTAAGAGTGCCTCAGCGGCATTGTTTAGTAGATTGATAAGTACCTGCGAAATCTGATTCTCATCAACAAAGATGGTTTGATTCTCATCATCTAAAACAAACGACACATTGATGTTTTGAGATAATGAATTTGAGTTGAAAAGCAGAAGGGACTTTTCGAAAAGATCCTTAACCACCACCTGCGTGGGTTCGGGCTTTGGAAGTCGAGTTAGCTTTCGGTAATTATCGACAAAGCGGGTTAAACCTTCACCCTGCTCACGTATAACCCTTAACCCTGTAATGGTTCGTTGTATAAGGGACTCGTCAACATCTTTCAACCCTATGGGTTCGCCATTTCGCGAATATAAGCCGCAAAGATTCTCCGACAAGGAGGTTACTGGAGCAATGGAATTCATAATCTCATGGGTTAAAACCCTAATTAGCTTTAGCCACGAGTCGAGTTCCTTCTCATCGAGTTCCTTGCGGATATCCTGCATTGAGATAAGCTTGAGCTGCTGATTTTTGCTTGAAAACATGGTGGCCTTAACCAGAAGAGTAACAACACCCCAGTTTGCATTGATCCTAATAGATTTTTCCTGATTTGGGCCAATGGAGTTCAAGAGGGCAACCAACCGGTTGTCGACCCGCTGAAGCTGACGAATATGCGTAAACTGTTTTAGCCCCAGCAATCGCTTTAGGCTGCTATTGGAGTGAATTACAAAACCATCGGGATTAAGAGACATAATTCCCACGCTAACATGCTCAATCATGGCCTCGAAGTACTTCTCCTGGCGTTGGTTCTCCAAATGAATCTGCTCAATTTGCTTAACAATTCTTGTAAGATTGCTGCTAAGCCTGTTCAGCAATTTATCGCCCTGATGCTGGGGAAATGAAAGGGTATAATCCTCGTTTATCACGGCATCGAAAAAGTAGGTAATCTTTCTGTTAATCTGATTAACATACCAAATAAGGCTGGCAGCAAGAATAATGATCAATACCACAAGGGCTATGGTATTGTGCGCAGGCTGTCCACTACTGTAGGTCCATCCAGTGTAGAGGCTGAGTAGGACCAGCAATACAATCCGAACAAACACATTAACCTGAAACGACTTGGTCATAGTTTTTTCTTTACAATTGATAAATCAAAAATTCTTATCAAAATTCCATGCTAATCAATCCCATACTTCTTCATCTTGTTGTAAAGAGTTTGCCTAGTAATACCCAGCTGCTGTGCAGCAGCCTTAATGTTACCCCCATTCCCCTCAACGGCTAGTGTTATCATTTTTCGCTCCATTTCATCGAGTTTCACAACGCTTGGCTCTGCCTTAACCCCTATGGATGAACCCGAGAAGAAATCGCTAACCTTCAGTTTACCCGATTCGCTAAGGATTACAGCCTTCTCGATGGTGTGTTCCAACTCACGTACATTTCCAGGCCAAGGGTAACTAACCAATTTGTCTCTAGCCTGCGCAGTAATCTCAATGGCCTGTTTACCATACTTTTCGGCATATTTTTGCAGAAAATGCTCTGTCATTGGCAAAATATCATCCTTTCGTGCGCGCAGCGGAGGCACCTCAATGTGAATTGTGTTAACTCTATACAGCAAATCCTCACGAAAGGCGGCCCGGTCTACCATCTCATGCAAATTTTTGTTGGTGGCGCAAATAAGCCTTATGTCAACAGGTGATGGCTGGTTAGAACCAACGGGCGTAACCTGCCTGCTCTGCAACGCAACAAGCAGTTTCGACTGAAGGTTAAGTGGGAGATTGGCAATCTCGTCGAGGAACAGGGTTCCCCTGTTGGCCAATTCAAACTTTCCCGTTCTATTCTCGCGTGCATCGGTAAAGGCGCCCTTTACGTGTCCAAACAGCTCGCTTTCGAAAAGGGTTTCGCTAATAGCCCCCATATCAACGGTAACCATAATCTCGTTACTCCTCCCCGAAAGCTGATGTATTCGGCGTGCCACCAGCTCCTTGCCGGTGCCGTTCTCGCCTGTGATCAGAACATTGGTGTCGGTTCGGGCAACCTTATCGATAGTTCTTAAAACGCCCATCATTGCTGATGAGGAACCAATAATACTCTTGTCCGTTTTATTGATATTCTGAATTAAATCCCGTTCTTTCTGCTTTAAAGTGTTTACCTCACATCGCGAAAGGCTAAGCTGAACTGCCGATTTCACGGTGGCAAGCAACTTTGAGTTATCCCAGGGTTTTAGCACAAAATCAGTGGCTCCAGCCTTTAGCGCTTTTACCGCCAATTCCACATCGCCATAAGCGGTAAACATCACCACGGAGATATCGGGATAGTTCTCGCGAATTCGTTGTAGCCAGTATATCCCCTCGTTGCCAGTATTAACTCCCGATGTAAAATTCATATCGAGAAGTACCAAGTTATACTTTGCATTCTGCAGCTCCGAGAGCAGCTGGTTTGGACTTGGAATACACTGAACCCTTTCGAACTCGGCCGATAGCAGCATATCGAGGGCTAGCAAAACGTTTTTATTGTCGTCAACAATAAGGACACTTCCTTTGGCCATAATTTATTTATTACGATAAAGATATCACAGGAAATTGCAGCTGTGAATATGAATTAAAAGCAAATATAGGTTGAAGGCAATTTAAATACAAAGCAGTGTCCAATTTTTTACCACACCCGTGTCAATATATTTTACATGCACCTTAAATACAAACACCGTACAAATCTGTTACACTGCGATTTTTGTGTTTTGGCATATCATTAGCGACTACAACGGACGAGTTCATGAGAAATCAAAATTTCAAATCAGCTAACTCACAAAAAACTAAACAATAGCATTATGATTGAAACTGTAGATCTGAACAAAATCTTCAGAACCGATGAGGTTGAAACTCTTGCCCTAAACAGCGTGAACTTTTCTGTAAAGAAAGGAGAGTTTGTGGCCGTAATGGGCCCTTCGGGTTGTGGAAAATCAACCCTATTGAACATTATTGGAATGCTCGACAACCCCACCTCGGGAAAATACCTGTTCGACGGACTAGAGGTGGGCAACCTCAGCGAGAACAA
>JAVEYY010000089.1:0-3316 GCA_034003245.1 Tenuifilaceae bacterium
CATCAAAATCGAATAACAAAAAAACAATCAATATGAAAACAAACAACACCAAGCGCCCCTACGAGAAGCCTGCGGTAAGGCGCATACAGCTCGACAGCGAGATCTCGCTGGTAATGCAGTCAAGCCCAATGGGCAACCCCGGCTGGGCTAAAACGGAGGAGAGCAGCACCCCCAACCCCTTTAGGGACGAGGAGTTCAGCTGCTAGGCCATAGGGCTAGTAATAATGAAAAGTCCGGGTGCACTCGCGTGCCCGGGCTTTTTTTTGGTGACGGGTGACAAAGGGTGATGGAGAGTGACTTGTCACTTTGTCACTTGTCACTCTAGTCACTCGTCTCTCTAGTCACTTGTCACCGTCTTCGGTCTTCGGTCTTCCAACTTCAAAATTCGCTATTCATTATTCGATATTCCGCTCTTCGCCTTTTCACCACAAAAGACACGAAGTTTGCACAAAACACACAAAGAATTGCTCCCATCTTCCCTGCACGACTGGGTCATTCAGGCGGGGTCTTCCCTCGTTATCCTGCCAAAGTACTGCAGTCTCCCGAGGCAGGCAACTTCCATCTTCCGACTTTACAATTTCAACATGATTTACCACTCAGGCACTAAGCGCACTAAGTTACACTCAGGTTAACCCTCTTCGGTCTTCGGTCTTCCAACTTCAAAATTCGCTATTCATTATTCGATATTCCGCTCATCGCCTTTTCACCACAAAACCCACAAAGAATTTCACAAAGCACACAAAGAATTGCTCCCATCTTCCCTGCACGACTGGGTCATTCAGGCGGGGTCTTCCCTCGTTATCCTGCCAAAGTACTGCAGTCTCCCGAGGCAGGCAACTTCCATCTTCCGACTTTACAATTTCAACAAGATTTACCACTCAGGCACTAAGCGCACTAAGTTACACAAAGGTTAACCCTCTTCGGTCTTCGGTCTTCGGTCTTCCAACCTCAAAATTCGATATTCATTATTCGATATTCCGCTCTTCGCCTTTTCACCACAAAAGCCACGAAGTTTGCACAAAACACACAAAGAATTGCTCCCATCTTCCCTGCACGACTGGGTTATTCAGGCGGGGTCTTCCCTCGTTATCCTGCCAAAGTACTGCAGTCTCCCAAGGCAGGCAACTTCCATCTTCCGACTTTACAATTTCAACAAGATTTACCACTCAGGCACTAAGGGCACTAAGTTACACTCAGGTTAACCCTCTTCAGTCTTCGATCTTCGGTCTTCCAACTTCAAAATTCGCTATTCATTATTCATTATTCGATATTCCGCTCATCGCCTCATCGCCTCATCGCCCTATGCTCTTGGCTCTTTGCCCTTAGCTCTTAGCCCTTAGCGTTTGGCTCATCTCGTCAACCTCCAAAAAGCGTCGGTTTCCGAAACAAGCTGAGACACAGTCGCCACAGGTCTTCCGGAAGTTCTCCCCTCTTGGGGAAAACCAGTTACACCCCTGCAGGGTACTTTCCCCAACGGCGGAAACCCTCTTGTAGCCCTTTAGGATACTTTCCCATACTGGGGAAACCCTTCAGTAGGACTTTAGGATACTCTCCCCAATGGCGGAAACCCTGCCAAAGCTGTTCACGATACTTTCAATCTCTTGGGACACCTTGCTGAACGCGTAAAAGTTTTTTCCCCATTCTACATCCTTTAACCTTGAACCCTTCGGGCGCCATGCGCAAGGCATCGATTGGGTGAATTGCATCCGGTATTCCATGCCCAGTTGGGTCATTCAAATAGGAATCCTCTGGATTTTGGCTTTTTCATAGTGACGGGTGACGGAGGGTGATCTCGTCATCCAGCCAAAAAGCGGCTGTCTTACGAGACAGGCAGGCTTATCACTTCTCACTTTAGCCTCTTTAGTCACTCTAGTCACTCTAGCCATTCTCGTCACTCTAGTCGCTTATCATCAGTCACTACTGACTTTGTCCCGTCTTAACGCCTGCCTAGCATTACAAAAAAAAGCTGCCCAAATTTGTCGAGCAGCCTTTTTATCTATTTGTAAGGAGTTTACTATAATCTCTGCAGCATCTCCTCCATAATGAGCGTCATCTTTTTCTCGGCCTGCATGCCAATGCGCTGCACCTCCTCGTGGGTTACCTCCACAATTTTGCCGGGAACGCCCAGGTCGGTAATAATGGAGATGGCGAAAACGGGTAACCCCATTTGGCGGGCTACTATAACCTCGGGCACGGTTGACATGCCCACCGTATCGCCTCCAATAATGCGGAAGTACTGGTACTCCTTAGGCGTTTCGAATGTTGGCCCCGTGGTGCCCACGTAGCAGCCAATCTGGGTTTTAATGCCGTTCTTTTGGGCAATCTCCTGCGCCAAGGCAATTAGGCTATGGTCGTAGGCTTGGCTCATATCGGGGAAGCGTGGGCCAAACTCGCTGTTGGGGTGGCCTCCAGGTTAAAGTAAAAGGGCGTTGTACTTTTTATTCCACCCAGAACCACCTATTCCGTTGAACTCTTTTATGCTAAATATTTAGCAGATTCGTTTTTTTTTTTTAGGTTTGTGTTCTCACCAATCATTAACCCCCATGCCACATATTTCTATCCGTTTTGCAATTCATTTACTTTCAATTTCTACCATGCTTTGTTTGGGTGCAAGCTGTTGTAGGGATGACAATGAACCCCGCAAGGGCCAAACCACCGCCGTATTCAATTCCAACCTCACCTACGGGTCAATGACCGACATAGATGGCAACGAGTACAAAACCATTGGGATAGGCAACCAGGTTTGGATGGCCGAGAACCTGCGGGTGACCCATTACCGCAACGGCGATCCCATTCCACACATGCCGCTATCGGCTGGCCAAGGGATTTTCCACCTCCAGACCCAGGGCGTTTACTGCGCCTACGACGACACCACCCACCCCGACAGCATCGCCACCTACGGGCTGCTGTACAACGGCTACGCCGTGGTGGATGAGCGGGGCCTCTGCCCCGATGGCTGGCGCGTGCCCAGCGACGAGGAGTGGACAGCCCTGGTTACCCACCTGGACAATGGCGAAAACGCCTTTGACCCCAATGGCACAGGGACTAACGGTGTGGTTGGCGGGCGGATGAAGGAGGTTGGCTACAGGCACTGGAACGCGCCCAACCCCGCCGATAACAGCAGCGGGTTCACCGCGCTCCCTTCCGGGAACAGGCTTGGGGACACCTACTACTACAAAAACGAGAGAGCCCTTTTCTGGACATCCACAGAGTACTACGTAGATACCATCCCTGACATTAAAGGGAAGATCCTTTGGATGCGCAGTATAGGCAACCTGTTCACAGGTATTGTCCGTGGTGCATACCCTAAGGATGC
>JAVEYY010000090.1:0-3265 GCA_034003245.1 Tenuifilaceae bacterium
TGGCCGTAATGGGCCCTTCGGGTTGTGGAAAATCAACCCTATTGAACATTATTGGAATGCTCGACAACCCCACCTCGGGAAAATACCTGTTCGACGGACTAGAGGTGGGCAACCTCAGCGAGAACAAACGAACCGATATCCGCAAAGGCAATATAGGATTTGTTTTTCAGAGTTTTAATCTGGTTGATGAGCTAAATGTGCACGAGAATGTGGAGCTACCCTTGGTGTATATGCGCATAAAGGCCAAGGAGCGGAAAGAGATGGTGAATGCCGTGCTGGAGCGTATGAAAATTAGCCATCGCCGTAATCACTACCCACAGCAGCTTTCGGGCGGACAGCAGCAGCGCGTTGCTATTGCCCGTGCCGTGGTGGCCAACCCCAAGCTAATTCTTGCCGATGAGCCCACAGGTAATCTCGACTCAAAAAACGGGCTTGAGGTGATGAACCTTCTCACTGAACTTAACAAGGAGGGAGCAACCATAGTAATGGTAACACACTCGATTCACGATTCTGAATTTGCGCACCGCGTGGTGAACCTGTTCGACGGAAAAATTCTTACCGAGAATATGAAGCGTGAGATGGAAGTGATGTTGTAGAGAGGGGGGGGCGGTTGTCGGTTGTCGGTGATCGGTGATCGGTAATCGGTAATCGGTAATCAGTAATCAGTAATCGGTTTTAGGTGAGGCTTCCCGTCTTCCAACTTCGGACTTCGGACTTACAACTAATGAACATCTAAATTATGATCCAACTAAAACATCTATTTAAAACAATATTAAGATACAGGCTATCGTCGGGGCTTACACTTCTTAGCCTGGTTATAGCCTTTTTGGGTGTGATAATGATATCGCTTTACATAACCTACGAGCGAAGTTTCGACACCTTTCACACCAATGGCAACAATACCTATATGTTCTCAATCAACAACAGCAATTTTTGGGTACCAGCACTTTTGGCCGATGAGTTGAAAAATGAGTTGCCTGAGGCAAAGCACACTTTGGTGGTATCGCAATGGTGGGATAAGTATATCTATAAAGATGGTGAAGAACTTAGCGATGCAGTTAAGGGGGATTTTTTGGCAGTTAGCGCCGATTTTCTGAAGGTTTTCGATTTTAACCTGCTACAGGGCGACAAGGGAACCGTTTTGACTGAACCCAAAAGCGTGGTTATTTCGCAAGAACTTGCGCATAAAGTTTTTGGCGATGAGAATCCCGTTGGAAAGAATGTAAACCTAGGCCACCAGATGCAGTACAAGGTTACCGGTGTGATGGAGAATATGCCCAAGAATAGCGCATTTGCCAGCGATGCGCTGGTGTCGTTCGCATCGTATATGCAGCATGGCAACGATTGGCGGGGAGCCCAGCAGTGGAGCGAGTGGAGTTTTCACGTATTCATTCAGCTACAAGGTGGCATATCAAAAGATAGCGTTGAGACAAAAATCGAAGCCACTGAAATGGTAACAAGCTGGTTGGAGATAATGGAGGAGCGCAGCGGTGTGAAATCCTTTGTCCATTTAGTGCCGCTAGCCGATTTGCACTTTACCAGCGGGATGATTTTCCCCTCGGTAAACAAACTGGTTGTTAATGTTTTGTTGGCATTAGCCATTATTATTGCCATCATGGGAATAGTTAATTTTATTAACTTCTCCACATCGCAGGCACCGCTTAGGGCAAAATCGATATCGATACAACAAATTATGGGTGAGAAAAAGTGGCGATCGCGGATGCAAATTATTGGCGAATCGGTGGCGCTGTCGTTCATTGCGCTTGCCATAGCGCTTATTCTGCACAACGCATCGTATACCTACATACAAAATCTATTTGAAATAAGCGGGCTTTCTCTGGCTGACAGATATGTATTTGTGATTTGGTTTGCGCTCTTCGCACTTATTTTTGGAATTGGAGCGGGTTTATACCCAGCACGATATATCACCTCGGCACCCATTAGCCAAGCAGTTAAGGGCAAGATGTTTTTCTCTGGAAAAGGCAGAGGATTTAGACAAACACTCATTACAGTGCAGTTTGTTTTCACCATTACACTAATTGTTGCTGCCTTTACCATTGAGAAACAGCTAGGCTACTGGCGCAATTTCGATATTGGTATCAATAAAGAGAATGTAATTTACCTTTACACCACCCAAAAACTCAGGGAGAGTCATCAGGCTTTTGCCGATGAGCTAATGAAGAATGCCGAGATAACCGATTATGCATACACCCAGTTTGTTCCCGGCAGCGTTGGAATGGGTTGGGGTAGAGAAATTGATGGACAGCAAGTGCAGCTTAAAAGCTGGCCTGTTGACGAACGCTTTATCAATTTTTTTGATATAGAAATAGTCGATGGGCGTTCATTCTTAGAGGGAAAAGGCGATATCAATAATTTTATTCTAAATCAAAAGGCGGTAGAAAAATTTGGTTGGGAGAAGCCCTTAGAGAAGAAGTTTCCGGGCTTCGGCTTTTTGGGCGATATTGTAGGCGTGGCCAAAAATTTCAACTTCGGTAGTCTTAAAGAGGATGTTGAGCCCATGCTATTCTGGCTAACCGATACGCGTAAAAATGTTCTTCTGCTTAGGATTAATACGGGAAACTACACACAGCTTAGGGAATATATTGTTAATACCATTGGCAAGTTTGAGCCCGATGCCGATATGGAGCCACTCTTTCTTGACGATTCGCTTAACAAGCTATACAACAAAGAGGTTAAGCTAGCCCGTTTTATTGAGTACGTTGCGCTTTGGTGCGTGCTGCTTGCTCTTACCGGACTGCTTGGTCTAACCATTTTTATTACCCGCGACAGGATTAAAGAGATAGGTATCCGCAAGGTGAATGGCGCCACTACTCTACAGATTATAGGTATGCTTAACCGCACTACCATTGTGTGGGTAGCAATAGCCTTTGTAATTGCCACGCCCATTGCCTACTTCGCCATGGATAAATGGCTGCAAAACTTTGCCTACCGCACCCAGCTTAGCTGGTGGGTTTTTGCGCTGGCTGGTTTGCTGGCGCTGGTAATTGCCTTGCTAACGGTTAGCTGGCAAAGCTGGCTGGCGGCTAGGAGAAATCCGGTTGAGGCTCTCCGATACGAGTAGTGAGGATAGCCGAAATCCCGATGCATTTTTCGTAATCTTTGAGGAACGAGAAACCCCAGAAAAAGCAATCGGGATGGAGGCGTTGAAATTTGAGCAGATAATAAACGAACCAATAAAGGAGCAAATGATCCTGTACAACACTAAGTTAGCCATAAGAAGCCTTAAACGAAACGCTGTTTACAG
>JAVEYY010000091.1:0-3197 GCA_034003245.1 Tenuifilaceae bacterium
ACTATCTCTGACATTTTCCCGGTCGAGAATGGGCCCACAAATGCTCGTCGGAGACCGGGAAAATGTCAGAGCGTGTATCTGCCACTGACGGTCTCAGGATTTGCTTGAGGCCATAACAAATATCAATCGCTTCCAGCCGACGCTCGTACCTCGCGCGCTGAAGCGCACGTTATAACATGAGACAAAAATGAAGAAAAGAAATCCCTATATCGGTAAATGGCGTATCATAGAAATGGAAATGTGGGATACTGATTTCATCAATATGGAAACTGAGGGTTATTTCCTATTTGAAAAAAATCAGCTCGGGGCTTTTCAATTCGGTTTGGTTCAAGGGCGAATTGATTTTCGAATTGAAAGCGCTGGTGGAATTGAGCGAATTGAATTCTCATGGGAAGGCCAAGATGAAAATGACGAGGCGATTGGGCGCGGATGGGCTTTAATAAAAGACGACTATCTTGAAGGCAGAATTTATTTTCATTTAGGAGATAATTCTTGGTTTAAGGCTACGAAAATTAAATGATTTTGTTATAACACTTTTCTGCAGATGGCCGGTGCCCCGCTGCGCTACACACCGGTCATGTGAGAAATACGTTATAACTTAAAAGGGTATCGTTGAAAGACTCAATTATGTTTACTATTCTGTCTGGTGTAACTATTTTCGTTCTTGGGCAATTTGTGCTGAAATTAGTGCTTGATCCAATCGTTACTTTGAAAACAGTTTTTGGTGAATTGTCAGCATTTTTTCTACGAGAGCAAGCTAAAATTACAGGGGCAACTGCCACAAATGAAATAACAGGTGAAATTCATCGTCTTTCATCATCAATTTTAGCCAATCGGCAGGCAATACCCTTTTACCCTTTTTTTGCAGCTTGCCTACGACTGCCGAACGAAAAGCTGCTTCTTGAAGGATGTCGGTCCTTAAATTTTATTGGCTATCATGTAAATCCTAATATTCCTTTTAGCGGGGGAGACAGGTATGATGCAATTATTAAAGAGATGAACGAAATAATTACGAAATTGAAAATAAAGGTTGATTTTGCAATATTATAACAAGCCGTTGCACTCTCGACCGGGAAACCTCGCGGGGTTTTTCTCAATCAGCCACCCCCCAATGCAAACGCGATGTTTACAGAGACCTGTTGAGGTTCCCGGCGGGTGAACTTTTGGTTCGGCGGATAAAGGAAAATTATGAGTGAAGCTATAATTCTCGACAAAACTTCTTTTGCTTCAGAATTTGAAAGGTGCTGTAATCAATACACCTCGCTGAAAATGGCAATTGCATGGTGTGGAGATCCTTCTCATATTTTGCCATATTCATATTTAACATCCACCGAAAATAAGATGAATGTCGAAATAATTGTTGGAGTTACATTCAACCAAACGCATCCTGATGCTATTCAGTATTTTTTAGATAATGGAATCGGTGTTAGAATTTTCAAGGTAGAAATCAACTTATTTCACCCCAAATTTTATCTGTTTAAAGTCAACAATAAATTTGCATTATTTGTTGGGAGTTCAAATTTCACATACAGTGGGTTTTACAATAATACAGAAATTAACAGCCTTTCAGAAAACGACAATTCAGAACAAATTCATAATATTGAGAGCTTGTTTAGCCAATGGCAATCAGATAATTATTCATTTGTTCCAGGCGAAAAATGGTTAAAAAAATATAGGAAAGCATATCGCCAGCAAAGAAGTATAGAACGAAAAAATAAGATCACAACACCACGAGATAATGAGGAATCAATATCAACCTCAAATTGGCTTACTCAAGCAAACTGGAAGCTGTACTTGCATAAGGTCAATAAAGGACTATCAGAAAAAGAAAGAGACAAATTTGGGTATTCTGCCGTTTTGGATGCTGCCCAAACAAAATTGCCCCTCCCGTGGGATATTACAATTTTTGATCAGATAGAAAACAGAAGAATAATTGGCGGCATGGGTAAATATGGTTGGCTTGGACATGTTGCAGCATCAGGTACCTTTAGGCAATTTATGGCAAATGGTTCAAGGGCAAATAAAAGAGCAGCTGTTGCAGCAATAAACAACATTTGCGGTTTTATGGTTCCTTTAAATTTGAAAATTCTCGCAAAAGAACTCAACAAACTCACCCAAATAGGCCCTACAATAAAAGTATGGAGTAGAATTCTGACAATATTACGACCAGATATTTTTTGCACAGTAGCTTCTACGTCGGTTAGGGAAAACTTATCGAAAACTCTTCAAATGCCAAAATCTCACTTTGAAACTGTTGAAGGGTATATCGGCTTATTGGAGTTGATTCATTCTTGCCCATGGTACATTTCAGCAAGACCTGTAGCAAAAAAAGAAACAAAAATATGGGATAGAAGAGCAGCATTTATGGATGCAATATTTTATTAGAATAGCCGAACCAGGCGGTTCACTTGACGCCGAGAACGTCTGAGGCGCTGACGCGGCAAGGTTTGGTGGCGGCGCAAGTGACCTTGATCGTTAGATGAAAAGGAGTACCAACATGTCAGAATTCAGAAGCGAAACCGATCACAATCATCAGCATCGTGGTAAGTCATCTGAAATATTATTGGACAAGAAGAGAATTCTTGCCAATTTGCCAATAATATCTGGCCAAGTCATTCTTGATGCCGGGTGTGGGAATGGTTACATGTCGAAGGAGTTTTACAAACTAACCGGCGAACTGGGCAAGGTGTACGCTTTAGATCCGGATGCCCTTTCAATAGATGCCTTGAAAGCAGAAACGCTGAACACAAACATTGAAGCATTTGTCGGAGACATAACGAAACAAACCGAATTGGGGGCGTCTTGTCTTGATTTGGTCTATATCTCGACAGTCATTCATGGATTTACAAGAACGCAAATGACAGGATTTGTGAATGAAGTGAAACGAATTCTCAAACCCAATGGCACACTGGCTATCGTCGAAATCAAAAAGGAAGACACTCCTTTCGGTCCTCCCCTTGATATGAGGTTTTTGCCTGAAGAACTCAAAGCCATCATTGATTTGAAGTCCACTCAATGTTTTGAGGTTGGCAAGTTCTTCTATATGCAACTATTTGAGAAATAGATTCATCTAACATCTATATGGCCGAGGAAGTCAAGAGAAAATAATACCCCCTTAGAATCGGATTTAGATTTTCTTTTCTTCCGTTCTTCACTGATGAAATACAAGGCCTAAGCAACAGGACCGGCATTTGGCT
>JAVEYY010000092.1:0-2662 GCA_034003245.1 Tenuifilaceae bacterium
GTTACTGTTTACTCATTAATAGATAATATAATAGAACCAGTATGAACAATCTAATGAAAACAGCGGGTAGGACAGGGAATGCGGGGAGCTTGTTGTTTAGCGGAACTGATAGCTCTATTGAAGCGAATAATATATCGCATCCCGATGCATTTACATATAGTTGTTTTATTAAATCATTAGGTTCAACTGGAAATACTCAAGTTATATTTGTTTATGATAATGGAAGTCCTTACAATATATTAATTGGTATTCGCACTACACTATCAATACGTATTGTAATTCCTTCAATAGATGGTACTAATCAAACGGTTATAACAAGCCCAGATAATTTAGTGAAGTATAATAAATGGCATAACATTATCTGTACAGGGATTAAAAGTAGTAGATGTGATTGCTACGTTGATGGTGTATGGAAATTTGGGCAAAATATTACTCAAAATATATTTTATAACAATGGATTACCGTTAAGAATTGGGAGAAGGTCTTTAACCCAAATATCAAGGCAATTTAACGGTTATATAGATAATTGTAAGGTCTACAATAGGGCAGTAGGGGCAAACGAAGCCAAACTCCTATCCCAAGGCTTACCCATTAGCCGAGTTGGCTTATTAGGCGAGTGGAAAATGAATGAAATGAGTGGTACAACGGCATATGATACTAGTGGACAAGGTAATCATGGCACAATAGTAGGGGCAACTTATTCAACCGATAAACCTTTTTGATATGAGATATATAAAAGATAATGTAATAACAAGCAATCCAACCTTTTCAAATGTGGTGAATCCAAGCCACGAATTTATTTTGGTCAATGGCTGGAAAGTGTATGAAGAGCCAGAGCCAAACCCATACGCGTTAGCGATGCAGGAATGGCACGAACCAACCTACCCGCTCAGGATTAAAGCCAGCGTGGATATTCTCAACCCGCTGCACCCGATGGCGGTGCAAATCCATATGTTCTACAACTACCTGAAAGCGCAGGGGCTGCCCGAGCATACGGAGAATGGGATTAAATACGTGTACGTGAACGAGATTCAACCGGAGCACCAAGAGTTTTTCAACCTGCTGGAGGAGGTTGAGGGCGAACACAGGCCAAGGCCAGAGGATTTTTAGCAACAATTTATACGCCTTTTATATGACAACCAAACAACACACGTTTAGCGATTTTAGCTTGAAGGTAGCCGCCACCGTGATTGCGGCAATCATTATAGGCATGGGCACAGCGGGGGCTTCATTCATCTCCGACAAGGTGAGCAAGGCTGAATTTGAGCAGCATTGCAGGGACGAGGAGAAGAAGCGGCAGGAGATGCAGCGACAAATCGATGGGCAATTGCAGATCAACGCCGAACTGCTTAAAGCCCTGAATGGAATTGACGTAAAATTACAGGAGGTGAAGACCAATACCGAGTGGCTAATGAAAGATAGGGATAAGCGATGAGAGAGATAAAAAAAATAATAGTACACTGCTCTGATAGCGATATACCAGACCACGACGACATATCAGTCATCGACAAGTGGCATAAAGCGCGGGGTTGGGCTGGGGTTGGCTATCACTACTTTATAAAAAGCGATGGGACTGTGCAGGATGGGCGACCAGACGATGTAATAGGGGCACACGTTTCTGGGCATAATCATGACAGCCTTGGGATATGCTTACACGGTAGGCATAATTTCACCGAGGCTCAGTTTTTTAGCCTAAAAGCCCTGCTATACGACTTGATGACGCGCTACGACTTGCGCACTACCGATATTTACGGGCATAGGGATTTTGATTCCAAAAAAACTTGCCCTAACTTTGATGTTAAACGAATATAATATTACTATGATGAACTGGATTCTAGCGCTTATCGGCCTTGCGCTGTACTTTATTGGCCGCTATGCCAAGCGGCGTAACAAAACCAAGTTTAACCTATCATTCTGGCTTCGTGATAACTGGCCAGAGGGGGTCACATCGATACTGGCCACGGTAGCGCTTATGGTTATTTTCCTCGATGAAGGTGCCGTTTTCGACTTTGACAGCGTTTTTGAGAACGTGCCGTTTATCAAATCCCTGCCAACCGACAAGTTTATTAGTTTGGTCATTGGGTACCTGAATAGTTTTATTTTTTACAACTTAATGAAGTTGAAAAAATGAGATGGCTACTAATTGTTGCCACCTCGCTAATCATGCTATCGGGGTGCGCTACTGAAAAACGATGCAGCCGGAAGTATCCACCGAGGGAGAGTATAGATTCAATCTATATTGAAAGGGAGGTTATATCTTATGTTATAGATACTGTCTATATCGAGTTACCCCCGCTATACATTGAGCGATTTGTTGACGTAAAAGACACGCTGAGGCTAAAAGGGGCATACTCTAGCGCTCAATCATGGGTTAATGGAGGTAAACTATTAGGATGGATAAAGGAGGGCGAAAAGCCTGTTAAAATCGAGTATAAAAAGGAGTATGTTGATAGGGTGGAATATCGAGATGTGACTAAAGAAACGGCCCAAAAGGTGAAGTATATTCCGAACTGGGCAAAAATATTTACAGTCATTGGCCTAATCGCTTGCTTTTACCTTTTAATTAGACTATATTTGCTTTTGAAGTAGTTTTTTTGGTTAATAGGGTTTTAGTTTTACCCCCTGTCACGAGTTGGCAGGGGGTTTTTGTTTATTTAGACTA